>JAJZTQ010000006.1:20309-89918 GCA_021848825.1 Pseudomonadota bacterium
CTGTGGGGAAAGCTGTTCAATATGCCGTGAAATCCGGCCAGATAGGTGAGGTTCCGGCTCGTGCAGTTCCTCGGATAATCCACGTCGTAGAGGGTGTCTATCCAGGGCTTGACGGGCATCTTGTGGCTCCTCTGGCCGAAAAAGGCTTCAAGAAGCGGCCTGTCGAAATCCCTGCCGTTGTGGGCAACGATGTAATCGGCCTTCTCCATGAGATCCTTGACCGGATGGATCACCCGGATGTCCGGTTTCGATCCGTGGCGCTTCAAAAGCGCGTCGGTGATCCCGGTGTATTCGGAAGCTTCCGCAGAGACAGGCCTTTCGTTGTCGAGGAGGACAGAGAAGATCTCGACAGGCTGGGAGAAATCCGTGTCCCACAGCACCATCCCGATTTCGATGATGAAGTTCGAGGCGGAGGTCGAGTTGAATTCGCCGCCAGTTTCCAGGTCGATGCCGAGCAGAAGCATATCCGTTCCTTTTCCCGGAATTGTATACTGAAACTTCGTGCCTTTCCCTGCAATCGTGTAATATTTCCATGCCGGCCGAAAGGTTGCTTGGAAGCCCTGCTATTTGTTATAAAGCCTGATGCAAAACATTTCGGAAATTTCGACAGCCGCGGAACAGGGGCTGACTTATGAAGAGGTCGCGCAAAGGATCCGCGAAGGAAAGGTCAACAAGGTCAAGCGGGCGACATCCAGGCCGATTTCAGGCATTCTGAGCAGCAATATCGTCACGCTTTTCAACGGCGTCCTGGCAAGTTCGATCGCAGCGCTCCTCGTCATCCATTCCTACAGCGACGCCTTCTTCCTGTCCATCGTCACATTGGGCAACATGCTGGTCGGGATTGCCGGTGAATTGCGGGCGAAATGGGCGCTCGACCGGATTGCATTGCTTCGCAGGAAGACTGCGGTGGCGATCAGGGAGAAAATGGAGCAGGAAATCAGGAGCGAAGACGTCGTGCTGGACGACCTGATCGCGTTTTCTCCCGGAGACCAGATCGTCGCGGACGGGATGATGGTTTCATCTTCGGAAGTATTCATGGACGAATCCCTGCTCACCGGGGAAGCCCGCCCAGTTGCGAAGAAAGCGGGGAGCGAGGTGTTTTCCGGAAGCTATTGCGTCAGGGGTTCCGGGAAATATGTTGCCAAAGGCGTCGGCGCCGCTTCCCGGGTCAGCCAGATTTCGGAGCAGGCGAAGCAATACAGGGAAATGCGCTCGCCGCTTCAGCATGACGTCAATTCCATCATCCAGGTTTTGACTGCAGTGATGGTGCTTTTCGTGCTGCTGCTCCTGCTTGCGAATTTCATCAAGCAGGTCTCCATCGCTTCCAATATCCTTTCCATCGTGACCGTCATCAAGTCGCTCGTCCCGGAAGGGCTGGTGCTGATCCTGACGCTTGCTTTCGCGCTCGGGGCATTGCGTGCCGCAAAGAGACATGTGCTGGTCCAGCGGCTTGCTGCAATCGAATCGATGAGCCATATCACCACGCTTTGCCTGGACAAGACGGGGACGTTAGGCACGAATCGTCTGAATTTCGAGGAACTCGTTTTCCTCAGCCAGGCTTACGAGGAAACCGTCAGAAGAATAAGGCTTTACATATCGGCAGTCAGGGAAAAGAATCAGACGATTCGTGCCATAGAGGCGAATTATCCGGGCATCCCCGCGGAATTGCTGGATGAGCTTCCCTTCTCTTCCGAACAGAAAATGAGCGCTGTCAGGGTGAGGGGCGACGGTGCCGAAATATCCCTCTGGCTGGGCGCGCCTGAAGTGCTTTGTGGCGACAAACTGACGGCATTGCAGCAGTCGATGCTGACGGGTTTCAGGCAAAAAGGTTTTCGCGTGCTGGCATTTTGCAGCACCAGGGATCCCCTTCCCGAAAGAGGCGGGCTCGTCCTGCAGGCATTCATCGTGCTCCGCGACGAATTGAGACAGGATGTCACGGCAGCGGTCGAATTCTATGAATCGCGAAATGTCAGGCTGAAGATTCTGTCAGGTGATCATCCGGAAACCGTGGCGGCCCTTGCGAAGGAAGCGGGGATCTCGGTCCATGGCGACCTCATGAATGGGACGGAGTTGCCGGAATTCGGAACGGCTGAATTCAGGGACATCATTGCAAGGGGACAGTTTTTCGGGCGTCTCGACCCCCAGCAGAAGATGCAGATCGTGAAATGCCTCCAGGATTCGGGCGAATTCGTCGGCATGGTCGGAGACGGCATCAACGACATCCTGGCGCTCAAGCAGGCCGACATCGGGGTCGCCATGAATACAGGCGCTGCTGCAGCGCGCGACGTCTCGGACATCGTGCTCCTGAAGGATGCATTCACCTACCTGCCTGCCGCATCCATAGAGGGGGACAGGATCATCTACAACATCAAGCGCGTATCCCGACTTTTTCTGACGAAGAACATCTATACTTTGTTTTTCATCCTTTTTTCGGGGTTCGTCGGGCTCGAATTTCCGTTGAGCCCGCGCTATATCACCTGGATAGACCTGCTCACCATCGGCATTCCGACGACGATCCTGACTTTCATGACGCCCGTTTTCCGTCGCCAGTCTGTCGAGCACTTCCTTTACGATACGACCAAATTCGCCCTCGTAACCGGGTTCACGATCGCGTTCTTCACGTTGTTCATCTATGTCAATTTCTATTTTCTCGACGGCGGCGAGCGCAATGGAAAGACCGCAGCCGTTTCCTGCATCGTGCTGATGGGGCTCTATGCCGTCTACCATGTCTCCTCCATGGAAAGAAGCGCTTCTTCAGGCAGGAGGAGATGGGTGGTATGGGGGATACTCGTCGGCGCCGTCTTAGTTCATGCCGCTTCAGTCTATTTGCCCTTCGTGAACGAGTTCTTCGGGCTGGCGGCATTGCCTCTGGTCTCCTGGCCTTTCATCGTCGGGCTCTCGGCGCTCGGCATGTGGCTGATCCACAGGCTGCTGCCGCGTGCCGGGATTTCGGAGGGCGGCTCTGCTATACTGTCCGCCGACAGCATGGGTGAATGAGGCATGCAGAACCGTTTTTATCGCCGCTCCAAATACATCTGGTTATCCACCACGCACTGGAAGCGCAGGCTCATTTTCTGGGGAGGGGCGGTATGCGTCGGGACCATCGCCGTGCTTTTCGCGGTGGCGGCGGCCTATGCCAATGCCGTATTCCATGACCTGATCGCGGTTTCCCCCTATCTGCCCCTGATCGTCAGCCCGCTGGGCCTCGCACTCGTCGTGGCGATCACGAGGAAGTATTTTCCCGGCTCCCAGGGAAGCGGGATTCCCCAGACGATCGCGGCGCTCAAGATTTCGGATGCCGCTGCCCGTCAATCCGTGCTTTCACTGAAAATCGCGGCAGGCAAGGTGTTCATGCTTGTGCTGGCGCTTCTGTCCGGCGCATCGGCCGGGCGCGAAGGGCCGACGGTTCAGGTCGGCGCATCCATCATGCATGCCTTGGGCAAATGGGGGTCTTTCTCCAGGGTCGATGCGGAGCGCAGCCTGATTCTGGCCGGCGGCGCGGCCGGCGTGGCTGCAGCCTTCAATACCCCGCTTGCAGGAATCGTCTTCGCCATCGAAGAGATGAGCCGTTCCTTCGAAGAACGCACCAGCGGCGCAGTGCTGACCGCCATCATCGTCGCGGGCATGGCCTCCCTTGCCATGCTGGGCAATTACACGTATTTCGGGCATACCAACGATTCGCTGGGATTCAGCCAGGGCTGGTATTACGTGCTGATCTGCGGCCTGACAGGCGGCATCATGGGCGGCATCTTCAGTCTGACGCTGCTCAATGCCGGCAAGATGCTGCCGGAAAAGGCGGGGGCCTTCATGAAGGAAAAACCCATTCATTTCGCTGCGCTCTGCGGTCTCGTTCTCGCCTTGATCGGGATTCTTTCAGGAAGTTCGACTTACGGCACGGGCTATACCGAAGCCAAACATATCCTCGAAGGAACGGCGAACATCCCTCAGGACTACGGCATACTGAAAATGCTTGCCACCATCGTTTCCTATCTGAGCGGCATTCCCGGCGGGATATTCGCGCCTTCATTGGCGATAGGCGCGGGTCTCGGCTCCAATCTCACCAGTCTCTTTTCAGATGCCCCTCAAGGCGCAATGGCGACGCTGGGCATGGTCGCCTATTTCTCCGGTGCGGTTCAGGCGCCGATCACGGCCTTCGTCATCGTCATGGAGATGACGGACAATCACGAGATGACCATCCCGCTGATGACGACTTCCGTCATCGCCTATGCCGTCTCACGCATCGTCTGCCCCACCCCGCTCTACAAGACGATGGCGTCCTCGTTCCTTGCCACTGCGAACCGGAAAGAGCTGGATCATCCCTGAAAAATGGGATTTAATGGGGGTGAAAGGAGGACTCATGGCTCGCTTCCTGCTGCTCATCGCGGCATTCATGTTTTTCGTCGCATTCGTCCAGATCGGGATACTGACCGTCGCGTTCGACAAGCTCGGCCTTTCCGCGGATTCCGCCTACCTGCTTTTCCTCACCATCATCGTCGGGAGCATGATCAATCTTCCGCTTTTCGAGCTGGGGAACGATGAAGATTCGGCGGCCAAGACCAGGATTCTTGTGAATGTGGGGGGATGCGTGGTGCCTGTGGCTTTCTGTCTTTATCTGATCAACCATCATCCGCTCGATCCGGTCCGCGTCATCGCGGCGGTTTCCGTTGTCACGCTGCTCTCCTGGAAAGTGAGCAGGGGCCTGCCGGGAATAGGCATAGGCATGCCCGTTTTTCTCGCACCCATCACTGCCGCGGCCGTATCCTACCTGCTCGACGCGAAGCATGCTGCGCCGCTCGCGTACATCAGCGGCACGCTCGGCGTCTTGATAGGCTCGGATCTGCTTCACCTGAAGGATCTCAGAAGAATGGGCGCGCCATTCGCTTCGATCGGCGGGGCAGGGAGCTTCGACGGCATCTTCATCACCGGCATCGTGGCTGTGCTGCTTTCCTGAAATGATGCCTTTCAGACTATTGCTGTTCTGCCTCGCAATGACTTGGGGAAGTCATGCGCTTGCAGGCGGATCTTTCTTGGAAAAAGTCGAGGCGATGAAGGCCGCTGGAAGCCTTCCGGGTCTTGCCCGTGACGGGGTCTATCTGCCTCGCGCCCTGCTTCTCGACGAACTTAGAAAATCTGTCGATTCGGACAGGGTGAAAGTGAAGGATCTGTTGCTCTCTGACGAAAAGGGAACCGTGATTCTGGTCTCGAAAAGCCGGGTGGACACCGAAATCACCGTTGATTTCAGATTCCTGGATGTGGACTGGCCGAACCGCACGATCTGGATGACCTACAATGAGATGGCGAAATCTGCAAGCGATACGCTTCTGGGGAGGATACTGGGAACGGTCGCGATTTCCGTTTTCGAGGCCGCATCGGGATCGACCCATGTCGAATCCGCCGTTTCCGGGAAACCCTATTTCAGGCTCGAAGACAACAGGATAGGAATCATGCTCGACAAAATTCCCTCTCTCGAGAAGCCGCTTGCTGCAAAGGTGGGCCATGTCAGACTGTTCGATCTCATCGGCATCAGAAGCTTGAAAACGGAGAAGGACAGGATCCATGTTTCGCTGGGACTGGTTTGAAATTGTCATAGGCACATGGTTTAATCATGCCCATGGAAATCCAGTTCAAAACCGTCGCGCTGATCGGAAAATACAAGAGCCCTGAAATCGCGGACCCGCTCATCAGACTTGGGGAATTTCTCAAGAAAAGGGGTATTTCAGTCATCCAGGACAAGCTGACCGCGGACAACGTGAAGGGGAGCGATTTTCCCGCTCTTGCCCTAGATGAAATCGGAAAAAAGGCCGATCTCGCCATCGTTCTGGGCGGGGACGGCACCATGCTCAATATTGCCAGAACGCTTGCGCCTTACGGCGTTTCCCTGGTCGGCGTGAATCAGGGCAGGCTCGGGTTCCTCACGGACATTTCGATCGACTCCATGCTCGAAACCATCGGGTCGATGCTGGATGGACAATACATCATTGAAAACAGGAATCTCTTGGAAGCGTGGGTGGTCAGGAAAGAGCAAAAGCTGTTCAAGGGGCTTGCCTTCAACGATGTCGTCGTCCATCGCGGCATATCGGGGAGCATGATCGAATTCGAGGTCAGGATCAACGGACTCTTCGTCTATACGCAAAGGTCGGACGGGCTGATCGTCGCCACCCCGACAGGCTCCACGGCCTATGCGCTTTCATCGGGCGGCCCGATTCTCTATCCTGGGCTGCCGATCATCGCGCTCGTTCCGGTCAACCCCCACACCCTGAGCAACAGGCCGATCGTGATAGGCGGGGATTCCGTCATCGAAATCATCATGAAGAAAAGCGGGGATTCGAGGGTTCATTTCGACAGTCATTCCCATTTCGACCTCGTCGAGGGCGACTGCGTTTTTGTCCGGCGGTATGAGAAGACGATCAGGCTGCTCCATCCGCAGGGGCACAATTACTTCCACATGCTGAGGGAAAAACTGCACTGGAGCGAGAGCTTCTGATGCTTGAGCGGCTTGAAATCAGGGATTACGCCATCGTGGAGAAGATCGAGATCGAATTCGATCGAGGATTCACCGTGTTCACCGGGGAAACGGGGGCTGGAAAATCGATTCTCGTCGATGCGCTCGCACTTGCCCTGGGAGAGCGGGCGGATGCCGTGGTGGTGAGATCAGGGGCGGAGCGCGCCGAAATCGTCGCGGAATTCTCGCTTGAGGCGGTTCCCGAATTCAATGCCTGGCTTGCCGATAACGATCTCGAAGGCGACGAAGGCCTTTGCCTCTTGAGGCGAGTCGTGGACGCTTCAGGGCGATCAAGGGCGTATGTCAACGGGCGGGGCGTGACACTGCAGCAGCTCAGGGAGGCGGGGGATTACCTTGTCGACATCCACGGCCAGCATGCTCACCAGTCCCTTCTCAAGTCCTCCGTGCAGCGCGAAATGCTGGATGCATTCGCAGGGGCCGAGAATCTTGCAAAAGAAGTCTCCAGGGCTTATTCGGCCTGGATGTCCCTGAGCCATGCCGTGCGCCAGTTCGAGGAAGGCAGCGCCGAAATGGAAGCTGAGCGCGATTCGCTTTCATGGCAGGTCAACGAGCTTTCCCGCCTCGATTTCAGCCTTGAGGGCTGGAAGGAAACGCTCAACGAGCAGAGCAGGCTTTCTCATGCTGCAAGCCTGATAGAAGGCGCGAATTATGCGCTCGATGCGCTGATCGAATCCGATGACGACTGCCTCTCCAGGCTCGCTTCCATCGATTCTCGCCTGCTTTCGCTTGAAGGTTTCGACCCGGGAATTGCTTCCATCAGGCCGTACATCGATGCCGCTCAAATCCAGCTGGGTGAAGCAGCACATGCCCTGAAGCATTATGTGGAGAGGCTGGATCTCGATCCCCAGCAGCTGCAGTTTCTGGATGCGAGGATCGATGCGGTTCATACGATCTCGCGCAAATACCGCATTCGGCCGGAAGAAATTCCGGGGCTGCTGGAGAAGGCGAAATCGCGCCTTGTGGACCTCGAACAATCGGGAGACATAGGGAAGATGCGGGAGGAAGAGGCGAAGGCGCGAAAAATCTATGCCGATCTCGCCGAAAAATTGAGCCGCGAGAGGAGGAAGGCAGCGGAAACCCTGTCTGTTGGCGTGACCGAATCGATGCAGCAGCTTTCCATGAAGGGCGGATCGTTCGATGTTTCGCTCGAACGAACAGGGGGAGGCGATGCGCACGGGTTTGAGAAGGTGGAATTCCTCGTCTCCGCCAATCCCGGCATGCCGCCGAGGCCTTTGTCGAAAGTCGCCTCGGGCGGAGAGCTCTCGAGGATCAGCCTCGCAATCCAGGTGATGGCGAGCCGCGCGCAGAAAGTGCCTTCCCTGATATTCGACGAAGTGGATGTCGGGATAGGGGGCGGGGTTGCCGAAATCGTCGGGAGGCTCCTCGCCAAGTTGGGGAAAGACAGGCAGGTATTGTGCGTGACCCATCTTCCTCAGGTGGCCGCCCAGGCGGACTGGCAGTTTTCGGTTTACAAGGAGGGGGGCAGAAGCAGGATCGAGCTACTAGACGAGACGGGCAGGATAGACGAGATTGCGAGAATGCTGGGCGGGCTGGAGATCACCGATACATCGAGACGGCATGCAAGGGAGATGCTCAGCTCTTGTACGGACAGTTAGGCTTGACGCAGTCGGCATAAAGATAGAGGGAATGGTCGTTGATGACGAATCCCTTTTCCTTGGCGATCTTGGCCTGCCTTTTTTCGATTTCCTGGTCGTAGAATTCCTCCACCCTTCCGCATTGCAGGCAGACGATGTGGTCGTGATGGCCGCCCTTGTTGAGCTCGTACACGGCCTTGCCGCCTTCGAAATGGTGGCGGACCAAAAGACCTGCCTGTTCGAACTGGGTCAGCACCCTGTATACGGTCGCAAGGCCCGTATCCATTCCTTCGCTGATCAAGAGCTTGTAGACGTCCTCGGCGGTAAGGTGATGGGCGGGATTGTGTTCGAACAGATCGAGTATCTTGATTCTGGGAAGCGTCGCCTTGAGTCCGATGTTCTTGAGGTCATTTGCGTTGCTCATGATGCCCTTATGCCAGGTTGGGGATTTTCCTGTATGATATAGCGTTTCCCAGCCTTTTGAAACCGTTATGCGCATCGTTTCCCTGCTGTTTCTGCTTTTCCTCGCTTCCTGTTCGGCATTGAGCGAATACCATGTTCCGATCCGGCAGGGCAATTATGTCACGCAGAAAAGCCTCGATCAGCTGAGCCAGGGCATGACCAAGTCACAGGTCCAGGCCATCCTGGGGAGCCCGCTTGTGATGGACGTGTTTCATCAGGAGAGATGGGATTACGTCTATCTCTACAACGACGGAATGGGCAAGGTGACCGAGAACAGGATTTCAGTCTACTTCGAAGGCGACAGCATGGAGAAGGTGGAAGGACGCGGCTTGCCGGAAGCGCCGCTCCTCGCCTCGACGAAGGAGACAAAGGGATTTTTCTCGAGAATTTTCGACTGGTTCTGACATGGGCAAGATCGCGATTGCCGGTTCTTCCGGCCGAATGGGGCGCAGCCTGCTTTCAGCTGTTCTTGAGTCGCCCGACATGACGCTTCATGCCGCGCTCGAAAGAAAAGGGAGCGCTCTGGCCGGCAAGGATGCCGGGGAGCTCATCGGATCGTCATGCGGGGTGGTCATATCGGACGATATCGCGTCCGCTGCGGATGCGGACGTGCTGATCGATTTCACCAGACCCGAGGCGACGCTTGCCCATATCGAATTCTGCAGGAGGGCGAAAATCAACATGGTGATCGGCACCACGGGATTTTCCGAGGAAGGGAAGTCGCTGCTTGCAGAGGCGGCGGACGACATCGCCATCGTTTTCGCGCCCAACATGAGCGTCGGGGTGAATCTCGCCTTCAGGCTTCTCGAGGTCGCTGCAAAAGTGCTGGGCGACGATTACGACATCGAAATCATGGAAGCCCATCATCGCCACAAGATCGATGCGCCATCCGGCACTGCGCTCAAGATGGGCGAAGTGGTGGCTGAAGCGCTGGGACGCAATCTCTCCGAATGTGCAGTCTACGGCAGGCAGGGTGTGACGGGAGAGCGCGCTTCCTCGACCATCGGTTTTGCGACCGTGAGAGGAGGGAGCATCGTCGGCGACCATACCGTTCTTTTCGCCGGGACGGGAGAAAGAATAGAAATCACCCACAAGGCCGACAGCCGCGCAACCTTCGCCACAGGCGCATTGCGCGCAGCCCGCTTTCTTGCCGCGCGCGATGCGGGTCTTTACGACATGCGGGACGTGTTGGGCTTTCGTTGATTGCCCGTTTGATAGTATAATAATCGTCTATACGGTTCGGGGGTTCGGCCCTCCATCATCCAATACCCAGCATCCTAGGAGTCTCAAGTGCCACAGACTGCAATTCTTGCGCTCGCAGATGGCACAATCTTTCGCGGCACATCCATCGGGGCGCAAGGCGCATGCGTCGGGGAGATTGTATTCAATACGTCGATGACAGGCTATCAGGAGATCCTGACCGACCCTTCCTACTGCAGACAGATCGTCACCCTGACCTATCCCCATATCGGCAATACCGGCGTCAATCCGGAAGACGTCGAGTCGGTAGGGATCTATGCATCCGGACTCGTGATCCGCGACCTTCCTCTTGCCTCCTCCAGCTGGCGCGAGAAAGAGGGGCTTTCGGCATACCTGAGGAAAAATGAAATCGTTTCGATTTCGGATATCGATACCCGGAAGCTGACCCGAATCCTGAGGGAGAAGGGGGCGCAGGGCGCCTGCATCATGGCAGGAGGCGCGGACGAGAAAAAGGCCGTCGAAATGGCGCGCGAATTTCCGGGCCTTTCTGGAATGGATCTTGCGAAAGTCGTGTCCTGCAAGACGCCCTATGAATGGGAGGAATGCGAATGGACCCTGGATTCGGGATACAGCAAGCTCGATAACCCGAAATATCATGTCGTTGCATTCGACTATGGTGTGAAGTTCAACATACTGAGGAAGCTCGCAAGCCGCGGATGCAAAGTGACCGTCATGCCGGCCGAGGCGTCCGCCGAGGAAGTGCTGAAGCTGAATCCTGACGGCGTCTTTCTTTCCAACGGGCCTGGCGACCCCGAGCCATGCGACTATGCGATTGCCGCTATCAGGCAGCTTCTGGAAAAGAGGATCCCGATATTCGGCATCTGTCTCGGCCATCAGCTTCTCGGACTTGCAGTTGGCGCAAAAACACTCAAAATGAAATTCGGACATCATGGGGCAAATCATCCTGTCCAGGACCTCGAGACCGGGCGCGTGGTGATATCCAGCCAGAACCATGGTTTCGCCGTGGATGCCTCGACCCTGCCTGAAAATGCGAAGGTCACCCATGTCTCCCTTTTCGACGGCAGTCTTCAGGGCTTTTCGCTCACCGACAGGCCTGCATTCTGCTTCCAGGGGCACCCTGAGGCGAGCCCCGGGCCGCATGACGTCGATTATCTTTTCGACAGGTTCCTGTCACAGATGGAAGGATTGAAATCCTGATATGCCGAAGCGTACGGACATAAAAAGCATATTGATCATAGGCTCCGGTCCGATCGTGATCGGGCAGGCATGCGAATTCGACTATTCCGGCGCGCAGGCGTGCAGGGCGCTGAGGGAAGAGGGGTACCGGGTGATCCTGGTCAATTCCAATCCTGCGACGATCATGACCGATCCTGAAATGGCGGATTCGACCTATATCGAGCCGATCACCTGGCAGATGGTCGAGAAAATCATAGAGATAGAGAAGCCCGATGCGCTCCTGCCCACCATGGGGGGGCAGACTGCCTTGAATTGCGCGCTGGATCTCGCCAAGCATGGCGTGCTCGAAAAACATCATGTCGAGATGATAGGGGCGAGTCGGGAAGCCATAGACAAGGCGGAGGACAGGGAAAAATTCAAGGCGGCGATGACGAAGATAGGGCTCTCCAGCGCCCGCTCGATGATCGCGCACAGCCTGGAGGAAGCGCTCCAGGTTCAGGCATCCATCGGTTATCCCGTGATCATCAGGCCATCCTTCACGATGGGCGGAAGCGGCGGCGGCATCGCCTACAATCGTGCCGAATTCATCGCGATCTGCGAATCCGGGCTCGAAGCGTCCCCGACCAAGGAGCTCCTCATCGAGGAGTCGGTGATCGGGTGGAAGGAATACGAGATGGAAGTGGTGCGGGACAAGCATGACAACTGCATCATCGTCTGCTCAATCGAGAATCTCGACCCGATGGGCGTGCACACGGGCGACTCGATCACGGTTGCGCCTGCCCAGACGCTCACGGACAAGGAATACCAGCTCATGCGCGATGCCTCTGTCGCCGTGCTGAGGGAAATAGGCGTCGACACCGGCGGATCGAACGTGCAGTTCGCGATCAATCCGAAGAACGGCAAGATGCTGGTGATCGAGATGAATCCGAGGGTGTCGAGGTCTTCTGCGCTTGCCTCCAAGGCAACCGGTTTTCCGATCGCGAAAGTCGCGGCGAAGCTCGCAGTGGGCTATACGCTCGACGAATTGCGGAACGAAATCACCGGCGGGGCGACCCCAGTTTCATTCGAGCCTTCCATCGATTATGTCGTCACCAAGATACCGAGATTCGCCTTCGAGAAGTTTCCCCAGGCGAACGACAGGCTGACGACGCAGATGAAATCCGTCGGGGAAGTGATGGCGATGGGGCGCACTTTCCAGGAATCCTTCCAGAAGGCATTGAGAGGACTCGAGACAGGAAAGGACGGCCTGGACGAGATCACTGATGACGCGGACGAGATAGAAGCCGAGCTCGGCGATCCGGGTCCGGACCGGATATGGTATGTCGCGGATGCCTTCAGGAACGGTTTCGATTTCGAGACGATCAGGAGTCTCTCCGAGATCGATCCCTGGTTCCTTGTCCAGATAGAGGATCTGGTGAATCAGGAGAAGGCGCTTTTCGGGAAAAATCTCTCCACGCTTTCCTTCGAGGAAATGAGAAAGCTGAAGCGCAGCGGCTTCTCCGACAGAAGGCTCGCCAGGCTGCTCGGATGCACGCAGGACGAAGTCAGGAAAAAACGCTGGGGAATGAAGCTTCATCCCGTTTACAAGCGGGTGGACACCTGCGCAGGCGAATTCGACACCAGGACAGCCTATCTCTATTCGACCTACGAGGAGGAATGCGAGTCGAGGCCGACGTCGAAACGCAAGATCATGGTCCTCGGCGGCGGCCCTAACCGTATCGGCCAGGGAATCGAGTTCGACTACTGCTGCGTGCATGCTGCACTCGCCATGCGCTCGGACGGCTATGAGACGATCATGGTGAACTGCAATCCGGAAACCGTCTCGACCGACTACGACATGTCGGACAGGCTCTATTTCGAACCGCTGACGCTGGAAGACGTGCTGGAGATCGTGAAACTCGAGCAGCCTTATGGCGTCATCGTCCAGTTCGGGGGGCAGACGCCATTGAAGCTCGCCGACGATCTCGCGGCCAACGGCGTGCCTGTGATAGGCACGAGTCCGGACATGATCGATTGCGCCGAAGACCGCGAGCGCTTCCAGAAGATGATAGACGAGCTGAAGCTCAGGCAGCCGCCGAACCGGACCGCGAGAGACGAACGGGAAGCCTTGAGGCTGGCAGGGGAAATAGGCTATCCGCTGGTGGTGAGACCCAGCTATGTGCTGGGGGGGCGCGCGATGCGCATCATCCACAAGCAGGAGGACCTCGAGCGCTACATGAAGGAAGCGGTCAGCGTTTCGAACGACTCCCCCGTGCTGCTCGACCGCTTCCTCAACGATGCGCTGGAAGTCGACGTGGATGCAGTATGCGACGGCAAGCGGGTGCTGATAGGCGGCATCATGGAGCATATCGAGGAAGCTGGGGTGCATTCAGGCGATTCCGCCTGCTCGCTGCCGCCATTTTCGCTCTCGATGGCCATCCAGGACGAGCTGAGAAGGCAGACCGTGCTGCTTGCCCATGCCCTTCAGGTAGTGGGGTTGATGAACATCCAGTTCGCCATCCAGGGAGAGGATGTCTATGTGCTGGAAGTGAATCCGAGGGCGTCCAGAACCGTGCCCTTCGTCTCCAAGGCGACAGGATTGCCGCTTGCCATGGTGGCAGCGCGCGCCATGGCCGGAATGAGCCTGGATCAGCAGGGGATTCATGATGAAGTGATCCCCGGTCATTTCTCGGTCAAGGAAGCGGTCTTCCCCTTCATCAAGTTCCCGGGGGTGGATACGCTCTTGGGGCCCGAAATGAAGTCGACGGGCGAAGTGATGGGGGTGGGAAGGACTTTCCCCGAGGCTTTCGTGAAGTCGCAGCTCGCTGCAGGCGTGAAATTGCCGTCACGCGGCAGCGCCTTCATCAGCGTGAAGCAGAAGGACAAGCCGAAGGCGGTCGAAATCGCGCGGATATTGTCCAGCCTTGGCTTCGGCATCTATGCCACCAGAGGGACGGCTGCCGAACTCGATCAGGCGGGCATTTCCGTGATCACGGTCAACAAGGTGGCGGAAGGCAGACCCCATATCGTCGACATGATCAAGAACGGGGAGATCGATCTCATCGTCAATACCGTCGAGGAGAGGAAGGGGGCGATCAAGGATTCCTACTCGATCAGGAATGCCGCCCTTCACGGAAGAGTGACCTATTATACGACCATGTCGGAAGCCAGGGCTGCCTGCATCGGCATACAGCATATGCAGGAACTCAATGCCTACAGCATTCAGGGCCTGCAGGCGCAACAATTCTAAGGAAAAAGCATGAACAAGATTCCATTGACGGTGACGGGCGCCGAAATGCTGAGGTCCGAACTTCATCATCTGAAAACGGTGGAGCGGCCGAATGTCATCGCGGCGATCGCCGAAGCGAGGTCCCATGGCGATCTTTCCGAAAATGCGGAATACGATGCCGCCAAGGACAGGCAGAGCTTCATCGAAGGCAGGATAGCCGAACTCGAGTCCAAGCTTTCCAATGCCCAGATCATCAATCCCGCATTGATCGATGCGGACGGGAGATGCGTTTTCGGGGCGACAGTCGAGCTCGAGGATCTCGACTCGGGCGATATCGTCACCTATCAGATCGTCGGAGACGACGAAGCGGACATCAAGTTTGGCAAGATCTCGGTGAGTTCCCCCATCGCGCGCGCGCTGATCGGAAAATCGGAAGGCGATGTCGCGGAAGTGATGGCGCCGGGGGGATTGCGAGAACTCGAGATACTGGACGTCAAATACATCTGATGAAGAACCCCGGGCAAAGCCTGCAGCAGATCGCCATCACCCTCTGGGTGGGCGGGCTTTGGGTGACAGGCTACATGGCCGCGCCAGTGCTCTTCACGGCACTTCCCAGCAAGATGCTCGCTGGCTTCCTGGCGGGAAAAATGTTCGCCATGATCGCGTATATCGGCATGGCCTGCGGCATCTATCTCCTCGTCTATGCCATTCAGAAGGATGGCGGCAGGGCGTTCAGGGAGAGATACTTCTGGGCCGTTCTCTTGATGCTGATTCTGACTTTTGCCGGACATTTCGGCATCCAGCCCATCATCCAGCATCTCAAGGACGAAGCCGCAGGCGATGTCATGAAAAGCGTTTTCAGGAACAGGTTCGAGGCATGGCACGGCATCGCCAGCATCCTTTACCTTCTGCAAAGCCTGTTGGGCCTTTTCGTCGTGCTTTCGAAAAAGGGCTAGGGCAGGACAATAGACGGTTTTTCAGCCCGTCTGTAGACGATGAGCGTCTTCCCCACATGCTTGACGGGATGGGCTGATAGTTCGCTGCAGATGGCGTCGAGCGCGGCTTCTCGCTCTTCCTTCTCGCCGGAAAGCACCCTGATCTTGATGAGTTCGTGGCTTTTCAGTGCAGTGTCGATTTCCGCCATGACCGAAGGCGTCAAGCCGTTTTTGCCTATCATGACGACGGGCTGGAGGGAATGGGCCAAGCCTGTGAGGTGTTTTTTCTGGGCGGGGCTGAGCATGTTTTTTCCAAATAATGAATTTTAACCGATGAAGCGAAGCAAAACCAGCCGCGCCTGGATGCGCGAGCATGTCACGGACCATTACGTGAAGCGCGCGAAAAGCGAAGGCTATCGTTCCAGGTCCGCATTCAAGCTGATCGAAATACTGGAGCGGGACAGGCTGTTGAGGCCCGGCATGATCGTCGTCGATCTGGGTTCGACCCCCGGCGGATGGTCCCAGGTTGCGGCCGAGCATGGCGCCAGGGTTTTCGCGCTGGATGTTCTGCCGATGGCGCCGATAGAAGGGGTGGCTTTCATCGCAGGCGACTTCAGGGAAGAATCCGTGCTGAAAAGTCTGGAAGAAGCGCTTGAAGGAAGGGAAGTCGATCTTGTAATTTCGGACATGGCCCCCAATTTCTCAGGTGTGGAAGTGACGGATCAGGCAAGAAGCATCCATCTTGCGGAACTCGCGCTTGAATTTTCGGTGAATCATTTGAAACAAAACGGGAATTTTCTGGTCAAAGTATTTCAGGGCGCTGGCTTCCAGGATTACCTGAAGGAAGTGAAAAACCATTTCCGGCAGGTCTTGGTGAGGAAGCCGAAGGCGTCCCGTGACAGGAGCAGCGAGGTTTATCTGCTGGGAACGGGGAAAACCCGATAAATTCGTTACATCTTCGATGAAATGGGTTTAGAATTGAATTTGGACAGTCGTTAAGGAGTTACGTTGAACAGTCTGCTGAAAAACATTGTCATCTGGCTTGTCATCGCGCTCGTGCTGATGTCGGTTTTCAACCAGTTCAGTGCGCGGCATGCTACCCAGGGACAGCTGGAATATTCCCAGTTCATCGGAGAGGTGAAGCAGGGACAGGTCGCAAAGGTGACGATAGAAGGTCATCTTCTGAAGGGGGTCAAGACCGACGGCAAGCATTTCGTCACCTATTCGCCTTCGGACCCATGGCTCGTCAGCGATCTCCTGAAATACGGCGTGCTGATCGAAGCGAAGCCCGAGGAAGAGCCTTCGATGCTGATGAACATTTTCGTTTCCTGGTTCCCGATGCTGCTGTTGATAGGGGTCTGGATATTCTTCATGCGCCAGATGCAGGGAGGCGGGAAAGGCGGCGCTTTTTCGTTCGGAAAGAGCAAGGCGAGGCTGCTTGACGAAAGCGCAAACCAGATCACCTTTGCCGATGTCGCAGGATGCGAGGAAGCCAAGGAGGAAGTGAGCGAGCTCGTCGACTTCCTGAGGGATCCCTCCAAATTCCAGAAGCTCGGCGGCAGAATTCCCCGCGGCGTGCTGCTCGTGGGCAGCCCTGGAACAGGCAAGACTCTGCTTGCACGCGCCATTGCGGGAGAGGCCAAGGTGCCTTTCTTCAGTATCTCCGGTTCCGATTTCGTCGAGATGTTCGTCGGCGTGGGCGCGTCCCGCGTGCGCGACATGTTCGACCAGGCCAAGAAGCATGCGCCCTGCATCGTTTTCATAGACGAAATCGATGCGGTGGGCAGGCAGCGCGGAGCGGGTTTGGGCGGCGGCAATGACGAGCGCGAGCAGACGCTCAACCAGCTTCTTGTCGAGATGGACGGGTTCGAAGGCGCATCCGGCGTGATCGTGATCGCTGCGACGAACAGGCCTGACGTGCTGGATCCTGCGCTCTTGCGGCCCGGCAGGTTCGACAGACAGGTCGTGGTGCCGCTTCCGGAC
Source organism: Pseudomonadota bacterium (assembly GCA_021848825.1). GTDB lineage: Bacteria > Pseudomonadota > Gammaproteobacteria > Burkholderiales > JABEVD01 > JABEVD01. Next base: position 37,413 of record JAJZTQ010000006.1, read on the forward strand.
ATCAGGGGACGCGAACAGATCCTGCTCGTCCACATGAGAAAGGTGCCGATTGCGCCGGATGTTTCCGCACCTGTATTGGCACGGGGCACGCCGGGATTCTCGGGCGCCGATCTCGCGAATCTGGTGAACGAGGCTGCCCTTTTTGCGGCAAGGACGAACAAGCGGCTCGTCGACATGGACGATTTCGAGCGCGCCAAGGACAAGATCATGATGGGGGCCGAGCGCCGTTCCATGGTGATGCCTGAGGAGGAAAGAAAGAATACCGCCTACCACGAGTCCGGACACGCGATTGTGGCGAGGCTCCTTCCGGGAACGGATCCGGTTCACAAGGTCACGATCATCCCGAGGGGGCGTGCGCTCGGGGTCACCATGCAGTTGCCCCAGGAAGACCGCTACAGCATGAACAGGGATCATATCCTGAAGAACATCGCGGTGCTGATGGGCGGAAGGATTGCGGAAGAGCTCTTCATGAAGCAGATGACGACAGGTGCCGGAAACGACATCGAACGCGCAACCGATCTAGCCCGGCGCATGGTCACGCAATGGGGCATGAGCGATACCCTGGGTCCCATGGTTTACGGCGAAAACGAAGGGGAGGTTTTCCTCGGGCGTTCCGTCACGACCCACAAGAATCTTTCGGAAGCGACCATGCAGAAGGTCGACAACGAAATCCACAGCATCATCGAGAACCAGTACAGGCTCGCGAGAAGGCTGCTCGAGGAGAATGCCGACAAGGTGGAAGCCATGGCGAAGTCGCTGCTCGAATGGGAAACGATCGATTCTGACCAGATCAACGACATCATGGAAGGAAGGGAGCCGAGGCCGCCCAAGCCTTCCCAGCCGCCTGCTGCGCCTTCCGCCCCTCCCCAGGACGGCAGCAGCGCAAGCAGCGCGAAGCCTGCTGCAGCAGTCTGATTCAGGGCACCTCGGTGCCCTTTTTCCATGCTATTCTGCGGCCAATTCCGTTTGAAGTTGGACCGTCCCCTGATCATGGGGATAGTCAATGTTACCCCTGATTCCTTTTCGGACGGCGGCCGGTATTTCTCGGTCGATGCCGCGGTGGAACATGGCAGGCGATTGATCGATGAAGGCGCCGACATCCTCGACATAGGCGGAGAATCGAGCCGGCCCGGCGCGCTTCCCGTATCGAGTGACGAAGAACTGGCCAGGGTGATTCCGGTCATCAAAGCGCTCGCTCATGAGCAGGTTCCGCTTTCCGTCGACACCGTCAAACCGGAAGTCATGAAGGAAGCTATTTCCGCAGGGGTCTCCATGATCAACGACATCAATGCGTTGCAGGGAGTCGATCATGATTTTATTGCAGAATCGGATGTCGCGCTCTGTCTCATGCACAAGCAGGGAGAACCGGTGACCATGCAGCTTGCGCCGAGTTATAATAGCGTCGTCGAAGAGATCAGGCTGTTCCTGATAGAGCGGATTGAGGCCGCGATTGCTTCGGGCATCGCAAGGGAGAGGCTGGTGATCGACCCGGGTTTCGGTTTCGGCAAGCGGCTTGAGCAGAACATCGAACTCTTGAGGCATCTCGACGGCTTCAGCGAAACAGGTGTTCCCGTTCTCGCCGGGCTTTCGAGGAAATCGATGCTGGGACAGCTGACTGGAAGGGCGGCAGGCGAAAGAAGCTATGCCAGCGTTGCGGCATCCCTCATTGCGGTGATGAAAGGGGCTGCGATAGTCAGGGTTCACGATGTCGGCGCGATGAAAGATGCGCTTTCCATATTCAATGCAATAGAGGGGAAGGAATGGGCAGAAAGTATTTCGGCACGGATGGCGTGAGGGGGCGCGTCGGCGAATTGCCGATTACGGTCGAATTCGTGATGCATCTCGGCTATTCGGCCGGAAAGATGCTGATGTCGAGAGAATGGCATCTTCCAAAAGGAGAGCGGCCTGTCGTGCTGATAGGGAAGGATACGCGCGTGTCCGGCTATCTGCTCGAATCTGCACTCCAGGCGGGGCTTTCGGCTGCGGGCGTTGACGTTTTCCTGGCGGGCCCCATTCCCACGCCTGCTGTGGCCTACCTGACGCGGGCATTACGCCTCCAGGCCGGCGTCGTCATCAGCGCTTCCCACAATCCGTATGAGGACAACGGCATCAAGTTCTTTTCGGAAACCGGAAGCAAGCTGCCGGACGATGTGGAAAAGGCGATAGAAGAAGGCATGAACGACCCGATCAGGACCATGCCATCCATCAATCTCGGCAGGGCGAGGAGGATGAGCGATGCGCCGGGAAGGTACATCGAGTTCTGCAAGAGCACATTCCCCTTCGATCTCGATCTGAGAGGGCTTCGCCTCGTCGTGGACTGCGCCCATGGGGCCGCCTACCACATTGCCAGAAATGTCTTCCACGAACTCGGCGCGGATGTTTCCGCGATAGGGGTATCGCCAGACGGGCTCAATATCAACAGCGAATGCGGTGCAACCCACCCTGAAACACTTCGCCAGGAAGTGCTGAAGCAGAAGGCGGATCTCGGCATCGCCCTGGACGGCGATGGGGACAGGGTCGTCATGATAGACGGAGATGGGACGATTTACGATGGGGACCAGCTTCTCTATGTCATCGCCAACCACAGGAAGGGCAGCAACCTGTTGAACGGCGGCATAGTCGGGACATTGATGACCAATCTCGGCGTCGAGCACGCCTTCGGCAGATCGGGAATTCCTTTCGAGCGCGCAAAGGTGGGTGACCGTTACGTGCTGGAGCGGCTGCAGAAAAGGAAATGGCAGGTAGGGGGTGAGGGTTCCGGCCACATCATCTGCCTAGACAAGCATTCGACGGGCGACGGCATCATTTCCGCACTCCAGGTGCTGCATGCCATGAGGCAGCAGAATGCCACTCTTTCAGAACTGACGAACGATCTTTCGCTCTATCCCCAGACGCTCGTGAATGTCAGGATGGCGAAGAAATTCGATTTCGAGAAAAGCGAAGCGGTCATCGCGGTAAAAGACGCGGCTGAAAAGGATCTGGACGGGACGGGACGGGTGCTGCTGCGCGCATCCGGCACCGAACCCCTGATCAGGGTCATGGTCGAGGGAAAGTCGGAAGATCGGGTGCGATTCTGGGCCGATTCGATCGCCAAAGCCGTGCAGGATGCTGCCGCCTAGCCGAACCTTCCAGTGATATGGTGGTTCCGACATCACGCGCTTTGCGCATGAGTCTACACCGCAATATCACCGGATGATGAAACTACCCGAAACGTCCAGTGATATAGTGGTTCCGACGTAACGCGCTGGCGCGCATTAGTCTTCACCGTTACATAACCGGGATGGAATCAACCAAACCTGCCGGTTATGTAATCTTCGGTGGCTTTCTGCTTGGGCGTGGTGAAGATGGATGTGGTCTCTCCGAACTCGATCAGTTCGCCCAGATAAAGGTAGGCCGTGAAATCGGAGACGCGTGCGGCCTGCTGCATGTTGTGCGTCACGATGACGATCGTGTAGTCTTCCTTCAGTTCGGTGATGAGCTCCTCTATCCTCGCCGTCGAAATCGGGTCCAGGGCAGAAGCGGGCTCGTCGAGTAGCAATACCTCCGGTTTGACGGCGATCCCTCTCGCGATGCAGAGCCGCTGCTGCTGTCCGCCCGAGAGGCTGTCGCCGCTCTGCTTCAGCTTGTCTTTCACTTCATCCCAGAGAGCAGCCTTCTTGAGCGCCCATTCCACCCTGTCGTCCATGTCGCCCCTGCTCAGTCTCTCGTGCAGTTTTATGCCGAAGGCGATGTTGTCGTAGATCGACATCGGGAATGGGGTGGGTTTCTGGAAAACCATGCCGATTTTCGCCCTGAGGCTGTTGAGGTCATGCCTGCCGTCCAGAATGTTTTCGCCATCTATGATGATCTCGCCGACGGCGCGCTGCTTCGGGTATAGCGCATACATGCAGTTCATGGTCCTGAGCAAGGTGGACTTGCCGCAGCCGGAAGGGCCGATGAAGGCGGTGACCTTCTTTTCAGGCATCGTCAGATTGATCGAGCGCAGCGCATGGAATTTTCCGTAATAGAAATTGAGGTTGCGAACCTCGATTTTCGGATTGAAGGATTTCAGGGCTTCCATATTCAATAGCTTAATGTAAGGTGGTTTTGCTTCGGAAAACGAAGCGCGTCAGGATGTTGAGACCGAGCACGCCGAAGGTGATCAGCAGGGCGCCCGCCCATGCAAGCTTGTGCCAGTCTTCGTATGGGCTCATCGCGAACTGGAAGATCACGACAGGGAGATTGGCCATCGGGGCATTCATGTCGGCGCTCCAGAAGGAATTGTTGAGCGCGGTGAAGAGCAGAGGGGCGGTTTCTCCGCTTATTCTGGAAAGCGCAAGCAGCACGCCGGTGACGATGCCCGCCTTCGATGCCCTCAATGTGACGAGCGAGATGACTTTCCACTGGGGCGCGCCGAGCGCGAAGGCGGCTTCCCTCAATCCGTTAGGAACCAGCTTCAGCATGTTCTCGGTGGTGCGCACCACGACCGGGATCACGATCAGGGCAAGCGCGAAACTGCCCGCCCATCCCGAGAAATGATGGGTGGAAGCGACGTAGACCTCGTAGACGAAAAGCCCAATCACGATCGAAGGCGCCGAGAGCAGGATGTCGTTGATGAATCTCGTTGTCGGCGAAAGCCAGCCCTTCTGGCCATATTCGGCGAGATAGGTTCCGGCCAGTATGCCTATCGGCGTGCCGATCGCCACCCCGGCGACCGTCATCGCGATGCTCCCGGCGATGGCGTTCAGGAGTCCGCCGCTGCTCCCGGGAGGGGGGGTCATGTGCGTGAATACATCCACGGATACGATAGAAAGCCCGCGGTCGACGAGCGTCCAGAGTATCCATGCCAGCCAGAAAAGGCCGAATCCCATCGCCACCATCGAAAGGGTCAGATTCAGGCCGTTGATAAATCGTCTTTTGTAGTAAAGATTCATGAGGCTTCCTAGGTCTTTTCGCCTTCGCGCTTGCCGAGCTGGAAGAGCAGAATCTTGGACAGGGCGAGCACGATGAAGGTGATCACGAACATGATGAGCCCCAGTTCGATCAGGGACGCCGTATAAACCTTGCCGAACGCTTCATTGAATTCGTTGGCCAGGGTGGAAGCGATGCTGCTGCCCGGATCGAGCAACGAAATGCTGAAGTTCTGCGCATTGCCGATGACGAAAGTCACCGCCATCGTTTCTCCAAGTGCGCGCCCCAGGCCAAGCATGACGCCCCCGACGACGCCGATCTTGGTGTAGGGCAGCACCACGTTCCATACCACTTCCCATGTCGTGCAACCGACGGCATAGGCGGATTCCTTGAGGGTGGGCGGCACGATCTCGAACACGTCGCGCATCACGGACGCGATGAAGGGAATGATCATGATGCCGAGAATGATGCCTGCAGTCAGCATGCCTATCCCCATCGGCGCACCCTGGAAGAGGGCGCCTATCACCGGCAGGGGGCCGAGATGGTCGATCAGCCAGGGCTGAAAATGGTCTGCGAGGTGGGGAGCGAAGATGAAAAGCCCCCACATGCCGTAAATGATGCTCGGGATGCCTGCGAGCAGTTCGATTGCTATGCCTAGCGGGCGCTTCAGCCAGGTCGGGGAGAGTTCGGTGAGGTAGAGCGCGATGCCGAAGCTCACCGGGATGCCGATCAGCAGCGCGATGAGAGAGGTGACAAGCGTGCCGTATACCTGGATCACCGAACCGAATTTCACGTTGACAGGATCCCAGTCGGTGGTGACGAAGAACTTCCAGCCGAACGCATGAATCGCCGGCATCGCGCCGACGAAGAGTTCCACGATGATGCCTGCGAGCAGGGCAAGAACGGAGAAAGCAAAAAAGCGGGTGACGAGTTTGAAGGCCAGATCGAGAAAGGCCTGCAGCTTTTCTCTTGAACCTGATTTTAGTGTTGTCATTGATGCGGTCTGAATTAAAAGGGGCCAATCGAGGCCCCTTATTATAGATCAACTCCAGCTAGAAAGTTCAGTTCCAGACTGAATTTCCATGGGCATCCTTGATCTTGTCGTGCCAGCTCTGCTTGATCAGCTTGACCACAGGGGCAGGCATCGGAACGTAGACCAGATCCTTGGCCATCTGGGCGCCGTTGTCGTAGGCCCAGGCATAGAACTTCAGCACTTCCTTGGCGTTCGCCGGCGTATCCTGCGTGGTGTGCATCAGGATGAAGGTGGCGCCGGTGATAGGCCAGGAATTCTTGCCTTCCTCGTTCGTCAGGATCTCATAGAAACCTGGCGCATGCTCCCAGTCCGCGCCTGCAGCGGCGGCCTGGAAGGTCTCCATGGTCGGCATCAGGAAAGTGCCGTCGCGGCTTTCGAGCTGCGTGTAGATCATGTTGTTCTGAAGCGCATAGGCATATTCGACATAGCCGATCGAGCCCTTGATGCGCTGAACGTAGGAAGCGACGCCTTCGTTCCCCTTGCCGCCCACGCCGACCGGGAAGTTGACCGATGTGCCCATGCCGACCTTGCTCTTCCAGTCGGGGCTGACCTTGGAGAGATAGTTGGTGAAGATGAAAGTAGTGCCGGAGCCGTCCGAGCGATGGACCACGGTGATCTTCGTGTCCGGAAGATTGATGCCCTTGTTGATCGCCTTGATCGCGGGATCGTTCCAGTTCTTGATCTTGCCGAGATAGATGTCGGCGAGGATCTTGCCATTGAGCTTGATTTCACCCTTCTTGACGCCTGGCAGGTTGACGGCGAGCACTTCGGCGCCCATCACTGCGGGGAACTGCATCAGGCCGTTTTTCTGCAGGTCGGCCTGCTCAAGCGGCATGTCGGAAGCGCCGAAATCGACAGTCTTGGCTTCGATCTGCTTGATTCCGCCGCCCGAGCCGATGGATTGGTAATTGAGTCCCACGCCTGTCTTCGCCTTGTATGCTTCGGCCCATTTTGCATTGACGGGATAAATGAAGGTGGAACCGGCCCCGGTGATGTCTGTTGCGAATGCGCCTGTCGAGACAGTCATGGCTGCGGCTACCGTGATGATCAGGTTTCGGCTTTTCAAAGCGAACATTGCTACTCCTTAATATATGTAATATGGACAAATCGGGAACAGGGCGTTGGATCTGCGCCTCCACTTTTCTGTCATTGGCATCATAACTTGCGTATGTTTCACTATTGTTACAGTCATAATTGAGGACAGGATTTGACCCTCCAGGTTTTCGAAGGTAAGATTATCGAGTTTTTTGATTAGGGATATCGATGCGTCAGAAAATTGTCGCCGGAAACTGGAAAATGAACGGCAGCCTTGCGGACAATGAGGCGCTTCTGAAAGAAGTTGTCGCCGGGACTGAAGGGCTGTCCGGCGTGGTCTGCTGCTCGCCGTATCCCTATCTGTTCCAGCTGCAAGGACTGCTGGAAGGAACGCATGTGGCGTGGGGGGCTCAGAACCTTTCTCAATACGAAAAAGGCGCCTATACCGGTGAAGTGTCGGCCTCCATGCTGAAGGATTTCGGCTGCAGCTATGTTATCATCGGCCATTCCGAGCGGCGCACGATTTTCGGTGAAACCAGCATGACTGTCGCTGAAAAGTTCAAGGCGGCTCAGGAAGCGGGTCTGATCCCGATACTCTGCGTCGGCGAAACCCTTGCCGAGCGCGAGGCGGGGATCACGGAGGCGGTCGTCGGCGAGCAGATCGACGCGGTTATCGGCTATTCCGGGGTGGAAGCGCTGAACAGTGCGGTGATTGCCTATGAGCCGGTATGGGCGATCGGAACAGGAAAAACCGCGACGCCCGAGCAGGCCCAGGATGTCCACAGGCATCTCAGGGAGCGCATTGCGCTGATGGATAGCGACGTAGCGGGCAAGGTGCCCATTCTTTACGGCGGAAGCGTCAAGGCTGCCAATGCGGCTGAGCTTTTCGGAATGCCCGATATCGACGGCGGGCTGATTGGCGGGGCATCTCTCGTGTCTCGGGATTTTTGCGACATTTGTCGCGCGATGGGTTAGATATGGACATCATCATTCTCGTTTTTCATGCGCTGGCAGCGATCGGGATCGTCGCGCTGGTGCTTCTGCAGCATGGAAAGGGCGCTGACATGGGTGCGGCGTTCGGCAGCGGATCTGCGGGCAGTCTTTTCGGGTCGAGCGGTTCGGCGAGTTTTCTGAGCCGTGCGACGGCGGTACTCGCGGCGGTTTTTTTCGCGACCAGCCTCGGTTTGACTTATGTATCCAGCCACAAGGCTCAATCGAAAGGGCTGATGGCGACGGTCAAGCCCGTGCAGGCGCCCAAGTCGGGCGATATTCCAAAATAATTTGCTGGAAGAGGCAGCTTAAATTAAAATTGAGGGGACAAAATGTCCTTCGATGCCGATGTGGTGAAATTGGTAGACACGCCGTCTTGAGGGGGCGGTAGCGCAAGCTGTGCCAGTTCGAGTCTGGCCATCGGCACCAAACAATCGATGAGAATGATAACCGGTAAACAAAAAACCGGTCCCGGGTCTTAACTCGAGGTCATGCTGGAGGGGCATTATGCTGGAAGGTTATTTTCCTATACTGCTGTTCATTTTCGTGGGCATCGTCATGGGGGTCGCCCCCATGGTTGCCGGCGCCATTCTCGCTCCTCACCGGCCGAATGCCGAAAAGCTTTCCCCTTACGAATGCGGCTTCGAGGCTTTCGAGGATGCAAGGATGAAGTTCGACGTTCGCTATTATCTCGTCGCCATCCTGTTCATCCTGTTCGATCTCGAGATCGCCTTTCTTTTTCCGTGGGCCATCGTGCTCAACAAGATCGGTCTTTTCGGCTTTGTCGCGATGCTGATCTTTCTCGGCATACTGACCATCGGTTTCATATACGAATGGATGAAAGGAGCGCTTGAATGGGAATAGAAGGCGTCCTGGAGAAGGGATTTGCAACCACCCAGATCGACCATGTCGTCAACTGGGCAAGGACGGGTTCGCTTTGGCCCATGACCTTCGGTCTTGCCTGCTGCGCAGTCGAAATGATGCATGCCGGCGCATCGCGCTACGATCTCGATCGCTTCGGCGTGGTGTTCAGGGCGAGTCCGAGGCAGGCTGACGTGATGATCGTCGCCGGGACCCTTTGCAACAAGATGGCCCCCGCGCTCAGGAAGGTTTACGACCAGATGGCCGAACCGCGCTGGGTGATATCGATGGGTTCCTGCGCAAACGGGGGGGGCTATTATCATTATTCCTATTCCGTGGTCAGGGGCTGCGACAGGATCGTCCCCGTCGACATCTACGTGCCAGGATGCCCGCCGACGGCCGAGGCGCTGCTTTACGGCATCATTCAGCTTCAGAACAAGATCAAGCGTACCAATACCATAGCCAGGCAATCATGATCGAAAGAACGCAGCTCGAATCCCTGCTGGGCAGCCGTCTCCTGGATTTTTCCGGGAGTCTGAATGAAGTCACGATCGTGCTGGATTCGGAAGGCATGATCGATTCCCTGATTGCGCTCAGGGATTTCGGATTCGAACAGCTCATCGATCTCTGCGGGATGGATTATCTGACCTATGGCGATGGGCGATGGGAAGGCAGAAGGTTCGCCGCGGTCTATCATCTGCTTTCAGTGAAAAACAACGAAAGGCTGAGGGTCAGGATATTCGCCAGGGACGACGAATTTCCGATTCTCGAATCCTCCATCGGGGTGTGGAATTCGGCAAACTGGTACGAGCGGGAAGCCTTCGATCTCTACGGCATCATGTTCTCGGGCCATCCTGACCTGAGACGCCTGCTGACGGACTACGGCTTCATCGGCAATCCATTTCGCAAGGATTTCCCGCTTTCGGGAAATGTCGAGATGCGCTACGACGAAGCGCTCGGGCGGGTGGTATATCAGCCTGTCAGCATCCCGCCGAGGGAAATCACCCCGCGCATCGTGCGCGAAGAGAATTACGGCGAGGCTTGAATGGCTGAGATCAGAAATTACACGCTCAATTTCGGACCGCAGCATCCCGCCGCGCATGGCGTGCTGCGCCTTGTCCTCGAACTCGACGGAGAAGTCATCGAACGCGCCGATCCGCATATCGGCCTGCTCCATCGCGCCACCGAAAAGCTCGCGGAGAACAAGACATTCCTGCAAAGCGTGCCCTACATGGACAGGCTCGACTATGTTTCGATGATGTCGAACGAACATGCCTATGTGATGGCGATAGAAAAGCTGCTGCAGATCGATGTGCCGGTCCGCGCGCAATACATCAGGGTGATGTTCGACGAGATCACCCGCATCCTCAATCATCTGCTCTGGCTGGGCGCGCACGCCCTAGACATCGGCGCAATGACGGTCTTCCTCTATGCCTTCAGGGAGAGGGAAGATCTGCTCGACTGTTACGAAGCGGTTTCGGGTGCCAGGATGCATGCCGCCTATTACCGCCCGGGCGGCGTCTACCGGGATCTTCCCGACGCCATGCCGAAATACCAGGCCTCGAAGTGGCACAACGCCGAAGCGGTCAGGTCGATGAACGAAAACAGGGGGGGCAGCCTGCTCGATTTCATCGAGGATTTCACCCTGCGCTTTCCGAAATATGTCGATGAATACGAGACGCTCCTCACCGAGAACAGGATCTGGAAGATGAGGACGGTGGGGATAGGCGTGGTATCCCCGGAGCGCGCGCTGCAGCTTGGCTTCACGGGGCCGATGCTGAGAGGCTCGGGAATAGAATGGGATCTGAGGCGAAAGCAGCCCTACGAAGTCTACGACAAGCTGGATTTCGACATTCCGGTGGGCGTCAACGGCGACTGCTACGACCGTTATCTCGTCCGAGTCGAGGAAATGCGACAGTCGAACCGCATCATCAGGCAGTGCATCGACTGGCTGAGAGCGAATCCGGGTCCCGTGATCACCGAAAACCACAAGGTTGCGCCGCCTTCACGTGCGTCGATGAAGGAAAAGATGGAAGACCTGATTCATCATTTCAAGCTTTTCACCGAAGGCATGCATGTGCCTGAAGGAGAGGCCTATGCGGCGGTCGAGCATCCCAAGGGGGAATTCGGCATCTATCTCGTTTCAGACGGGGCGAACAAGCCTTACAGGATGAAGATCAGGGCACCAGGGTTTGCCCATCTTTCAGCACTCGACGAAATGTCCAGAGGCCACATGATCGCGGACGTGGTGGCGATCATCGGCACGCAGGACATCGTTTTCGGGGAGGTGGACAGATGACGCTTTCCCAGGAGTCGCTGAAGAAAATAGACAGGGAAGTCGCGAAATATCCGGCGGGACAGAAGCAGTCCGCGGTGATGGCTGCGCTCAGGTTCGCCCAGGAAGAAAAAGGCTGGCTTTCGCCTGAAACCATGGACTTCGTCGCGCATTATCTGGAAATGGAGCCGATCGCGGTATACGAGGTCGCTTCCTTCTACAACATGTATGATCTCAAGCCCGTCGGGAAATACAAGATCACCCTCTGCACCAATCTTCCCTGCGCCTTGTCGGGCGCGAACGATGTCGCGAAATATCTCAAGGAGAAGCTCGGGATAGGCTTCAACGAGACCACGCCAGACGGGAAAATTACGCTGAGAGAAGGGGAATGCTTCGGTTCATGCGGCCATGCGCCTGTTGTCATCCTGAACAACAGGAAGATGTGCGGATCGCTTTCCTTTGCGGAAGTGGACAGGATCCTCTCGGAGCTCGAATGATGGAACAGATACTCTTGAAGGGACTCGACGGGGAAAACTGGCGCCTTGCGGATTACGTGAAGCGCGACGGCTATGCCGCATTGAAGAAGATTCTGGACGAGAAGATGACGCCTGAACAGGTGATCGACGAAGTCAAGAAATCGGCCTTGCGGGGGCGCGGCGGCGCAGGCTTTCCGACAGGCTTGAAATGGAGCTTCATGCCCAGGAATTACGAGGGGGATAAATACCTCGTCTGCAATTCCGACGAAGGCGAACCGGGGACATTCAAGGACCGCGACATCCTCCATCACAATCCCCATCAGCTGATCGAGGGCATGATCATCGCGGCCTATGCGATGGGCATCAGTACAGGCTACAACTACATACACGGCGAGATTCACGAGGTTTACGAGCGGGTCGACGAGGCGCTCGAAGAAGCGAGGGCGGCGGGCTTTTTGGGTGAAAACATCCTGGGTTCAGGCTTTTCCTTCCAGCTCTACAACCACATGGGTTATGGCGCCTATATCTGCGGGGAGGAAACCGCGCTTCTGGAATCGATAGAAGGGAAGAAGGGGCAGCCGAGATTCAAGCCGCCTTTCCCGGCGAGCTTCGGTCTTTACGGCAAGCCCACGACGATCAACAACACCGAGACTTTCGCCTCCGTTCCATGGATCATCCTGAACGGCGGGGAGAAGTATCTCGAACTCGGCAGGCCCAACAACGGCGGAACGAAGATCTTTTCCGTTTCCGGGCATGTCGAGCGCCCGGGGAATTACGAAGTACCGCTCGGCACCCCCTTTGCCAAGCTCCTCGAGATGGCGGGCGGCATGAGGGGAGGGAGAAAGCTCAAGGCCTGCATTCCCGGAGGCTCCTCGATGCCCGTGCTGCCCGGGGAAATCATGATGGATCTCGACATGGACTACGATTCCATTGCCAAGGCCGGATCCTATCTGGGCTCGGGCGCGGTGATCATCATGGATGAAACGGTCTGCATGGTGAAGGCACTGCAGCGCCTTTCCTATTTCTATTACGAGGAATCCTGCGGGCAGTGCACGCCATGCCGCGAAGGAACGGGCTGGCTCCATCGCGTTGTGGACAGGATAGAAGGGGGCAAGGGCAGGAACGAGGATCTCGATCTCCTGCTCAACATGTCCGACAACATCCAGGGAAGGACAATATGCGCCCTCGGGGATGCTGCGGCAATGCCGGTCAGGAGCTTCGTCAGGCATTTCAGGGATGAGTTCCAGTACCATATCGATCACAAGCAATGTCTCGTACCCGCCTACTAATATGCTCGAAATCGAAATAGACGGAAAAGCGGTCAGCGTGCCGCCAGGAAGCACGGTGATGGAAGCGGCCAACAGGCTGGGCATCTACGTCCCGCATTTCTGCTATCACCGCAAGCTCTCGATCGCGGCAAACTGCCGCATGTGCCTCGTGGAAGTCGAAAAGGCGCCAAAGCCCCTTCCCGCCTGCGCAACGCCTGTGGCCAACGGCATGAAGGTGAAGACCCATTCCGAGCTTGCCGTGAATGCGCAGAAGGCGGTGATGGAATTTTTGCTGATCAATCATCCGCTCGACTGCCCGATCTGCGATCAGGGCGGGGAGTGCCAGCTTCAGGATCTTTCGGTGGGCTACGGCGGGGTCGAATCGAGGTATGGCGAGGAAAAGAGGGTCGTCCCCAACAAGAACCTGGGCTCGCTGATATCGACGGACATGACCCGCTGCATCCATTGCACGCGCTGCGTTCGCTTCGGTCAGGAAATCGGAGGGATCATGGAGCTCGGCATGGCCGGGCGCGGCGAGCATTCCGAGATCATGCCTTTCGTATCCAAGACAGTCGATTCGGAGCTTTCAGGCAACATGATCGATCTCTGCCCGGTAGGCGCGTTGACCAGCAAGCCTTTCCGCTATTCGGCGAGAACCTGGGAGCTTTCGAGGAAGAAATCGGTGAGTCCCCATTGCGGCCTGGGAAGCAACCTGACGATACAGGTCAAGAACAACAGGGTGATGAGGGTGCTGCCCAGGGACAACGAGGAAGTCAACGAATGCTGGCTTTCCGACAAGGACAGGTTCTCCTACGATGCGCTGGATGCCGGGGACAGACTCGACAAGCCCATGATCAAGCAGGGCGGGGAATGGCGCGAAGTGGAATGGAAGGTCGCGCTCGAATATGTCGCGCGAGGGCTGAAGGATATCGCCGCTTCCCATGGCCCGGGGTCGTTGGGCGCGCTTGCGACGCCTCATTCGACCCTCGAAGAACTCTATCTGCTGCAGAAGCTCATGAGGGGACTGGGCTCTGAGAACATCGATTTCAGACTGAGGCGCTCGGATTTCAGGATGACGCCCAAAGCCCCGTGGCTCGGCATGATGATTTCCGAAATCGCTTCGCTCGACCGCGTGCTCGTCGTGGGCAGCATCCTGAACGAAGATCACCCGCTTCTTGCAAACAGGTTCAGACAGGCCGCAAAGCAGGGGCTCGAAGTGAATCTGGTCAATCCTGTTTCGAGCAATTTCAGGATCAGGGTCGCAAACAGGAAGGTGGTGCCGCCGTCCGGAATGGGTGAAGCGCTGGAGGAAATCCTGAACGAGCTGGATGGAAAGCCGGGGAAAATGGCGGAAAGCCTGAAGTCGGGCAAGAACGTCGCGGTGTTTCTCGGCAATTTCGCGGAACAGCATCATGATGCATCCCGACTGCATTATCTCGCGCAAAAAATTGCGGAGAAGCTCGGCGCGAAATTCGGCTTCCTCGGGGAAGCATCGAACAGCGTGGGCGGTCATCTCGTCAACGCGCTTCCCGGCAGCGATGGCATGAATGCGGCGGAAATGATTGCAAATCCCAGACGCGCCTATCTGCTCTGGCATGCCGAAGCGGAACTCGACATGGCTGATCCTTCCGCGGCACTTCAAGCCATGGAAAAGGCGGACATGGTGGTGGCCTGTTCCTCCTTCCGCCACAAGGCTCACGAATATGCGGACGTGATGCTGCCTATTTCTCCTTTCACCGAGACTTCGGGGACTTTCGTCAATACCGAGGGAAGGGTGCAGCGCTTTGCCGGGGTGGTTTCGCCGAAAGGGGAAACCAGGCCAGGATGGAAAGTGCTTCGCGTGCTGGGCAATCTGCTCGATCTTCCGGGATTCGAATACGATGATTCGGAATCGGTCATGAAGGAAATCGGGCTCTCCGGTTTCGCCTCAAACCTGGACAATGCCATATCGGGCGAGCCTGCCTCGAATGGCGTCATCGAGGGTATCGAGCGGGTCGGCCATGTGCCCATCTATTTCTCGGACGGCATCGCCAGGCGCTCCCATGCGCTGCAGGCGACTGCCCTTTCTGCTTCGCCATCTGCCCGCATGAATGCTGCCCTGATGAAGGCGATCGGGATTTCGGAAGGGGATTCCGTGCTCGTCAGGCAGGGAGAGGGGCAGGCGACGCTCAAGGCTCTCCTTGACGAATCGCTGCCCGACAATTGCGTGCTTGTGGCGTCATCCCATCCCGATACTTCCGGTCTCGGTCCGATGACCGGACCGATCAGCGTGGAGCGCTTGTGATGGCATATTTTCAGGATCTATTCGGGGATGCATGGCCGCTCGTCTGGACGCTCGTCAAGATCGTCGTGATCGTCATGCCCATACTCGGCGCGGTGGCCTATCTCACGTATTTCGAACGGAAGGTAATCGGCTACATCCAGGTGAGGATAGGCCCGAACCGGGTGGGACCGATCGGACTGCTCCAGCCGATTGCGGACGCGGTCAAGATATTGCTGAAGGAAATCATCATCCCGAGCGGGGCGAACAAGTTCCTTTTCGTGGCTGCGCCCGTTCTCGCCATCGCCCCCGCGCTGGTTGCCTGGGCCGTGGTTCCTTTTTCCCCGGAACTTGTCCTGTCCAACATCGACGCGAGCCTGCTTTTCATCCTCGCCGTCACATCCATGGGCGTCTACGGCGTGATCGTCGCAGGATGGGCATCGAATTCGAAATATGCATTCCTGGGCGCGATACGCTCATCGGCCCAGATCGTTTCCTATGAAATCGCCATGGGCTTCGCGCTGGTCGGCGTGCTCATGGTCGCGCACAGCCTGAATCTCGGCCAGATCGTCAAGGGGCAGACGGGATCAGGGTTCTGGAGCTGGTATTTCGTACCGCTCTTTCCGCTTTTCCTCGTCTACCTGATTTCAGGGGTGGCAGAAACGAATCGCGCGCCCTTCGACGTTGCAGAAGGCGAAACCGAAATCGTCGCAGGATTCCATGTCGAATATTCCGGCATGACGTTCTCGGTTTTCTATCTCGCGGAATACGCCAACATGATCCTGGTTTCGGCGCTCTGCTCGTTGATGTTCCTGGGAGGATGGCTCCCGCCTTTCAATTTTGCGCCTTTCACCTGGATTCCGGGCTTTCTCTGGCTGCTGCTGAAAATCGCCTTCATCCTGTTCCTTTTCCTCTGGTTCCGCGCGACCTTCCCGCGTTATCGCTATGATCAGATCATGAGGCTGGGGTGGAAAGTGTTCATTCCGGTTACGCTTGTCTGGATCGTGGTGATAGGTGCCTGGATGCAGACGCCGTTCTGGCTGTGGTAGGAGGATGACGAAATGAAATGGCTCAAGGATTTCTTCAGGACCTTCCTTCTCGTGGAGCTCGTGCAGGGCATGGTGCTCACCGGGCGCTACCTTTTCGCCCGCAAGATCACGGTCCAGTTCCCCGAGGAGAAGACGCCGCAATCGAACAGGTTCAGGGGACTCCATGCGCTGAGGCGCTATGCGAACGGGGAAGAGCGCTGCATCGCCTGCAAGCTTTGCGAAGCGGTATGCCCTGCGCTTGCCATCACGATCGAATCGGAGCAGCGTGAGGATGGAACGAGGAGGACGACCCGCTACGACATCGATCTCTCGAAATGCATATTCTGCGGATTCTGCGAGGAATCCTGTCCTGTCGATTCCATCGTCGAGACCAGGATATTTGAATACCATGCTGAAAAGAGAAGCGAACTCCTTTACACGAAGCAGATGCTGCTTGCCATAGGGGACAAGAATGAGGCCCAGATTGCAGCAGACCGAGCGCAGGATGCGCGCTACCGCTAGGCAGACAACATGATAGAAGCGATCGTTTTTTATTTCTTCGCGGCCGTGCTCATAGGGGCATCCTTTGCCGTCATCACGGTCAAGAATCCCGTTCATGCCGCGCTCTTCCTGGTGCTCGCCTTCTTTTCAGCATCCGGCCTGTGGCTCCTTCTCGAAGCGGAATTCCTGGCGATCGTGCTGGTGCTCGTCTATGTCGGCGCGGTAATGGTGCTTTTCCTTTTCGTCGTGATGATGCTCGACATCAACATCGCAAGATTGCGGGAAGGCATATGGGCATGGCTTCCTTTCGGGGCATTGCTCGCCATCGTCATGGTGATCGAGATGTGGATCGTGCTGGGCAGCGAACGCTTCGGCCTTGCCGGCACCATTGCGCCCGAAGGGCATCCGGCAGGATACAGCAACACCAAGGAACTCGGGATGCTGCTCTATACCCATTACGTCTACCCCTTCGAAATCGCCGCCGTGATCCTTCTCGTCGCAATCGTTTCCGCGATTGCATTGACCATGAGGAGGCGGAAGGATACGAAGTCGCAGGATGCCTCGGCGCAGCTCGCGGCAAGAAGGGAAGAAAGGGTGCGCATGGTTTCCATGCCATCGGGCAGGAAGTAGAAAACAGAATAGGGGGAATTCATGTTGTCACTGTCGCATTATCTGGTGCTGGGCGCGATCCTGTTCGCGATCGGCATCGTCGGCATCTTCCTCAACAGAAAGAACCTGATCATCATTTTGATGGCGATCGAGCTGATGCTGCTTGCGGTGAACATGAATTTCGTGGCGTTTTCCCGATATCTTGGAGACACCTCCGGACAGATCATCGTCTTTTTCATCCTGACGGTTGCCGCAGCTGAATCTGCGATAGGTCTTGCGATACTGGTCGTATTGTTCCGCAACCTCAAAACGATCAATGTCGACGACATCGACAGCCTGAGGGGATAAGCATGACCGATATGCAAAAACTGTATCTGCTCGTGCCCATGGCGCCCCTTGCAGGGGCCGTGATCACCGGGCTTTTCGGGCGGAAGCTCGGCAGAAGCCTCTCGCACTGGATCACCATCATCGGTGTCGCAGTGGCCTTCTTCGCTTCAATCGCGATCTTCAACGACGTGAAGCAGGGGCACAACTTCAACGGCGCCCTCTACACCTGGATGACGACCGGGGACGTACGCTTCGAAATCGGATTCCTGATAGACAGGCTGACCGTTCTCATGATGCTCGTCGTGACTTTCGTCTCCCTGATGGTGCATATCTACACCATAGGCTACATGCACGACGACGACGGCTATCAGCGCTTCTTCAGCTACATTTCGCTCTTCACCTTCTCGATGCTGATGCTGGTGATGGCGAACAATTTCCTGCAGCTTTTCTTCGGCTGGGAGGCGGTGGGCCTGGTTTCCTATCTGCTGATCGGTTTCTGGTTCACCAGGCCGACCGCGATCTATGCCAACCTCAAGGCGTTTCTTGTCAACAGGGTAGGGGATTTCGGCTTCCTGCTCGGCATAGGGATGATCCTTGCCCATTTCGGCACGCTCGATTACGCCTCGGTTTTTTCGAGAGCGCCTGCCATGGCGAGCGAAACCGTGGAACTGATTCCAGGTTCGCCCTGGCTCGTCATCAGCGTGATCTGCATCTTGCTCTTCGTCGGCGCGATGGGAAAATCCGCCCAGTTTCCGCTCCATGTCTGGCTTCCAGACTCGATGGAAGGCCCGACCCCGATATCGGCCCTGATCCATGCGGCGACCATGGTGACGGCGGGCATATTCATGGTGTCCCGGATGTCTCCGCTCTTCGAGCTGTCTGAGACTGCGCTTTCCGTGATACTGGTGATAGGCGGGATCACCGCGCTCTTCATGGCCTTCCTCGGCATGGTCCAGAACGACATCAAGCGCGTGGTCGCCTATTCGACGCTATCCCAGCTGGGCTACATGACGGTCGCGCTCGGCGCTTCAGCCTATTCTGCGGCGATTTTCCATCTGATGACGCATGCCTTCTTCAAGGCATTGCTCTTCCTGGGCGCAGGTTCGGTGATCATCGCCATGCATCACGAGCAGGACATGAGGAAGATGGGCGGGCTGAAGAAATACATGCCTATCACCTACTGGTGCGTCGTCATCGGTTCGCTCGCGCTTTCGGGGATTCCGCCGTTTGCGGGATTCTTCTCGAAGGACATGATCATCGATGCCGTCAGGGACTGCCAGGTTCCGGGCGCGGGATTCGCCTATTTCGCCGTGGTGACAGGCGTCTTCGTCACGGCATTCTATACCTTCAGGCTGCTCTTCATGACCTTCCACGGCAAGCCCAGGATGGATCACCACACCGAATCCCATCTCCACGAGTCGCCCTGGACGGTGACGGTGCCGCTGATATTGCTCGCCATTCCTTCCGCCTATGCAGGCTGGGCCTACATCAATCCGCTGCTCTTCGGCGACTACTTCGGCAATGCGATCGCGGTGAACGAAGTGCACGACGTGATCGGGCACCTCAGGGAAGAGTACCAGCATGTGAGCTCGGCAGGGATCGTGCTGCGCAATATCGCGAGCCTCCCTTTCTTCCTCGCGCTTTCAGGGATTTTCTCGGCCTGGTTCCTCTACATCGCGCGGCCCGAGCTGCCAGCGAAGATAGCAGGCAGGATCAGGGGGATCTATGTCTTGCTTGAAAACAAGTATTATTTCGACGAATTCAACGACTGGTTCTTCGCTGGCGGCGCTCGCAGGATAGGGAATTTCCTTTGGCGATTCGGGGATCTCAAGACCATAGACGGATTCTTCGTCAACGGTTCGGCAAAGGTCGTCTCGGGCATATCGAGGCTCGTCAGGGAGCTGCAGTCGGGTTATGTCTATCATTACGCCTTTGCGATGATCTTCGGCCTTTTCGTTCTTCTGAGCCTGAGCGGCATCTTGAATGCCTGGTTCGTGAAGCCATGACCCCACAAATAGGATAGCCATGCTAGGAATACCGCTTCTCTCACTCGTGATCTGGCTGCCGATAGCGGCAGGAGTCATCGTTCTCGCGACAGGGGGGGACAGGAACGCGAACATGGCGAGAATGGTTGCGCTTGCAGGGTCGATACTGGGCTTCCTCGTCGCGATCCCGCTCTATACCCGGTTCAATCCGCTGATTGCCGGGATGCAGTTCGTCGAGGTCGAGCCCTGGATAGAACGCTTTCATGTCAACTATCATCTCGGGGTGGACGGCATATCGCTCTGGCTGGTATTGCTCAACTGCCTGACCACGCCGCTTGTCGTGATAGCGGGATGGCGCGTGATCGAGAAGAAGGTCGCTCAGTACATGGCGGCTTTTCTCATCATGTCTGGCATCGTCAACGGCGTTTTCATGGCGCTCGATTCGCTTCTTTTCTACGTTTTCTGGGAAGCGATGCTGATCCCGATGTTTATCATCATAGGCGTATGGGGCGGGCCAAACAGGGTCTATGCCGCGATCAAGTTCTTCCTCTACACGCTCTTAGGCTCGCTCTTGATGCTGGTTGCGCTGATCTATCTCTACAATCAGTCAGGCAGCTTCAACATCCTGGACTATTACAGGCTGCCGCTTTCGATGACGGCTCAGATCTTCATCTTCTTCGCTTTCTTCGTCGCTTTCGCCGTCAAGGTGCCGATGTGGCCTGTTCATACCTGGCTGCCCGATGCGCACGTGGAAGCGCCGACAGGCGGCTCGGTGGTGCTCGCAGCGATCATGCTGAAGGTGGGCGCATACGGTTTCCTGAGATTCTCCCTGCCGATTGCGCCCGATGCGAGCCATGCGCTTTCAGGCTTCATGATCACGCTTTCATTGATAGCAGTCGTCTACATCGGTTTTGTCGCGCTCGTCCAGTCGGACATGAAGAAGCTGATCGCCTATTCCTCGATCTCGCACATGGGCTTCGTGACCCTTGGGATATTCATATTCAATGCCATCGGCACGGAAGGCGCGCTCGTCCAGATGATTTCGCACGGGCTGGTTTCAGGCGCGATGTTCCTTTGCGTGGGCGTGCTCTATGACAGGATGCATTCCAGGCAGATCAGTGACTACGGCGGCGTCGCGAACAAGATGCCGATGTTCGCAGCCTTCTTCATGCTTTTTTCCATGGCGAATTCAGGATTGCCCGGCACGAGCGGATTCGCAGGCGAATTCATGGTGATACTGGGCGCAATGAAGGCGAATTTCTGGATTGCCTTCCTTGCCGCGACGACCCTCATTTTCGGCGCAGCCTATACGCTCTGGATGTACAAGCGGGTGATATTCGGCGCGATATCCAACAGCCATGTCGAAGCGCTTCTGGACATCACCCCGCGCGAATTCCTTTTTCTGGCCGTACTTGCTGTAGGCGTCCTGGGAATGGGGATCTATCCTCTTCCTTTCAGCGAACTCATGCACGCTTCGGTGAACGATCTCCTCGTGCATGTCGCCCAAACGAAACTTCAATAGGGACAATGAATGAATTTTTCCATGCCTGATTTGATGCCAGCGGCTGCGGAGATCATCCTCCTTTGCGCGCTTGCGGTGATCATGATCGTCGACCTGCTGGTCGATGATCCGAAGCGCTTCGTCACCTTCATGCTGACCCAGATTTCGCTTGCGATCTGCCTCGTGGCGACCATCGCCACGTCCAGCGTCGCAGCGGTCCATACATTCGATGGCATGTTCGTCTCCGACATGATGACCACGGTATTGAAGGCAGGGGTCTACGTTTCCGTTTCGATATTGCTGATCTATTCCAGGTCCTACATCGAGTCGCGCAGCCTTTGCCGCGGCGAATTCTATACGCTTTCGCTCTTTGCCGTGCTGGGCATGATGGTGATGATATCGGCTGCCAATTTCCTGACCCTTTATCTCGGCCTTGAACTGATGTCCCTCAGCCTCTACGCGATGGTGGCGCTGACGCGCGATTCGGCTGTGGCAACCGAGGCGGCGATGAAATATTTCGTTCTCGGCGCGCTCGCTTCAGGCCTTTTGCTCTATGGCATGTCGATGCTTTACGGGGCGACTGGCTCGCTCGATATCGAAAAAGTGCTTGCGGCGATCAAGAGCGGACAGGCGAATCCCAACGTGCTGGTATTCGGCATCGTTTTCGTCGTCGCAGGTCTCGGCTTCAAGCTCGGCGCAGTGCCTTTCCACATGTGGATACCGGATGTCTATCACGGTTCGCCGACCGCCGTCACGCTCTTCATCGGCTCCGCCCCGAAGCTCGCTGCATTCGCCTTCGTTCTCAGGATCCTTTCGGGGGGATTGCAGCCGCTCGTGCACGACTGGTCGCAGATGCTGGTCATCCTTTCATTTCTTTCCATGGCGGTGGGCAATATCACGGCGATAGCACAGACCAATCTGAAGCGCATGCTTGCGTATTCGACGATTTCCCACATGGGCTTCCTGCTGCTCGGCATACTGAGCGGCACCGTGGATGGCTACAGCGCAGCGATGTTCTATGTGCTGGTCTATGCGTTGATGACCCTCGGCGGATTCGGCATGATCATGCTGCTGTCTCGTGAAGGATTCGAGGCTGACAACCTGGAAGACTTCAAGGGATTGAATGCCAGGAGCCCCTGGAATGCATTCGTCATGCTGCTCCTGATGTTCTCGATGGCAGGCATTCCGCCGACTGTCGGATTCTACGCCAAATTCTCCGTACTCCAGGCTGCATTGAAGACAGGGCACCTCGGGCTCGTCATCGCGGCCGTGATCTTCTCGCTGATCGGCGCATTCTATTACCTCAGGATCGTGAAGCTGATGTATTTCGATTCCGCTTCCGATAATGCGCCGATAGCAGGTACCCAGGATGCCAGAATTCTTCTGGGCATAAACGGGCTTGCAGTGCTTCTGCTGGGCATCCTGCCCCAGTCGCTGATGGCGCTCTGCGCAAGATCCATACAGAGCTCGATGATCGGGTTCTAGGTGTCCGATCTCGCGGAAGAGCAGGTCGAATCCAGCCTCGTCTACGACGGGGCGCTGCTAAAGGTCAGGTGCGACAAGGTCAGGCTTCCTGACGGCAAGCAGGCCATAAGGGAATACATCACCCATCCCGGCGCATCCGTCGTCATCGCTTTCCTCCCCAACGGAAATCTGTTGCTCGAACGGCAGTTCCGCTATCCGCTCGACCGGGTGTTCATAGAAATGCCCGCAGGCAAGATAGACAACGGCGAGACGCCGCTTCAATGCGCAAGGCGGGAACTGCTGGAGGAGACGGGATACGAGGCCGAGAGCTGGCAGGAAGTGGCGACGATCCACCCCTGCATCGGCTATTCCGACGAGCGGCTCGTCTACTTCCTGGCAAGGGACCTCAGCTTTTCGAAAAAGAACACGGACGAAGAGGAATTCATCGAGCATTTCGAACTCCCGCTTGCCGAGGCGATGGAACTGGTGAAAAAAGGAGAAATCACCGACGTCAAGACCGTGACGGGGCTTTTCCTCGTAGAAAAGGGGTGGATTTCGCAGTCGACATGAAAATTTAAAAAAGCTGTGCTATAGAAAAAGATGTCGAATTGCGGAGGGATGTATGGAAAAGTCTGTGAGCGGGGTATCGCCGCATGAGCGCTATGCGATGATCTCCGAGAGGGCCTATTATTTTGGCGAGGAAAGAAGAAGGAAAGACGAGCCTGCCGACCCCGCCGCCGACTGGATATTGGCGGAAGCGGAAGTCGACAGGCAGATCAGCATCTCCTGACTAGCCGAAAAAGGATTTTACCTTGTCCATCCAGGACTCCGCTTTGGGGCTGTGCCTGGATTTGTCTCCCTGGCTGATGGCGTCGAATTCCATCAGCAATTCCTTCTGCCGGTCGGTCAGATTGAGCGGCGTTTCCACGATGAGATGACAGAGAATGTCGCCGTGCGAGCTGCTCCTCACCCCCTTGATGCCCTTTCCTCTCAGCCTCATCACCCGTCCGCTCTGGGTTTCAGCAGGCACCTTCAGTTTGGCGTAGCCGTCTAGCGTCGGAATTTCGATTTCTCCCCCCAATGCGGCGATGCCAAAGCTGATCGGCATCTCGCAGTGCAGGTCGTTGTGCTCGCGCTTGAAGATCGGATGGGGTTTCAGCCTGATGACGACATAGAGGTCTCCAGGCGGTCCGCCATTGACTCCCGCTTCTCCTTCCCCTGAAAGCCTGATCCTGTCCCCTTCGTCGACCCCCATGGGGATCTTCACGGAAAGCGTCTTGTGGCGCTTGACCCGTCCGCTGCCGGAACAGTCGGAGCAGGGGGAAGTGATGACCTTGCCGCTGCCATGGCATTTCGGGCAGGTCTGCTGGATGGAAAAGAATCCCTGCTGTATCCTGACCTGACCATGGCCGCCGCAGGTGGGGCAGGTTGCCGGCTGGGTCCCGGGTTTCGCGCCGCTCCCGTGACAGGTTTCGCAGGCTTCCTGGGTGGGAATCCTGAGCTTCGTCTCCGTGCCGCGAGCGGCTTCTTCCAGGGTGATCTCGAGGTTGTACTGGAGATCGGCACCCCGGTAGACATTCGATCTGCCGCGCATGCCGCCGCCGAGAATGTCGCCGAAAATGTCTCCGAAGGCATCCGCAAACCCGCCCGAGAATCCGCCGAAACCCGCGCTACCGGGATCGAAGCCGGCATGACCGTATTGATCGTATGCCGCCCGCTTCTGGGAATCGGAAAGCGTTTCATAGGCTTCCTTCGCTTCCTTGAAAAGCTCTTCCGCCTTGGGGTCGCCCGGATTCCTGTCCGGGTGGTGCTTCATCGCGAGCTTTCGGTAGGATTTCTTGATTTCCTCATCCGAGGCGTCCCGGCTTACCCCCAGCACTTCGTAATAGTCTCTCTTGGTCATTATATGGCGAAGGCGGGTTTCCCCGCCTTTCGTGCTGGTTTATTTCTTTTCGTTGACTTCCTCGAATTCGGCATCGACGACTTCCGAATCCGCAGCGTGTGCTTCGGCACCCTGCTGGGCCTGCTGCATCACTTCGCCCAGTTTCTGGGAAGCATTCCTGAGCGCTTCCATCCTGGCATGGATGGCTTCCTTGTCGCTGCCCCTGACGGCTTCTTCCGCTTCGTTCAGCGCCTTCTCGATAGCCGATTTCTCGGATTCCGAAATCTTCGAGCCATGTTCGGAAAGGAGCTTCTTGACGGAATGGATCATGGCATCGCACTGGTTCCTCGCTTCGACGAGTTCGAGCGCCTGACGGTCTTCTGCGGCATGCGCTTCCGCATCCTTGACCATGCGGTCGATCTCGTCGTCGGAAAGACCGGAGCTTGCCTGGATCTTGATCTTGTTTTCCTTGCCTGTCGCCTTGTCCTTCGCGGAGACATGCAATATGCCGTTCGCATCGATGTCGAAGGTGACCTCGATCTGCGGCATGCCGCGCTGCGACGGCGGGATGTCGGTCAGGTTGAATTGCCCGAGGCTCTTGTTGCCGGAAGCGATTTCCCTTTCTCCCTGCAGCACATGGATCGTCACCGCAGTCTGGTTGTCTTCCGCGGTCGAGAAAACCTGGGTCGCCTTGGTCGGGATGGTGGTGTTCTTCTGGATGAGCTTGGTCATGACCCCGCCCAGGGTTTCGATACCCAATGAAAGCGGTGTGACATCGAGCAGCAGCACGTCCTTTACTTCGCCCTGAAGCACGCCGCCCTGAATCGCTGCGCCGACTGCGACAGCCTCGTCCGGATTGACATCCTTCCTGGGTTCCTTGCCGAAGAAGGCGCGGACTTTTTCCTGAACCTTGGGCATGCGGGTCTGCCCGCCGACCAGGATCACGTCCTCGATGTCCGAGATGGCAACGCCTGCATCCTTGATCGCGATCTTGCACGGTTCGACCGTGCGCTCGATGAGCTCGTCCACCAGGCTTTCGAATTTGGCGCGGGTGATCTTGATTGCGAGATGCTTAGGCCCTGTCGCGTCCGCCGTGATATAGGGGAGGTTGATTTCCGTCTGCTGGGAGGATGAAAGCTCGATCTTCGCTTTTTCAGCAGCTTCCTTCAGGCGCTGAAGCGCGAGCTTGTCGTTCTTGAGATCGATTCCCTGTTCCTTCCTGAATTCTTCTGCGAGATAGTCGACCAGCCTCTGGTCGAAATCCTCTCCGCCGAGGAAGGTGTCGCCATTGGTCGAGAGGACTTCGAACTGGTGTTCGCCGTCTATCTCTGCGATCTCGATGATCGAGATGTCGAAGGTTCCGCCGCCGAGGTCGTAAACCGCGATCTTCCTGTCGCCTTCCTTCTTGTCCATGCCGAAGGCGAGCGCTGCCGCAGTCGGCTCGTTGATGATGCGCTTGACTTCGAGACCGGCGATTTTCCCTGCATCCTTCGTTGCCTGGCGCTGTGAATCGTTGAAGTAGGCAGGCACGGTGATGACAGCTTCGGTGACTTCCTCGCCGAGGTAATCTTCGGCCGTCTTCTTCATCTTCATCAGCACCTGTGCGGAAACTTCGGGCGGCGCGATCTTCCTGTCGCGAACTTCGACCCATGCGTCTCCATTGTCCGCCTTGACGATCTTGTAAGGCATCAAGGAGACGTCCTTCTGCACCGTGTTTTCCGAGAAGCGGCGTCCTATCAGCCTTTTGACGGCGAAAAGGGTGTTTCTGGGATTGGTCACTGCTTGCCTTTTGGCAGGTGCGCCGACGAGGATCTCGCCTTCATCCGTATAGGCGACGATGGAAGGCGTCGTCCTTCCGCCTTCCGCATTTTCGATGACCTTGGGCTTGCCGTTTTCCATGATCGCGACGCAGGAATTGGTCGTTCCCAGGTCGATGCCGATAATCTTTCCCATGATGTTTCCTCTAGTTAATTTGAGTTAAGCGGTATATGCGGACAGGATTCGAAATTTCAAGCGCTCTTCGATACGATGACGAGCGCCGGTCTGATGACCCTGTCGTTGAGCATGTAGCCCTTCTGCAGCACCTGGATGACGGTATTGGGCGCCTCCTGAGAATCGATTGCGCTGATCGCCTGATGGCGGTGGGGATCGAATTTTTCCCCTTTCGGATTGATCTCGTCGATATGGAATTTCGAAAAAACCGAGCTCAATTGCTTCAATGTCAGCTCGACGCCATCCCTCAGGCTTTCTGTCGACGCATTCTCCACCGAAAGCGCGGTTTCCAGGCTGTCCTTCACCGAGAGCAATTCGGTCGAGAAATTTTCTATGGCGTACTTGTGCGCATTGGCGATGTCCATCTGGGCGCGCTTCCTGACATTGTCGGTCTCGGCCCTTGCGCGAAGCCATGCATCCCTGTGTTCCTGAACCGCGAGTTCAGCCTGCTTCAGGAGTTCATCCGTCCCGGGAATGGATTCGGTTTCTATTTCGCTGGATTTCTGTTCGTCTTGCATTTCTTCCTCCATGGTTCTTTTTCTTATATGGCGCTGGTCATGCGGATTTCAAGAGCAAATCCGCTCAGTTTTTTGCGCCTTTTTCCAGGGCAAGACGCCTGCTCGTTTCGCATTCGCCAGGTTCGGGCCGGACCAGCCATCCCTCGAGGTTCTTCAATGCGATGGCGCAAAGCGCATCGATCCAGGCGTCGTTCTCGTTCAGGCAGGAAATGTAGTGGAATTCGCCGCCCCCTGCGTTGAGAAACGCCTGCTTCACTTCCATCGCGATTTCTTCTAACGTTTCAAGGCAATCCGAGACGAATCCGGGGCAGACGACATCCAGCCTCGAGGTCTTTTCCCTGCCGAGGTTTTCGGCGACCTCTATGGTGTAGGGTTTCAGCCATTCCGCTTTGCCGAAGCGTGACTGGAATGTGATCCTGTACCGGTCTTCACTTAGTCCCAGGGCCTCGGCGAGCAGCCTTCCCGTCTTCATGCATTCGCAATGGTAGGGATCCCCCAGTTCCAGCGTTCTTTTCGGCACGCCGTGGAAGCTCATCACCAGTTTTTCAGGCATGCCGTTTTTCTGCCAGTATGCCGAGATGTTCTGGGCAAGCGCCTGGATGTAGCCGGGATCGTCATGAAAATGCTTGATGATCCTGAGTTCGGGCGGATTCCTGAATGTTTTCAGGCATTCGAAGACGGCGTCGAACACGGTCCCGGAAGAGCTTGCGGCATATTGAGGATAGAGCGGGATGACGAGTATCCTGTCGCAGCCTTGTTCTTTCATTTTGGCGAGCACAGCATCGATGGAAGGATTGCCGTAGCGCATGGCGTAATCGACATGGATCGGAAAGCCTGCCTTTTCGGAAAGCCTGTTCTGGAGCAATATCGCCTGCTGCACGGTATGATGTTTCAAGGGAGAGCCCTCTCTTGTCCAGATTGCCGCATATTTTTTCGCAGACTGGGCAGGGCGGGTATTGAGGATGACGCCGTTGAGGATGGGCAGCCAGATCAATCTCGGAATCTCGACCACTCGGGGGTCCGACAGGAATTCCTTGAGGTAGGGCCTGAGCGCTTCCCGGGTCGGCGCATCCGGCGTGCCGAGATTGACGATCAGAACGCCGGTCTTCCGTTCCTTGCCATGCGTGTATGTGGGTTCCGGTTTATACATCAGTGGTGGGAAAGCGCACCGCTCAGGAGTTTCGCGGTGATGTCGACAATGGGGATCACTCTTTCATAGGCCATGCGCTTCGGTCCCACTACGGCCAAAGTGCCGACGACCCGGCCTTCCACGCCGTAGGGGGCGGTGACGATGCTGCATTCGTCGAGCAGGCCGGATTCGTTTCCGATGAAGATCTGGACGCCCTGCGCGCTGCGGCTTGCATCCAGCAGCTGAAGCAGGGCCGTTTTCTTTTCGAAAAGATCGAAAAGCTTCTTCAGGCTGCCGAGATTCATCGAGAGATCCTGAACCTGGATGAGATTGTGCTCGCCGGAAATCACGCATGCCTCTTCGAGATCCGACTTGGCGGAAGCCTCTATTGCGGCAGACATCAGTTCGCTGACGTTTTGCCTCAGCTGATGAAGCTCATCCTTCACTCTCCTGTGGATTTCGTTCAGCGTGAGTCCGGTGTAGTTCTGGGTCAGGAAATTCGACGCTTCCGTCAGTTCGGAGGCCGAATAGGCCTTCTCCGTGAAAATGATCCTGTTCTGAACATCTCCATTCGAAGTGACGATGATCAGAAGAATGCGTTTTTCCGAGAGCTTCAGGAATTCGATGTGGCGAAATGCCATCGCATCTCGCCTCGGAGCGATGACCACGCCAGCGAAGCTGGTGAGCTCGGACAGGAGGTGGGATGCCGAACTGATGAGCCTTGCCGGGTTGTCGGGAAGCAGATTTTCGCCAAGCTGCTCGATTTCCTGCTGCTCCAGCGGCTTTACAACCAGCAGGGAATCGACGAAGAAGCGGTAGCCTTTCGCAGTGGGGATCCTTCCTGCAGAAGTATGCGGGCTTTCGACGAAGCCGAGTCCCTCGAGATCGGCCATGACGTTTCTGATCGAGGCGGAACTCAGCTCCAGTCCGGAATAATGCGAAAGCGCGCGCGAACCCACGGGCTGGCCTTCCTCGATATATCTCTCGATCAGGGTCTTGAGCAGGATCTGGGCGCGTTCATTGAGCATGGATCGATTCTACACGAAAAAGAGCTCATGTTCCGCTTCTGAGTATGTCTCGCAGTTCCCTGAAAAAAGAGCGGAATTGCCTGGGGGGTTTGCCCGCATGCCTTTCCCTGTTGATGCTGCGGACGAGACTTCTCAGATGGGTGATGTCGGCATCAGGATAAGCCCTGGCGAATTCGTCGAAAGCCGCTTCCTCTTCCAGGAGCCTTGTTCGCCACCTTTCGACGAGATGGAGCTCAGCCGCATTTTCCTTCGATTGCGCGTCCCAGAGGACCAGCTTTTCACTGATTTCTTCGGCGTCGACTTCACGCATCAGCTTGCCGATATACTGCATCTGGCGCCTGATCGCGCCGAACTGCGTCAGGCGCTTGGCTTCTTGAACAGCATCGAGCAGTTTTTCAGGCAGATCGAGTTCGGCAATGCGTTGCGGGGAAAGCGTCACGAGCTTCTCCCCTACTTCCTGGAGCGCTAGCATTTCCTTCTTTCGACTCGTTTTGCTTTGTTCTTCCTGCATAAGATGAGGGCAAAGCGTGATACCTTGCCTCCTGGGGATTATTTGGCGATCTGCTTTTCTCTGATCTCGTCGAGCGTCTTGCAGTCTATGCAGAGCGTCGCTGTCGGCCGCACTTCGAGACGGTTGAGCCCGATCTCGACGCCGCAGCTTTCGCAGTAGCCATACTCTCCGGAATCGATCTTGGCGATGATTTCGTCGATTTTCTTGATCAGCTTGCGCTCCCGGTCACGGCTCCTCAATTCGAGCGCCATATCCGACTCCTGGCTGGCGCGATCATTGGGATCGGCGAAAACGGTGGCTTCGTCCTGCATCGTATGGACGGTCCTGTCGATATCCTGACCGAGCTCGAGCTTCATGCCCTCCAGAATTTTGCGGAAATGCATGAGCTGCTTGGGGTTCATGTATTCCTCGCCTTCCTCCGGCACGTAAGGAATCTTCACTTTTTCTTCGGCCATCATTCTTTCCTATTCGAGCAAAAACGATTAAATATCACAAGACGGATCATATCACAAGTGGCAGGGCCTTCCGTTCGAATTGACCTTTTTCTCGAGGAGGCGTATATTCTCGCCTTCCGGGGTGTAGCGTAGCCTGGTAGCGCGCCTGGTTTGGGACCAGGATGTCGGGAGTTCGAATCTCTCCACCCCGACCATGTAGGTCGGCCCGGCTCTGTGCCCGTAGCTCAACCGGATAGAGCACCAGCCTTCTAAGCTGGGGGTTACAGGTTCGATTCCTGTCGGGCACGCCAGAAGATTTTCCAGTGGTGGCTGTAGCTCAGTTGGTAGAGTCCAGGATTGTGATTCCTGTCGTCGTGGGTTCGAGTCCCATCAGCCACCCCATCTAATACATTGAATTACAGATGATTCAATGTTTCATGAACTTTCCGGCTATTTCCTTGAATTGCGTTTTTTGTCCAGAAATGGTCGCGTCCGTCAAGGCGGTGCAAATTTCAGGACATCTCACGGGTGAATCGCCCCGGGTTTCGTGGAGGCTGTTTGGTTTAAGAAACGTTGGCAGTCTCCGCCTTGACTAACTGCCGGTAGTATTGTGCCTCAGCTTCTTCGGGAGGTGTGTAGCCGATGGGAGTTCTGGGGGAGTTCTGGGGGCATAATACTTAATTCGGGATGTGCTTCCGGGCAAGCGAACGGACGGTGCCTGGTCTTGAAATATCAGAAAAGCGATAATTCAAGACCAGGCACGCCAACCAGGCTTCCCCGAAAATCTTTCTGCCTGAATGTGGCGCTCAATTGGTGCAGGGATTCGGCTTCTTCACTTCATGATCTTGAGCACGGGAATGCCGCCGACGTTTTTCAGCGGGAAATAGACTTCATGCGTCTTTGGATCGACAGCGACCACATGGGCATTGTCGCCCAGGAAACCTTCCCAGCTTTTCTTCATGCCGTCCGATAAATCGAAAATGGATACGATACCCTGCTCTCCGGCGACGTAGAGACGGTGCAACCCGGGGTCGAGAGCCAGCACGTCGGGATCCCGCCCGATCGAAAAGGAATGGGCAACGGCCATCGTTTCCATGTTCAAGGCGAGAAGCCTGTTGTTGTCCTGGCATGCGACGAATGCGAGCCGGTCTGCGGAATCGATCAGCAGCCCATGGGGTCCGGCGCATCCAGGCAGGGGATGGCTTGCGATGATCCTGTCGGCTTCTGGATCGATTTCGATCAGTCTGTCCGATGTCTGCGCATTGACGAAGATGTGCCCTGAAGCGGGGTCGTATTGGGAATTTCCAACCTCGCTATCGAGCTGGATCGCCGCGATTTTCCGGTTGTCCCGTACATCGATCACGGTTTCCGTCTTGCCATGCTCATCAGAAACATAGAGCTTCCGCTGGCGGGGTGCGTAGGCCATGCCATCCGGGTAGAAACCTCCAGGGATGCGTGCGACGACCTTCAGGCTTTTTTCGTCGATCGCGACGATTTCGTTCGTTGCGGTGGCGGAAGCGTAAACCCTTTCCAGGGCAGGTACCGCGAGAACGCCGTGGACATGGCCTATGCCGGGGATATCGGCTGTAACCTTGTCATGGTCGGTATCGACAACAATGACGGTGCTGTCGCCGAGATGGGCGACGAACAGTCTATGGGTCTCGGGATCCATGCTCGCATAATCGAGGCGCGTGGCTTTTCCCGGCAAAGGTATTTCCGCCAAATCCGTCAAAGGGATCTTGGCGGCTATAGCTGCGAGCGGTGCAGCAAGCAAAAGGGCGAAGAGCATCGCATCCGGCATCTTGATCATCGTTTCTCCTGGTACACGAACTGAAAATGCCCTTTCAATGTAGCCGACAAGAATTAGAAAATCATTTCGTTGCGGTTCCGGTTGCGATATTTCCACTCATATCGGATATCTCTCATCTGATTCCTGTTCTTTAACCTCGCTGAGTATGGACGTCTGCAATCAATTTTCATATCCTAGCCATTATTACCCGAGCGATGTGTACTGACATGAACTGGCTGGAAGGGATGCGACAACGGGGCGTGCCTGCGGCGCTGGGCGCGGCTTTGCTTTTTGGTTTGGGAACCCCGCTCGCCAAGCTGCTGCTCTCCGAAGTGAATCCCTGGTTGCTGGCAGGATTGCTTTATCTGGGTTCCGGACTCGGCTTGAAGCTCTATCGCCTGGTTTCCAGCGCGCCTGCCGCCCATCTTCCGGAAAATGAACGGATCTGGCTTGCCGGCGCGATTCTGTCAGGCGGCATTATCGGCCCCGTGCTGCTCATGGTCGGCTTGAGCGGCATGTCTGCCTCGGGTGCCTCGCTTTTGCTCAATGCAGAGAGCGTATTCACTGCCCTTCTGGCCTGGTTCGCCTTCAGGGAGAATTTTGATCGGCGCATCGCCCTGGGCATGGCCGCCATCGTTGCAGGCGCAGCGGTTCTGGCCTGGCCGGGAAATGCCCAGTTTTCCGGGTTATGGCCTTCGCTTGCCGTGCTCGGTGCGTGTTTTGCGTGGGGCGTCGACAACAACCTGACGCGCAAGGTCTCGCTGACCGATGCCAGCTGGGTTGCTTCAACCAAGGGCCTGGTATCCGGTGCGGTCAACCTGGCGTTGGCATTTTCCATGGGGGCTTCCCTCCCGTCATTGCCCGGTCTCGTTGGCGCAATGACGATAGGCTTCTTCGCCTATGGCGTCAGTCTGGCGTTATTTGTCGTCGCATTGCGCCACCTCGGTACTGCGCGCACAGGCGCTTATTTTTCCATTGCCCCCTTCTTCGGCGCCTTGGTTGCGGTATTCATGGGCGAAGCCGTTACCGTTCCATTGCTTGTCTCCGGCATGCTGATGGCAACAGGGGTCTGGCTGCACCTGACTGAGCGGCATGATCACGAGCATGTTCATGAAGCAATGCGGCACGACCACGAACATATTCATGACGAGCACCACCAGCATGAGCATCATCCTCCTGTGCCTCCCGGCACTCGCCACCGCCACTCGCATTGGCATGAACCCATGACGCACGCGCATCCGCATTTCCCCGACGTTCATCACCGGCACAATCATTGACCAAGCCCTGCGGACGCAATCGCCACTCGTACCGACAGTCTGCGTTCTTGTTATCCGGGAAACGGATGATGGTTGGCAGAGGATTTCAAATCGCTGAATATGCGTTGCGCCCGGCGCATCAACCGAAATAAAGGGTAGCCACCCCATTATTCCCGATGAAAAGCGCTGCAGGGCAGGGATGTCCGTGTTTGGCCTTTCTGCTGAAGTTGCCGTCATCCATGAGGAGAATGACTGCCGGGATGAGAAAGGTTGGGACAAGGAATATCCAGTACCACCAATTAGTGTCTCTCATGATTTTACCCTCCTTCCAATAACCAACTGGATCGAGTGGTTACTGCAGTGTGGGTTATTTGGGAGTGATTATCAATTACGGTTGAGCAACTCGACTTCTTTCAGTGCCCTTCCGGATGCGGCCGTCAGCCTGGCCATTGCGATCATGGGTTCCCGGACGGATCCTGAATTTGCGTTATCGTCGATACTTCCTCGGCCATCCTTTCAAGGATGGCGGATTGCCCCTTCTTTTCCGCATGACCGAATGCGAGCAGGAGCAGCGTGAGCGGATGGATGCCCAGCACTTCCGAAATGCTCTGGATCTTGTCGAGCGTCGGGCTCTTCAGCCCCCGCTCAAGCGTGCTGAGATAGGTCCGGCTCGAAACCAGGGAAAAGTCTTCCTGCGTCAACCCCCGCGTTTTTCTCGCTTGTCGCAGCGCCTTGGCAAAAGCCTGCCTGATGTCCATGACTTTTCCTGTGCATGCTTTAATTAAAAAAGCATAGGCCAGCGCCGCGGAATTTCAAGCCTACCCTGTAATAATTACCGGTTTTCAATGCTTGCCGCTTGGGGCTACAATCTATGGTGTTCATTTCAAGAAGCCGCATAACAATAAGAGGGGAAGATGGTCGCTGAGATGGCGCTATGTTTGGCGCTCATTGCGATGGCTGTGGCGCTTCCAGGAAACCATTTCATCTCAAGGGTTTCCGGCATCTCCGCGTCTTCGATCATCAAGGTGATGGGCACGGCTGCCGATCCGATTTTCGCGATGGAGAAGATGAAAAAAGCATGGCCTGACGTGATCGTGCTGAATGTCGAGATGCCGCGCAAGGACTGCATCACTTTCCTGAAGAAGGTCATATCGGAGCGGCCTACACCCGTGGTGATCTGTTCGACGTTGACTGAAAAGGAGGCTGAGACCACCATGCAGACGCTCGCGAGCGGGGCGGTAGGCGTTGCAACCAAGCCGAAGATCGGGCTCAGGCAGCGCCTTCAGGATGCTTCCGACGATCTGATTCATATGGTCAAGGCGGCCGCCCGTGCCAACGTGAGACGCCTTCATGCCGCCCCGCCTGCGCAGCCGAAGTTCTCCGCGGACGCCATCCTTCCGCAGTCGAATCATGCCATGGCAAGGACAACGGACATCGTCGTCGCCATAGGCACCTCGACAGGCGGGACGCAGGCGCTGGAGGCGGTATTGACAGGATTGCCGAGGGTCTGCCCGGGGATCGTGGTGGTGCTGCACATGCCGGAGAAATTCACCGAGGCCTTCGCAGGGAGGCTCGACGGCATATGTCAGGTGGAAGTGAAGGAAGCGAAGGCCGGAGATCGTGTTCTTCCCGGCACCGTTCTGATCGGCCCGGGCGGGAGGTACATGCTCTTGAAGAGAAACGGCGCGCAATGCCATGTGGAAATCGTCGACGGCCCCCCAGTATCGAGGCACGGGCCTTCCGTCGACGTGCTTTTCAGATCCGTCGCCCAGTGTGCGGGAAAGAATGCGCTCGGGATCATCATGACGGGCATAGGGGATGACGGCGCCAACGGGTTGCTGGAAATGCGCCAGGAAGGCGCCAACACGGTGGCCCAGGACGAAGCGAGCTGCGTCGTCTACGGCATGCCGAAGGAAGCCGTGAAGCGGGGGGGCGTCGGAAAAACGATTCCGCTTGGCTCGATTGCGAACGAGATCCTGCAATACAGGGGGTAGCTGTGACGGAAAAGAGACGACTGAATGTATTGATCGTGGAGGATTCTCCGGACGATGCGCTGCTGCTTGCCGATGCGCTCAGGAAAGGCGGCTTTGTCGTGATCGAAAGGCGCGTGGAGAGCGCTGTTGAACTCCGGGAGGAAATCGAGAATCGGGAATGGGATCTCGTGCTTTGCGACAACAACATGCCTGACCTGGATGCATCGAGCGCACTTGAAATCGTCAGACGCATTCGGCCGGAAATTCCCTTCATCATCGTCTTCGGAGGGATCTCCGAAGAAGAGGCATCGGGGGTCATGAAACGCGGCGCTTCCGATTACATATCGAAACACAATTTGAGCAGACTGGTTCCGGCAGTCGGCAGAGAACTGGCGAGATATCAGGATCTGGCGCTGGCCAACACCAGGATAGGGGAGCTCACCCGTTATGACGGGGCGACCGGGCTGCCAAATCGGCAACACCTGACGGGCTTTCTCGATTCAATCCTGAAAGGCGGAAAGAATGCCGCGGTCATACTCGTCGAGCTCTGCCGCTACAGCGAGCTGCTGAATCATGCTGCTGAAGCGAGCCTCCTGAAAGCAGTCGCGGAAAATCTCTCGAGTTTGAATCACGGCGGAATGATAGGCAGGACCTACGAAGACCGGGTTGCCGTGATCTTTCAAGCCGGATCGGCAGACATCGAAGCCTGCACCCGCAACATCGTCGAATCCTTTCGCCGTCCGATCCGCATCGATGGAGAAGATCTTTTCGTCGAATTGAGGGCCGGGAGCAGCGTCTCTTCCGGGGTCGACGCGGAAACGCTGCTGGGCCAGGCCGAGACAGCGCTTCATTGCGCAAGGAACAAGGCAACAGCGGAAGCCTGCTTTTATTCGGAATGGATGGAGAGGAAGCGGAGAGAGCGATTCGACCTGGAAAAGGCGCTTTCCAGGGCGGTAATCAACGGGGAATTCACGCTGGCCTATCAGCCCCAGTTTGAGCTGGAGAGCCGGAAAATCATCGGGGCGGAGGCGCTTTTGCGCTGGAACAATCAAGGGGAATGGATTTCTCCGGCAGAGTTCATCCCCATTCTAGAGGAAACCAGGCAGATCCTCATGGTCGGAGAATGGATCTTGCGCAAGGCGTGCGAGACGGCAAGACGATGGCAGCTGCAGGGATTGCCCCGAGTCAGGATGGCGGTGAATCTCTCGGCAGTCCAGTTCAGGCAGCCCGATCTCGCGGAAAAAATAGGGATCATCCTGGATGAAACAGGGCTCGACCCCGGATGCCTTGCGCTTGAAATAACGGAAAACATCGCCATGCATAGGGGTCCGGAAATCGTCTCCACACTCCAGAAACTGAAAATGCAGGGCATCGAACTGGCGCTCGACGATTTCGGAACCGGCTATTCCTCCTTGAGCTACATCAAGCATTTTCCGATCAGGAAACTGAAAATAGACCAGACATTCATTCGCGACATGATGACCGACAAGTGCAATGAGGCGATCGTCAGGGCCATTCTGATGATCGCATCCAGCCTCGATCTGGGGGTCATCGCCGAGGGGGTGGAGACCATCGAACAGATCGAGTTGCTGAGAGACTGCGGCTGCAGCGAGGCTCAGGGTTATTTTTTCAGCAGGCCTGTCTGGGAAGACGACATGATGGCGCTTCTGAGGGAAGAGGAAGTCCGTCGATTTTCAATGGATTCAGGCGATGCGTATGGTGTCGAATTCGGCGGGATGGGCGGCATTCCTGTTTGAAACCGCGTCCCTGACGAAGCGTACCGTTTCGTCTGCAACGATTTCCTTCTGATTGTCCATCGTGATGTTGTGGTAGCTGTTGTCGAGGAAAACCTTGCGCACCTTATTGCTGCCGATATGGGTTTCGACGTAATTCGCGCTTCGGATGGTGGAGGTGTCGTCTTCGAGGGAATGGATCAGCAGGGTGGGGGTATCGATTGCAGGGAGTATGCGCCTGGTCTCCTTGATCAGTTCTTCCGCCTGATACAGCCTCGTCATCGGGATCCTGCCTGTGAGGGCGGCAAAGGTGGATTTCTCTCCCATTTCCCTCGATATCCATGCTCTCAGCTGTTCGTTCTTGATGCCGTACGGCTCGCACTCCCGATATGAATAAAGGTAGCGGAATGGCGTGTAATAGCCGATATTGAGCAGGAACCGGTACCAGGGAATGTTCCAGCCGTCGAAGTAGAGCGTGGTCGAGAACAGCGAAAGCGAGGCGACTTCCCTTTGCGAGGCGAGCTTCATGGCAAGCACTGCGCCGATGCAGAGGCCGCATACCGATACTGTCTTGTAGCGCGCCTTCATCTCATCGAAATGGCATGTCACCTCGTCGAGCCAGTGCTGCCACTTTTCGAACTTGCTGGCCGACCCGAATCCGTGCTTCGAGAATCTGGGCACCCTGACAGAGAATCCTGCCTTGTAAAGGGTTCTGGCCACATACTGCATTTCGAGCGGCGAACCTGCGAGGCCGTGGATCAGCAATACCGAATCTTCGCCTTTGACAAGATCAATGTGCTTCATTACCCCGCTGGGTTCGGCCATCTTCGTTCGCCCGTTAAGCTTCTCAAATCCTGAAACTATATCAAAAAATGGCCTTCTTGTTTTGAAACTTTTATTTCATCCTGTCTTGCCTCCCGGATTCTGGCCATCCATAATCGAAGCAATGCCGTTGCTGGAGGTCGACATGCATGGTTTCGGTCACGAATGGATGTATGATGGAGGCGGATGGGGCTGGATGGTGTTCGGCTGGCTCTGGATGGTCATTCTCGCGCTCTCTCCTGTCCTTGTCATCATGGCGCTCGCCAAATATCTGTTCAGCAGGCGTCCTGAAAAGGAGAAGAGCAGGGCGCAGGAAATTCTCGAAGAGGCTTATGCAAGGGGCGAGATCAAGCGTGAGGAATATCTGCAGAAGCGGGCGGATTTGCAGCAGAAATAGCCTATAATGGCGTGGCCCGAATGGCAGCAGGGCATTCAGGGGCATGACGCGGGAATTCAAGAAATATAATGAATGGCAATTTTTTCAGGGGATTGATCTGGCATATCGGCCAGGCCCTGTTGTTCAAACATGACGGCAAAGGTTTACCCGGGAAGCCCACCCCCACCTTTTTCATCCTGATGATGATCGCCTTTCTCATGGCCATCGCCAGGCATCTCGCCTTCGGCACGACCCCTTCGTTCATTTCGGTATTCCGTTTTCTGGTCGTGCTTGCAGCGGTATCGGTGATCTTCAGCGCTTCGAGATATTACCTGATTTCGCTTTTCCTTTGCCTCTCCATCGGGATAGACGCCATCGCCATTGCAGGCTCGCTGCTTCCCAAACTGCCCACCCCGTTCTTCTTCCTGCTTTCGCTGTGGGAAACCACGGCATTCGTCATCGGTATTCTCCGCATCACCAGAAGCGTCGACGGGGCAGGCTGATTGCCGCTTGCGTTGAGGTACGTGGCATGTTAGCATTCTCTGAAATGTGAATGGTTCTCATTACGGAGAAGATAATGAAGATTGACGGTTTGTTATGGCGTTTGACTATGACTTTTCTGCTCCTTCAGCCCCTTGCCGCATCGGCGGATGACGATCAGGATATGGGGATGGCGCGCGTATTGAACATAGAGGAGCCGTGGGTTGAAAATGCGCTCTATGTTTCAAGCAGCAGGGACAACAACTCCTCGGCAGGGCATGCCTGGGATTTGGGCCTCGAATGGGATGCTGAGCTGGGAGAGGATCTCGGGACGGAGATCGATGCGCCGGTTGTGCTCGCTACCCAGCCGATTGGTCGCGCTCCGGCTGTATTGGCGCCGCTGGCTGCGGGGCTGAAGTACGTGCCCATTCACTGGGGGGATGGGGACAGCGAAAACGCCGGCGTGATAGGCGCCGAAATAGAGGGGGGATGGTGGGCCACGCCGCAGCCTGCCAACTTTCCCGGGGTGGGTTCCAGCGTGACCGAACAGGTGCTGATCGGGCTCAGAAGGGGAACCTACTGGATACAGGGACAATATGGCATCACTCAGCGTGTTTCGGCAGACGCAAGAACAGGATGGTCGGCCAATACATCGGTAGGGCATCGCCTCTCCGAAGACTGGGTGGTTCATCTGGAACTGGATCTCAATCGGACCAGCGTCGATGCTTTCGGACATACCGCAGCAGGCATGGTGCTGACGCCCCAGGTCGGCTGGCAGATCACGCCTCGCTGGCAGATGGTGCTTGGCGAGTCTCTCTCCAGAATCGAGGGGCAGGCGAGTCTCGAAACCGCGACCAGCGTCCTGTTCGAATACAGCTTCGTCAAGGACAAGGATGATCCGATCTGAATGTCCATTCAGTGCTTCCTGCGCTACAATGGAAAAGGAGATTGGAGACAGGAGAATCGGATGACAAGATATGACTCGGCTTTACTGGCCGCCGCATTCGCATTGAGCATGATTTCCGCCAATGCGATTGCCGAAGGTGCGCAACAAATGCCCGTCAAGAAACAGGCTGCCAGGCCCTTCGTCCATCCCGATCACTGCCATCCCGGCATGGGTCACGGCGGATACGGCATGACGGATGGGTATGGAATGGGGGGGCACGGCATGGGCGGCTTCGGCCACGGCATGGGGATGAACATGCTCGGGCCGCGCAGCGCGATGATCTGGTCGCTGGACCTGACTCCTGATCAGCGAAGCAAGATCACCAAGCTGATCGGGAAGCTGCAGCATGACAATTGGGCAACGATGGGCACCATCATGGATGATGCAGGCGTGCTCAGGGATCTCTATCATGCAGACAAGCGCGACTCGGTCGCGATCGACAACACCTACCAGCGAATATTCGACCTCAAGCGCAAGATGATCAAGTCGTCGCTCGACACCGAGACCGAGATAGAGAATCTGCTCACCCCTGAACAGACGAAGCAGTTCCTCGACAGACTTCACCAGGCGCCGCCGCCCTATCCGGGCAGGTGATCGATCTCGATCCAGCAGGCAAAAACGGGATGGCCGTCGATCACCATGGGCGGCCCCGCCCTGTGAGCATGGAATCCTGATTTCCGGAGCAGGCGCTCGACGCCGAGCGGGGAAACGGTGATGAGCCGCTTCGCGCCATGGGAGGTTGCGCAGGCGAGGGCCTTGCGGAGGAGTTCGACGGCTATAGGCGAGGAAAACTGTCCGGAAACGGCCTGATCGTCGAAGTCGACTGCTGCGAAGCGCGAAAGCTCCCATATATCAGGACTGGACGGCGGCTTCATGCCGTTTAGCAATTGCGGAAAGACTTCCCCGAGCAAATAGGGGCGATCGGTGGGAAGCAGTCTTGCGCATCCGGTAACCTGCCCCGCATCATTCTGGGCGACGACGTAGATTGTGTCAGGGCGGTCGAACTGATCCAGTTCCATGCCGTTGCTGCTTTGCAGTTCCCAGCCCAGCATCTGGACGAATACCTTGTGCCGGTAGGTGGAGATCCGCGTGAAGAGAATTTCAGGAAGTCGATCGCACGTACCTGAAGTGATTTGCATGTCTCCCCCGATGTTCGCCGACGCAAATTGACATTGTGAATTGTAGCTGTCAATTGTGACAGCCTGAATAGCGACGGCTGATGTTATCCAGCACGGTTTTTTTCCATTCCATGGCATCGATGAAATTTTCGATGAAGTCGGATGTTCCTGACGGGCCCAGATCGAGTTTTTCCGTTTCAAGCATGAGGTTGCTTCTGGGAATACCTGTTCTTGCAAGCGAAAATGGCGCGGTCATCTGCCAGTCCCAGCCTATCGTGATGAATGGCCTGGTGCAACTGATCCATTCCGTATAGCCTGTGATCAATGTCGCAGTCGAATCCCGGTTCCCGCCAGCCTCATCAAGTCCTGAAATGAGATGGACAAGCAGGATCGTTTCCAGTCGGAAACAGGGAATCCGGATGTAGCCATCCCTTGAAATGATGGGTTTTACGCGCTGTTGCCTATTCATGTCTTGCCTCTCTGTATTGCGCCTATCTTAATCCGATTAGGCATGTGAAGTAATGTCACTATTGACAGGTATTCGAAACCAAGTGCATATTGCCGTCAAAAGGCGGGAGAGTGCGCATGGAAATCTGGCAGGAACTTCATATGCAGTTCTTATTGGGCGTGGGGTCCGAGTCCGCATTCTTTTCCGATCTGGCCAAGGCCGCAAAGGAACTGGGTTTCGAATATTGCGCTTACGGGATGCGATTGCCTGTTCCCGTTTCCAAGCCGAAGATCTACATGATCAACAATTATCCCGGCAATTGGCAAAAGCGTTACGAGCAGGAAAACTATCTCGCCATAGACCCGACCGTTGCGCATGCCATCCAGTCCGTCGCGCCCATTTTGTGGTCTGACAGGGTGTTCAGTTCCTGCCGTCCCTTCTGGGAAGAAGCAAAATCTCACGGGCTGAACCACGGCTGGGGAAAATCCAGTTATGACGCAAAAGGAGCGGGTGGAATGCTCACGCTGGCTCGCTCCGAAGACCAGATCTCTGCATCCGAGCTCCAATACCTGGGGATCAGAATGTCCTGGCTTGTGCATGTCGCCCATGAAGGCATGTCGCGTATCCTCATGGGCAAACTGATGCCGGAGGCTGAAATCGAACTCTCTCCCCGTGAGGCGGAAGTGCTGCGCTGGACAGCCGAAGGGAAAACCTCGAGCGAGGTGAGCGAGATCCTGAAGATCTCGGAGCGTACCGTGAATTTCCATGTCAACAATGCCCTCGTCAAACTGGGCGCCGCCAACAAGACTGCCGCCGCAATCAAGGCATTCATGCTGAGATTGATCTGATCCCCCTTGTCTAAGGCTGTCGGGTAATTTTACACCCCTGCCGCTGACCGATAGTTTCCTGGCGGAGCGGCCAGTGCGGTGAAATGCAACTCCCTGGGAACGGTGGGGATACGGGCGACTACTGCCGGGGGGGTGCTGACTCCGATGACGACGTGAATTTCACCTATGACAGCGCAATGCATGCGCTGCCCAGCCTGACGGGGTTTTTGGTGGCGGGGATGTGACTTATACGGTGTCCCTTCTTCGAAGTCCCGATCTCGGCGCCGTCAGTTTCGATACCACCGTCGCCGGCAGCGGGACCTGGGCTTCGAAGCAGCTTTTCGATCCGAATTCAGTGACGCCTTTCGTCACCCTGACGAGCATAGACGGAAGCAAGGATCCTGCCGCGGGCTATCATTATTTCACGCCAAGGAGCGTATTCAATGTGACCACGTACAACATGTCCAGTACCGGCATGCTCGGACTGGTCTGGGGAAGGCGAAAGGCTGATGGCGGTTTCTGCCGTCGGGCATGACCCGATGCGTCAAATGAAAAGGCCTGGCATTCCAGGCCTTTGTCTTGTCTGGCGTCCCCAACGAGATTCGAACTCGTGTCGCCGCCGTGAAAGGGCGGTGTCCTAGGCCTCTAGACGATGGGGACCTTGATTTCCTGGTGGAGATAAGCGGGATCGAACCGCTGACCTCTTGCATGCCATGCAAGCGCTCTCCCAGCTGAGCTATACCCCCACAAAGACGAAAATTATACTAAACGCTTCGCATCCTGTAAAGGGTATGTTCAGTTTCCGAGCATGTCGGCAAGGATCCTGATCTGCTCCTGCTGCTGCGCGAGAACGGCCTTGGCCTTCTCCAGATGGGCGGCTTCCAGGCCGAGAATGACAAGCTCGGCTTCTTCCTCCTCGGCGCTGACCTGGCGAATTTCTTCTTTTATCGTGCTGTTCTCGAGAATTCGCTCGGTGATCCTTGCGAGCGCGATCATGGGATCTGAAGCAGCGTCGGTACTGTGATGGGCGCCGATGACCGCGACGATTTCTTCGGGAAGACCCCAGTGGCGCGCCAGCAGCTCACCGAGCTCGGCATGGCTGATGCCCAGAATTTCGCGCTCGAGCTCGCCTATGGGTTTTTCCGGGCTTGCCTCGATCTGCGAGAGA
This sequence comes from Pseudomonadota bacterium, assembly GCA_021848825.1. Lineage (GTDB taxonomy): Bacteria > Pseudomonadota > Gammaproteobacteria > Burkholderiales > JABEVD01 > JABEVD01. The sequence goes on from JAJZTQ010000006.1 coordinate 80,346, forward strand.
AAGTCGTTGAATTTCACGGGCTCGAGATAGGCAAAGGCGAGAAATCCTATGTCATGCAGCAATCCTGCGAGGAAAAGCTGATCTTCAGGCGGGCGTATCTGCCTCGGGATCATGCCGGACAGAGTGCGCATGCCGACCGCCATGGAGAAGCTGTGGAGCCACAACTTCTTGACGCTGAAATATTGATTTTCCTTGACGCGGAGCGGACCCATCAGCGCAATGCTTATGGCGACAGCCTTGACCCTCGAAAGCCCGAGGACCATGACCGCCTCGCGCATGGAGGTGATTTTTTTTGGCGAGGCGAAGATGGGGGAATTGGCAAGTCCGATGATACGGGCTGCGATCATCGGATCGGATTCGACGAGATTCATGAGTTCGCGCTCGCCTTCGTCGGTGTCGAGCCGCAATGAAAGCAGGCGCTGGCCGATCACCGACATCGTCGGGAGCGTGTCCGTTTTGCTGATCGCTTTCTCCAGTGCCTCTTTCGATGGATTTTCGGTCATGTTGTTTTCCGGCAAAGCGTTTGAGTCAATTTTACATGCTAAAGCCTGTCAGTAAAACTGATTCATGATTGCTCGAGGCTGTGCTGAATTCGTGCAATGACTTCTTCCTTCCCGAGCAATTCGAGCACTGCGTCGATGGAGGGGGTCTGTGTTTCGCCCGTGACCATGACTCTGAGCGGCATGGCGATCTTTCCCAGCTTCAGCTGTTTTCCCGAGGCGAAATGTTTGAGGGACTCCGCAATGGTTTGCCTGTTCCATTCCAGATGCCTCATGTATTCGCACAATTCCTGAAAGAGCATCTTGCTCTCGGCGGGGAGATGCATTTCTCGAAGGTCGTCGGAGGGATCGAGCCTTCTGTAGAAATAGACTGCCGCATCTGCAAGTTCGGAAACGGTATTGACGCGCTCCTTCAGCAGTCCGCACACTTTGGCGAGGTCAGGGCCGTTCCCGGCATCGCATCCATGCTTTTTCAGAAAGGGGATGGCAAGCTCGGCCAGCCTTTCGTTTTCTGCGTGCTTCATGTGCTGCTGATTGATCCAGAGCAGTTTTTCAGGATTGAACTGGGCAGCGGACTTGCTTATCTTGTCCAATCCGAACCATTCGACGAATTGTTTGATATCGAAGACTTCCTCATCGCCGTGGGACCAGCCCAGCCGTGAAAGATAATTGAGCAATGCTTCGGGAAGATAGCCGTCCTCGAAATACTGCATGACGCTCACGGCGCCATGCCGCTTCGAAAGCCGCTCGCCATCTTCGCCCAGTATCATAGGCAAATGGGCATAGAGCGGCAACGATGCGCCGAGCGCATTCAATATGTTGATCTGTCTGGGTGTATTGTTGACATGATCGTCCCCCCTGATGACATGCGTGATCCCCATATCCATGTCGTCGATGACGACGCCGAAATTGTAGGTGGGGGTGCCATCTGCGCGCATGATGACGAGATCGTCGAGCTCGCTGTTCTCCACGACGATCCTGCCCTTGACGAGATCGTCTATGACGACATGCCCTTCGAGCGGATTCTTGAAGCGTATCACCGGCGTGGCGCCTTCAGGAGGCGTCGCCTTGCTGTTGCGCCATCTGCCGTCGTAGCGGGGTTTTTCTCCCCTTGCCTTCTGGGCTTCTCGCATTTCTTCCAGCTCTTCCCTGGAAGCGTAACAATAATACGCTTTTCCCTCGCTGAGCAGGCGGTCGGCGATCTCCCGATATCTATGCAGTCGCTTCATCTGGTAGAAGGGACCCTCGTCGTAATCCAGTCCGAGCCATGCCATGCCGTCGAGTATGGCCTGCACGGATTCCTGGGTGGAACGGTCAAGGTCGGTATCCTCTATCCTGAGCACGAATTTCCCGCCATGCTTTCTTGCATAGGCCCAGGAGAAAAGGGCGGTGCGGGCGCCTCCGATGTGGAGATAGCCGGTCGGACTGGGTGCAAAACGGGTGCGTACCATTTTTTCTCGCTTTAATATTGCCCTGAGTGGGCTGCGTTCTCGAAACGGGTGTATTCCCCGAGGAAGGTGAGCCTCACTGTTCCGATCGGACCGTTTCTCTGCTTTCCGATGATGATTTCGGCGATTCCCTTGTCCTGCGTTTCGGGATTGTACACTTCGTCCCTGTAGATGAAGAGAATCAGGTCTGCATCCTGTTCTATCGCGCCTGATTCCCTCAGGTCGGACATCACGGGGCGCTTGTTCGGGCGCTGTTCCAGGCTTCTGTTGAGCTGGGAAAGCGCAATGACGGGAACGTGAAGCTCTTTGGCGAGCGCCTTCAGCGATCTGGAAATTTCGGAGATCTCGGTTGCGCGGTTTTCGCCTGCGGACGCAGCCGACATCAGCTGGAGGTAGTCGACCACGATCAGCCCGAGTTCACCATGCTGTCTGTAGAGCCTCCTGGAGCTTGCCCTGAGTTCGATGGAATTGAGGGAAGGCGTCTCGTCGATGTAAATGGGCGCTTCTGAAAGTTTCCCCAGAGCATGAGTCAGATTCGGCCAGTCGTCATCGGCAAGCCGCCCTGTCCTCAGCTTGTGCTGGTCCAGGCGGCCGACTGAACCCAGCATACGCATGGCGAGCTGGGCGCCGCCCATCTCCATGCTGAAGACTGCGACAGGCTTCTTCGAATAAAGCGCGACATTTTCCGCGATATTGAGGGAAAATGCGGTTTTCCCCATGCTCGGCCTGCCTGCCACGATGATCAGGTCTCCCGGCTGAAGCCCTGAAGTTTTCTGGTCCAGATCGGCGAATCCGGTCGCGATTCCGGTGACATCGCTGTCTTCCTCGCGATTGTAGAGCACTTCGATCCGCTCGACGACCTGGCGCAGCAAGGGCTGGATGCCGACAAACCCCTGCTTGCCCTTGGCGCTCGCTTCGGCGATTTCGAAAACCCTGGCCTCCGCCGTATCGAGCAGCTCACCTGCAGTTCGGCCCATCGGATTGTAGGCCGATTCGGAAATCGTTGCCCCGACTTCGGCAAGCTTCCTCATGACCGACTTTTCCCTGACGATCTCTGCATAGCGCCTTATGTTCGCCGCAGAAGGGGTATTCTGGGCAAGTGCGCCAAGATAGGCGATTCCGCCTGCATTCTGCAATTCCTGGCTGCTGACCAGCGACTCCGAAAGCGTGATGACGTCGGCAGGGGCGCTTTTCCCGATCAGAAGCGAGATATGGCGGTAGATCAGCCGATGATCCTGCCTGTAGAAATCGTTTTCGTTGACGATATCAGCGATCTTGTCCCAGGCATTGTTGTCCAGGAGCAATCCGCCCAGAACAGACTGTTCCGCTTCGACAGAATGGGGCGGCAGCTTGATCGAATCGATTTCGAGCGTCATGGATGGCTATTCTGGACAAACAAAAAAAGGGCTATCATCAGCCCTTTTTCCGTACTTCAATCCAAAATCAGGCTGCGACAACGGAAACCGTGATGGTTGGCACGACATCTGCGTGAAGCGCGATCGCGACGACATGTTCTCCGGTCTGCTTCAATGGGCCGGCCGGGAGCCTGACCGAAGCTTTCTCGACATCGTATCCCTTTGCCTTGAGCGCATCAGAAATGTCCGCATTGGTGATCGAGCCGAAAAGCTTGCCATCCACGCCGGCGTTGTGCTCGATCTGGATCACGAGTCCTTCGATTTTCTGCGCCAGTTCCTGGGCTTTCGCAAGAATCTCCTGCTGCGCCTTTTCGAGCTGTGCGCGCTTTTCCTCGAATTCGGCGATGTTTCCAGGCGTTGCGCGCTTGGCCTTTTTCATCGGGATCAGGAAGTTGCGGGCAAAACCGTCCTTGACCTTGACGATATCCCCGAGAACGCCGAGATTGGCCACTTTTTCCATCAAAATGACTTGCATGATTTCACTCCTCAGTGCAGATCGGTGTAGGGAAGCAGCGCGAGGAAACGGGCGCGCTTCACGGCCGCGCCCAGCTGGCGCTGGTAATGCGCTTTCGTTCCGGTGATGCGGGAAGGAATGATCTTGCCGTTCTCGCTGATGAAATCCTTCAGAAGGTCGACATCCTTGTAGTCGATCTCCTTGATTCCTTCGACGGTGAAGCGGCAGAATTTCCTGCGCTTGAAGAGATTGCGCGAAGCATTCGCGTTGTCTTTCTTGTTCTTGTCATTGCGTTTGTATGGACGAGACATGATGTTTATCCTATCAATTCAAAATGAGTTGCGTGAAATACGATTTCCCTGTTTCTCTGACCCTTTTTTGCAAGGAAGCCTTCCATCGTGACAGGATTTCCTTTCTGCAAACCCGAGAGCCTGATCGCCGTTTCCGCTGCCGCGACCCCTTCTATTTCGAATTCGACCTTCCTTTGCATTCCGGCTTCCATCTGGGTCGAGGAATGGATCATCCTGAATTCGAGTATCGGAATCCCTGCCGGAGAATAGCGAAGCGGACCGCAATCGGAGAGTTCGCCTGTCAGGCGGACGCTGTTGCAGGGCACTATGCCGCTTCTTTGGTTTCTCCGAGCGCAGCCTTCTGCTTGTCTTCCTTCATCATGGGTGAAGGTTCCGTCACTGCAGAATGCATCTTGACCGTCAGATGACGAAGAATGGCGTCGTTGAACTTGAAGGTATGCTCGAGTTCATCCAGGGTTTCCTGGTCGCATTCGACATTCATCAGCACATAATGCGCCTTGTGGATCTTCTGGATCGGGTAGGCGAGCTGACGGCGCCCCCAGTCCTCGAGACGATGGACGTTTCCGCCCTTGGAAGTGACCATCCCGCGGTAGCGTTCGATCATCGCGGGAACCTGCTCGCTCTGATCCGGATGGACGATAAACACGATTTCGTAATGTCGCATGGATTCTCCTTGTGGATAGAAGCCTCCCGCCATGCGAAGACGGTAAGGCAAGGTAAAAAAAGCATTATATCCGATTTTTCAGGAATTTCGAAGCATGACCTTGATTCGATCGGAAAAGGGTTTTTTAGGATATCATTCGGAAGAAAGGAGCGGGTGATGGAAATGCTGGTTGCTTTGATTGCCGGAGTGATGCTGGGCGCAGCGGGTGCATGGCTGCTTTCGAGGGAGCGCTCGGGCGCGGTGGGCGCATCCGTCAGGGCGGAATTGCAGCCCAGGATCGCCTCGCTCGAAGCCGGTCTTTCCGCATCGAAGGAGCAGGCGGCAGACTTGAAGGAAGAGCTTGCGGCCATCGTGAGAGATCGTGACAGGCTGAGGGGGGAGCGGGAGCGCCTTGCGACTGAAAAGGCTCAGCTGGAGACGAGGCTGGAACAGGAAAAAGCCGGTTTTTCGGAAAAGCTCGATCTCCTGGGGGCGGCCAAAGATGCCCTTTCAGACCAGTTCCGCGTGCTTGCCAATACCATATTCGAGGAAAAATCGAGCAAGTTCACGCAGCAGAACCAGGAACAGCTGACGACCCTGCTCGGACCGCTCGGCGAAAAAATCAGGGATTTCGAAACCAGAATCCAGACCGTTTACGACAATGAAACGCAGCAGAGGACTGCGCTCAAGACGGAAATCGCGAAGCTCGTCGAAGCAAACGAGAAAATCAGTTCGGACACGACCAATCTCGCCAGGGCATTGAAGGGCGATTCCAAAACCCAGGGCGCATGGGGGGAAATGATCCTAGAACGGGCGCTCGAAATGGCAGGGCTGACGAGGGACAGGGAGTACCGGATCCAGCAGCATTATCTCGATCAGGAAGGCGGAAGGTTGCGCCCGGACGTCATCATAGACCTTCCTGAAGGGCGGCACATGGTGATAGACAGCAAGGTGTCATTGACGAGCTATGAAAGGCTTTGCGCGTCAATGAACGAGCATGAAAAGGCGCGGGAACTCTCCATGCATGTGGCTTCCATGAGAAATCACATGGTTTCCCTCGGTAAAAAGGATTACCAGAAGCTGCATGGGCTTGAGACGCTTGATTTCGTCATCATGTTCGTCCCTATCGAATCCGCCTATTCCGTCGCAGTCCAGGCAGATCCCTTGCTCACCCAGGACGCGCTGGAGAAAAACGTGTTGATCGTCTATCCGAGCACGCTGCTGATGGCGCTCAGGACCATTGCGCATGTATGGCGCTACGAGTACCAGAACAGGAATGCACAGGAAATCGCAAGACAGGCGGGCGCCTTGTACGACAAGTTCGTCGGGTTCATGGAAGACATGAAGGATATCGGAGAGCGGCTCAACAGGGCGCAGAATGCTTTCGACTCAGCTTACAGCAAGCTCGGGAGCGGGCGTGGGAATCTGGTCAGGAGCGCCGAGCGCATCCGCGAACTGGGGGTCAAGCCCGCCAAATCGCTCCAGAAGCCCATGATCGAAGCGGCGATGGACGAGGAATGAAATGGCAAGGGATTTCGCGAACATCGAGAAGCTCGGTTCGGAAATCCTGCTTACCGGGCGCTGGGATCTCTCAGGGCTCTCGAAAATAGCGAAAGGCATTGCGGATTATTCCATGGAAGGCGTAACACGAGTCGACGCGCAACATGTCGAATCGCTGGATACGGCAGGGGCATGGCTGATCCATAAGCATTTCGGCGCCATCGGGATCGACGGGCTGAGGTCAGAACATGCTTCGCTCGTCGAGCTGGTTGGGAAAACGATCAGGATCGAGGACAGGCCTTCCAGCACATGGCTCGAAAGGCTGGGAAAGTCTGCCTGGGCTTCGCTCGATCAAATTGCGGGCATGCTCTCCTTCATAGGCGAAAGCGCGCATGCCATGATGCAGTCCATTTCGAATCCCGGCAGGATAAGGTGGAAGCCGATATGGCACAACCTGCAGCATGCGGGCTTCGATGCGCTTCCCATCGCAGGGCTGCTTTCCTTCCTGATGGGGATCGTGATCGCCTACCAGGGGGCGGAACAGCTCGCGAGATACGGCGCGAACATTTTCGTCGTCAATCTCGTCGGCCTTTCCATGCTGAGGGAACTCGGGCCGCTGCTCACCGCGATCATCATTGCCGGACGTTCGGGCTCCGCATTCACCGCCCAGATCGGCACGATGCGGGTGACCGAAGAAATCGATGCCATGAAAACGATAGGCATTTCGCCGCTGGACCAGCTCGTCCTGCCGAAACTGCTCGCGCTGCTGATCGCTTTGCCGCTTCTGAGCGTGTATGCGGACATCATGGGCGTTCTGGGCGGCATGATCATGGCTTCCTTCAATCTCGGCGTAAGCTATACTGATTTCATCGACAGATTCGGTTCCTCCATCAGCCTTTCCGCATTTCTTGTCGGCATCGGGAAGGCGCCGGTATTCGCGTTGATCATCGGGTTTGTGGGCTGTTTCCAGGGTTTCCAGGTTTCGGGCGGCGCGGACAGCGTCGGCCGCCAGACGACCAAAAGCGTGGTGCAGTCCATTTTCCTGGTGATCGTCGCGGATGCTATTTTTTCAGTCGTTTTCAGCCTGGTGAACCTGTGAGCGAAGCGATACTCGAAATCAGGGACCTTTGCACGAGCTTCGATGGCGCAACGGTGCATGACCATGTCTTTCTGGAAGTGACGAGAGGGGAAATATTCGCGATTGCAGGATCGAGCGGCTGCGGCAAATCGACTCTTTTGAGGGAAATCATGCTCCTGCAGAAGCCGGACTCGGGCTCGATCAGGGTTTTCGGGAAGGAAGTGCTCGATCTCGAAGAGAACGAGGCGCTCGCTTTCAGGAAAGGTTGTGGCATGATGTTCGAGCGGGGCGCGCTTTTCAGTTCCCTCAATGTGCTGGAGAATGTCGGGCTTCCTCTCAAGGAGCATACGGAACTTGAAAATGACTTGATCGAAGAGATCGCTTCCATCAAGATCGAGCTTGCCGGGCTTCCTTCCAGCGCGAGATTCAAGTATCCGGGAGAGCTCTCGGGGGGAATGAGGAAAAGGGCGGCGCTGGCGAGGGCGCTCTCGCTCGATCCCGAGCTTGTTTTTCTGGACGAGCCGACAGCCGGTCTCGATCCGCTCTCGGCGAGCGGATTCGACGAGCTTGTGACTCATCTCAAGGAATCGCTCGATCTCACCATGGTGATCGTCACGCATGATCTAGATCTGCTTTGGCATGTCGCGGACAGGGTGGCGTTCATGGGGGATGGACATGTGGTCGGGGTCGGAACAATGGTCGAGCTTTCGAAATCGGATCATCCGCTCATTCGGGAATATTTCCACGGCCCGAGGGGCAGGGCGGCCTGGGAGCAGGCATGGAAACAAAAGTAAATTATGCGATAGTCGGTTTCTTCGTCCTTGTTTTCGGCATGGCGCTGATCGCCGTGATCATCTGGCTCGGGGCCGGCGCCGCATACAGGAAGTCCTACAACGATTATCTCGTCTACATGAGCGAGTCGGTCGCAGGGCTCAATGTCAACGCCCCGGTCAGATTCAGAGGGGTTTCGGTCGGAAAGGTGAAGGAAATCTCGCTTGCTGCGGACAGGCAGGAATCCGTCCGGCTGCTCCTGCAGATTGAAAAGGGGATCCCGATCAGGGAGGATACCGTGGCGACATTGAGGAGCCAGGGATTGACCGGAATTGCGACCATAGAGCTCTCCGGGGGAAGCCCTGATTCTCCCCTGCTCAAGGCCGAGGATGGCGAGCGCTATCCGGTGATCAAATCGTCCCCCTCGCTGATCTCGCGGCTGGATACCTCGATCACCCCGCTGCTGGCCAATCTCAACAAGTCGGTCGAGAGCCTCAACGACACGTTGAATTCGAAAAACCGCGCGGATCTCTCCAAAATTCTTGATAACATCGCAAGATTGAGCGAAACGCTGGCAAAACGCTCGAGTGAAATCGATTCCAGCCTGGACCATGCATCGAAAATGGCGGCATTCGGGGAAAAGGCGGCAGCATCATTGCCCCAATTGATTGCAAGAATGCAAAAGGCGGCGGACGAGATCGACAGCATGGCGGCGGATGCCGGGAAAACGAGCAGGGCTGCCCGCAAAACCATCGATAATGTGGATCAGGCTGTTCCCGAATTCAAGGCATTGATTGCCGAATTGAGGGGCGCTTCGGCTTCCATCAGAAGGGTGGGCGACGAGATAGAGCGGAATCCCGCCCTGCTTGTCTATGGCAGGAGTCCGCCCCCGCCAGGACCGGGAGAATGACATGCGTATCCTCCTTTTGACATTGCTGCTCGCTTCATGCGCCGCCCAGCCGGATTTCAGACTCTATTCCCTGGACGTCCCTTCAGGACAAGCTGGGAACCCGCTGCCCCTGAAAATCTCGGTTTCCAGGCCGACCGCGGAGCCGGGATACGACACGGCATCGATGGCGTATACGACGCGGGAGCATGAGATCGCCTATTATTCCAGGAACCGCTGGGTAGAATCTCCCGACAGGATGCTCTTCCCGATTCTGGTCGATTCGCTTTCCAGGCGCTTCGAAACGGTCTTGAAGGCGCCTGCTGCTGCGGACATGAGGCTCGAGACCGACATCGTGATGCTGAGGCAGGAATTTTCCGGAAATTCGAGCAGAATCCACCTCGTCATCCGGGTGCAGCTCGTCAAGGGAGAAAAGATCCTGTCGAAGAAATTCGAGGCATTGGAAGATTGCACCGAGAACGATCCCTATGGCGGCGTGATCGCTGCAAACCGCGCTGTTTCGATGCTTGTCGGCGAAATCGCCCGATTTTGCGCGGAACATGCCTA
>JAJZTQ010000006.1:90018-104304 GCA_021848825.1 Pseudomonadota bacterium
GCCCTCGAGACGAGATCTTTCACGTCGGCGACCATCTGGGGATCCTCTGCCAGCCCGGTGACCACGCGCTCAAGCCCCTTCAGCCCGCCGCACTGGATCTTCATTTCCTTGGCATGGGGCAGCTTTTCGGCGGAATGGGGAAGCTTGAGCGCGAAGAGCGCCTTCTCTCTCAGCAGGTCGTGAAGTGCGCCGCAAAGGGTATGGGCGGGAAGGGAATCGCAGGACACTGCCTCCCTTTCGGCGATATGGTGCTTTCTCGCCGCCGAGCATCCAGAGCATGATGAAAGGATGGCTTTCTCGAAGGGGCACTCGTATCTCACGGCTTCGCGTCTGGCATTGCCGTAGGCGCTTTCGTTCAGCATGTTCAGTCGTCGTCGCCGATGATTTTCGCTTCTCTGGGCGTGGAAAGCAGATCTTCGGCCTGCAATTCGTTTTCGGCAAAAATGACCTTGATCAGGATTCCTTCAGGAAGTCCGGCACGCGCTTCCTTTGCATAACTGCTCGCCTGGCTGAAAGAATCGAATGCATCGAGTTTCCTCAGCAGCTTGATCGGTCGGCTTTCCATCCTGTATACGAAATAGGGCATGATCCTTCCTCATTCAAAAACCAGATTGTGCACCAGTATTGCAGCTGTTGCTAGTGCTCTCCTCCTGACGCTTTTCCCGCAGCGAAGGGCGGACGGGCCAGCCACACGAAGAGCATCAGGACCAGGAATATCCATGATGAGGCGATGAAGACATCGTTGACGGCCAGCATGTAGGACTGGCTGCTGACCGTGCCTTCGAGCAGTTCGAGCGCAGGCATTTTTCCGAGGCCGATGGCATGCAGGCTTCCCAGCACATGATTCGTCACGGGGTCCCCAATCGAAATACTCTCGGTGAGCTGGCTGTGATGGAGCGATTCGCGCCTGTTCCAGAGCGCGACGGAGAGCGATGTGCCGAAACTCCCCCCGAGCACGCGGAGGAAGTTGGAGAGCCCCGATGCGCTCGCCACACGGTCGGGAGGGAGCCCGGAGAGCAGGATGGACATCAGCGGGATGAAGAACGTGGCCATGCCTATTCCCTGGAATAAGCGGGGAAGCGTGAGATGCCAGAAATCGGTACTGGTATTGAACGACGAGGCCCAGAAGGCGATGCCTGCGAAGACCAGGAAACTGAAGCTCGCCAGGATTCTAAGGTCGACCTTGTGCATGTTCCTGCCGACGATGGGCGAGAAGATCACGGAAAGGATGCCTATCGGGGCTGCGGAAAGACCGGCCCATGTCGCAGTGTAGCCCATCTGGGTCTGGAGCCAGAGTGGATAGACCACGACGCCCGAAAAGAAGGTCATGTAGCCCAGGCTGATGGCGATGGTCCCGACAGAGAAGTTGCGAACCCTGAACAACGACAGGTCCACGACGGGATGGCGGTCCGTGAGCTCCCAAAGGATGAAGAAGGAAAGGCTGACGGTCGAGATCGCGGCCAGAATTCGGATGGTGTCCGAGTTGAACCAGTCGAGGTCATTTCCCTTGTCCAGCAGAAGCTGGAGGCTGCCCACGCCTATCACCAGCAATACCAGCCCCGCGATATCGATGGGAAGCTTGTGGATGCGGGTTTCCCTGTCCTTCAGAAGCAGCCAGGTGACATAGCTCGATATCAGCCCGACAGGGATGTTGATGTAGAAGATCCATGGCCAGCTGAAGTTGTCCGTGATGTAGCCGCCGAGTATGGGGCCGAAAATGGGCGCCAGCACCACCGTCATCGACCAGAGCGCAAGGGCGAGCCCTTTTTTTTCATGCGGATAATTCACGAGAAGGAGACTCTGGGAGAGCGGGATCATGGGGCCTGCGACGGCCCCCTGGAAAACCCTGAAAATGACCAGCATCGGCAGACTCGAAGAAAGCCCGCAGAGCATCGAGGCGAGGGTGAAGAGCAGGGTTGCCGAGATGAAAAGCCTGACTTCGCCGAAGCGCTTTGCGAGCCAGCCTGAAAGCGGAAGGGCAATGGCGTTGCTGACCGCGAAAGAGGTGATGACCCAGGTCCCCTGGTCGGGGCTTACGGCAAGGTCGCCTGCAATGGTCGGGATCGATACGTTCGCGATGGACGTATCGAGCACCTGCATGAATGTCGCGAGCGAAAGCGAAAGCGTCAGGAGGGCAAGGGAGGGGCCCTCGATCGGCTGTTTTTCCTCAGCCATTTTCCCTCAGTATTTTTTCTATCAGACGCTCGGCCTGCTGGCTGTCGTTCTGGAATACAGGGGTCGAATAGATCGGTTTTTCAGGCTCGGCTTTTGCGAGTACCGGGCCGCGCTCGTCATGGGTGTCGACCTTTGCAACCATGGAAAGGCCTATCCTCAGGGGATGCCTCGCGATTTCATTGGCATCCAGCCTGATCCTGACGGGCAATCTCTGGACCACCTTGATCCAGTTCCCTGTCGCATTTTGAGGAGGAAGGAGCGAAAAAACGCTTCCTGTCCCGGCGCCCAGACCCGCGACCTTGCCATGGAAAACGACATTCGTGCCGTAAAGGTCCGAAGTGAGGGTGACAGGCTGCCCTATCCTGATATGCCTCAGCTGATCTTCCTTGAAGTTCGCATCGACCCAGATCTCGTCGAGCGGCACGATGACCATCAGGGTGGATTGAGGCGTTACGCGCTCTCCGATCTGGACTGATCTCTTGGCGACATAACCCGTTGCGGGGGACTTGATCGAAGTCCTTTCCACTTCAAGCCATGCCTGCCTGAGCCTGGTTTCGGCCTGCAGCACGGCAGGATGGGTGGAAAGCGTGGTGTTTTCCACTGCGGCGAGCGCGGACGCGAGCCGCTGCTCGGCGGAAGCGAGGGAGGATTCGGCGATGGCGACATTGTCTTTCGCATGCTGCAGTTCTTCCCTGGATACGGCATGCCCGGGAATCAGTTTCCTTCTTCGCAGCAGATCCTTTTCGGCCTTTTCGAGTTCGGACTGCCTTTCATTGACGGCTGCCCTGAGTTCCCCTGCGGAAGAATAAAGCTGCTTGACCTTGCGGACTGTTTCGGCAAGTTCGTTTTCGGCGTTCTGCAGCGCGAGTTTCGCGTCCGTGTCGTCGAGCTTCACGAGCGGCTGCGCCGTTTTTACCGACTCGGTGTCGTCAGCATAGAAGGAGACCACATTGCCTGAGAGCTGGGGCATGATTTCCACGAGGTTTCCCGAAACATAGCTGTCGTCAGTGGACTGATAGAACTGTGCGACGCTGAACCAGTAGATCGAATAGGCCAGCCCCGCAACGAGGAAGAGGGAACCCAGTCCGAGCAGCATTTGCTTTCTTTTCTTGCCGTTTTTTTCCATTCTTTACCCCGGATTTGTATTGGGAGCGCCTCCCAGCGACTTGATCATTTCGATTATGGTTTCCATTCGCCTTTCGTCCAGATCCGTCCTGACGGCTTTCTGGGAAAGCATGGGCGTTTCGGATTCGATCACCGGCAATTCGTCGTCGAGCCCTTCCCGATACCTCAAAAGCGCGATGCCGTGCGCCTTCTCAAGCCCCGCCATCGCTTCGTTCTGCGCTGAAATCTGGCCCGTCAGGGATTCGAGCGACACCGATGCATTGTGGACATCCCTCATCGCATCGATCACCATCTTGTTGTACTCCTCGACCAGGATGTCGTATTCGGCATATTGCGCACGCAAATTCGCCCTCAGTCTTCCGCCGCCGAATATCGGCAGGTGGATTGCAGGGCCGAAGGAATTGATCTCGCTTCCCCTTCTCAGCAGGCTGCCGAAACCGATGCTCTGCACGCCGATATAGGCGCCGAGATCGATGTTGGGATAGAACTCGGCTTTCGCAACCAGCGCCAGATTGGATGCAGCCTCGATTCTCGATCTCTGCGCAATGATGTCCGGACGCTTGCCGATCAGGTCGGCGGGGATGACGGACGGGATTTGCGGCGGCAGATCGATTCGCGCGACGATTCCGTTCCCGGCATCGAGCGGTTTTCCCATCAGGGCCGCGATTCTGCTTCTGCCGAGCTTGATGGATTCATCCAGTCTCGAGATGGCAAGCTTCGATTCGGCAACCCGGCTTGCCTGTTCGTGCACCCTCAAATCGGATTCGAGGCCGTTGGCTGCGCGCAAGTTCAGGAGATCGAGAAGCGCCTCCTCCCTTTTCAGCATGTGCACGGCGATGTCATGTTTCGTAAGATCGGCCTGAAGCCTGAAATAGCCCTGCGCAATCGCAGCCCCCAGGATCAGCCTGGCCTCTTCTTCCTCGGCTTTCGCCGCATTCCTTTCGCTCAAGGCTGCATGCAATGCCGCTCGGTTCTTGCCCCACCAGTCGAACTCGTAATCGAAATCGAGGGCGAGCTGTCCCAGGTTGAGCGTGCTCCCTCCCAGCGGTGGAGGAAAATAGCCGTTTGCGCTTATCCGCTGCCTCACCGCGGAACCGTCCGCATTGATCTGCGGATAGAGATCGGCCCGCGACAGGGAAGCAAGGCTGTCCGCGAGCCTTATCCTCGCGGCCGCGGCCTTGATGTCAGGCGAATCGGCGAGCGCGCTTTCTATCAGGGTATCCAGCTGATCGTCTCGAAAAATCTTCCACCATTTCGAATCGATATTGAATTTCGGGGATGCCGCCTTCACTGCGACAGGTTTCGATTCCGAATGAATGCCGGAATAGTCCGCGCAGCCCGACAGCGCGCAGGCGAGAATGGCGATTGACCCTATTCTCCGCATGCGCCTCCTCGATCGACCCGAGCGAGCAGCTTGCGAAGCAGGCCTTCGAATTGTTCCAGTTCTGCCGCATCGAAACCGGACCACAAGTCCCTGTAATGCAGCCATTGCGCGGGCAGGACCGCTTCGACGAGCGCTCGTCCCTTCTCGGTCAGGGAAAGCACGATCTTCCTTCTGTCTTCCCCGCTGGCATGGCGCTCCACCCATCCCTTGTCGACCAGCTCATCGGAAAGCCGGGTGATGTTGGTCCTGGAGGAAACCATGTCGTAGCTCAAATTGCAGGGATTGATGGCATTTTCAGGCGTCGAATAGATCATGATGAGGGCGAACCAGCTCGTGCTGTTGAGGCCGAATTCGCTCAAGCGCTGGTTCTGGTTCTCGTTGATCAGCTTGAAGACGTGGAAATAAAGCCTGCTCAGGATGATTTCACGCTTCGGCGCCTCCGGGTGCGCGTTAGAGAAAGCTTCGATCCTGCTCTCGAATGGCTGGAATGTGCTCATGTCGGCAAAAAATAGTTCATCAAGTAATTATAAATCGCGCAACTATCCTGTCAACGGCATGCGCTATATTTTAAGTGTTCCCCGGAAGGATGCCCGAAATGGAGAAAGAATGCACGAGGGATTGACCGAGCATGAGGCAAGAGCGCGGCTTGAAGAAGAGGGATTCAACGAATATCTCTGGAAGAAGAAAAGGAATTTTCTGTCCATCGCGCGCGAAGTCTCGGCCGAGCCGATGTTTCTGCTGCTCGTCTCGTCAGGAATCATCTATCTCGTCCTGGGAAACATGGGCGAGGCTGCAGCGCTGCTCATTTTCGTTTTCGTGGTGATGGGCATCACCGTCTATCAGGAAAACAGAACCGAGCGGGCGCTCGAGGCGCTGCGCGATCTGACGAGCCCCAGGGCCAACGTGATCAGGGGGGGGGCCGCATCGAGGATAGCAGGAAGGGAAGTGGTGCGGGGCGACATCCTGATGCTTGCGGAAGGGGACAGGATTCCTGCCGACGCGCGTCTCATCGAATGCAATGATTTCTTTGCAGACGAATCGCTGCTCACGGGCGAGTCTTTTCCGGTGATGAAAATGCCTGTCGCGAAAAAGCCGGACGCTGGAAAAATCTATGCGGGGACGATGGTGATCCAGGGAAGCGGGATAGCGGAAGTCGTCGCGACCGGCATGAAGACGGAAATGGGAAGCATCGGACTCAGCATGGAATCGATGCAGCCTGAAAAAACGCCTTTGCAGGCCGAGATTTCGAGGCTCGTCAGGCATCTTGCGATGCTCTCCGGCTTCCTTTTCATTTTGCTCGTCATTTCCTACGGATCGATGCATGGCGACTGGCTGAAAGGATTGCTTGCCGGGATCACCATGGCGATGGCGATACTGCCGGAGGAGTTTCCGGTCGTGCTGACGGTTTTTCTCGCCCTGGGGGCATGGCGGATTTCGCGCAGCAATGTGCTGACCCGGCGCCTTCCCGCCGTGGAAGCGCTCGGTTCGGCAACCGTGCTCTGCGTGGACAAGACCGGCACGCTGACCGAAAACAGCATGAAAGTCGCGAGGCTTTTCGCAAAAGGCCAAAGCATGGCGGTCGACGAGATCGATGAGCTTCCAGAATCCTTCCACGAGCTTGTCGAGTACAGCATACTCGCAAGCGAGATCGATCCCTATGATCCGATGGAAAAGGCCTTCCACGATCTCGGAAAGCGATTCCTTTCCGATACCGAGCATATCCATTCGCAATGGAAAATCGTGCAGGAATATTCGCTTTCCCCTGAAATGCTCGCGATGTCCCATGTCTGGCAGTCGTCGGGCGATGATGAGTATGTCGTGGCGGCAAAAGGATCTCCCGAGGCGATATTCGATTTGTGCCATCTCGATCCTGAAGAAACGGCGGAGTGGTCCGGAAAAGTCGCGGAAATGGCGAAAGAGGGTTTCAGGGTGCTCGGCATTGCCCATGCAAGGCATTCAGGCAGATCCTGGCCTGCCATCCAGCATGATTTCGAATTCCGGCTTTCCGGCCTTGCAGGACTCGTGGATCCGGTCAGGGAAGGCGTCTCTTCGTCGATCGAGGAATGCAGAACTGCGGGCATAAAGGTTGTGATGATCACCGGAGACAGTCCGCTCACTGCCCAGGCCATCGCTGCCAGGATCGGCCTCGGATCGAGGACGGTCAGCGGATCGGAAGTGGAAAGGATGAGCGAAGCGGAACTCATGGAGGCGGCGGACAAGGCCGACATCTTCGCCAGAGTCGTGCCATTGCAGAAGCTCAAGATAGTGAGCGCATTGCAAAAGGGAGGGGGCATCGTCGCCATGACCGGAGACGGCGTGAACGACGCCCCCGCACTGAAGGCTGCCCATATCGGCGTGGCAATGGGAAAGCGCGGAACGGACGTCGCCCGTGAAGCCGCTTCGATCGTGCTTCTGGACGACGATTTTTCATCCATCGTTCAGGCAGTGAAGCTGGGAAGGAGAATCTATGCCAATCTCTCGAAGGCATTCTCGTACAGCCTGGCAGTCCATGTTCCCATCGCAGGGATGTCGCTGATCCCTGTATTCATGGGCTGGCCGCTGCTCTTCTTCCCCGTCCATATCGCCTTCCTGGAGCTCATCATCAATCCGGTATGCTCAATGGTTTTCGAGGCCGAACCTGCGGAAGCAGGCATCATGAACATGCCGCCGAGAAGAAGCGGAAAGCCCATCCTGGACAGGAAAACCGTGCTTTTGAGCCTTGTTCAGGGTTCAGTGATTCTTCTCGCCGTCCTGCTCGTCTATGGAGACGGACTTCGTATGGGCGAAGGACATGCCAGGGCGATGGCTTTCAGCACGCTTGTATTTGCCGATCTTTTCCTGATCATGGTCAGCAGGTCGAGATCGGAATCGCTATTTTCCGGCATCAGGAAACCGAATCCGGTGCTCTGGACCGTCATGGGCGGCGCGCTGGCCGCACTCATTTTCGTGACAAATGCCGGTTTCTTTCACGGCCTTTTCGGTTTTTCTGGGCTTGCGCCGAAAGAGTCCTTTTTCAGCCTGATCATAGGCATCCTGAGCGTCGGCTGGTTCGAGCTTTACAAGGCCCGCAGTGCGCATTGATCTTCTCTGTTTCGTGGCAGGCGCATGGCTTCTTCAGCACCAGGCGCATCTTCCTTCATCATGGTGGCTGCTTGTGCTGCCTTTCTTCTTTTTTCTCGCCATGCTGATCCGTGCAAGGCGGTCGAGGGAAATCATGCTGAAGGTTTTTTTTCTCCTTTCGGGATTTCTTTACGCGGCCCTTTTCGCCGACATCAGGCTTTCGGATTCGCTGCCTCAGAAATGGGAAGGACGGGACATCGAAATCACAGGGGTCGTCGCCGACCTTCCGCAATCGAACGCAAAGGGGCAGTACTTCCGATTCGACGTGGAAAAAGCCGATACGCCAGGCGCACATGTTCCTGAGAAAATCATGCTGAGCCGGTATGACCGGAAAGACGGCGCAGTCGTTCACCCCGGGGAAAGATGGCGCTTCACTGTCAGGCTGAAGCGTCCGCACGGCGATGTCAATCCCTATGGATTCGATTTCGAGGCATGGCTTCTCGAGCGCGGGATAAGGGCGACCGGTTATGTCAGGGATGGAACGCTCCTGAAAGGATTCGTTGCAAGACCTTTCTATCTGATTGAATCTATGAGGGAAAAACTCCGGAAAAGGATACTCGATACGCATTCGTCCTATTCGGGGGTGATTGCGGCGCTTCTGATGGGGGACCAGAAGGCGATATCCGAAAAAGACTGGCAGACATTCAGAAGGACAGGCGTCATCCATCTCATGAGCATCTCGGGGCTCCATGTGACGATGGTCGCAGCCCTTTTCGCCTTTCTCGCCTACCGTTTCTGGCGAAACGATCCTGCCCGGATGCTGTGGCTTCCGGCCAGAAAATTTTCCGCATTGATCGGGCTTCTTTCAGCCTTCTGTTATGCCCTTCTCGCCGGATACGCGGTGCCCACCCAGCGCACCGTTTACATGCTGGCCGTCGTCGCCGCGGCGCTCTGGTCGGGAAGAATCACTTCCCCAACGCTGATACTATGCTGGGCGCTTTTCGCAGTCACCCTTTTCGACCCATGGTGCGTCCTTTCACCCGGCCTCTGGCTTTCGTTTGCCGCAGTCCTTTTTATCCTCTATGCCGGAACGGGAAGGATCGCGCGAAAGAGCTGGCTCAATGCCTGGCTGTCAGTCCAGTGGGCCGTGACCATAGGCCTCGTTCCCATCCTGCTCGTCTTTTTCCGGCAGATATCGCTCATTTCCCCTATTGCCAATGCAGTCGCCATTCCGGTCGTGAGTTTCGTCGTTGTGCCATTGACACTTTTCGGCGCGATCTCCCCTTTCGATTTCCCTTTTCTTCTTGCCGCGAAAATTTTCTCGCTTCTCATGCTATTCCTGGAGAGATTGAGCGACCTTCCGGATGCCGTCTGGATTCAGCATGCCCCCCTGGAATGGGCCGTCGTTGGGGCTTTCGCGGGGATATTCTGGCTGCTCCTTCCGAAAGGGTTTCCGGTCAGATGGCTCGGCGTTTCCGGTATCGCGCCGCTTTTCCTTTTCTATTCCCATGGACCGCAATCCATGAGGCTTACCGTGCTCGATGTCGGGCAGGGCCTGTCTTCCGTGATAGAGACGAGACATCATGCCCTCCTTTTCGACGCAGGCCCGGTTTTTTCGCCAGGTTCAGACAGCGGGAACAGGATCATCGTGCCTTTTCTCGTCGGTTCCGGCATCTCGAGGCTCGACGGCGTCATCCTGAGCCATGAAGACATGGATCACATCGGCGGGGCCATTTCGGTGCTGAATGCTGTTCCAACCGGCTGGCTGCTCTCGTCTCTCCCTGAAGGCAATCCGGTGCTTCTTCATGCCGGATTGAAATTCGTCTGCCATGGCGGACAATCCTGGACATGGGACGAAGTCAGGTTCGAAATACTGAGTCCTGATTCGGCCATCTATTCGAACCGGAAGGCGACCAGCAACGAGCGCAGCTGCGTGCTGAGGGTCACGTCACCTGACGGATCCATCCTGATAACGGGCGACATCGACAAGGGAATCCAGGAGAAGCTCGCATCAAAAAGCATCATTCGCGCCGACGTCCTCGTCGTTCCCCATCACGGCGGAAGCAGTTCCGGGAAATTCATCCGCGCAGTTTCGCCGCGCTATGCCGTCTTTTCGGTCGGATACAGGAACAGATTCCATCATCCCAGAAAGGACGTCGTCGCGCTTTATCGGGATCTGGGAAGCAGAATCGTCAGGACGGATGAGGGCGGCGCGGCCATTTTCGATTTTCTTCCCGCAGGCATAACCGGATCATCCTGGCGGGATGCGCACAGGCGCTACTGGTATCAGGAGAAATGAATCCCCGTTCCGACCATTTCGTTGACCTCGATCAGATAGGAAAGGCGTGAAGGATCGGCGCCGTCCAGAAATTTTCCGTCAACCTGTGCAACAGGATAGATGAAGAACGGCAGCCTTTCATCGAGATGCGGCAGGGAGATGTCCCGGTCATGGTTGAGGCCTATCCAGTTCAGATTCCAGTAGCCGAAAAGCTTTTTCTTCAAATCCGCGACCTTCGAATCGGCAAAGCTCCTTTTCTCCTCGAGCATGACGCGCTGTATCTCCGCCGGATCGACAGGCACCCATCCTGTTCCGACGAGATAGAATTCGGCCCTTGCATGGTAGGAAGTCGCGATTTTTCCGTTTTCCGCTTCCTGCAGCAGAATGCCGTAGGCTCCTCTTGCAGGAATTTCCTGGGAACGGCAGAGGCTTGCGAAAAGGGAGGTGATATCCAGGCTCTTTCCGCCCAGATTGCCGCTCTCGAGCATGGCCCTGGGATCGCCCTTCCCGCATCCCTGGACTGCAGGATCGTAATGGGTGTTTTCGACCACCCACTCGTAGATGGCATGGGCCTTCTCCAGCGGCGACTTCGCATGCTTCGTCACCTTCATGGCCGTCTTTTTGGCAAAGGCATCGTCCATGGCAAGGTAATGCCTGACGGACGCGGGAAGGGCTTCCCTCTTCGAGACGACTCTCTCCAGGTCGACCTTCCTTTCGGCAGTCTTGATCATCGTTCCTACCGTGATTTCCCTTGCGCCATGCCCCTTCCATTCGCCGAAGAAGGCCGCTGCAATGTTCTTCGGCGGATCGACAAGATTGGCCACGCTCGGCCCCTCTGTCCAGACGCTTCCCATGTTGCGCTGGTAAATCGTGTCGTTGCTGTCAGGGACGGGAAGCCAGAGCCTGGCATTCTTTCCGTTTTCAGGGAGAGAGACATGGTAGTTCAGCCGGAATGTCTTCCAGGAAGCGATTTCGTCGTAATAGCCCCATGAAGGCAAGGCTGTCAAGGCGCCCGCAGCTGTGGCAAGTCTGATAAAATCGCGTCTATCCATGGTTTTCTCCTCGGCATGAAACTCAGTCATTATAGTTGTTCTGAATCCTTATGGCACAAATCGAATTCGAAACATCGGGAAGCCCGGAATTTTCAGTCATCTGGCTTCATGGGCTGGGGGCTGATGGAAACGATTTCGTGCCCGTTGCAGAAGCGCTTTCATTGCCGGGCATGCGCTTCATCTTTCCCCATGCGGCCTTGATGCCTGTCACGTTGAATGGCGGGTATGTCATGCGCGCCTGGTACGATCTCTATTCCCTCGATCTCGGCATGGGGGAGGACAGCGAAGGGATATTCGCTTCCTGCCGGAGGATACAGGGGCTCATAGACCGGGAAAGGGAAAGGGGGATGGAAAGCGACCATGTCTTTCTTGCGGGATTTTCCCAGGGAGGGGCAATCGCGCTGGCAGCAGGCCTCCTCTATGCGGAGAAGCTTGCCGGAATCATCGCGCTTTCGACTTATCTACCTCTCTCGCAAAGCCTGGAACAGCACCCGGCCAATTCGGATGCGCCTGTTTTCATGGGGCATGGCCTGAACGACGACATCATCCCTGTTGCTGCAGGGATGAAGTCACGCGAAAGACTGGTTGAACTCGGGCACGATGTGGAATGGCATGCCTATGCCATGAACCATTCGGTATGCCAGCAGGAAATAAGCGACCTGTCGGGCTGGATGAAAGGCATCATCCTCAGGACAAGCGGCAGCGCCACAACCTGAAGTCGAAGCCCTTTTCGATGAGTTCGAGGGGCACGAGCGCGAGTCTCGATCCTTCGTATTCGAATTCGTAGCGGCTGTTCGGGGAAAAATTCCTGTTTTCGGCCACGATCCTGGCCTCCATAGATGCCTTGTCGACGGCAATGACAGCCGCTTTCACCGTCGAATCCGCCGAGCGGATTTCCGCCGGAAGGATGTTCCTGGAAAGAATCTGCACGCCTGCATGCCATCTTTTCTGTTCGTCGCGGTTCAGGCGGCGGATGATGCACAAGTTCCATGAATCCGCATCCCTGCTGAAGAAAATCATGCCGATCTTCTCCCATTCGAGATGTTCACCGTCGATCACGGCGTCATACCCGCCTTCGCTGATGTTTTCGCTTGTCCATGACTCGGTTTTGACGAAATCGAGGCTGTGTGCGATGTCGAAGGAAAGCGTTGCGCGCAGCCTCTCGCTTTTCCTTGAAATCGGATTGGAAGACCACTGCACCAGCAGATGCCTGATCACCTTCCGGGTGTCTTCTTCGGAATAGGTCCCATCCCTCGTCGCTGCTCTCGGCAATGGTCCTTCTTTCAGCTTCTCGATCAGGGAATAGGCTTCTCCCGAGCCGAAGAATCGCATTGAAGGCGCGTCGGGAAGAGGCGTTTTCAGCCTTGCGGGCGGCCTGTTCGAGGAAAGATCGACAAAATGGGTCAGCCCTTCGGCCTTCTTTTCAAGAACGAAATGTTTCGAAAAAAGCGAAACGATGTGATTCGCGATTTCGAATTCCCATGCCGAAAGCGCATCAGGGGACGAGATCGCGATCAACAGGGATTTGAGGAATTCCTGCCTGACGCTCGTCTTGTACTCGTAGGCGGGATACATTGTCGTTTCGAACTGCGTGATGCCGATCTTTTCCGCATAGGCGAAAAGCCAGAAAAGGTCTTTCCATATCGACGGATCGATCAGCCCTGAATGGAGGTGATCCCATTTGTATTGCGATCTGACGGCATTGATGGCGCGGCAGGTCAGAAGAGGCAATATTTTCCTTATTTCGTCGGCGCCTTTTTCTCCGGATCGGTAGTCCCTGACAGCGGATAAATAGGTTTTCGCAAGCACTGCCGCCAGGCGGTGGAATGCGAAGCTTATCCTTTTTTTCTGCGCCCCGACATCGGTGCTGAAATAGGATTTTCCGAGCTTGCGTCTGAAGGACTGGGAATGTTCGTCGAAAAGCATGCAGATTTCGCTTCTCGCCTCGAGACCGACGTCATGCAGCGACTCGATCCACTCCGACAATTCCTCCACTGCTTTCAGCGAATTGTCGGCAGGCAGATCGGCGAGCCTCTCCTTTGCCTTCCTGAGGCTGGAGAATGGATGACTGGAAGCGGATCCGAACCATCTGAGCATGATCTTGCCTGAAATCACCGCCGTGCGATAATGAACAAGGAGATTATACGCTTTCATGGAAGAGAAGACATGTTCAGGTATATAGAAGATTTCATAGGCAATACGCCGCTGGTCAGGCTGAGAA
Source organism: Pseudomonadota bacterium (assembly GCA_021848825.1). Lineage (GTDB taxonomy): Bacteria > Pseudomonadota > Gammaproteobacteria > Burkholderiales > JABEVD01 > JABEVD01. The sequence goes on from JAJZTQ010000006.1 coordinate 103,314, forward strand.
GGCTGCCGGGCGATTCGCAAAATGTCCTGCTCGCCAAGCTGGAAGGGAACAATCCTGCCGGTTCCGTGAAGGACAGGCCGGCTTTTTCCATGATATCGAGAGCGGAGGCGAGAGGAGAGATCCGGCCTGGCGATACACTGATAGAGGCGACAAGCGGCAATACCGGCATCGCGCTCGCCATGGCTGCAGCTGTGCGCGGATTCAGGATGGTGCTGGTGATGCCCGAGCACATGAGCCTGGAAAGAAGACAGGTGATGCGGGCCTATGGCGCGCAAATCATCCTGACGCCGAAGGAAGGGGGCATGGAGGCGGCGATCGATCTCGCCAGGAAGATGGAGAGCGAAGGACGGGGAAAGATACTCGACCAGTTCTCCAATCCTGACAATCCGATCGCCCATTACCAGGGTACGGCGCCTGAAATATGGCGTGAAACGGAAGGCAAGATCACCCATTTCGTCAGCAGCATGGGCACCACTGGCACGATCATGGGCTGCGCCCGGTTCTTCAAGGAGGTGAATCCGGGAATCAGGGTGATCGGCGTTCAGCCAGAGGAAGGCGCGCAGATTCCGGGCATCAGGAAGTGGCCCGAGGCCTATCTGCCGAAGATATACAGCGCCAGCCTCGTCGACGAGATCATGCTCGTTTCGCAGTCGAAGGCGGAGGAAACGACCAGAAGGCTGGCGTCAGAAGAAGGTATATTCGCCGGGATTTCATCCGGCGGGGCGATGGCTGCGGCGATCGAGCTGTCGCAAAAGCTGAAAGACGCGGTCATCGTTTCCATCGTCTGCGACAGGGGAGACCGCTACCTCTCGACGGGGATTTTCCCCGCCTGATCTTCCTTGCCCCTCCGCCCCTGTGGGGCTATAAAGGAAGGGGAGGGCATCATGGCGATCATCGGCATCGATCTTGGAACTTCGAATTCCGCTGCAGCCGTATTGCGCGGCGGACGTCCCGTCATCATCCCCAGCGCAGAGGGAATCAGTCTCGGCGG
>JAJZTQ010000032.1 GCA_021848825.1 Pseudomonadota bacterium
AACAGATAGTCACCACTTGTCTAAGCATCAGGTTCAGACTCGATTTTCAACAGAAATCGGAAAGATGAGTGGTGGCTGAGTGAGTGGTGCCTGGTCTTGAATTATCACTTTTCTGATAATTCAAGACCAGGCACCACAATTTTTTCCCGATCGGCGCTAAGTTTTCGCGGCAGTCTTCTCCAACTCACCAACCCGCACCCCGAGCAATCGGACTTTCTTCGAAAGGGCGAGCCGCGAGAGGCACTCGAATGCCGCCTTGCGGATCACATCAGGGGCGTCTGTGGCGACCGCGAGGGTCTTCTCCCGCGTGTGGGTCTCGAAGTCTGCAAAACGAAGCTTTATGCCTACGGTGCGCCCGCGGTAGCCCCCCTCCTGCAGGTCTTCTGCGACTTCGCGCGACAAATCGGCGAGCGTCCGGGCGATGCTTTGCCAGTCGGAAGTATCCCGCGCGAAGGTGGTCTCGCGACTGCGCGACTTGGGCTCCCAATGGGTGACGAGAGGGCGATCGTCTACGCCATGGGCAGCTTCACTGAGATACTGTCCGTGGGAAGGGCCGAATGCCCCTGTCAGCCGTTCCAGGGGTGTGGCCGCGAGCTCGCCTATGGTTTCGATACCCATTGCCTTTAGCCGCCTTTCTGTAACGGGGCCTATCCCCGGCATCTTGCGAACTGGAAGCGGCCAGATGCGGGCCTCGATGTCACCGCTGCCGATGATCGTGATGCCGTCAGGCTTTTGCAAGTCAGATGCAATCTTGGCGAGGAGCTTGTTCGGGGCAATGCCCACCGAGCAGGTGAGCCTCGTAGCATCTCGAATGCGCTCCTTCACTGCCCGGGCGATGTCTTGCGACGTCGCCTCCATGGATGAGATGTCGAGGTAAGCTTCGTCGATGCCCACATCTTCCATGACGGGCGAGAATTCTCGAAGAACCGCCTTGATCAGGCTCGAAACACGGCTGTATTCGGAATAATCGACAGGCAGGAAAACTGCGGTCGGGCAGAGCTTGAAGGCGGTGCGCAGAGGCATGGCGGAGTGGATGCCGAACTTGCGCGCCTCATAGGAAGCCGTGGATACAACGCCGCGCGCATGCGGATCGCCGTATCCACCGATCACGATCGGCAGGCCTTTCAGCTCAGGATGGCGCATTTCTTCCACTGCGGCGAAGAAAGCGTCCATATCCACGTGCATGATGCGGCGCCTCGACGCTGAAGGATCACGTCCAATGGTACTTGCTTTCTGCATGCGTTTTGCCCAGAAACAAATGAGTGGTGCCTGGTCTTGAATTATCGCTATTCTGATAATTCAAGACCAGGCACCGCAAGGATGAAAATCAGGCGGCCTTGTCGGTTCGTTCGGACAGCCAGATTTTGATCAGGGACTGGTATAAAACATCGCGCAGCTTCGATCCTGATCTTTTCCTGGCGTCAGCGGAAATCGCGGGAACGGGTGACGAGGTTGCCCAGAAGCGGCGTGAGGTCATTCAGCCTGCCTGCGATGAGATGAAGAACCTTTCCGTTTCTCTGCAGTTTTCCGTAAACTGCGAGCAGTCTCGAGGAAAGCAGTTCACGACGCTGCTTCTCTGCGATGTCCTTCCATACCACGACATTGATCTGTCCCGTTTCGTCTTCGAGGGTGAGGAAGGTCACGCCGCTTGCCGTTCCGGGACGCTGGCGGTTGATCACGAGCCCCGCGGCGCGGACTATCCTGCCATCCGGACAATGATCGAGTTCGGTAGCCTGAACGAGCTTTCTTTTCCTGAGCTGATTCCTCAATAGCGAAAGAGGATGGCTCCCCAGGGTGAATCCCAGGCTGCCGTAATCCTCAACAAGGTTTTCGCCTTCTGTGAGCGGCAAAAGATCCGGCTGGACATCGTCGACCGGATTGGGGGCGAGCGGCATTTCTTTCGCCGTTCCCGCAACATCCCAGTAAGCCTTTCTTCTGTGTCCTGAAATGCCTGAAAGCGCGCCCGCTCTTGCAAGGCAGAGGAGGTCGCGCTTTTCCAGACCTGCTCTCGATGCGAGATGGTCAAGGCTTTCGAAAGGCTGCAATGAGCGCGCCGATGCGAGCCTTGCCATGCCTTCCATGGAAAATCCTTTCACCATTCTCAGACCCAGCCTGATGGATGAGGGGGAGGGAAGGGTGCATTCCCATTCGCTCTGGTTGACGTCGACAGGAAGCACTTCGACATGATGGCGTCTTGCATCCTGGATGATCTGGTCAGGCGCATAGAAGCCCATGGGCTGGCTGTTGAGCAGCGCGCAGGCGAAAGCGGCGGGTTCGTGGCATTTGAGCCATGCCGAGACATAGACGAGGAGCGCGAAGCTTGCTGCATGAGATTCGGGGAAGCCGTATTCGCCGAATCCAAGGATCTGCCTGAATATCTGTCTTGCGAATGCCTCATCGTATCCCCTTTCCAGCATGCCTTCCATCAGGCGCTGCTCGAATTTCTCGAGCCCGCCCTTCCTTTTCCATGCGGCCATAGAGCGCCTCACCTGGTCGGCTTCTCCAGGCGTGAAGCCTGCCGCGACAACGGCGAGCTTCATCACCTGTTCCTGGAAAATGGGCACGCCTAGCGTCCTTTCCAGAACAGATTTCACTTCTTCGCTTGGATAAGATACGGGTTCAAGCCCCTGACGGCGGCGAAGGTAGGGATGAACCATTCCGCCCTGTATCGGGCCGGGGCGGACGATCGCCACCTCGATCACGAGGTCGTAGAAGCATTTCGGCTGCATTGTCGGGAGCATCGCCATCTGCGCTCTCGACTCGATCTGGAATACCCCTGTGGTGTCTGCATTGCCCATCATTTCGTAGACTTCAGGGTCTTCCTGGGGAATCTCGTGCATTTGTCTCCCTGAAAGATCGAGCGCCCTTCGAATCGCTGAAAGCATGCCCAGAGCAAGGATGTCCACCTTGAGCAGCCCTATGGCATCGAGGTCGTCCTTGTCCCACTGGATCACCGTTCTTTCAGGCATGGCTGCATTTTCTATCGGAACGAGATTCGAGAGCTTTCCTCTCGAGATCACGAATCCGCCTACATGCTGGGAAAGATGCCTTGGGAAGCCGATGATCTCGTCGACGAGTTTCATCAGCAGGCTGATTTTTTCGGGATTGAACCCTGATTCATTCAGCTCCCGCCATGAGAGCGACTTGACAAGCCTTTCCAGCTGTTCTTGATCGAAGCCGAGCGCCTTTCCGACGTCCCTTATCGCGCTTTTGGGCTTGTAGGTGATCACGGATGCAGCGAGTGCGGCGCGATCCCTCCCGTATTTCCCGTAGATGTACTGGATCACTTCCTCGCGTCGCTCGTGCTCGAAATCGACGTCTATGTCGGGAGGCTCGTTTCTCTCTTTGGAGATGAATCGCTCGAAGAGCATCTCCATGTGGGCGGGATTCACTTCGGTGATGCGGAGGGCATAGCAGATCGCCGAATTCGCAGCCGAACCCCTTCCCTGGCAGAGAATGTTCCGCTCTCTTGCAAACCTGACGATGTCGTGAACGGTGAGGAAATAGGATTCGTAATGAAGTTCTTTGACGAGTTCGAGTTCATGCTCGACCAGATTTCTCACCTTCTCGGGAATCCCTGAAGGAAATCTGAGCATGAGCCCTTCCATGGCGAGCTTCCTCAGGTGGGAAATCGGGGTTTCGTCCTTGGGCACGAGCTCTTCCGGATATTCGTATCTGAGTTCATCCAGGGAAAAATGACATCTTTGCGCAATTTCCATTGTTTCTTCGAGCAGGGCTTCGGGATAAAGGCTGCAAAGATCCTTGACAGGACGGAGATGACGCTCGCCGTTGGGATGGGTTTTTGCTTCGCTGACAGGTACGCCCTGTCTTATTGCGGCGAGCGTGTCCTGCAATGCACGTCTTTCCGGGACATGCATGTGGACGTCGCTTGAAGCGGCAAGAGGAAGGGCTGATTTTCTTCCGAATTCAGCCATTTCGGAGAGATTTTCTCCGCATCTCAACAATTCCACAGAAAGCCATGCATCGCCCGGAAATGCGGAAGCTGCTTTTTTCGCGATTTCGAGCGAGGGAAGGGGATTGGAAAGAAGCAGCGCGATGCAGCCTGGAAGCCCTTCTTTTATTTCGTCGATGGAAAGCCTGTAATTTCCCTTTTTCGCATTTCTCCTACCCTTCGTGATCAATGCCGAAAGATGGCCGTATCCCGTCCTGTTCTTCGCCAGGAATACGATCCTGATTCCTTCTGAAAATGCGATCTCGCTTCCCACGATCAGCTTGATTCCCTGTTCCTTGGCGCAGACATGGGCGCGGACGATGCCTGCGAGCGAGCATTCGTCTGTGATGGCAAGCGCCGAATAGCCGAGGCTTTTCGCCTGAATCACGAGTTCTTCAGGGTAAGACGCGCCTCTCAGGAAGGTGAAGTTCGAAAGAGCGTGGAGCTCTGCATAGGATTTCAAGAGAATATCCCCTGCACATACCATTCCCCGTCGGACCGGTCGCAAAAGACCCAGAATCTCGAGCCGTTTTCATCGCGCGCGACATAATAGTCGCGTGAAACATCCTTTCCATCCCACCAGCCGCTCTCTATTCTCTCAGGTCCCTTCAGGAGCGCGAGATTTCCTTTCCTGCAGCGAAAAGGCTTTTTCAGCAGCCAGAAAGGGCGGCCCGGCTTGCCTTTCGCGTCGCATCCCGAGTCGCAGGTTTGCCAGGCCTTCTCGGGCCTGTGGTCTTGAATTTCGGAAAGCCCGAATACGGCATCTTTCCCAAGCCTGATTCTCAGCCTTTCGATCAGAAGGCTCTCTTCGTTGTCTTCATCATCGAAAAGATCGATATTCCCTGAAGCTAGGGGAAGGATCTTGTCAGCCCTGATCCTGATTTCCCGGACCGGGGAGGGGAGGGAAGCCCCGTGCAATATTTCCCTGAAAAGGAGCAGCATTTTTTCATGGGATCTCGTCGGCGCAGAAAAGCCTGCCTTCAGCAAGGTGTCTTTTTCATCCTCGTGAATGCAATGGAGTTCTATTTCCTGCACGCCGGACTGGAGCAGGGCGAGATGGCCTGAAAGCTCGGGAAGAACCCGCTTCAGCGCAAAGAGAAGGCTTTCCGCTTCCATGACGCTGGCCGGCAATGGCAGCCTTCTTTCGAATATGGATGCCGGAATGAAATATTTCCTGGGATCGGGAATTTTTCCGAGCGCCCTGTCGATTTCATCGATCAGCGACTTTCCGAAGCGCCTCGCCAAAGCGGAGCGGGGAAGCTTGATGCAGTCTTCGAGTCTTTTTGCGCCTATCATTTCAAGCCCTTCGACGATTTTCGAAGGCTGGGAGAGCAATTCAACAGGCAATTTTCCAATGGCCTTTTCTATTTCCTCTTTTTCCATGACGAATGTCTCATTTCCTGAAATGGCGAGAAGCCAGGCTGAATGCGGCGCAGGGGCGCAGGAAAGGATGAATCCGTATCCCATTTCATGGAGATCGCGTCTTGCCATGGAGAGAAGATTCGTGAGTCCCCCGTGAAGCCGGATGCAGCTTCCAATTTCGAGAAGGAGTCCTGAGGCCTGGATGCTCACGGAAGGGGTGAAGCGCCCTGCCCAGGCTGCAAGCCCTGCGAGGGTTTCGCTTTCGGCATTCCTGTCCCTGAATTTGACGATGAGGCCGGATGACAAGGCATGTGCAGCAGAGATGGTCATGCCGGGCCTGATCCCGAGTATGGACGCCTTTTCGTTGCAGCTCACTATCCCTTTTTCTGCAACTGCGATCGGGCCGCTTGAAGAAGGGAAGATTTCAAGCGAAAGCGCTGGAAAATGGATGGCGAGCCACAGCATGGGAATCGATACTCAGGATCAGGGGCCTGGACGCATGAAGGCCCCTTCGCTTCAGAAAATGCACTGCAATGCCGTTTCCCCTTGCCTCTATCTTCAGCCTCAGCGCTGCAGGAGAGCGCTGTCTTTCTTCACGGCTGAAGATCATGCAGCAGGCACGACCCGATTCCGCGCCAAGCTGCAGCCTCCTCATTTTCTTCTCGTCCTGCATTTCAAGCCAGGCAAGAACGAATGAGCCGGCTCTGAGCGCCTGCTCGGAAGCCCACCATGCCTCCTTGTCCTTGCCTGCATTCGCAACCAGCATGTTCTTCAGCTTCACGCCGGCATGGGCAAGGGCGGGCGCATAGGGGACATGGGGAGGGGAAACCCATATTATCCATTTGTCCTTTCCCGATTCGGCTGCAATTGCAGGAAGAAGCAGGCTGATTTCGCCTATTCCTTCCTTTTCGACGATCATTTCAGTGACCGAACCGATCGGCCATCCTCCTCCCGGAAGCATTTCGTCGAGCTCTGGAAATCCCGTGGGAAGCGCGTCATTGTTCCTGGCAAGTTCTCCCCCAAGCCATATCCCGGGATGAGCCAGAATGGATTCGATGCTCAAGGCATTCCCCCGTTCCTGATCACGCCCACGGCGACGCCCTCTATGGCGAATTCAATGCGGACGAGATCCACGATGATGGGTTTGAATTGGGGGTTTTCAGGAAGGAGTTCGACGATATTTCCGTTTCTCCTGAATCGCTTCACCGTCACTTCGTTTTCCAGTCTGGCAACGACGATCTGGCCGTTCATCGCCTCATTGACGCGATGAACGGCCAGCAGATCGCCATCGAGTATCCCGGCATCCTTCATGCTCGCGCCCTTCACCTTCAGGAAATAATCAGCACGGGGTGAGAAAAGGGAGGGGGCGATCTGGTAATGCGCTTCTATGTTTTCCTGGGCGAGCATGGGGTGGCCTGCCGCAACCCGGCCTATCACCGGAACGCCTTTCCCTGACATGAGGCGTATGCCCCTGGACGAATTCGGAAGGAGTTCGATCGCTCCCTTTTTTGCCAGCACCCTGAGATGCGCTTCTGCCGCATTCGGGGAGCTGAATCCGAACGCTGCAGATATTTCTGCCCGGGTCGGAGGAAGATCCGTGCCTTCTATTTTTTCCCTGATGTACTGAAGGATTTCTTTCTGTCTTCTGGTGAGTTCCTGCATGATCCCTCCATGACTGTATATTTATACAGTATTTACTTAATCAGCGCCACATCGATTTCATTTTCGAAAGAAGATCGAGGGCTTCGCCTTTCGGTGTTTCGGAATATTCCTTCTCGGCGGGAGGCCAGGATTGCCTTTCGAAAAGGGTGAGGAGGGAGGAGGGGATGAATCTCGTCCTTCCCGCATAGACATGCCTGTCGCCAAGGCGATGCTGCCCTGAAACATGGAAGCGCTGGGGAACGATGATGGCGAGATGGTCTTTCGCACGGGTCATGGCGACATAGAGCAGCCTCCTTTCCTCCTCTATTTCCTGGGCGCTTCCGGTCGCAAGATCCGATGGAAGGCAGCCGTCGACGGCATTCAGGAGATGGACTGATCGCCATTCCTGTCCCTTTGCCGAATGGATGGTCGAGAGGATCAGATAGTCTTCTTCGAGATGGGGGGAGCCTGCCTCGTCGCTCGTCGCACCGGGCGGATCGAGGGTCAGTTCGGTGAGAAAGCGCTGTCTAGAAGGATAGGTCGAGGCGATTTTCTGGAGCTGCTCGATGTCCATGCTTCTTGCCTTTGCGTCATCGAAAAGGCGAAATAGATGATCTTCGTACCAGGAACATATTTTCTCGAATCCGGCAGGCCATTGCGCTTCATCGAAAAGCGCGAGGAATGCTTTCCAGCCTGCTTCGGCTTGACCAGGGATTTTCGATTCGGAAAGCCCCATCATGAAATCCTGAACATGATCGAGATTGTCCAGGATATGGGAAGCGGTCTTGGGGCCTATTCCCTGATTGAGTTGGAGAACCCTGAATCCTGCAATCCTGTCCCTGGGATTCTCCATCCATCGAAGGATCGAGAGCAGGTCCTTGACATGGGCCGATTCGAGGAACTTCAGTCCGCCGAATTTGACGTAAGGGATGTTTCGCCTCATCAGCTCCAGTTCCAGCACCGCGCTGTGGTGCGCTGCCCTGAAAAGAACGGCCTGGGATTTCAGCTTCATGCCCGATTCACATTTCCCGAGAATGTCCTCGACGACATAGGAAGCCTGTTCCGTCTCGTCCTTCACGCTGACGATGAAAGGCTTCTCATCAGAATGCCTTTCGCTTGTCAGCGTTTTGGCATAGCGCTCCCTGGATAGCCCTATCACGCCGTTGGCGGCATCCAGTATGGGCCCGGTCGAGCGGTAGTTCCGCTCGAGCTTGACGATTTTCGCTGGGGGATCGAAATGCTCGGGAAAACCCAGAATATTCCTGATCTCGGCGCCCCTGAATGAATAGATGGATTGGGCGTCATCCCCGACCACCGTGAGGCCGCGTCCCTCGGGCTTCATTCCCAGGAGGATGGCAGCCTGGAGAAGATTGGTGTCCTGGTATTCGTCGACGAGCACATGGGTGAAGCGCTCCCCCATTTCCCGTGCAAGGATAGGCGCCTTCAGCATCCCCGACCAGTAGAGCAGCAGATCGTCGTAATCGAGCACGTTCTGTTTCTGCTTTTCCTCGACATAGGCGAGGAAAAGCGCCTTCAGGTCTTCATGCCACTCGGCGCACCAGGGAAACCTTTTCTGCAGCACTTCCTCGAGGGGCGCGATGGTGTTGACTGCCGAGGAATAGATGGAAAGACAGGTCTGCCTGAGCGGAAAGCGCTTCTTCTTTTCGGAAAACCCGAGCTCATGCCTCATCATGTTCATGAGATCGCCCGAGTCTTCCCTGTCGTGGATGGTGAAGGAAGGATCGAGCCCTATCCTTCCCGCATATTCCCTGAGAAGGCGCGCCGCCACGCCGTGGAATGTGCCTGCCCATGAAAGCCTGGAAGGGTGAATCCGCTCTACCCGCCTTTTCATTTCTTCCGCAGCCCGTCTGGAAAAAGTCAGAAGCATGATCCTGTCCGGTTCCGCCCCTTTTTCCAGAAGAAGGGCGACGCGATGGGCAAGGGTGTTCGTTTTGCCCGAACCCGCGCCTGCGATGACGAGAAGAGGGGATTCCTGCTCGACGGCAAGACGCTGTTCAGGATTGAGAAGGGTCTGCATGCTGTATTTTTATACAGTATTCAGAAAATAGCAAGATCATTGGTTTGGGGGACTTGAAAGACAGGGGGCAAGTTCATATATGAAGCGCATGCCGGAAGGCGAAATCAGGAGGAAATGAAATGGGTTACAGGAATCTTTTTCCGCGGGAAATTTTCGCTGAACTCGAACGCATTCAGCGGGACATGGACAGGAATATCGGCAGATCGCCCAGCATAAGGGGGCCATCTAAAGGTTATCCTGCCATGAATGTGGGCACGACGTCGGGATCCGTCGAGATCTATGCCTTTGTTCCGGGGCTCGAGCCTTCCAGCCTGGATGTTCAGATAGAGAAGGGCATGCTTTCGATCAGCGGCGAGAGAAATGCAGATGCCGTTCCTGAAGGGACGACGGTGCATATCAGCGAGCGGTTTTCAGGAAAGTTCCGCAGGCTGGTCTCCTTGCCTGAAGACATCGACAGCGGGAAGGCGAGCGCGAGTTACAGGGACGGCCTGCTCCATGTCAGCGTGCCGCGCAGGGAAGCCGTGCTGCCGCGCAGAATCGAAGTCCACTGAGGAGGAAATCATGAGCAATGTCAAAGCTGAAGCAGAAAAGGAAAACGCAATCATCCCGCCTGTGGATGTCGTGGAAGATTCGAAAGGCATCGTCCTCTATGCCGATTTTCCGGGTGTGCCGAAGGAAAAGCTGGACATCCATGTCGAAGGCGAAACGCTGACCCTGGAGGGGGAAATGGGGTTGGTCATGCCTGAAGGGATGGAAGCGATCCATGTCGACATCGATCTGCCTCGCTACAGGCGGGTTTTCACCCTTTCCAGCGAGCTCGACAGCGGAAAGATCTCGGCTGAGTTCAGCCATGGCGTGCTGAAGCTTTTCATACCCAAGGCCGAGCATGCGCAGCCTAGGAAGATCTCGGTTCAGGTGTCTTGATCGGCCGGGCCGCTCAGTTTTCGAGGAAATCGATGATCAGGGAAGAAACGGATTCGGCCATCTGAGCGGCTTCTTCTTCGCTCATGACGAGCGCCGGAAGGAGGCGAACGACATTGTCCGCAGTGACATTGATCAGCAGTCCCTTCTCAAGCGCTCTCATGGGCAGCTCCGTGCAGGGTTTCTCGAGTTCTATCCCGATCAGCAGCCCCTGTCCCCTGATTTCCTTCACGCCCTTCAGTCCCGAGAGCTTATCGCGAAAACGCTGCCTGATCCATTTGCCTAGATTTTCTGCATGATCGAGCAGGTTTTCCTTCTCGATGGCCGAAATGGTCGCAAGCGCTGCAGAGCAGGCGAGGGGATTGCCGCCGAATGTCGATCCGTGGTTCCCTGCCTTGAATATTTCCGCAGCCGATCCCCTGGCGAGGCATGCGCCTATCGGCACGCCCGAGCCCAGCCCCTTTGCCAGCGTCATGACGTCAGGAACGGCGCTCCCATGCTGGAAGGCGAACCATTTTCCCGATCTCGCCATGCCGCACTGCACTTCGTCCAGCATCAACAGCCAGCCGTGCTGGTCGCATATTCTCCTCAATTCCTTCAGGTAATTGGCCTGGGGAACCTGGATGCCGCCTTCTCCCTGATAAGGTTCGACGAGAATGGCGACGATGTTCTTGTTGTGGGCGGCAACCTGTTCGACGGCAGGGATGTCGTCATAGGGAACCCTTGCAAAGCCCGAGAGGAGCGGCTCGAATCCTGCCTGAACCTTCCTGTTTCCGGTCGCTGAGAGCGTGGCCATGGTCCTGCCGTGGAAGGACTTCTCCATCACGATGATGGTCGGGATTTCGATCCCTTTGCCGTGGCCATGGAGCCTTGCGAGCTTGATCGCCGCTTCGTTCGCTTCCGCCCCCGAATTGCAGAAGAAAACCTTTTCCATCCCGGAGAGCTCGCAAAGCCTCGTCGCGAGTTCTTCCTGCTTCTGCACTTCGTAAAGGTTGGAGGTGTGGATGAGCCTCTGAGCCTGTTCCGAGATCGCCTTCACGAGTTCCGGATGAGCGTGGCCCAGGCCGTTGACGGCAACGCCTGAAACTGCGTCCAGGTAGCGGCGTCCTTCGCTGTCCCATAGCCATACGCCTTCTCCTCTCTCGAAGGAGACGGGAAGACGCTTGTATGTATTCATCAAGTGAGACATTTGTCCATCCGAAATAGAAAACGGCGGCAAAGCCGCCGAAAGCAAAGGTTTATCCGAACTGTCTCTTCTCAGGGAAGAATCGCCGGCGCTGCCGGCGGAATCAGGCCATCGCCTTGATGGCGGCGGAAAGACGGCTCTTGTGGCGGGAAGCCTTGTTCTTGTGAATGATCTTCTTGTCGGCGATGGAATCGACCGTGCTGACCGAATCCTTGAAAACGCTCTGTGCAGCTGCCTTGTCGCCGGCTGCGATCGCCTTCTTCACTTTCTTGATGGCGGTACGGAGTTCGGAGCGCAGGCTCGCGTTGTGGATGCGCTGCTTTTCCGACTGTCTGGCACGCTTTCTGGCTTGTGCGCTGTTGGCCATGTATACTCCTCGAAATCTCGGTAAAATCGAGAATAATACTTTCATTCACTCGTTTTGGCAAGACGGATTTCCGCAATAGAACATGAACCTGTTGAAAGCGCTCGCGGCGACGAGCAGCATGACGCTTCTTTCCCGCATCATGGGGTTCGTAAGGGAAGTGATCATCGCCGGCATTTTCGGCGCAGGCGTCTCGACGGATGCCTTCTTCGTGGCATTCAAGATCCCCAACATGCTTCGGCGCCTCTTCGCCGAAGGGGCATTTTCACAGGGTTTCGTTCCCGTCCTGGCTGAATACAAGATCGGACGCGGTGAAGAGGAGACGAAAGCGCTTGTCGATCATGTCTCCGGCCTGATGGGGATCGTGCTTTTTTTCGTCACCCTTGTCGGCATCATTGCTGCGCCTTTCATCGTCTACGCCAGCGCGCCCGGCTTTTCTTCCGATCCTTCCAAATTCCATCTGACAGTCATTCTGCTCAGGATTACCTTCCCCTACATCTTCTTCATATCCCTGGTTTCGTTGGCAGGCGGCATACTCAACACCTACAGCAGGTTTTCCGTGCCCGCCTTCACGCCTGTCATCCTCAATATCTCTTTCATCGGCTGCGCGCTTCTCCTTGCGCCCCACATCCATCCCCCCGTGCTTGCGCTTGCCTGGGCGGTTTTCCTGGGCGGGGTGATGCAGCTTCTTTTCCAGGTTCCTTTTCTGTCGAGGATCAGGATGCTGCCGAGATTCAGGCTGGACATGAAGGATCAGGGTCTGTGGCGCATCCTGAAGCTGATGGGCTCTGCAGTGTTCGGCGTTTCGATCAGCCAGGTGAGTCTCTTGATCAACACGATATTCGCTTCGCTCCTTGCGACGGGAAGCGTGTCCTGGCTCTATTATGCGGACAGGCTGATGGAATTTCCCGCAGGCATGCTGGGCGTGGCATTGGGCAGCATCCTGCTTCCGAGCCTCGCGAAGCATCATGCCGACAGGAGTCATGACGAATATGCGAAGCTGCTTGACTGGGGATTGAGGCTCACCTTTCTGCTGACGCTGCCTGCAGCGCTTGCCCTTGCCCTGCTTGCAGCGCCGCTCGTTTCGACCCTTTTCTTCCATGGCGCATTCAGCGTTCACGACCTCTACATGACCCGGAATGCCGTTCTCGCCTACAGCGTCGGCCTCCTCGGGCTGATCCTCGTCAAGGTGCTCGCCCCCGGCTTCTATGCAAGGCAGGACATCAGGACGCCTGTCAGGATAGCGATCATGACGCTCATTCTGACCCAGCTCATGAATCTCGCCTTCATCTCTCCCCTGAAGCATGCCGGGCTTGCACTCGCGATAGGGCTGGGTTCGTGTTTCAATGCCACCCTGCTTTACAGGGGGTTGAGAAGATCCGGGATCTATTCCCCCCAGCCGGGATGGGGTGTTTTCCTGGCAAGAGTGGCGCTCGCCCTTTCCGTGATGGGAATCGTCATCTGGATTTCGTCGGGAAGCACGGAATACTGGATAGAGAGCAGCATATCGAAAAGGGCGATCCGCCTTGCGATTGTCGTTTTCCTCGGCATCACTTCCTATTTCGGAACGCTATGGATCGCCGGGCTAAGGCTTGCCGATTTTTCGAAGCGCGGCATCTGAAAGGCGCTATGGGTTATAATGGCGCTTTAGATTTCAGGAGTCCGACATGCCGATATACGAATACCGGTGCGATTCTTGCGGATATACCAAGGACTGCATCCAGAAACTGAGCGACCCGCCGATCAAGGTCTGCCCCGAATGCGGGAAGGAGACATTTTCCAAGCAGCTTTCCGCGCCAGGCTTCCAGCTGAAGGGGAGCGGATGGTATGCGACCGATTTCAAGTCGAAGCCGACGGCGAAATCGGAAGAAGCCAAGCCTGCAGAGAAGTCCGAAGCAAAGCCTGCGGCATCGAAGGAAGAAGCAGCCTGATGAAGCGCTATTTCATCACCGGCCTCCTGATCTGGGTTCCGCTCGGCATCACGCTGTGGGTGCTGCAGCTCCTGATCGGCACCATGGATCAGACCCTCCTCCTCCTTCCGGAGTCCTTCAGGCCGAAGGCGATCTTCGGGTTCAATGTCCCGGGATTCGGCGTCATCCTCACCATCCTGATCGTTTTCATCACCGGGCTTTTGACGACGAACATCATAGGGCAGCGGCTTCTGATGTTCTGGGAGGGATTGCTCTCCAGAATTCCCGTCGTGAAATCCATCTACTACAGCGTGAAGCAGGTTTCAGACACGCTTTTCTCTTCCAGCGGCGAGGCTTTCAGGAAGGCGCTCCTGGTGCAGTATCCCAGGCAAGGGTCATGGACGGTCGCCTTCCTCACCGGGCAGCCCGGAGGGGACGTGGCCAACCACCTGAAAGGGGACTATGTCAGCGTTTATGTCCCGACCACGCCCAATCCCACTTCCGGATTCTTCCTGATGATGCCGAGGGAGGATGTCATCGAGCTCGACATGAGCGTCGACGATGCGCTCAAGTACATCATCTCGATAGGGGTCGTTCCCCCCGAAACCAAAAACTGAATTCTTCAAGAAAAAAATCATGCGTACAGACTATTGCGGCAACATCGACATCAGGCATCTGGAAAGCACCGTCACGCTCTGCGGCTGGGTGCACAGGAGGAGGGACCACGGCGGGGTGATCTTCGTCGACCTGAGGGACAGGGAAGGGCTGGTGCAGACCGTTTTTTCCCCTGAAAAAAAGGAAATCTTTTCGCTTGCCGAGAAGGTCAGGAGCGAATATGTGCTGAAGATCATTGGGAAAGTCAGAAGAAGGCCTGAAGGGACGGTGAATCCGAACCTGAAGAGCGGAGAGATAGAGGTCGATGTCGAAAATATCGAGATTCTCAATCCTTCCCTTCCGCCTCCCTTCCTTCTCGAGGACGAGAACCTGAGCGAGACCGTGAGGCTGACCCATCGCGTGCTGGATCTCAGGCGTCCGCAGATGCAGTCCAATCTCAGGTTGCGCTACAACGTGGCGATGACGATCAGGAATTACCTGGACGAAAAAGGATTCATAGACATCGAGACGCCGATGCTGACCAAGTCGACGCCCGAAGGGGCGAGGGACTATCTCGTGCCGAGCCGTGTCCATTCAGGGCATTTCTTCGCGCTTCCCCAGTCTCCTCAGCTCTTCAAGCAGATGCTGATGGTGGCGGGATTCGACCGCTATTACCAGATCACCAAATGCTTCAGGGACGAGGATTTGAGGGCGGACCGGCAGCCTGAATTCACCCAGGTCGACATCGAAACCTCCTTCCTTTCCGAAGAGGAAATCATGAACCTGATGGAGAACATGATCAGGCATCTCTTCAGCAAAGCCATGAGCATAGACCTGCCGGATCCCTTCCCGAGGATGACGCACGAGACGGCGATGGGAAAATACGGTTCGGACAAGCCCGATCTCAGGGTGAAGCTCGAGCTCACCGAGCTCACCGATCTCATGAGGGCTGTCGAATTCAAGGTATTCAGGTCTGCTGCGGACATGAAGGGGGGAAGGGTCGCGGCCCTCAGGGTTCCCGGAGGGGCTTCCATTTCGAGGAAGGAGATAGACGACTATACCGCCTTCGCCGCCATCTACGGCGCCAAGGGACTCGCCTACATCAAGGTGAACGAGGATGGGCTCCAGTCCCCGATACTGAAATTCCTCCCGGAGGACGTGACCAGGGAAATCCTGGAGAGGACTGGGGCGCAGACGGGCGATATCGTGTTCTTCGGCGCGGACAAGGCGAAAATCGTCAACGATGCGCTCGGCGCCTTGCGTGTCAAGATAGGGCATGAGAGAAATATCCTGGAGCATGGCTGGAAGCCGCTCTGGGTCGTCGATTTCCCGATGTTCGAATATGACGAGGAGGAAAAGCGCTGGGTTGCGCTCCACCATCCCTTCACGTCACCCAAGGAAGGCCACGAAGATCTCCTTGAAAGCGATCCGGGTTCGGCCCTTTCCAAGGCATACGACATGGTTTTGAACGGATGGGAAATAGGCGGCGGTTCGGTCAGGATACACAGGGAGGAAGTGCAGTCCAAGGTGTTCAGGGCACTCAACATCGGAAAGGAAGAGGCTTCGGAAAAATTCGGCTTCCTGCTCGATGCGCTGCAGTATGGCGCGCCTCCCCATGGCGGGATCGCCTTCGGGCTCGACCGCGTGGTGACGATGATGGCGGGCGCCGAATCGATCAGGGACGTGATCGCCTTCCCCAAGACCCAGCGCGCGCAATGCCTCCTGACCCAGGCGCCTTCCACGGTTGACGAAAAGCAGCTCAGGGAACTCCACATCCGGCTTCGCGACAAGGTCTGATGAGACTCCTTCATGCTGCCTTCCTTGTTTCGGATTTGCAAGCAGCTCATGACTTTTACGGCAAGCTTCTCGGTCTCGAAACGGAGGAAAGGCCGGATCTCGGTTTTCCAGGTCTCTGGTACAGGCTGGAAGCAGGTCAGCAGATCCATCTCATGCTTCTTCCCCATTCCGGAATCGAGGGAAATGGCCATGGCGGAAGGGACAGGCATGTCGCCTTTTCCGTGCAGGATCTGGAAATTTTTTCTTCCAGGCTGGATGAAGCCGGGATTGCCTACACCTTGAGCCGCTCGGGAAGGCGCGCGCTTTTCTGCCGCGATCCGGACGGCAATGCGCTGGAATTCGTCGAATCATGAAGCCCATCGCAGCGCTCCTCCTTCTTGCAGTGATATGGGGCTACAACTGGGTGGTGATGAAGACCGCATTGCTCTATTCGGGTCCGTTTCACTTCGCGGCGATGCGCACTTTCTTTGCGGCATTGCTGATGTTTTTCATGCTTGTGGTTCTGAGGCGGCCGCTGAAAATCACCCATTTTCTAGAAGTTTCGTTGATAGGCCTGCTGCAGACCAGCGGCTTCACCGGGCTCGTGGTGCTCGCGCTGGTCTCGGGAGGGGCGGGAAAGATCGCCGTGCTCTGCTATACCATGCCTTTCTGGGTGATGATGCTCGCCTGGCCGCTGCTCGGGGAAAGGATCAGAGGGATGCAGTGGCTGGTGGTTTTTCTCTCCTGCGCAGGGCTTTTCCTGATCCTCGAACCATGGCATCTCAAGGGCAGCGCAGTGAGCGACATGCTGGGGATCGCGAGTGGTTTTTGCTGGGCGATTTCCGTGATCCTGGCGAAGAAGCTTCACAAAAAGGCGCCGGAAATGGATCTCCTTTCGTTCACTTCATGGCAGATGATGATAGGATCGATTCCGCTCGTCCTGGTCTCCCTTCTCGTCCATGAGAAACCCATGATCTGGAACCATTACCTGGTCGGGGCGGTATTCTACAATGTCGTCGCAGCCAACGCCGTGGCATGGCTGCTTTGGCTCTATGCGTTGAGAAATCTCGCTGCGGGGACGGCCGGCATGGTTTCCCTGCTCGCGCCCGTGATAGGGGTGCTTTCCGCTTGGCTCATGCTGGGGGAAGTGCCATCCCTGCCCGAGGCTTCGGGCATGGTCTTGATCGGGCTTTCTCTTGCCGTGATCGCCCATCTCGGCATGAAGAAGCATGAAAGTCCTGATCCCGCTATTGCGCAGGAATGAGTCGTGAGGCAAGGGCATCCCTGACTTCCTGCAGTACGCTCTCCCAGTCGCGCTTCTGCCTGAAAAGCCTGACAGAGGGATACCAGGGCGAATCATTGCGCTCGTCCAGCCATCTCCAGTCTGTCTTGTAATCAGGAAGCAATATCCAGCATGGCTTTCCCAATGCGCCGGCGAGATGGGCGACGGAAGTATCCACTGATATCACGAGATCGAGCATCGAAACGATGGCTGCAGTGTCGGCGAAATCCTCGGTCTTTCCGCCCAGATCGACGAGCTGGAAGGGCGGAAATTTCGCCTCGGTCGAATTTTTCTGCAGACTGACCCATGAAATGCCATCGAGTTCTGCAAGGGGCTTCAGAAGGGAAAGCGAGGGAAGTGATCGCATATCGTCGTTTTCGTGAAGCGGATTGCCCTGCCATGTGACGCCTATTCTCGTTTTTCCATCGGGGATGCTTTCACGCCAGTTATCGATTCTTTCCGGAAGGGCGTGAAGATAAGGTTTCGCTGGAATGGAATCGAAGTGGAGGGGGAGAGAAAGCGGCATCGAGTAATAATCGAAATGGGCTTCGGGCATGCACAAGGGCATCGTTTCCACCCCTTCCAGCGTACTGAAGAGCGCTTCGAGTTCTTTTTGGCAAGCCATGACCACTTTCGATGCTCCCCTTTCTTTCAGGAGAGGGGCATAGCGGCAGAACTGGATCTGGTCGCCGAAACCGAGCTCGGGCCAGATCAGAATCGACTTCCCCTCGAGCGATTCCCCTTGCCAGCGCCTGAATGGCAGGTCGGGGACATTGATTCTTCCCGCATGCCTCGATTCGAGATTGATCCATCCTTCCCTGAAATACCCTTTCTGAAGAAGGAGATAGGCGTAATTGAAGCGGGTATTGGGGTTTTCCGGGTCGAGCTGCAGCGATTGTCCGAAGGCTTTTTCCGCGTCCGAGTCCCTTTTCAGGCATGTCAGCAGGACGGCATAGTTCGACCATGTTGCAGCGGAAGGCTTGAGGGAGAGGGATTTTTCGTAGAGATCAACGGCTTCATCGAATCGCTTCGATTTCGCGAGGAGATCGGCGAGATTCGAGAGGGTCTCGGGGCTTTCAGGGTTCCCTGTCAGCGAAAGCCTGAAATGCATTTCAGCCTGGGCCAAATGGCCTTCTTTCTCCAGCAGGATCCCGAGGTTCGTGTGCGCTTCGGGGAAGGCCGGCCTGATTTCAAGGGCGCGCCTGAATGCAGCTATCGCCTCGGCATGCCGCATCGAGGCCATGAGGCGGAATCCTTCGGCGAAAAGCTCATCCGAGCTTTCCACGCTGGGCCTTCAGCTTTTCCAGCGTCGAATTGAAGCCGGCGAGCCTGCCCTTTTCCTGCTCGACGACGGCCTGGGGGGCGCGCTCGACGAATCCCTGGTTGGAGAGCTTCGCCATGCATTTCATGATTTCCGCCTCGATTTTCTCTATTTCCCGATCGAGCCTGGCTTTCTCGGCTTCGACGTCGATCTCCACTTTCAGCATCAGCCTGAATTCGCCGGCTATCGCCACGGGGGCGTCGGCATCGACGAGATCGTCTGCCGAGCTCGCTTCCGAAAGCCTTGCAAGGGCCTTGAGATAGGGATAAAAGGATTCGACCTTTTTCGTCTCCCCTGCAACGACGAGCGGCACCTTTTCAGCCGGAGAAAGATTCATCTCGCCTCTGAGCGTGCGGCATGCATTCACCATTTCCTTGAGAAGCGCGATCCTGGAAATCGCTTCTTCGCTGATCCTGACAGGATCAGGTCCGGGATAGGGCTGGTACATGATGGTTTCCCCCGATTTTCCTGCCAGGGGCGCGACCCTGTGCCAGAGCTCTTCGGTGATGTAGGGGATGATGGGATGGGCAAGCCTGAGCATGGCTTCGAGCACGCGCACCAGCGTTTTCCTGGTTGCGCGCTTGCCGGCCTCGTCTTCGCCGTTCAATTGGACCTTGGCGAGCTCGAGGTACCAGTCGCAGTATTCGTCCCAGACGAATTCGTAGAGCGATCTCGCCGCCATGTCGAAGCGGTAGGAGGAAAAGGCTTCGATCATCTCGGATTCGGCCTGCTGAAGGCGCGATACGATCCACCTGTCGGCGTCGGTAAGGGAAAGGGGGAGGCGCTCGTCCAGGCCGACATCCTGGCCTTCGGTATTCATCAGCACGAAGCGCGTCGCATTCCAGAGCTTGTTGCAGAAATTCCGGTAGCCCTCGCAGCGGTTGAGGTCGAACTTGATGTCCCGCCCGTGGGAAGCGAGACTTGCGAAAGTGAAGCGCAGCGCATCCGTTCCGAATGCGGGGATGCCTTCCGGGAAATGCTTTTTGGTGGTCTTTTCTATCGATTCCGCCTGCCTCGGATTCATCAGGTTGGACGTGCGCTTGTTCACGAGGTCTTCGAGCGAAATGCCGTCTATGAGGTCGATCGGGTCGATGACGTTGCCTTTCGACTTGCTCATTTTCTGCCCTTCCGAGTCCCGGATGAGGCCGTGCACGTACACTTCCCTGAAGGGCACTTCTCCGGTGAAATGGAGGGTCATCATGACCATCCTCGCCACCCAGAAGAAGATGATGTCGAATCCCGTGACGAGCACAGATGTGGGGAGGAAGGTTTTCAGTTCTTCAGTCTCGTTCGGCCATCCCAGTGTGGAGAAGGGCCAAAGCGCGGAGCTGAACCAGGTGTCGAGCACATCCTCGTCCTGCCTGAGTTCCCTTGCGTCGCCCGCCTTTTCCCTCGCTTCCTCGAGATTCCTGCCGACGAAGACATTGCCGTCAAGGTCGTACCAGGCCGGAATCCTGTGCCCCCACCAGAGCTGGCGGGAGATGCACCAGTCCTGGATGTTCTCGAGCCACTGGAAATAGGTGTGAGCCCAGTTTTCAGGAACGAATCTGATCTCTCCCGATTCGACGGCGCCTATCGCCGGCTTCGCAAGCTTTTCCATGGAAACGAACCACTGGTCGGTCAGCATGGGTTCGACCACGGTGTGCGTCCTCTCGCTCTTCGGCACCATGAGCTTGTGAGGCTTGGTCTGGATCAGCAGGCCCGCCCATTCCAGATCCTTCAGGATCTGCCTTCTGGCGTCGAAGCGGTCCAGCCCCTGGTATTCCATGGGAGCCATTTCGCTTATCTTCGCATCCAGGGTGAAGATGCAGATCGGCACCAGATTGTGCCTGAGTCCAACCTGGTAATCGTTGAAATCATGGGCCGGGGTGATCTTGACGCAGCCCGAGCCGAATTCTGGATCGACGTAATCGTCGGCGATAATTGGGATGGAACGCTCGCAAAGCGGCAGCCTGACATGGCGCCCGATGAGATGTTTGTAGCGCTCGTCTTCGGGATGGACGGCGACGGCCATGTCGCCCAGCATCGTCTCTGGCCTCGTCGTTGCGACTTCGAGATGTTCATCGCTGCCCTCGACGGGATACTTGATGTACCAGAGATGGCCTTCCGTTTCCTCGGAGACCACTTCGAGGTCGGACACCGCTGTCTGCAGCACGGGATCCCAGTTGACCAGTCTTTTCCCCCGGTAGATCAGCCCTTCTTCATGAAGCCTGACGAAGACTTCCGTCACGGCATGGGAAAGTCCTTCGTCCATGGTGAATCGCTCGCGCGACCAGTCGCAGGATGCGGCGAGCCGCCTCATCTGCCTGGTGATGGTCGATCCCGATTCGTCCTTCCATTCCCAGACCTTTTCGAGAAAGGATTCACGCCCCATTTCCCTCCTGTCGAGGCCCTTCGCCTCGAGCCGGCGCTCGACCACGATCTGGGTCGCGATGCCGGCATGGTCCGTCCCGGGCTGCCAGAGGGTGGGGCTCCCCTTCATCCTGTTGTACCGGATCAGGCAGTCCATCAGGGTGTCCTGGAAGGCATGCCCCATGTGCAGCGTCCCGGTGACGTTCGGCGGCGGCAGCAGGATGGAATAGGGCCTGGCATGGGAATGCCTGGGCTTGAAATAGCCTGATGATTCCCATTCGGCATACCATCTGGTTTCTATCGATTCTGGTTCGAAGCTTTTTGCAAGTTCCATGTTCGTTCTTTCCGGCTTTTTCTCGTCCTGCGCTTTTTCGACGATTTTTTCGATGTCTTTCCTCAACAGCTCGAAATGCCGATCGATTCTTTCGAGAATCCTGTCAGTCAGCATGTCGGCCCAGTTTTCATTCCTGCCGAGCTCTCCTATCATTTCGGTCAGGACAGGAATGGATTCCTCTGGCGCTGCTTCGCCCTTGTGCTTCTTGAAAAGCGCGTCGATCTTCCTGAATGTCTCTTCGTCGCTCATTTCTCCAGCCTGTGGTGGTGGATTTCGTATCCCCTGTCGCGGTAGAAGCGGTATCGCTCCCTGGCCTTCCCGGATTCGGATTCCTCGGCGATTTCGACGAGCCGCTGGAATCGGCTGAAAAAGGGCGGGGAAGTGTCTCTCAGGTTGAAAAGCACATCGTCGTGGAAAAGATGCTCGCCCTTTTCGTCTATGATGACAGGCGTCTCAACGGCGAGCGGATTGTCGGCCATGCAGTGGGGAATGAAGCCTGTCTGGGGGTAATGCCAGAGCATGCTGTCGAGTTTCCTGCTCGTCTCGACGTCCGGGGTGAGGATCGTCACGCGCAAACCCTGGCTGACCGCCTTCGCGCTCAGCCTGCAGGCGGTCTGCAGCTTGTCCGCAGAATGCGTGTAGAAGTCTATCCTCGTCATGAGCGGTCGGCGCGTTCCATCAGGAATTGGCAGAGCAGCGGCACTGGGCGGCCCGTGGAGCCCTTGTGCTTTCCGCCCCGGTATGCCGTTCCGGCGACATCGAGATGGGCCCAGTGATAGTTCGCCGCATATTTGGAAAGGAAGCAGGCTGCCGTGATGCTGCCCCCAGGCCTTCCGCCGATGTTGGCCATGTCTGCGAAATTGCTCTTCAGCTGTTCCTGGTAGTCTTCCCAAAGCGGCATCTGCCATGCCCTGTCGCGGGCCTTTCTGCCCGAATCGAGAAGCTCGCGGGCGAGATCCTCGTCGTTGCTGTAAAGCCCCGATGCGACATGGCCGAGCGCGATCACGCAGGCGCCTGTCAGGGTGGCGACATCGATCACTGCTTCGGGTTCGTATTTCTCGACATAGGTGAGCGCATCGCAAAGGATGAGCCTGCCTTCCGCATCCGTATTGAGCACTTCGATGGTCTGGCCAGACATGCTCTTGACGATGTCGCCAGGCTTAGTCGCCGAACCGCCCGGCATGTTCTCGCAGCTCGGCACGACGGCGACGATGTTGAGCCTCAACTTCATCTGCGCTGCAGACCTGATCGCGCCGAGCACGCTCGCTGCGCCGCACATGTCATATTTCATCTCGTCCATGTCGGCGCCAGGCTTGAGGGAAATCCCGCCGGTATCGAAGGTGATGCCCTTGCCGACGAGGACGACTGGCTTCCTGTTTTTCGACGCGCCCCGGTATTCGAGCACGATCAATTTTGGCGGCTCGACCGTTCCTTTCGTCACCGAAAGGAGGGCGCCCATTCCCAGCGCTTCCATGTCCTTCTCTTCCAGTATCCTGACATCGAGCTTGTATTCCTTCGCGATTTCAAGCGCGGTTTGCGCAAGATAGGTCGGCGTGCAGACGTTTCCTGGGAGATTGCCGAGATCCTTCGCGAAACTGACGCCTTCCGCAACCGCCCGTCCCTGCTTCAATGCCTTTTCTGCATCCTTTTCGCCTTCGGGGGCGTAAATGAAGAGCTTCTTCAAAGGATCCTTCTTCTTCTCCGGCTTGCTCTTCAGTTTGTCGAAGCGGTAAAGTCCTTCCGAGACGGCGAGCACGGCATGGAAGATGTTCCAGGAAATGTCTTTTTCTTTAGGAAGAATGCCGGTGAAATAGAGCGCTGCGTCCTTCGCGCCTGTTTCCCTGATCGAATTGGATGCCGCATTGACTGCCGCAAGATAGGCTTCCTCGCCGAAATCCGCTTCGGCGCCCAGTCCGACCAGAAGCACGCGTTCCGCTGCAATCCCGGGTACGTCGTGCAAAAGCAGGGTCGATCCCTTTCTCCCTTCCATGTCGCCGCGATCGAGAATCCTGGAAATATGCCCGTTCGACGCATCGTCGAGCATTTTCGCGGCATCGCTCAATTTCCCGGATTCGAAAACGCCTGCGGCGATGCAGCCCGTCTTCAGCTTTTCCGGAATGGTGTTTTTTATGCTAAATTCCAAATCTTTCTCCTATTGAGGCGCGCCCCGGGCTGATGACGAATTATCCACGGACTGTCGGCAAAAAGTCAAAGCAGCTGTTCGATGAAACCGTCAAGCGCGAGCTCGGGAATGTCGCGGCTGCGGTATTTTCCGTTCTGGTCGGCATCGTCGTCGTGACCCAGCTCTCCCGCCTCCTGGGAGAAGCGGCAGGAGGAACGCTCGAAGCCAAAGGTGTCGCCGTTCTTCTGGGGTTTTCGGCGCTCAACTATCTCCCCGTCCTGCTGTCCCTGACGCTTTTCATCTCGGTATTGCTGACCCTCACCCGGAGCTACCAGGACAGCGAGATGACGGTCTGGTTCGTGAGCGGGGTGAGCCTCACAAGATGGATAAGGCCTGTTCTCGCTTTTTCGATGCCTTTCGTCGCGATCATTGCGATATTGAGCTTCAGCCTCACGCCATGGGCGATTTCGCAGAGCGACAAGTACAGGAAGGAGCTCGAGAGCAAGGAGGAGGTGACGAACGTCGCGCCGGGCGTTTTCAGGGAGTCGAAAGGGGCTGATCGCGTCTATTTCTTCGAGCAGGGGAAGAAGAACGAGGTGAGCAACATCTTCGTGCAGTCGACCCAGGACGGCAAGGTTGGAACGATGGTTGCAAAATCGGGCTTGCAGGAAGTGAAGGAAAACGGCGACAAGTTTCTCGTCCTGCTCGACGGCACGCGCTACGAGGGGAGGGACGGATTTGCCGACTACAGGATCATGCATTTCGGCCGCTACGAGATGAGGATGGAGGCTTCCCGCATGAAGCCCGGCATTCCCGAGGCGAAATCGCTGCCGACCTTGGTCTTGCTGAAGGATTTGAACCCGACCTATGTCGCTGAACTCGGCTGGCGCATAGGGATGCCGCTTTCCGCGCTGATTCTCGGCCTGCTCGCCATTCCCTTGAGCTTCGTCAACCCGAGGGCGGGGAGATCGCTCAACATCATCATGGCGATCCTGATCTACATGATCTACAGCAATCTTCTCGGCATGACGAATATCTGGGTGATGAGGCAGAAAGTAGGCTATCTGGCCGGCATATGGGGCATCCATTTCGCCATGTTCGCGATCCTTGTCGCCCTTTTCTACTGGCGGCTTTCCATCTTCTCGTTGAGGAGAATGAGATGAAGATCCTGCAGAGATACCTGGCGAAGCGGATTTTCGCAAGCACCCTGCTTGTCTTCTCGGCTCTCCTCGGGCTCTTCACCTTCCTCGACCTGATCCATGAACTATCCGACATCGGGATAGGCAATTACCATCTCTTCTACGCCTTCGCCTACGTGCTCCTGAGCATCCCGGGACATGTCTACGAGCTTTTCCCGATCGCCTCCCTGATAGGAACGATATTCGCCCTCTCCCAGATGGGCGCAAGCTCGGAAGTCACGGTGATGAGGGTATCGGGCATGTCGGGACGGGATCTCGCTTCCTTCCTTCTGAAGGCAGGCCTCGTTTTCGTCGCAGTGACCTTCCTTTTCGGGGAATATCTCGCGCCCTTGAGCGATGCGGCGGCCCAGAAGCTGAGGCTGAGTGCGACGAAGAGCGTCGTTGCGCAGGAATTCAGGTCCGGCCTATGGGTGAAGGACGAGTCGAGCTTCATCAACGTGAGAGAGGTGCTTCCCGACACCACGCTCGTCGGGGTGCGGATATTCGAATTCGACGACAAGCACGATCTGAAGTCCATCAGCTTCGCAAAAAAGGGAAGCTACAGGGGAAACAATTTCTGGGAGCTCTCGGGCGTACAGAGGACAACTTTCGGCAACGGCAATGTCAGGGTTTCGAAGATGCCCGACTACGAATGGAAATCGGTATTGACGCCCGACATGCTGAGCGTTCTGCTGATTTTTCCCGAGCACATGTCCATCGTGACGCTGCACCGCTACATCAGGCATCTCGTCGAAAACAGGCAGGCCGCGCTGAGATATCAGATCGCATTCTGGACGAAGATCGTCTATCCCTTCGCCGTGCTCGTCATGATGCTGATTTCGCTTCCTTTCGCCTATCACAGGAGAAGGGAAGGGGGGGTCAGCGCCAAGATCGTGACAGGCATCATGATAGGGCTGCTTTTCTACCTGATGAACCAGCTCTCCGCGAGGCTGGGGCTCATCAACGGCTGGCCGCCATTCATGGCGGCCGCCTCCCCCACCATCGTATTCCTTATTTTTGCGGTGGCTGCGCTTTGGCGGCTTGAGCGGCGCTAGCCGGAAGCGGCTTGTGCATGGCCGGATGACCGGCCTCGAACTGCCTGTAGCGCAGCCATCTTTCCCTGACCGCTCGGCGTTCCTTGGGCGGGAGCTTCTTCAGGTTCATGAAGTTCTTTCTCGCCTGGCTGCGCTCTTCAGGCGTCAGCCTGCTCCATTCCGCGAGTCTCGACTGGACGCGCTGCTGCTGGATCGGGGAAAGCTGGGGGAAGCGTTTCGCGATGCCGAGAAGCTTCTTTTTCTGGAAGTCGGGGAAATGATTCCATTGCTGGGCCAACGGCGCGAGCACGGCCCGCTGCTGGGGGCTCAGCTGCTCCCATTGAGGCGTTTTTCCCTCTGCGGCCGATGCCGGCAATGAAAAAACGAACGCGAAAATCAGGGCTGTGAGGGTTTTACCCATGAATCGAAGAATTTCTGGTCCGTGTAGGCCGGGACGGGAAGGTCGTCCGCAAGCAGGGCTGCGTCCACATCGTTGGCATCGGGTGCAGGCGCGTCCTTGATCGATCCCCAGTAAAGTATCGCGCATATCCCGAGGATCAGCGCAGTCACAGGCAGCCAGACCCCCAGCCTCGGATGGGAAAGGAAGAAGCTGTGCCCGCCCGTGGTGAGCGCATGAACTTCAACACGGGAAAGCGCGAGATACCTCGCCTCCCTGAGTTCGGCGAGCGTCTTTTCGTCGATCATTTCCAGCCCGAGATCCAGACTTTCCCTGATCTTTTCGTTATTCATAATTCAATCCCCCTGCATTTCAGATAGTCGGCGATGGCATGATTGGCTCTCGAACAATGCGTCTTGACGCTTCCCTCGGAGCAGCCCATCACCGATGCCGTTTCGGCGACATCCATCTCTTCCCAATAACGCAGCAGGAAGGCTTGGCGTTGACGCGCGGGCAAAGATTCGAGCGCAGCTTCGATGCAGGCCACGACCTGAGCCTTCTCGAGCTGTTCGTGAGGGCTCTCGGACTGCCTCGTGTCGAGCGTCTCCAGCGGGTCGGATTCATCGTCCGAACTGTTCAGGGCGGAAAGAAGCGTCGTCCACAAGGACCTCACCTTGTTCCTTCTGAAATAGTCGTTGATCGCATTTTGCAGGATGCGCTGGAAAAGCATGGGCAGCTCATCCAGAGGCCTGTCCGAATATTTCTCGGTGAGCTTCAGCATGGCATCCTGGACGATGTCGAGCGCGCCATGATCATCCTTCACCGCGTATACAGCCTGCTTGAAAGCGCGCCGCTCCACGCCAGAAAGAAACAGGGAGAGTTCCTGATAGGTAGCCAGTTTTCCGACCTTCTTAACGTTACGCTTCCATTTTACCAATTTCACATTGCAATCAGGGCATATTTTGCGCGCCGATTGATCCGGGCTTGACCAAAAGCCTGTCTGACGTTACTGTTCCATGTTCAGCATAGCTCGAGGGTGTTTTATGGAATTGACTGGCGCGGAGATCGTGCTGCGCTGCCTGCAGGAGGAGGGGGTCGAGCATGTTTTCG
>JAJZTQ010000033.1 GCA_021848825.1 Pseudomonadota bacterium
ACAATTTGAAGTTTCGAGGAACTCCTGAAGGGTATTGGCACTCTGAATACTGGAGTGCTAGAATCGAAGCACAGGAGGAAACCATGACCGACAATGTTTTACCGATGCAGCTCACAGGCTGCAGCCTGCAAAGCTATATCCAGGCGGTGAATCGGCTTCCCTACCTCAGCCAGGAAGAGGAAATCGATCTCTCCAGGAAGCTCAAGGTGAACAACGACCTGGAAGCCGCGAGAAAGCTCGTCCTTTCCCACCTTCGCGTGGTGGTTGCCGTGGCAAGGGGCTATACCGGCTATGGCCTGCCGCAGGCCGACCTGATCCAGGAAGGCAATATCGGCCTCATGAAGGCCGTCAAGCGCTTCGATCCCGATCGCGGCGTGAGACTCGTTTCCTTCGCCATCCACTGGATCAAGGCGGAGATACATGAATTCATCATCAGGAACTGGCGCCTGGTGAAGATCGCGACCACGAAATCGCAGCGCAAGCTCTTCTTCAACCTGAGGAGCCTGAAGGAAGGCCATGAATCGCTGAGCAAGGACGAAATAGGCCATATTGCAAAATCGTTGAACGTGAAGCCGGAGGAAGTTTCCGAAATGGAAACCAGGCTTTACGGCAGGGACATTCCGCTCGAACCCGTCAGCGAAGAGGACGAAGGCATCGCCCCTATCGCCTATCTCTCCGACGAGCATGCCGAACCCCTGAAGCTACTCGAAGCCAAGCAGAAGGAAAACATGCTTGGAGAAGGGCTTTCGAACGCGCTCTCGAGCCTCGATGAAAGAAGCAGAAGGATCATCGAAGCAAGGTGGCTCGCCGAGGGCGAATCCGCGACGCTTCACGAACTCGCTGCAGAATTCAACGTCTCGGCTGAGCGAATCAGGCAGATCGAGCAGAAGGCGATGCAGAAGATGCGGATGAGCCTCGCCGCATGAATCACCTGCCGTAGCGCATCTTCCTGAAAGGCAGGCCGAGCCAGTATTTCCTGAACTGCTCGAATCTGGCCGCTATCGAAAAGCGGTACCGAGCTGCATCCGCCACATACCAGCTGTTGAGCCCCGTCCTCAGTATGAGGCCATAGCCGTTCGAGACCATGTGATTGTGCTTTTCGTGATTCACCACATGGTCTTCCAGCAATACCAGGCCGGGCTTCCACTTGCCTAACGTGAAGCCTTCGAACATCTCCATCTCATGCCCTTCTATGTCGATCGATATGAAATCGAATCCCGGTTTCACCCCCTGTTCTTCCAGGATCGAATCGAGCGTCCTGCATTCCACCTCTATCACTTCGCTGCTATTCGCGCCCAGTGCGATGGGGCTGGGGTTCAGCGTGGAATGAACCCCTGCGGAAATCAGGTTCAGCTTCTTGCCGTGGTTGGCCGGACTCGAGCAGGCGCACTGCACGACTTTTCCCGCCCGCTCCTTCCTCAGCTTCTCGCACAAGGCAGGTAGCGGCTCGAGAAGCAGCCCCGTCCAGCCTGTCTCTTCGAGATGCCTGCTCTGGGAATCGATGACGGGGTCGTTCGCCCCCACGTCAACATAGAAGCCCTTCCTGTTTCCGAAAAATTCGCGGACCAATGACTGCTCGATGACAGGGGGATTGCTGAATCGGTAAACCCTTTTTTTCTCGAAATCGACTGGTATCATTCAGATGCTCCGGTTCGCATGCAGGCATTTCCCCTGCAGAGGAGATAAAGGCTGTCCCCGCCAAGCTTGTATGTCTTCACGGTCTTTCCGATCGAAGGGTTTTCATCGTAGGCGATGACATACCCGGAATCCCATCTTTCAGGCGGGAATGCGACAGGCGTCCGAGGCCACCTCAAGGCGTCGAGATAACCCGCGACGGAGAGGCCGCTTGCGCTGACATCCGTGACGTAAAGCGGATACCCCTTCGTTTCCTTCGCGATTTCCCTTGCCGCATCAAGATAGTTCTTTCCCCTGTATTCATGCTGATAGATGGGAAAAAGAAACAGCATGAAAAGAAGCTTGAACGCCAGGAATGCGCCGACCACCTTCAGCGTCAGCGCCCTTCCCTCTTTCCAGAGCACCCATGACATGAAGAGCGCGAAGAAGGGATAGATCGGCATGAGATAGCGTACGCTGCTCTGCGGAGCGATCCAGTAGGGCAGGAAATTATAGACGGCGATCTGCGCAGCGAGCCTGAATTCTGCCGGGAGTTTTTCCTTTTTCCTGAAGAGGAACCAGGCCGCAAGGAGCGCTGCCGGGGAAAGCCTGAGGAGAAGCTCCAGGGGAAAGCCCGCGAGCTCCGCAAGATATCCCTCTCCGAATGAAAGCTTGGAGAGTATCTCGCCAAACATCCTCTGACCCTGGCCGGAGGCGGGAAGAAGCGAGAACCAGGCGAACGGGAAAAGAAAGAAAAGCGCATGAAGCAGGATCGAAGGCAATCCGAGCAGAAATTTCCTGTGCTGCCTCAAGAGGACTAGCGCCGAAATGCCGTAGAACACATAGGCGGTGAGCGCCTTCGAAAGGAAGGCGAGCTCGAGGCAGACGAGGGCGGTTATCAGGATTCCGAAATTCTCCCGACGCGAAGCGATCCAGAGGAGTGCAATGGACGAAAACACGAAGAATGAAAAAAGGGGATCGACATAAGCGAGCCATCCCCTGTAGAAGGCGACATCGAAAAGCCCGAGGTAGACGACCGAAGAAAAAAGGGAGAAATGCCTGTCCCTGGTGAGGTGGAATGCGAGCCCGTAGAGCACGAGGCTGCTTCCCATGGTCGAAAAAATCGTGATCGCCCTTGTCACCTCGAGCACATGGTTCCAGCCGAAAATGCCTGAAAAGAGCATGATCAGCCAGTTGAATAGCGGATTGTGCCTGACGTTCGCCCCGTACATGACCTGCACGAGCAACGAGTGAGAATGGTGCATTTCCAGGGAGGATATCGGGAAGATCGCTTCCTCCCCGACATAATAGAAATAGATCGCTGGAAGAAAGGAGAGGGTTGATGCCCAGAAAAGCGTCTGGAGCATCTTTTCGTCATCGAGGCGCATAGATCCCCTCCCTTTTCCCGCCTTCCTTCCAGAACTTCGAGAATATCTTTTCATAGCAGGTGTAGAGCGCATGATGCTGGTCCACGAATTCGGAAGGAACGCAGCCGTATTTCTCCGATTGCCCTGCGTCTATGATGACCACTTTTTCCTTCTTCGCCCATTCGTCCAGAGCCGACTTGGTGCGCATGAGATCTTCCGAATAGCCGGGCATCTCGGTGAATTTCTTCTCCATTCCTGGAAGAAGCGGCGGCATGAAGAAGATCACCCTTCCCTTCGCCTTCCTCACTATTTTCGAGAGCGCAGCGAGCATGACAGGACTGGGCATTCCCTTCGAGTCTTGCAGTGCCTCGCTGTATTTCGAACTGGGGATGGTCGAGCCCAGTATCAGCGAAGGCACTTCCGATGACTGCACCCTTTCGAGATTCGCGAATGTCGCGCTGCCGTCGTACCTGAAGCCCGTGCAGGTTCCGCGATACATGGTATCGTAGTCGCGCGCGACCGTTCCATCCGGGCAGCGGTAATCCGAACCAGATGGCTCGAAGAAGATGGTTCTCGCGGCGTCCCATTTCTGTTTCGACTTCATGATGTCCAGCAGAACGATGGAAAGATTCCTGATCCTGGGAAGGGACATCGCATCCTTCACCCGTGAAAGGAAAGGCGGACCTTTTTCCTCCTTCTGCGGCTCGGGCTCGGAGAGATCGGCAGGGACGGGATTGCCCTTCATGTAGATGAAGTCGAGCGACCAGTCGAGCGGAATGACGAGATTCACGATCTGCGGATCATGCTCCTCGACGTATTCCGCCTCGCCTATCACCGAAAGCAGAGGATTTCCCGTCTGGGCGAAATTGTAGGCCTTCATCGGAGGGGGAAACATGTCCGCCCTGACGCCCATCGCCGTGGATGAGCCGAAAATCACGGTATTGATTGCATGAAGCCTGTCGTTGAGGCGCAATGTCTTGAAGAGACGAGTCGAGCTCAACGGAGGGGAATAGGTCACGCCTTGCGTCTTCTGCTGCCAGCCGCTTGCAAGGAATGCCTTCCTGTTTCCGCCGAGATCGTTCTTCTCGAGCTGAAGGTTCATGAGCAGGATGGCGAGGAGCGAGAAACCGAGCATGAAGCCAAGGAGGGTGACATAAAGCCTGTGCTTTTCCATTTCAGAACTGGAAATAAAGGAATGCGGATTCCTTGTTCATGTTGATGATCGCGAAAAAGCCCATGACGGCGATAGGCACGACCCATGCCGGCGAAGGGCTCCATGAAATCCTGGAATCATTGTTTTCCGGAAGGTTGAGCGCAGGCTCGAATTTTCCCATTATCCTGTAAATGTTGGGAGAAAGGAGCGCGATTCCCGCCATGATCCATATCCAGTTGAATTCGCCCCCTGTCACGGGGGTCGCAGTCGTGCCGAAATGAACCCCGGAAGCCGCCAGCCATTTGCCGAAAGCGCCCCATTTGGGGAGCCAGAAATCCGGCAATATGATCCCGTTCAATCCCGTCATGCCTCTGATGATCGAAAATGCGGAATCGAGATTATCTGCCCTGAAGAATACCCATCCGACGACGACGGAAAGGAAGGTCAATGAAATGCCGAATGCTTTTCCCAGCATGCCGAAGGAAGGTATCGCGGACTTTTCCTTGAACAGAATCCAGGCATGGTTCAAGGCCAGATAGAAGCCGTGAAGCCCTCCCCATATCACGAATGTCCATCCCGCGCCGTGCCAGAGTCCGCCGAGCAGCATGGTGACCATCAGGTTGAAATAGCGGCGTGATTTCCCCTTCCTGTTTCCGCCCAGCGGAATGTAGAGATAGTCGCGGAGGAATCTGGAAAGGGTCATGTGCCATCTTCGCCAGAATTCCACGATGTTGACGGCCTGGTAGGGGGAATAGAAATTCACCGGGAGCGTGATGCCGAAGAGCCTGGATATGCCGACCGCCATGTCAGAATAGGCTGAAAAATCGAAATAGAGCTGGAAAGTATAGGCCAGTGCGCCGAACCAGGCATCGACGAAGGTGGGTTCTATTCCGCTTGCATGCGCGCCGAAAACGGGGGCGACATAGACCGCGATGCCGTCTGCAAGCAATACCTTCTTGAAGAGTCCGACGAGGAACAGCGTGACCCCGACCGAAAAGTTTTCGAAAGAGCACCCTTTTCCGGCCTCGAACTGCGGCATCATCTCCTTGTGGTGGAGAATCGGGCCCGCTATCAGATGGGGGAAATAGGTGACGAAAAGGAGATAATGGGAAAAGCTGTATTCCCTCGCTTCACCCCTCTTGACGTCCATCAGGTAGGCGATCTGGGTGAAGGTGAAGAAGGAAATGCCAAGAGGCAAAACGATGTTGCCCATCTTCCAGTCCAGCCCGGATACGCTGTCGATATTTTCCAGGAAGAAATGCGCATACTTGTAATAGCCGAGCAGCCCCAGATTGAAAAGAAGTCCGGGCAGAAGGAGGCGCTTCCCCTTTCCCATCATGAAGCCGAATGCATAATTGACCGAGATCGAAATCAGGAGAAGCGGGACATAGGAAAAGTTCCAGTAGCCATAGAAGAAAATCGAGCAGAGCCCGAGCCACCAGGCCGAGAGTTCCTTTTTTTTCCTCAACATCATGAACCCCCCGAGGGAGATGGGGAGGAAGACGAAAAGGAAAAGATGGGAATTGAAAAGCATCAGCCCTATTTCCCGAAGAACTGCTTCACCGCTTCAGCTATCTTCAGCACCTCCCCGTCCTCCAGGTCGTGGTAGAGCGGCAGCCTGACAAGTCGCTCGGACAGATCTTCGGTCACATTCATTTTGCCGTGCGCCCTCGCGTATTTCCTGCCGGCAGGAGAATCGTGAAGCGGAACGTAATGGAAAACCGAAAGGATGCCTTCCTTCTTGAGATGAAGGATGAGTTCTGTCCTCGTCTCCAGATCCTTCAGGATCAGGTAGTACATGTGCCCATTCCCCCTGATTCCCTCTTCTTCTCGTCCGGGAAGCCTGCAATATCCGGCATTCTGCAGGACCGAGAGTTCCCTTTCATAGATCGAGCAGATCTGCCTTCTCCTGTCTATGATTTCGTCTCCCTCTTCGAGCTGCGCGTAGAGGAATGCGCCTATCAGCTCAGAGGGGAGATAGGATGATCCGATGTCGACCCAGGTGTACTTGTCCACTTGGCCCCTGAAAAACTGGCTCCTGTTGGTGCCCTTTTCCCTGATGATCTCGGCGCGCTCCACAAATCGCTCGTCGTTGATTAGAATCGCCCCGCCTTCGCCGGATATGATGTTCTTGGTTTCGTGGAAGGAGAGGCAGCCTATGTGGCCTATCGATCCGAGAAAGCGCCCCTTGTAGGTCGAAAGAAGCGCCTGGGCTGCGTCCTCTATGACGACGAGGCCATGCCTTTCCGCGATTTCCATGATCCTGTCCATCTCGCATGCGATTCCCGCATAATGGACCGCGACGATGGCGCGCGTTCTTTCGGTGATCGCTTCCTCTATCAGGTTCTCGTCGATGTTGAGGTTGTCTTCCCTGATGTCGACGAAAACGGGCACCCCTCCCCTCAGCACGAATGCATTCGCTGTCGAGACGAAGGTATAGGAAGGCATGATCACCTCGTCGCCGACAGAGATGTCGCAGAGCATGGCCGCCATTTCGAGCGCTGCCGTGCAGGAATGGGTGAGCAACGCCTTTTTCGTCCCCAGCCTTGCCTCGAACCAGGCATGGCATTTTTTCGTGAATTCGCCGTCTCCCGCGAGATGCCCTTTGGCATGGGATGCGGCGATATAGTGCAGCTCCCTTCCGGTCATGTGCGGCTTGTTGAACGGGATCATTTCTTTCTCCCCGCCATCATCAGCGATCCGCCGAAAGGAAACCTGAAATTCGTTTTGATCATCGATGCCTCGCATTTCATGACTGTTTCGAAAAAAGCATTGGTGAAACTGGAAAGCCTGAGCTCCGACATCGGATCGGTCGGCGTCTGCTTCGCCAGGAGGCGTGAAGCCATCATCAGCGGAAAGAGCAGCGAGACGAAGGAAGTCTTCGTCAGTATCTCGAATCCCGCCTTCTCGAGCTTCGCGCCGAGTTCGGCTTCCCTGTAGCGCCTCACATGGCAAGCCGCCACATCCTGTTCGCTCCACAGAAAAGGATGCTGCGGAACGGTGAGCAGCAGGCCGCCCCCGGGCTTAAGGGAACGATGCATGCTGGAAAGAACGGCTTCGTCCTCGACGATATGCTCCAGCACGTCGAATGCCCCTATCAGGTCGAACTCCTCCCTGAAAGGCATGCTTCTCGCATCCATCTGGATGAGATGCGCATGCTTCACCCGCGACGCGGCAAAGCCCAGAGCCGAGACATGGATCTCGCTTCCCCATAGTTCCATCTGCGGAAACGCCCTGGCGACTCCCGAAAGAACATAACCCGTGCCGCACCCCACTTCCATGAATTTCGATGCATCGTGAAAATGCCTTCCGATTGCATCGATGATCAGCCTGTTCCTCGCCCTGAACCAGAAGTTCTTCTCTTCAAGCGCCGCCAGTTCCGGAAAATAATCCGCCTTGAATCCCTCGTTCTCATTGGCCAATGAAGGGGAAAAGGCGGGAAAGCCACCCATCGTCTCCACTTTCCATCCGCACGACGCGCAATTCCATCCCTCACTGCCGCACTGAGGGCAAATCTTCAACCCTGGCTCCCTATCGCGAGCCCGAGCATGACCAGAACGATGCCCGCCACCTTGAGCGTCGTGACCTGCTCGCCGAAAAAGACATTGCTGAGCAGGATGACGAAAACGAATGCCAGGCTCATGAAGGGATAGGCGTGGCTCAGCTGGAGCCTGGTCATGGCCG
Organism: Pseudomonadota bacterium; assembly: GCA_021848825.1. Classification (GTDB taxonomy): domain Bacteria; phylum Pseudomonadota; class Gammaproteobacteria; order Burkholderiales; family JABEVD01; genus JABEVD01. The sequence goes on from JAJZTQ010000033.1 coordinate 7,819, forward strand.
CCATCCAGGTGACCGAAGCGAGGAATGCCGCAAGAAATGCGCTCAGCACCCAAGGATTCAACACAAGATGGAAAAGGAAATGGAGCTTCGATGCCGCATCTTCAGGCAATGCCCCCGCCTTCAGCACCTGCCACTTGATTGCGATCTGCCCGTAGACTGTCAGAATGATGGTGAGGAATACGTAGAAATAGCTCATTTCACGAGAAGGTGATAAATGTCTGTAGCATGCCCGAACCTGAATCCGAGGGAAGCATAAAGATTGAGCACGGCGAGGTTGGATGCCGAAATGGAACTGCTTATTTCCTTTTCCCCCTGGTCGAAAATCTTCCTGCAGGCGGCGCTCCAGAAATATTTTCCATATCCCTTTCCCCTGGAAGATTCTTCCAGCGCATGAAGAAGTAGCTTCCCTCCGGAATGCCCGATGAAGCCGCAAAGCTCTTCCCCCCGGTAAAGCCCGAGCACCTTTCCCTCCTTCTGCAGATTTTCCAGCCACCTGTCGTACCGGAGATCGGCGAGATCCCGATCGAGATTGAAGTCGCGATGGAACCTGCCGTGAGAAAAGGCGCCGTGACCTATTCCGATCAATTCGTCGACAGAATAGCAGGGTCCTGCGGTGAAATCGGGATGGTCACTGAACCTGAAGCGTTCCGAAGTGCATGAAGGCTCGATCAGCGTGTCGCAGTAATAGAAGCCGTAAGCATGCAGCAATCGCTTGTCGACCAGCGGATCGACCCTGACCGTGTAATGTCCAGGGCGCCGGATCGCTTGCTCGAGATCGGATTCCGAATGATCTATCTCGAATGTGGGCATGCCGTAGATGATCGCATCCCAGGGCGTTTCTTCAAAGCTCATCGAATGTCTTGTGATGGATGATGTAGAGGGGACGCCTTTTCGCCTCGTCGAAGGCCTTTCCGAGATAGATCCCCATGATGCCGAGTATCGAGATGATAATCCCGCCCAGGAAATAGAGCGAAACGATCAGGCTGCTCCATCCCATGATGGGAGTGCCATGGAATACCGCGTGATAGATGATGTAGAGCCCGTAAAGGAAGGAAAGGAAGGATATCGTGAATCCGAACCTCACGGAAAGCCTCAATGGCTTGTCCGAATAGGCGACGATGGTCTCGGAGGCGAGCTTCCAGAGCTTCTTGAAGGTATAGGTCGATTTCCCCTCGAACCGCTCGGCATGCTGAACGTCTATCGATGCGTAGGGGAATCCCATCCAGGTCACGAGCCCGCCGAAGAAACGCAATTGCTCCCTCATTTTCCTGAAATTTTCCACCACCTTTCGGGACATGATCCTGAAGTTTCCCGTCTCTCCGTCGTATTCCATGTCGGAGAGATAGCTGAAAACCCTGTAGAAGACATGCGACGTGAAGCGCTTCAGAAAGGGATCCTCGCGCTTTCCCCGTCTTGCCAAGACGATCTCGTAGCCTTCTTTCGCCTTTTCGTAAAGCCTGGGGATTTCTTCAGGCCTGTCCTGCAGGTCGCAATCCATGACCACCACCCAGTCCCCTCGCGCATGGTCTAGCCCTGCAGTGATGCCATAATGCTGTCCGAAATTCCTGCTGAATTTCATTCCCTTGACCCTTGGATCCCTTTTCGCCATTTCGACGATCAATTCCCAGGAACGGTCTCCCCCGCAATCTTCAACGAGGATGATTTCGAAATCCTCGCTGATCGGTTCCATGGCCTTTTTCAGCCTGCCGTACAGTTCTTCCAGGCAGCTTTCGGCCTTGTATACCGGAACGACGACCGAGATGTGCGGCATCAGGAATCTTCCTTCCCGTGCGAACCGGAAGCATGGGTGAGCCAGAGCGAGAGCCCGACAAGCGCGATTGCGCCGCCCAGAAAGAGGAGATCGAGCGGCGTCTCTATCCTGACCTTGATCGCCTCCTGGAAAAGGGTGACGATCAGAATCATCAGGATCACCTTGGCGAGCCTCGCCTTGAGATCGTCCAGATTTTCAATCACGAGTATCCTGCTCGACCTCGCCTCGCCCTTCGCCTCGTCTATGTCACTGATGAAAAGCTCGTAGAGACCGAGCGAAAAGATCAGCATCACGGTTGCAAGCAGATAGCCGTCCACCACCTCGACGACATGGGTGATGGTCTCGTCATGGAGCGCCCTCCTCGCTTCGATCCCCATTTGAGGATCGGCATAATGAACGATATGCGAAACGAGGTAGACGACATCGACGGTCGCCATGAAGAAAACGGCAAAGGCTGCCGCCATGCTCGCAACCACTGCGAGGATGACGACATAGCGGCTCCGCCAGAGCGCCCCTTCGAACAGCTTTTCAAACAGTTTCATCATGATTGCGAATCGTACTGTATCCGGTAGAGGTTGGCATAAATTTCGCCTTTTTTCAGCAGTTCTTCGTGGTTGCCGACTTCCATGATCTTTCCCTTCTGCATCACGACTATCCTGTCAGCATGCTCTATCGTGGATAGTCTGTGAGCAATCACTATTGTAGTCCTCCCCTTCATCAGTGTCTCGAGCGCAGCCTGGACATGCCGCTCCGATTCCGAGTCGAGCGCGGACGTCGCTTCGTCCAAAATCAGGACAGGCGAATTCTTCAGGATCGCACGCGCAATCCCCAGCCTCTGCCTCTGCCCTCCGGAAAGCTTCACGCCGTTCTCCCCTATCAGCGTATCCATTCCCTGCGGCATCTCATGGATGAAATCGAGGGCATGGGCAGCGCGCGCCGCAGCCTCTATCTCGGGAATGCCCGCATGGCCCATCTTGCCGTAGGCGATGTTGGCGGCGACCGTATCGTTGAAAAGCATGACGCTCTGGCTCACGAAAGCGATGTTGTCCCTCAGGCTTTCAAGCGAAAGATCCCGGATGTCGTGGCCGTCTAGCAGGATCCTTCCGTTTGACGGATGATAGAAGCGGGGAACGAGGCTCGCAAGCGTGCTTTTCCCGCTTCCGGACGAGCCGACCAGCGCGATCGTCTCCCCGGAAGAGACGGCGAGATCGAAATGATCGACTGCCGGTCTCGATTCGCCTGAATAGAAGAAGGAGACATCTTCGAAAACGAGCTCCCCCTTCGCCCTATCGAGCACTTCTTTCCCTTCGTCAGGCTCGGATTGCTCGTCTATCAGCCCGAATATGCTCTCTGCTGCCGCAAGCCCTTTCTGCAGGTATTCGCTCATGCCTGTCAGGCGCTTCATCGGCGCAGTCAGCATCAGCATCGCCATGATGAATGAAACGAATCCGCCGACTGTCGTCTTGTCCGCATTCGACTGCAAGGTGGCGAGATAGACGATGATCGCAAGCGAAATGGCGGCGATCAGCTGCACGATGGGGACATTCGCGGCGGCTGCCGCCGACTGCTTCATGTTGAATCTTCTCACCCGGTTGGCGCTGTCGAAAAAGCGCTTTTTTTCGTATTCCTGGCCGCCGTAGAGCTTGACCACGGGATTGCATTCTATTCCTTCCTCGAGCACCTGGGTGATCTCGCCCATCGCATGCTGAGTATCCCTCGAAGTCTGCCTGAGCCTCTTGCTCACCACCCTGATCACGAATGCGATGAATGGCACCATGATCAAGGACACCAGGGTGAGCGTCCAGTTGAGATAGAAGAGCCACCCCAGGAGCCCTGCAATCGTCAGGGTATCCTTGACAGAGATCAGCACGACATTGGTCGCGGCATGGGTCACCTGGGTCACATCGAACGTCAGCTTGGATATCAGGTTTCCGCTGACATGGTCGTCGAAATAGGCTGTGGGAAGCCTGATCAGCTTGCCGAACATGTCTACCCTGAGATCCATCACGAGCTTGTTGCCGACCCAGTTTATGGCGTATGCGCCGACGAAGTTCGCGCTCCCCCTCACCAGGAAAAGAAGGACGATCAGGAACGGGATCATTCTGATGAAGGACTGGTCCTTGCCGACGAATCCGGTGTCCAGCATCGGCTTCATCAGTGCCGGAAGGGCGGGTTCGGTCGCTGCGACGATCGCGATGCAGAATACCGAAACAAGAAATGCTTTCCAGTGAGGCATGACATATTTCATCAGCCGCCTGTATAGCGTCAGGCTGTCCATCGATTCATGCATCATGAAATTCTAAAAGCTTAAGGGGGAGATAAGAAAACCTGTTTAACATTCGAACCGTACCTCCCCCTTTCACCCGCGCTCGTCGCGGGTGTTTTTTTCCTTAATGGTCCCATAAGGTTGACGGCGTAACATGGGAACCGTATCTCCTCCTTTGACCCGCGTCCTACGCGGGTATTTTTTTACCTGTAGGACAGAACGGGGGCGAGCCATCTTTCGACCGTCTCCATGTCCATGCTCTTCCTTCTCGCATAATCCTCTATCTGGTCGCGATCGACCTTTCCCGTTGCGAAATAGGCAGATTGGGGATGGGAAAAATAGAATCCGCTGACAGACGAGGCGGGAAGCATCGCATAGCTCTCGGTGAGCGATATCCCCGCATTCCTTTCGGCATCGAGCATCCTGAAAAGACCTTCCTTCTCGGTATGATCCGGACAGGCGGGATAACCGGGGGCCGGCCTGATACCCCTGTATTTCTCTTCTATCAATGCCTCGTTGTCGAGCGCCTCGTCTTTCGCATAGCCCCAGTATTCCCGCCTCACCTTCATGTGGAGATGCTCGGCAAAGGCTTCGGCCAGCCTGTCCGCGAGCGCCTTCAGCATGATGCTGTTGTAGTCGTCGTGAGCCCTTTCGAATTCATCGAGCTTCTTCTCGATGCCTATCCCCGCCGTGACAGCGAATGCGCCTATGTAGTCCTTCACGCCTGATTCCTTGGGCGCGATGAAATCGGCAAGGCACATGTTGGGCTTGTCCTGCGGCTTCACCATCTGCTGCCTGAGGTTGTGGAAGACCATCCCGATTTCTTTTCTCGATTCGTCGGCATAGATCTCTATGTCGTCGCCTGTACTGTTGGCGGGGAAAAGGCCGAAAACCGCATTCGCCTTCAGCCATTTCTCCGAAATGATGCTTTCCAGCATGGCTTTGGCGTCAACGAAAAGCTTTTTCGCCTCGACCCCAACCACTTCGTCATCCAGTATCTTCGGATATCTTCCCGCAAGCTCCCATGTCTGGAAGAAGGGCGTCCAGTCTATGTATTTCGCGATTTCAGCCAGCGGATAGTCTTCAAGCACCTTCAGTCCGATGAAGCCCGGTTCAGGCGGAAGGTAATTTTCCCAGTCGGTTTTGAGTCCGTGCTTCCTCGCCTCGAGATAACCGTGATGCGGTCCCTGCCCCTTTTTTCCGGCATGGAGCTTCCTCACCTTCTCGTATTCAGTCCTGATTCCGGCCACATAATCGTCCTTCAGCGTATCGCTCAACAGGCTGCTGCATACCCCTACGGCGCGGGATGCATCCGGGACATAGACCGTCGTTCCCGAAGGATAATTCGGCTCTATTTTCACGGCAGTATGGACGCGCGAAGTGGTCGCCCCGCCTATCAGGAGCGGAATCCTGAAGCCCTGCCTTTCCATTTCCTTCGCCACATGAGCCATCTCTTCCAGGGACGGCGTGATCAGGCCGGAAAGGCCGATCACATCGGCATTCTGTTCGCGCGCCATGTCGAGTATCTGCTGGCAAGGCTGCATCACGCCCATGTTCACGACTTCGAAATTGTTGCACTGCAGCACCACCGTGACGATGTTCTTGCCTATGTCGTGAACGTCTCCCTTGACGGTGGCCATCACGATCTTGCCTTTCGGCTTCGACTGGCCTGATTTCGCCTTCTCGGCCTCGATATAGGGAACGAGATGGGCGACGGCCTGCTTCATCACCCTTGCGCTTTTCACGACCTGCGGCAGGAACATCTTTCCCGATCCGAAAAGATCGCCGACCACGTTCATGCCGTCCATCAGCGGCCCTTCTATCACCTCCACGGGCTGCGAAGCGGCCAGTCTGGCTTCCTCGGTATCCTCTATGATGTGGGTGGTGATGCCTCGCACCAGGGCATGGGCGAGCCGCTCGCCGACCGTTCCCTTGCGCCATTCCAGGTCTTCCGCCTGGACTCGCCCACCGCCCTTCACGCTCTCTGCAAGCTGGACTAGCTTCTCGCCTGCATCGGCTCTGCGGTTGAGCACCACGTCTTCGACGGCATTCCTCAGATCCTGCGGAATTTCCTCGTAGACGCCGAGCTGCCCGGCGTTGACGATGCCCATGCTCATGCCGGCTTTGATCGCATGGTAGAGGAATACGGTATGAATCGCTTCCCTGACGGGTTCGTTGCCGCGGAAGGAGAAGGAGACATTGCTCACCCCGCCCGAGACCTTGGCATAGGGCAGATTCTTCCGGATCCAGGCCGTCGCCTCGATGAAATCGACGGCGTAATTGTTGTGTTCCTCTATTCCTGTCGCAATCGCGAAAATATTCGGATCGAAGATGATGTCTTCGGGAGGGAATCCGACCTTTTCGACGAGGATGTCGTAGCTTCTCTTGCAGATTTCGGTCTTGCGCCTGAAACTGTCGGCCTGCCCCTCTTCGTCGAAGGCCATCACCACGGCCGCTGCGCCGTATCTTCTGACCAGGGTCGCATACTTGATGAAATTCTCCTCGCCTTCCTTGAGCGAGATCGAATTGACGATGGATTTGCCCTGGACGCATTTCAGCCCCGCCTCTATGATCTCCCACTTCGAGGAATCGATCATGACCGGCACCTTCGAGATGTCGGGTTCTGAGGCGATCAGGTTCAGGTATTTCACCATCGCCGCTTCCCCGTCCAGCATCGCCTCGTCCATGTTGATGTCGATCACCTGGGCGCCGTTTTCGACCTGGTGCTTCGCAATCTCGAGCGCTTCGTCGTAATTGCCATCCAGGATGAGGCGCTTGAATTTCGCGGAGCCGGTGACGTTCGCCCGCTCGCCGACATTGACGAAGAGCGAATGCTCGCCGATGTTGAAAGGTTCCAGCCCGGAGAGGCGGCACTCGACACGAATTTCGGGAATCTTTCTGGGGGCGATGCCCTTCACGTTCTCCGCGATCGCCCTGATGAAATCCGGGGAAGTGCCGCAGCATCCGCCCACGATGTTGAGGAATCCGCTCGTCGCCCATTCCCTGATGTGACCTGACATGTTTTCAGGCGTATCGTCGTATCCGGTGGGCGCGAGGGGATTGGGCAATCCTGCATTCGGGTGAGCGCTCACATGGCAATTTGCCACGCGCGAAAGCTCTTCCACGTACTGCCTCAATTCCTCTGCGCCGAGCGCGCAATTGAGCCCTATCGATAGCGGCTTCGCATGAATTAGAGAATTGTAGAATGCCTCTGTGGTCTGCCCCGTGAGCGTCCTGCCGGAGGCATCCGTGATCGTCCCCGAGATCATGATGGGAAGGCGGCTCCCCCGCTCGTCGAATACAGCCTGCACGGCAAAGATGGCCGCTTTCGCATTCAGGGTATCGAAAATGGTCTCGATCAGGATCAGATCCGATCCGCCGTCCATCAGCCCCCTGGTTGCAACCTTGTAGTCGGCAACCAGGTCGTCGAATCTGACGTTTCGGGCGGCAGGGTCGTTGACGTCCGGGGAAATCGATGCGGTCTTGTCCGTGGGGCCCAGCACGCCTGCAACGAAGCGGGGCTTTTCAGGCGTCTCGCACGCATCGCAGGCTTCCCGCGCAACGCGCGCGCCGGCCACATTGAGCTCGTAGCAAAGCGACTCCATGCCGTAGGCGCGCAGGGTCGTGCCATTCGCGCCGAAGGTGTTGGTTTCGATGATGTCTGCGCCGGCATCGAGATAGGCTCTGTGGATCTCGCCTATCACTTCCGGTTTTGTCAGAACGAGCAGATCGTTGTTGCCCTTGAGGTCTCTCGGGAAATCCCTGAATCGCTCCCCCCTGTAGTCCGATTCAGAGAGTCCATATCTCTGGATCATCGTTCCCATCGCCCCGTCCAGGATGAGGATGCGATCGGCAAGAAGGGAGCGGAGCAGATTTTCGCGCATGAATGTCTCTTTTCTGTATGTCTGCGTATTTTAACATACCAGGCATGGCGCTATAATCCCGAAACGAATAAGGGAATGCAGATGAAATCGATCCATCCTAAGGAAGCCTTCCAGTTCCTGAAAAGCAATCCAAGCGCAGTGCTGATCGACGTGCGAAGCGAAATAGAATATCTATTCGTCGGGCATCCTGTAGGATCCATCCATGTTCCCTGGAACGACGGACCGGATTGGGAAATCAACCCCGATTTCGTGACGGACGTGAGAAAGATCGCAAACGAAAGCCGCCCTGTCCTGCTGATATGCAGAAGCGGCGTGCGCTCCCTGGATGCCGGGCAGATATTGGAGGACTCCGGCTTCAAGCATGTCTACAACGTTCTTCACGGTTTCGAGGGGGATCTCGACGAATCCCACAAGCGAAGCAGCCTGAACGGCTGGCGGCATGACGGCCTGCCCTGGGAACAATGCTGAAATTCCTTTCCTTTTCCCTTTTCCTTTTCACCGTTTCGGCGAACGCGGATGAATTCGAAATCGCATCCAGGATGGCGGATTCCGGGGCGGACGCGCTCGCCCTTTCCTACCTGGAAAGCCACGCCCCGGCAAAGCCGGACGAGAAATGGAAAAATCTCGAGCTCGCTCTTCTTTCGAAATCAGGAAAATACGAGAAGGCGCTTGACGTCGCGAACCAGCTCCCTTTTTCGCAAAAGACGGCGGACATCGCCATTTCAGCCGCATTTTCCCGATCCAAGCCCGCAATTGCAAGGGACTGGCTGGCTAGGCTGATATGGAACGGAAATCTCCCGAAAGCGGGATTGAGGCAGGCGAGAGGCTCGGTTATCAGGACTTACGTCATGGAGAAGGACGGGAAAGACGCCTATTACGCGATGCTCCGCTTCGACCAGGACTACCATCCGCTTTCCAAAACGGAAGCGCATGAATTCGTCTCGGGCCTTTCATCGCTGGGCATGGCGAAGGATGCCATTCCCTGGCTCGTCTTCCTCGACGAAAATGACGAAGCGAAAATCGGTGCGGAACTCGAAAATGGGCTGATATCGCCGGATGAAGCCGTCAGCAAGGCGAATGGAAACCCCGAAATCCTGCTTCAGGCAGGCAAATTGAAGCAGGATCCCTCCCTCGAAATAGAAGCGGAAGAAGCGCTCCTTTCGGCAGGAAAGATTTCGGCAGATGCGCTCTGGAAGCGCTATCTCGACAATGCGATTTCCTATTCCAACAAGTATGCGCTGCTGCAGGGAGATTACGGTTCGTGGCCGGATGCGATTGCGAAAATCCCTGATCCTTATGCAAGAAGATCGCTTCTCGCCTATCTTTCGGAGAAGGATCCGAAAGCCTCCGTCCTCCTGGTCGGTTCTCTTGAAGACGAACCGAAGGTCGCGGCAGCCCTGCTAAAAGCCGGCAAGGCTGGCAATGCGTCGACCCTGCTGCAGTATCTGAAGGAAGAAAAGGCGCTCGATGCGAAGAAGGCCAACCTCGTCATCCGCATTGCGGAAGGACTGAAAAAAGACGAAGAAAAAACCGTTCTCTCTGCGCTCCTTGCCGCTGCGCCCACGGCATCGAAGCAGAGCATCATGATGAAGCTGGGGAAATGTTCGGAAAACCCCGAGGAAGCGGCAGCCTGGTACTTCCAGGCATTTCTTCTCTCGCCTAAGCCTGACGAAATTTCCAGGCAAGCGAAACTCGATCTGATATCCAGCCTGAGAGAGGCGGGATTCTTCGATGACGCGAAGGCACTGGAAAAATGAATGCCAGGATTGAAGCGCCTTTCGGCGTCCTGGGGCTAACGGTCAGGAATGGAAGGCTTTCCGAAATAGCCTTCCTGCCAGAGGGCGAACCCCTTCTTCGTCCTTCCGACCCCTTGTCCATCGAAGTCTGCAGGCAGCTGGAAGCCTATCTTCACGACCCTGATTTCGAATTCGACCTTCCCCTGGATCCGGAAGGAACGGCTTTCCAGAAGAAGGTATGGCATAAGATCTCGGCCATACCCAAGGGAAAAACGCTTCAATACGGCGAAATTGCGCGCCTCCTTTCGTCTTCTCCCAGGGCGGTCGGCCAGGCCTGCGGATCGAATCCCATCCCCATCGTCATTCCATGCCACAGGGTGGTCTCGAAGTCAGGGCTTGGCGGGTTCATGCATCATGCCGACGGCAACCCCATTTCGGTCAAGAAATGGCTGCTCGCTCATGAGTCGGATTGACCTGATAGACGAATTCTGCGACACGCTCTGGCTCGAAGACGGGCTCTCCCGGAACACGCTCGAGAGCTACAGGAGCGATCTCAAGCAGTTTTCCATCTGGCTCTCCAAAAAGGAGAAAACACTGCTGGAAGCGGATCATGCCCTCCTTCTCGCCTTTCTCTCGAACCAGTCGAGGATGAAGGCCTCGACGACGAGCCGGGAACTCTCCAGCTTCAGGCGCTTTTTCCAGTTCGCCGTGTCTCGAGGGAAGATGGAACAGGATCCCACTCTCAATGTGGAGTCGCCGAAGCTGTCCAGGGGGCTGCCGAAAAGCATCTCCGAGATCGAGGTCGAACAGCTTCTGGACGCGCCGGAGACATCGTCTTCCAACGGCTTGAGGGACAGGGCGATGCTCGAGCTCCTCTATGCGAGCGGACTCAGGGTATCGGAACTGGTCGGGCTCAGGATGAATCAGCTGGGCCTCGACATGGGGATAGTCAGGATAACCGGGAAAGGAGAAAAGGAGCGGCTCGTTCCCATGGGTGAGGAAGCGATGGAATGGCTTTCGCGCTACATCAGGGATGCTCGTCCAGCCCTGCTGAAGGGAAAAAAGAGCGAACATCTTTTCGTGACGTCCAGGGGCGCATCGATGACGAGGCAGGCATTCTGGCACCTCATCAGGAAGCATGCGAAGAAGGCAGGGATCGCCAAGCCCCTTTCACCCCATACCCTCCGGCATGCCTTCGCCACCCATCTTCTGAATCACGGAGCCGATCTCAGGGTGGTGCAGGTTCTTCTCGGGCACTCGGACATCTCGACCACCCAGATCTACACCCATGTCGCAAGAGAGCGGCTCAAGTCCCTACACGAGAAGCATCACCCGCGCGGCTGACTCCGCTCTATCCTGACGCCGAGGCGAGCAACGCCCGTCATGGCTTCCACCTTGGCCACCGAAAGACTCACCCAAGGCGAACCGAATTCATTCAGGATGATTCCGGCGAGATGCTCTGCAAGGGCTTCGAGAAGGAGGAAATTGTGGCTAGCCAGCACTTCCTTCATTCTCAGCACGACCTTTCCGTAATCGATGGTGTCGTCTATTTCGTCGCTCTTGCCGGCATTTCCTCCCCTCATGCCGATTTCAGCCTGTATTTCGATCGGCTGGGGAGATTTCCTCTCCCACTCGTAAATGCCTATCAGGGTTTCCGCCCTGAAACCCTGTATCAAGATGACGTCCATTTTCGGCTCAATGAAGGTAGAATTGCGGTTCGACATTTTAGAATAAACGGCATGCTCAAGATAGCGATAATTGTTTTCTCCTACCTTCTCGGATCGATCTCATTTGCAGTCATATCGAGCAGAATCTTCAGGCTTCCCGACCCGAGGACATACGGTTCAGGCAATCCGGGTGCGACCAACGTCCTGAGAACGGGAAAGAAGGCGGCTGCGGCATTGACCCTGATTGGCGACGGCCTGAAGGGAACGGCCGCCGTTCTCGTGGCGCAGCATTTTTCGGATGACCCTGCGGTCGTCGCAGCCGCCGCGCTCGCCGCATTTTCAGGCCATCTTTTCCCTGTTTTTCTGAGGTTCAGGGGAGGCAAGGGGGTGGCAACCGCGCTCGGCGTTTCATTCGGGCTTTTCTTCTGGCTCGGCGCTGCAGTGGCGGGAACCTGGCTCGCAGTCTTCCTTTTCTCGAGGATCTCTTCTCTTTCTGCGCTGATCGCGGCGGCCCTTGCGCCGATCTATGCGATCCTGATGCTCGGCACCAACATCCTTTCGCTTTCCGTCCTGACCATGAGCATGCTTCTGATATGGCGGCACAAGTCGAACATAGAAAAGCTCGTCAGGGGGGAGGAAGGCGCTTTCAGGAAGAAATGAATTCGAGATCCCATCTCGCCCTGACGTCGAATCCGTTTTCGGGAATTGCGCCTTCCATGAAGCGCATCGCCCCTGCCAGCGCGATCATCGCGCCGTTGTCGGTGCAGTACTGGAAGTCGGGATAATAGACATCGATTCCGCTTGCCGTGAGCCTATTTCTGAGCTCGCTGTTCGCGCTCACCCCTCCCGCCACGACGAGCCGCTTCAATCCGGATTTCCTGACCGCCTTCAGCGATTTCGAAACCAGCACTTCCACGATCGCATCCTGGAAGGCGCGCGCAATGTCCGCCCTGGTCTGTTCGTCATCATCCTGTTTTCTCACCAGGGTGAGCGCTGCAGTCTTGAGGCCGCTGAAGCTGAAATCGAGATCGCGGCTTTTCAGCATGGGCCTCGGAAGATGGAATCTGGAAGGGTCCCCTTTTTCCGCCAGTCTCGACAAGGCCGCTCCGCCCGGATAACCGAGCCCGAGGAGCTTCGCAGTCTTGTCGAAGGCTTCCCCTGCGGCATCGTCCAGGGTCTCGCCAAGCAGGGTATAGCGTCCCAGCCCTTCCACCCTGATCAATTGGGTATGCCCTCCGGAGACGAGCAGGGCCACGAAAGGAAAATCTGGAGAAGGCCTGGCAAGCAGCGGAGAAAGAAGATGCCCTTCCAGATGATGCACGCCTATGACAGGCTTCCCGAGTGAAAATCCCAGGGAAGCGCCGAAGGACGCCCCGACGAGCAATGCCCCCGCGAGCCCGGGCCCCCTGGTATAGGCTATCCCGTCTATTTCACCCAGACTCTTTTTGGAACTAGCAAGCACTTCCCTGAGGAGCGGGACCACCCGCCTGATGTGGTCTCGCGAGGCGAGTTCTGGCACGACCCCGCCGTATTCCCTGTGCATCGCGATCTGGCTGTGAAGCGCATGGGAAAGCAGGCCGTGATCGGTATCGAATAGCGCGACCCCGGTTTCGTCGCATGAAGTTTCAATTCCCAGCACAAGCATGCCGACAGTTTAGCCCGAACGAAAATCGGATGCAAAACCATCTTCTTTCTGGTATTATTCTTCGTTTCAATTTCAGAATCGAAGGAACAGCCTATGCCTAGCGTAAGGGTCAAGGAAAACGAGCCGTTCGAAGTCGCCATGAGGCGCTTCAAGCGCACCATCGAAAAGACCGGTCTTCTGACCGAGCTTCGCGCACGCGAATTCTACGAAAAGCCCACGGCAGAGCGCAAACGCAAAATGGCCGCAGCCGTCAAGCGCCATTACAAGAGACTGCGCAGCCAGCTTCTCCCCCCCAAGCTTTATTGATGGCCCTCAAGGAAAGGATCACCGAGGACATGAAGGCTGCAATGCGCAGCCGGGATTCCTCCCGCCTTTCCGCAATCAGGCTGATTCTCGCGGCGATCAAGCAGAAGGAAGTCGACGAGCGCAAGAGCCTGGAGGATACCGAGGTGGTATCCGTCATCGAGAAGATGATGAAGCAGCGCCGGGATTCGATTTCCCAGTACGAAGCCGCATCCCGCCACGACCTGGCGGACGCCGAGAAATTCGAGCTCGCCATCCTTCAGGGCTACATGCCGGAACAGCTCGACGCGGCTGCGATCGAAAAGGAAATCGAAAGCGCAGTGGCCGAATCCGGAGCGTCCGGCGCATCCGACATGGGCAAGGTGATGGCCATCCTCAAGGGCAGGCTGGCGGGCCGCGCCGACATGGGCGCCGTATCGGCCGCAGTCAAGACCAGGCTCTCCAAGTAATTCCCCTGCGGGCATGATTCCGCAATCTTTCATCCATGATCTCCTCAACAGGGCAGACATCGTCGACGTGGTCGGCCGTCATGTCAACCTGAAGCGCGCAGGCGCGAACTACACTGCCTGCTGCCCTTTCCACGAAGAAAAGACCCCCTCCTTCACGGTGAGCCCTTCCAAGCAGTTCTACCACTGCTTCGGATGCGGCGCGCACGGCAACGCCATCGGCTTTCTCATGGCCCATGGCGGATTGAATTATGTCGAGGCGATCAGGGATCTTGCCCAAAGCCTGGGGATGCCCGTGCCGGAGGATGCGCGACCCGAGAAGCCTTCTTCGGGTCTTTCGGAGCTCCTGGACAAGGCGGCGGAATACTACAGGAAGGAGCTGAAGGCATCGGACGCTGCGATCGCATACCTGAAGAAGAGAGGGCTCACAGGAAAGATCGCGTCGACCTTCGGTATAGGATACGCTCCTCCTGACTGGCGAAATCTTGCAAAGGTCTTTCCGGACTACGATTCGGAGAAGCTCGTCGAAGCGGGTCTCGTGATTTCGGGAGAAGGCAAGCGCTATGACAGGTTCAGGGACCGGATCATGTTCCCCATCACGAATTCCAGGGGAACGGTGATCGGTTTCGGAGGCAGGGTCATGGGATCTGGAGAACCCAAATACCTCAATTCCCCCGAGACGCCGATTTTCGAAAAGGGGCGAGAACTTTACGGCCTTTTCCAGGCGAGGCAGGCCATACAGGAGGCATCCAAGGTCGTCGTGGTGGAAGGCTACATGGACGTCGTGGCGCTCGCCCAGAGCGGGATAGCATACGCTGTCGCCACCCTCGGCACGTCTACCACGCCCTTTCATGTGCAGAAGCTTCTCAAGCAGTCGGACCATGTTTTTTTCTGCTTCGACGGCGACAAAGCGGGGAGAAAGGCGGCGTGGCGCGCGCTGGAGAACAGCCTCCCCCTCCTTGCCGACGGGAAGGAACTGTCCTTCCTTTTCCTTCCTCAAGGGGAGGATCCGGACAGCTTCGTCAGGAAGAACGGAAAGGAGGCTTTCGAATCCCTCTTGACTGATGCCCTCCCCCTTTCGACCTTTCTCGTCAACGAGCTGAAATCGAAAGCGAATCTCGGCACGGAGGAAGGAAGGGCGCGCTTTCTCCATGAAGCGAAGCCCTATCTTTCGAAAATAGAGGCACCCAATCTCGGCCTGATGCTGAGAAAGCGCATCGCCCATATCGCAGAGATCGACACTGCGGAACTCGAAGGGCTTTTCGGGGTCAAATTGGTCGCAAGGTCAGAAAAAACCCCGCCAAGAAAAAATCCCGGAAAAAGCCTCAATGTCATCAGGAAACTGATGGAATTGCTCCTCTATTTGCCGGCGCTTGCTAAACTGGTAGTAGACAGGGGCATGATCGAAAAGGTCGCAGGCGTTCCCGGAATCAGGGAAGAGGAAACGGCTGCACTGGCGAGACTGATCGATTTCCTTTCCGAAAATGAAGATGCGGGCATGGCCCAGATCATGGAGCATTTCAGGGAAAGCCAAGAGGGCAGGATCCTCGAGGAAGCGAGACCCGCGATTTTCGGCCTGGAAGAGGCAGGATTGAATCGCGAGGAACTCGAGAGTGAGTTCATGGGCGCCTGGAAGCAGTATCTCGATCGCCTTTGCAGGGCGAAGATGGAAAAATTGCTCGCCAGAGCGAATGCATCGGGATGGACGAACGAGACCAAGGAAGAATTCCTCGGATTGCAGAAAAAGTTAAATATGTTATAGAAATATGAAAAAGAGGAGAAGTTTAGGGTATAATATGCAGTTTTATTGCGCATTTTGTTGACGGGAAATGGGTAATGTCTAAAGATATCGAGCAAAGCCTGGTCGGACAGGAAAACATGCAGTCGAGCGATCTCGAGGAGAGGCGAATACGCCTGAAGAACCTCATCGTGCTCGGAAAGGAGCGCGGCTACCTGACCTATGCCGAGATCAACGACCATTTGCCTGACGACATGCTCGATGCGGAGCAGATCGAAGGCGTGATCGGCATGATCAACGACATGGGGATTTCGGTCTACGACGAGGCCCCTGACGCCGAAACGCTGCTGATGTCGGATGCAGCGGTGGTCACCGACGAGGATGTCGTCGAAGAGGCGGAAGCAGCGCTTTCCACCGTCGATTCCGAATTCGGCAGAACAACCGATCCTGTCCGTATGTACATGAGGGAGATGGGTTCCGTCGAACTCCTGACCCGCGAAGGCGAGATCGAGATCGCGAAAAGGATAGAAGAAGGCCTGAAGTACATGATCCAGGCTATTTCCGCCTGCCCCACCACGATCGCTGAAATGCTCGAAATGGTTGCAGCGATCGAGCGCGACGAAATGAGGATAGACGAACTCGTCGACGGCATCATCGACACCAGCGGCGAAGAGGAGATGATGCTCGAAGCGGAGTCCATGGATTCCGAAATGGAGATGGACGAGGATGAAGAGGAAGGCGAGGAAGGCGGCGGCATGGCCAGCGCCAGCCTCATCAAGCTGAAGGAAGATGCGCTGGTTCATTTCGCCGTGATCCGCGAAGCTTTCGAGAGAATGCAGCAGCTCAGGGCCGAAGGGAGCCTGGGCGAGGAATACATGACGCTTCAGGACAGGATTTCCAGGGAACTCCTTTCAATCAGGTTCTCTGCCAAGCGCGTCGAATCGTTCTGCGACAGCCTGAGGGGTCTTGTCGACGAAGTCAGGGGATACGAGCGCGAAATTACCACGCTTTGCGTCAACAAGGCAGGCATGCCGAGGGCCCACTTCATCAAGGTTTTCGTCGGAAACGAGGTCAACATGGACTGGGTGGCGGGCGAAATCGAAGCGGGGCATCCCTACAGCGAAGCGCTTTCCAGGTTCCAGCACGCCGTCATCGAGCAGCAGGAGAAGATCCTTTCCGTCCAGCATCTGGCAGGCATGCCGATCAAGGACCTCAAGGAAATCAACAGGCAGATGTCGACAGGCGAAGCGCGCGCCAGGCGCGCGAAGCGCGAGATGACGGAAGCGAACCTGCGCCTCGTGATCTCGATCGCCAAGAAATACACCAACCGCGGCCTGCAGTTCCTTGATCTCATCCAGGAAGGCAACATCGGCCTGATGAAGGCTGTCGACAAGTTCGAATACAGGCGCGGATACAAGTTCTCGACCTATGCCACATGGTGGATCAGGCAGGCGATCACGCGCTCCATCGCAGACCAGGCGAGGACGATCAGGATCCCCGTTCACATGATCGAGACGATCAACAAGATGAACAGGATCTCGCGCCAAATCCTGCAGGAAACCGGGCAGGAACCGGATCCCGCCGTGCTCGCCGAAAAGATGGAGATGCCCGAGGACAAGATCAGGAAGATCCTGAAGATCTCGAAGGAACCGATCTCGATGGAAACGCCTATAGGCGACGACGACGATTCCCATCTGGGCGACTTCATAGAGGACGCGGCGACCATGGCGCCTGTTGAAGCGGCCGTCTATGCGAGCCTGAGAGGCGTCACGAAGGATATTCTCGACACCCTCACCCCGCGGGAAGCGAAAGTGCT
>JAJZTQ010000034.1:0-2694 GCA_021848825.1 Pseudomonadota bacterium
GTATTCGTTTTCGGAAGGGTGCTGATAGGGCTCAATTTCCAGCAGCTGAAGAAAGAGGCCGATTTCCGCTTCAGCATGGTCAGGGTGAGGGAAAATGCCGAATCGATCGCCTTCTACAAGGGCGAAGCGCAGGAATCCAGCCAGGTGAAAAGGCGATTTGCCGCGGCTTTCGACAACTTCATGAGGCTCATCAAGAGCCAGTTCTTCCTGAACCTTTTCCAGTATGCCTTCACCATGATGAACATCGTCCTGCCGACAGCCATCCTTGCCCCCAAGGTGCTTGCAGGCGATCTGGAAATAGGAAGCGCAGTTCAGGCAACAGGCGCCTTTACGGCAGTTCTGGGCGCAGTGTCGCTCATCGTCGAGCATTTCGAAGGATTGAGCCGCTTCTCCGCCGGGATCACCCGCCTCTCGAGCTTCTCCGCGGTGCTCGACGCACATGAAGAGAACCCCGAAGAATCCATTTCGACGATAGTCGATTCCCGCCTTTCCCTCAATGGCGTCACATTGAAGACGCCGGACTGCCAGAGAACCCTGGTGGAGAATCTCACGCTCTCGATCGGGCCGGGGCAAAGCCTCATGATCGTGGGAGAAAGCGGAACCGGGAAAAGCTCGATTCTCCGGGCAATAGCCGGACTCTGGCGCTCCGGAAGCGGAATCATCGTGAGGCCAGAGGACATGCTCTTCGTGCCCCAGCAGCCTTACATGATACTCGGCACCCTCAGAACCCAGCTCCTCTATCCCCTGGCAAGGAGGCCGATAACAGACGAAGCGCTCTTGAAGGTGCTCGATCGGGTGAACCTTCCGGATCTCGCCGAAAGATCGGGCGGCCTGGATGCGGAACTCGACTGGGAAAAGACCCTCTCAATAGGCGAGCAGCAGCGCCTCGCTTTCGCCCGAGTGCTGCTCTATGAGCCGAGATACGCCATGCTTGACGAGGCGACAAGCGCATTGGATGTGCCGAACGAAGCCGCCCTATACGGCCTCCTCGCCGAAACGGATACGACGCTCGTCAGCGTCGGACACAGATCATCGATCCTGAAATACCACGGGCAGGTACTGGAATTGCATGGCGACGGGGCATGGACGCTTCATTCCGCCGAAGGCTATCGCTTCAACTAGGCCCAGCCCCGATTTGATCCGGCCCGCAAGCCTGTCTATGATTGAAGTCCGGCCGGGAAAAGGACATCATGGACACATCGAACATACCGAGCACATTCTGGCATGCGCTGAGCTTCTGCATGATCGTGGCGACGATAGGATTCGTGTACATCGCCTATCGCTCGACTTCCGTATCGATCGAGATCGCCGATACCAAGATAACCCTCAATTCGGCGCTTTCGACGGTGGTCGACATGAAGTCGCAACTCGAAAGGGAAAACGAGCTGTTGAAGGAGGCGAACGCTTCGCCCAGGCCGAAAGCCGCAGAACCGGGCGCCGCCAAAAACCTCAACCCGGAAGGCGCCTTCAAGGGAACGGAACAGCAATACGCCTACAAGCCCATAGCCCCGGAAAAATTCAGGGAGCTGGACTCGAAGATAAAACAAGTCGAAAAGGCCCTCAAGGAATAGAATGAAAAGACCTTTCATGCAGGTGGACGTCTTCACCGAAACCCCCTTCATGGGCAATCCTGTCGCAGTGATCCTCGAAGCGGAAGGGCTTGGAACGGAAGAAATGCAGCAGATCGCCAGCTGGACAAATCTTTCAGAGACGACATTCGTGTTGCCTCCCACGGAAGCAAGCGCTGACTATCGTCTCAGGATATTCACGCCGCGGCATGAGCTGCCTTTCGCCGGGCATCCCACCATAGGGAGCGCATGGGCATTGCTCGAACATGGCCTGAAACCCAAAAAGGGTGGGCAATTGATACAGCAGTGCGGGAAAGGGCTGATCGAGCTCAAGCTGGAAGGCAGGCATATCCATTTCGCACTTCCCGAGCCTTCATTGCTCGATTGCGATAATAAAGAGGCGGCTGAAGCGCTGGGGATAGAAGAAAAGGCGATACTGCAGTCATCCCTCGTCGACGTGGGGGCCGTATGGCATACCATCAGGCTTCCGAGCCGCGAAAGGGTATTGGCTTTGAAGCCGGACATGGGCATCATGTCGAAAATGAGGGGAAGCACCGGCATCACCGTCTTCGCAATCGATCCTTCCGGAAATGCAGAAGTCCGATCTTTCGCCCCTGCAGCAGGGGTGCCGGAAGACCCGGTATGCGGGAGCGGAAACGGCGCGGTTGCTGCATTGATAAGGCGGCACAATCTCATCTCATCCCCTTCCTATTCCGCCTTCCAGGGAAGAAGCATGGGCCGAGACGGAAGGATAGAAGTGAAGTACGAAAATGACGGCATATGGATAGGGGGATGCGCCGTCACCTGCATAAGAGGCGAACTGAAAGGATGAAATGAAGGAAACAAGGCTCGAAGGAAGCTGCCTTTGCGGCGCGGTCAGATACGAAGTGAAGGGCGAGCCTTCCAGATTCTATCATTGCCACTGCAAAAGGTGCAGGAAGGCGACCGGAACAGGGCATGCCTCCAATCTGCTGATGCTTGGCGCAACCCTTCGCTTCGTCGAGGGAGAAAATCTCCTCAGGCAGTACAAGGTTCCTGAAGCGCAGCGCTTTGCCAGGCAGTTCTGCGGCGTCTGCGGTTCATCCCTTCCTCGCAGCTCCGGAAGTTCGGACAGGGTGGTGATTCC
>JAJZTQ010000034.1:2794-24390 GCA_021848825.1 Pseudomonadota bacterium
GGCGCTTTTTTCGCGGGCGCTTTTTTCGCAGTTGTCTTCTTCGCCTTCGAAGCCTTCTCGGGCTTCGAGGAAAGCGCTTCCAGGGCGGCGTCCAGCGTCACCGTATCGGCATCCATCCCTGAAGGAATCCTCGCATTCTCCCGCCCGTGCTTGATGTAGGGGCCGTATCTTCCGCTGTAGACGCCAACGGCCTTGCCGTCCGGATGTTTTCCCAATTCCCTGAGAAGGTTCCTTTCGGTCTTGGGCTCTGCCAGCAGCGAAACTGCGCGTTCGAGGTCTATGGTGAAGACGCTCTCGTTCTTCGGGATCGATTTGAAAGCCCCGTCATGGTTGACATAGGGGCCGAAGCGCCCGATGTTCGCGACGATCTTCTTCCCTGTTTCGGGATGGATTCCTATTTCCCTCGGCAGGGAGAGAAGCCGCTCCGCTGTCTCCAGGCTCGCCGATTCGAGCGGGATCTCCTTCGGCCAGGAGACGCGCTTGGGCTTCTTGCCCTCCACCCCTTCTCCCACCTGGACGTAATAGCCGTAGGGTCCCTTCAAGAGCGCGATGTCCTGCCCGGAAGCATCTTTTCCCAAGACCCTGGCCTCGTTCGAAGGGGCGTCCTCCCCGATGTTTCGGGTGTAATCGCACTCAGGAAACCCGCTGCAGCCGACGAACCTTCCTCTTCTGCCCAGCCTTTCGCAAAGCGGCTTTCCGCATTTCGGGCAGGGCTCGTCCAGGAGTTCCTGGGTGACTTCCTTTCTTGAAATGTTCTTCTTTTCCTCTATGAGGGAGGAAAACCCCTTCCAGAAATCCTCGAGAAGCGGGACCCACTCCCTTTTTCCCGTCGAGACCGAATCGAGCTGGTCCTCCAGATTCGCGGTGAAATCGTAGTCCAGATATTTCGAAAAATGCTCCGTCAGGAAGCGGTTGACGACATAGCCCACATCGGTGGGAACGAAGCGCTTCTTGTCCAGTATCACGTATTCGCGATCGAGCAGGGTGGAAATGATGGAGGCATAAGTGGAAGGCCTGCCTATTCCGTATTCCTCCAGGGTCTTCACCAGTGACGCCTCGCTGTACCTGGGCGGAGGCTGGGTGAAATGCTGCTCGCCGTACAGCCTGTCAACAGGCACGGTTTCGCCTTCCTCGAGCAAGGGCAGTTTTCCCTCTTCGTCTTCCTCCGCATCGTCCACCCCTTCACGATAGACTGCTATGAATCCCGGAAAAACCAGGGTCTGCCCGGTCGCCCTGAAAAGCGAATCCGGATGAGCGACGGCAATGTCCAGGCTTACCGTGTCGAACTGGGCGGGGCTCATCTGGCAGGCGACGGTCCGCTTCCAGATGATCTCGTAAAGCCTCGCCTGGTCCTGATTGAGGTATTTCGAAACGACTTCAGGGGTCCTTGTTATCGAAGTAGGCCTGATCGCCTCGTGCGCTTCCTGGGCATTCTTCACCTTGCTCTTGTAGACGTTAGGCTGCTTCGGAAGATAGCCGGCGTCGAAATTCCTTCCTACATACTCCCGGATATCCTGTATCGCCTCCCTGGCAAGAGAGAGCGAATCCGTCCTCATGTAGGTGATGAGACCGACTGTGGCGCCGCCTATGTCTATGCCCTCGTAGAGCTGCTGCGCAGTCCTCATTGCCCTGTCGGTGGTCATGCCAAGCTTTCTGACAGCCTCCTGCTGAAGCGTGGAAGTGGTGAAGGGCGGCGCTGCATGGCGCATCTTGCGCTTCTTCTCTACACTGACGACCCGCCCTTCCCTGGCTTGAAGGAATTCATCCAGGATTTCCTTCTGCTTCTCTTCGCTCCCTATGTCGAACTGCTTTAGCTTTTCTCCCTTGTACTGGAAAAGCTTCGCACCGAAAGGCTCCTTGCCCTTGTGGCTTTCCAGATGGATGGTCCAGTATTCCTGCGCCTTGAAATTCTGGATCTCGATCTCCCGCTCGGTGATGAGTCGAAGCGCCGGGCTTTGAACCCTTCCCGCGGAAAGCCCCGGCCTCACCTTGCGCCAAAGAAGGGGGGAAAGATTGAAGCCGACAAGGTAATCGAGCGCCCTTCTCGCCTGCTGGGCATTGACGAGCGGCATGGAAATTTCCCTGGGATGGGCCACGGCTTCCTTCACGGCAGATTCGGTGATCTCGTAGAAAACCACCCGGCTCAGCGGCTTCGAATTCAGCTTGGGCCGGGAGGCGAGTATTTCCGAAATATGCCAGGCTATCGCCTCCCCTTCCCTGTCCGGGTCGGTTGCGAGATAGACTCTGTCGGCATGAGCCGCCGCCCTGGCGATTTCCTCGACATGCTTCGCATTCCTCTCGATCAGCTGGTAATCCATGGCGAAATGGTTTTCGGGATCCACCGCCCCCTGTTTCGGAACGAGGTCCCTGACATGACCGAAGCTCGCGACGATCTCGAAATCCTTGCCGAGATATTTCTTCAAGGTCTTTGCCTTCGAAGGAGACTCGACGATGAGTAGACTGGATGACATTATAAGTTCTTAGTTCTCAAGATTCGTGGATCATAGAAACAAAACAAAAAGAGGGCAAGAAAATTAAAGTACCCTCTGGTACATTCCGCCAGGCAGGCTGCATATCGAACCTTCGATTTCCAGCTCGAGAAGCCTTGACGAGACTGCCTGAGGAGAAAGGCCTGTCCTTTCGCACAGCGTGTCGCCGTCCACAGGATCGAAGCCCATCTTTTCCAGGAACTCGGATGCTTTCCCGCCTTTTTCTTCCCTCGACGAGCCTTCGGAAAAAAGCCTGAGCTCCTCCAGGATGTCCTGCGCGCTCTCGACGAGCTTCGCCCCTTCTTTGATCAGCCTGTGCGGACCCTTGGAAAGAGGCGAATGGATGGAACCGGGGATGGCGAATACTTCCCTTCCCTGCTCAAGCGCATGACGCGCCGTGATCAGCGAGCCGCTCCTGATTCCGGCCTCGACCACCAGGCAGCCCACTGAAAGACCGCTTATGATCCTGTTCCTTCTCGGAAAATTGCTCCCCAAAGGCGGCGTACCCAAAGGAAATTCGGACAGGAGCAGCCCTTTTTCGGCAAGCTCTTCCGCAAGCACCCTGTTTCTCGAAGGATAGACGATATCGAGGCCCGTGCCGAGCACCGCGATGCTTCCGGATGCCCCGCTCAATCCCCCCTCGTGGGCTGCCGAATCGATTCCAAGCGCCATGCCGCTGACGATGCACAAGCCGACGTCGCTCAGCGCTCTTGCGAAAGATCTGGCATTTTCGATTCCCGCAGGCGTCGCATTCCTGCTCCCGACAATGGCGAAGGCCTTCTTCTCCAATAGCCCCCTTCTTCCCCTGATGTAAAAGAAAGGGGGCGGATCGGAAATATTCAGAAGGCTGCCGGGATAATCGGGGTCGGCGAGCGTCACGATCCCGTTTCCTGGAGACTCGAGCCATTTCAGCGCCTCTTCGACCTTCGTCTTCTCAGGCCCCTCGAGGATTTTCGATGCAAGCGACGAATCGACAACGCTGCAGAGTTTCCCTCTATCGGCGCGAAGCGCGGCCAGGGGATCGCCGAAAGCCATGAGCAGCTTCCTGAAGGAATGTCCTCCCAGCCCCGGGATCGATCCGAGCGCGATCCAGCCCTCTGCGTCCGGGCTCACTCTCTCACGGCGTCCTTACCGTATCGCCGGCATGGATGGTCCGCTCGCTGCTGACGACAAGCGCGAAGGATACCTTGTCGTAGATTCTGAACACCATGACGAGCCCGATGCGCTCGGGCGGAAGGGCCTGTCCTTCTTCACCGCTCATGCCCTTGTCCTCCGAGTGGTAAACGGCAAGCACGTCCCCCAGCTCGAGACCTTCATTTTTCCCGAGATCGATCGCCACGACATCGTTCTGACCGATATCGGCATAGCCATCGCTCTGCGGGAAAATGATCCCCCTGACCATGCCGTCAGGCGCATGGGGAACGAAATGGGTGACAGAAGGCTCCATCGCCGGGAGAAGGCGGGCCCCTGTGCCGATTTCGACGACAGAGTGAACGACTTCGATCTTTGCCGGTTTCCCTGCCCTGACGAGCTTCGCGCTGCCGAGATAGTCGACCTGCAAGCCGAGCGTCTTTCCGCTCGCGGGATCCTTGAGCTCCCTCGGATTGCCGTAGATGTCCCACGAGATCCCGTCGCCCTGAAGCCCTTTTACATAGCCGAAGTTCCCGGTCCCCATGATTTCCCTGTTCCCTTCGCTTGCGACGATTTCCGGCGCATCATCCCAGACCTTGCCGTCGACGATCCGCATTTTTGAAAGGAAGGGGCCTATGGCGGAGAGGGGAATGCTCGGGATGGCCCTGCCCAGATCCCTGATCCGGATGCCGGGAGTGAGCCTCACCGTTTCGAGCTTCTTTTCGGTTCCGCCGGATTCGATGCCGAGCCTCGGCTTGCCGTTTTCGATGCCGAGAACGATGACATCCCCTGGATAGATCCATTGCGGATCCCGGATCTGCGCCTTGTTCATCCCCCAGATTTCAGGCCATCTCCAGGGATCCTTCAGGAACCTGGCGGAAATCCCCCAGAGCGTATCTCCGGGAACGACGACATATCTTGCGGGCGCCTTGTCCTGAAGCGCAAGCGGTTCGGCACCTGCCGAAAAAGGAAGCATGCCCGACAACAAGAACAAATATATAATAAAATTACGCATCAGCGCTCCCGGCGAAAATTTTGTCTAGATTCTGCATCCGGTTAACCAAATTGGCAAGCATTCATGGCGATAATGAAAATCCTCCAGTACCCTGACGAGCGGCTTCATCTCGTCGCCTCCAGAGTCGATGCATTCGACGAAGGGCTCAAGACCACCGTGGCCGACATGCTCGAAACGATGTATGCTGCGCCCGGAATAGGCCTGGCTGCGACCCAGGTGGGCATACAGAAGCAGATCATCGTGATCGACATATCCGAAAACAGGGACGATCCCATCGTCCTCGTCAATCCCGAAATCGTCTCGAAGAACGGCAAATCCACGCTCGAAGAGGGTTGCCTTTCCGTTCCAGGAATTTACGAAACGGTCGACAGGGCGGAAAACATCGAGGTCAGGGCCGTGGACGAAAACGGAAGGGATTTCGAAATCAGGGCTCACGGCCTGCTTTCCGTTTGCATCCAGCACGAGATCGACCATCTGAAGGGCCGGGTTTTCATCGAGTATCTTTCGAGGCTGAAGCAGACCAGAATACTCGCGAAGATGAAAAAGCTCGCCAGGGAAAGGATGTAGCGGGCGCATGAAAATCGTCTTCGCCGGAACGCCGCAATTCGCAGCGGCGGCGCTCGAAGCGCTTGTTGCTGCCGGACATGAAATCGCGCTCGTCCTCACCCAGCCCGACAAGGCCTCGGGACGAGGCATGAAAACCGCGCAAAGCCCGGTGAAAATGCTCGCGCTGAAATCCGGTCTTGCCGTCCTCCAGCCGAATTCGCTGAAGAACGATCCTGAAATGGAAAGGAAGATCGCTTCGCTCGATGCCGATGTCATGGTCGTGGCGGCCTACGGTCTCATCCTTCCTGCATCCCTTCTCGACCTGCCGAAATTGGGCTGCATCAACATCCATGCCTCCCTCCTTCCCAGATGGCGGGGCGCCGCCCCGATCCAGAGGGCAATCCTGGCAGGAGACGAAAAAACCGGAATCACCCTGATGCAAATGGATGCCGGACTCGACACGGGCGACATTCTCTCCATGGCGGAAATTCCCATTCTGGCAAATGACACGGGGCAGACCCTTCACGACAGACTGGCGGCGCTCGGGGCGAAAAGCATCGTTGAGCTCCTTTCAGCAGAGCGCAAAGACCGTTTTCCTGCAAAGCCGCAGCCTGAAGAAGGCGCTTGCTATGCCGCAAAGCTTTCGAAGCAGGAAGCGGCCGTCGACTGGAACAAGGATGCCGTCGAGATAGAAAGAATGATCAGGGCATTCGATCCCTTCCCCGGGGCATTCTGCCTTTTCGAAGAAATTCCGGTCAAGATATGGCTTTCCCGCATCAGCCAGCCAATGAAAGGCGCGCCAGGGGAAGTGCTCGATGCCGGACGGGAAGGCCTGATCGTCGCCTGCGGAAAAGGGGCCCTCGAACTCCTCGTGCTGCAGAAGCCGGGAGGAAAAAGGCTGATGACTCAGGAATTCCTCTCGGGGTTCCGGATTTCGAAAGGATCGTTCCTGGCGTGACGATGCTCGATTCCCAGCGCCTTGCAAGCCAAGCCGTTCTCCGGACACTGGAAGGAAGAAATCTTGCCAGGACGCTCGGCAGAATATGGGCAAGCCATGACGGCCTCGACCAGGGGCAGATTCAGGATCTGAGCTATGGGGTTTTCCGCTATTACGGGCTCCTCCGCGCGGAACTCGATCTGCTTCTGAAGGCGCCCCTCAAGGACAGGGATGTCGAGTCCCTGCTTCTCGTCGCGCTCTACCAGCTTCAGTATACCCATGCGCCCGACCACGCCATCGTCAACCATGCCGTCGATGCTTCGAAAAAATCCGCAAAAGGCCTGGTCAATGCTGTGCTCAGGAATTTCCAGCGGAGACGAAACGAGCTTCTGGAAAGGATCTCGGATAACGCCATCGCAAGGTACAACCATCCGAAATGGTGGATAGAAAAGCTGAAAGCGCAGTATCCGGACGATTACAGCGAAATACTGGATGCCGGGAATTCCCGTCCGCCGATGACGCTCAGGGTAAACCTGGGAAAAACGACCCTTTCAGAATATCTCTCCATGGCGCCGGAATGCATCGCCCTTTCCGATTCCGCCCTGATGCTGTCAAAACCCGTCCCGGTCGAAAAGCTTCCGGGTTTTTCCGAAGGGCTGGTTTCAGTCCAGGATTTCGGCGCCCAATATGCGGCATCCTTCCTCGACCTCAAGGATGGAATGAGGGTGCTCGACGCCTGCGCCGCCCCGGGCGGGAAATCGGCGCATATGCTCGAGAAAGCGGACATAGACCTGGTTTCGCTCGACAGCAGCGAGACTCGGGCAAAACAGATCGAAGAAAATTTCACGAGACTCGGGCTCGATGGAAAGATCAGCGTCGGCGATGCTGCAAGCCCGGCCTCCTGGTGGAATGGAAAGCCTTTCGACAGGATACTGGCGGACGTGCCCTGTTCCGCATCGGGCGTGGTGAGACGCCATCCGGACATCAAATGGCTCAGGCGGGAAGAGGATATAGCAAAGTTCGCGGAACAGCAGCGCCATATCCTGGAAGCGTTATGGCAAACATTGGCGAGCAAAGGCAAATTGCTTTATGCTACATGCTCTGTTTTTGAAGAAGAAAATTCCCGGCTCGTGAAGGATTTCGTCAAAGCGAAAGATGAAGCCGTCCTGCTTCCCTTGGATGAAGACGGCCAGCTGCTGCCGGATGACAAACATGACGGCTTTTTTTATGCGCTTCTCCAGAAAAAATGAATTTTTCCTGAAGCTCTCATTGTTTCTGGCGGCGATGCTTTTCAGCATCTTCGCCCACTCGGCAGGGATCGTCGTCAAATCAGCCGAATTCTCTCCGAAGGACGATTATCGTCTCAATGCCTATTTCGATATCAAGCTCAATCCGACGCTGGAAGAAGCCCTGAAAAAAGGCGTTTCCCTGAATTTCCTGACCGAATTCGAACTGACAAGGGTGCGCTGGTACTGGTTCGACGAGAAAATAACCGATGCTTCCTGGCACACGAAATTGAGCTATAACGCGCTCACCCAGCAATACAGGCTGACAAGCGGCACGCTTTACCAGAACTTCGACAATCTTTCAGATGCAGTGAGCGTCCTTGGGAGCCTTCTTCACAGGCAGGTCATCGACGTCAACACGCTGAGGAAGGGCGCGAAATACGTGGGCAGGCTGAAGATGTCACTCGACGTCTCCCTTCTGCCCAAGCCTTTCCAGATCGATGCCCTGGCGTCGAACGAATGGAACCTCGGTTCGGACTGGTTCCAGTGGAACTTCGTTCCGTGAGCGAAACGTGAAATATCTGCTGATATTATGCGCCATCGTCGGCGCGATACTGCTCTATCTGCTCTCCCTTGCGAGCGCAAACACGGCGCTCTTCTCGAAGCACTACACGACCCTTTTCGTTCTGGGCGGGGCGGTTGTGCTGATGCTTTCGATCCTTGTCCTGTACCAGCTTGCAGTACTGATCAAAAAGCTGAGAGCTAGGGTTTTCGGGGCAAAGCTGACCTTCCGTCTCGTGCTCTTCTTTTCCCTGATGTCCATTCTTCCAGGGGTGCTGATCTATTCTCTTTCGGTGCAGTTCCTGTCTAAAAGCATAGAATCCTGGTTCGACGTCAGGGTGGAAAAGGCGCTCGAAGGGGGATTGAATCTGGGCAGATCGACGCTTGACGACATGAGGAAGGACCTGCAAAAACGCGCGAATGCCATGGCCTTTGCGCTCGCCGATGTTCCGGACGACAGGGTTCTTTCGAACTTCAGCCGCCTGGTCGACCAGACCGGCGCCCAGGATGGCACGCTTTTCAGCCAGTCGGGTCAGATCATCGCCTTCTCGGGTTCCGAAGGCGAGGGGCATGTTCTCGATTTCCCTTCGCCTTCCATCCTTCACCAGATCAGGATGCAGAAACCCTACAGCGACGTCGAATCGATCCCGGACAAGGGCCTGTATCTGAAAGTCATCGTGCCCGTGAACGTTCTGAAGCTGAACGAGGACATCCGCGTATTGCAGCTCTTGAAGCATGTGCCCAAGCAGTTCGCCCAGGATGCCGAAACCGTTCAGTCTGTCTATCGCGATTACCAGGGGCTTTCCCTTTCAAGGCTCGGGCTGAAAAGGCTTTACGGCCTCACCCTCACCCTTTCCCTTCTTCTCGCCCTGCTCTGCGCGCTTGCGATCGCCTTCTTCATCAGCGAAAAGCTGAGCGCCCCGCTTGCCATCCTGGCCGAAGGCACGAGGGCCGTGGCCCAGGGAGATTTCAGTCAGTATCATCCGGTGAAGAGCCGAGACGAGCTTGGAATATTGACCCAGTCGTTCAATCTCATGACCCACCAGCTTGCGGAAGCGAGGGTCTCGGTCCAGAAGAATCAGGAACAGCTGGAAGGCGCAAAAGCCTACCTCGAAAGCATTCTTTCAAGCCTTTCCTCAGGCGTGCTCGCATTCGACGAATCATTCAGGCTCCGTTCTTCAAATCCCGCAGCCAGAAGCATATTGAATGCCGAACTCTCCGAACTCGGCGACCTTCCGCTCGGTGAATGGGAAAAAGGACTCCCCTTCCTTTCCGCCTTTTCTTCGGAAATCCTGGAAGGCTTCGGCTCGGAGAAGCTCGAATGGCAGCGCCAGGTGGAACTTGCAAGAAAGAACGGGGCGCAGATCCTGCTCGTCAGGGGCTCAAGGCTGCCTGATGTCACGGAAAAAGGCTATCTCGTCGTCTTCGACGACATCACTCACCTGATCCAGGCCCAGAGGAGCTCGGCATGGGGTGAAGTGGCGAGAAGGCTCGCCCACGAAATCAAGAACCCGCTCACGCCCATCCAGCTTTCCGCTGAAAGGCTTCAGCACAAGCTTGCCGATAAACTCGATCCCAAAGACAGCAGCATGCTGACCAGATCGACCCAGACTATCGTCAATCAGGTCGCGGCGCTGAACGCCATGGTCGACGCCTTCAGCAAATATGCGAAATCGACGGAACCGAACTTCCAGCCCATCGATCTCAACCACCTGATAAGGGAAGTCCTGACCTTGTACGAATCGGCTCCTGTCATTGTTCAGCTCGAAGAGAAGCTTCCTAAAATGAGCGGAGATCAGACCCAGTTGCGGCAGGTCATGCACAATCTGCTGAAAAATGCGCAGGACTCGCTTGTCGATATCAGCGATCCACGGATCGTGGTGATGACAGAATCCGAAAACGGGTTTATAAAATTTAACATCAGGGACAATGGCGCAGGATTTCCCGAAAACCTGATGGCAAGGGTTTTCGAGCCCTATATCACTTCGAAGCCAAAGGGGACCGGGCTGGGTCTAGCCATCGTCAAGAGGATCGTGGAGGAACACAACGGTTCCATCCAGGTCGAAAATGTCCTGCCGAAAGGGGCATCTATCAGCATCACCTTTCCATCGATTACGGAGATTTAGATGGGTCCGAACCACATTCTTGTTGTTGACGACGAGATCGGCATACGCGATCTGCTGTCCGAGATCCTCTGGGACGAGGGATATCAGGTCATCCTCGCGGAAAATGCAGACGAAGCCCGACTGTTCAGGAGCAAAAACCGGCCCGATCTGGTATTGCTCGACATCTGGATGCCCGATACGGACGGCATCACGCTGCTCAAGGAATGGGCGGCCTCGGGACTCCTCACCATGCCTGTGGTCATGATGTCCGGACATGCCACGATCGATACTGCCGTGGAAGCAACGAGAATAGGCGCATGCGATTTCCTCGAAAAACCCATCGCGCTGCAGAAGCTTCTGAGTACGGTCGAAAGAGCGCTTCAGCGCGGCGAATCCTCCCTTCTTTCGCCCCTTCCGCTTTCGGCCCTCGGAAAAAGCAATGTCATGGCGGAGCTCAGGAATACGCTCGAACATGCAAAAAAGCTGACTCTCCCCGTTTTCCTGACAGGAGAGCCGGGCTGCGAAATAGAAATATGCGCTCACTTCTTCCGCAATGCCAACTTCCCCTGGATAGAGTTGAATGAGGCATCGGAATTGGCAGGAAACAGCCTTCTTGAAAAGGCCAGAGAAGGCATATTGTTCATAAGGGAGATAGGCGACCTCAAAAAGGAAGAGCAGAGAGATCTGCTTTCCCTGATCGACAAACTCGAAGAATACAATGTCAAGCTGATCTGCGGGTCGACCCATCCCCTTGCCGATCTCGTTGCGCTAGGCGAATACCATACCGATCTCTTCCAGAAACTGCTGAGCCTCACTGTCGTCATTCCGCCTTTGAGAACGCATCTTGAAGACATCCCCAATATTGCCAGTCTGATTCTGTCGCGATATGTGGAAGCAAGGGAAACCCCTGTAAGGCGATTCAGCACCGCTTCGCTCAATGCGTTGAGAAACTACAGCTGGCCGGGAAACCTCGCCCAGCTGATGGCCATGATCAAATCCCTTGCGCTCACCTCGCCTGCGGAAGAAATCTCCCTTGCGAGCACGAATCAGATCCTCTCCAAACAGGAAAAATCGAAAGATCAGCATCCATTCCCTCTGGACATGCCGCTTCGTGAAGCAAGGGATGTATTCGAGAAAATCTATTTCGAATACCATCTTTCCAGGGAGCCAGGAAGCATCACGAAGGTCGCAGAAACAGTCGGACTGGAAAGAACCCATCTTTACCGCAAGCTGAAGCAGCTCGGAATCAGGTTCAAAAAAGGTTGATTCATTGTGAATAACTGCATGGATCGGAATTAACGCCGGATGCTCCACAAATTGTCCACAAGCAAATGACAGGAAACTTCGGCCTTACATG
This sequence comes from Pseudomonadota bacterium, assembly GCA_021848825.1. Lineage (GTDB taxonomy): Bacteria > Pseudomonadota > Gammaproteobacteria > Burkholderiales > JABEVD01 > JABEVD01. Next base: position 14,162 of record JAJZTQ010000034.1, read on the forward strand.
TTTCATAAAATTCTGAATAGATAGGCAAAAAAAACATATACAGGATTCTCTCCCGGACTATTAGCTTTTACCATTCATACAGCATACAAACTACAAGTAATTTTCCGATTATTGCCTTGAAAGGCAGTATTGAGTAATAATCTCAAATCTTTTGGTCGGGAATGAAGCATTTTCCTGTAAACATGAAACCCAATATCAAGGGCGAGGAATAAAGCAATGGCAACTTCAGAATCTTCAGGCAAACCCCATTTCAGCAAGCTGGCCAATGCCATTCGCGCCTTGGCCATGGACGGCGTGCAGAAGGCAAATTCCGGTCACCCGGGCGCACCCATGGGAATGGCCGAAATCGCCGAAGTATTATGGAACCGTCATCTTCGCCACAATCCCGCCAATCCTAAATGGGCAGATCGCGACAGGTTCGTCTTGTCGAACGGTCATGGCTCGATGCTGATTTATGCGCTGCTTCACCTGACCGGATACGACCTTCCGATAGAGGAATTGAAGCGGTTCAGGCAGCTGCATTCGAAGACGCCGGGACACCCCGAATACGGCTACACGCCTGGCGTCGAAACGACGACAGGTCCGCTCGGACAGGGGATCACCAATGCAGTCGGCATGGCCATGGCGGAAAAGCTTCTCGCCACCCAATTCAACAAGCCCGGCTTCGAAATCGTCGACCATTACACCTATGTCTTCATGGGCGACGGCTGCCTGATGGAAGGCATCTCGCATGAAGCCTGTGCACTTGCCGGGACATGGGGCCTCGGAAAACTGATCGCTTTCTGGGACGACAACGGCATCTCTATCGACGGCCATGTGGAAGGCTGGTTCACTGACGATACGCCGAAACGGTTCCAATCCTATGGCTGGCATGTCATCGCCAATGTCGATGGACACGATCCTGTCGCAGTGGATGCCGCATTGGAAGAAGCGAAGAAGGTTGCCGACAAGCCGTCCCTGATCTGCTGCAAGACCATCATCGGAAAAGGATCTCCCAACAAGGAAGGCACTCACGATGTTCATGGCGCAGCCCTTGGGGATGCGGAAGTCGCCGACACGCGCGCCAATATCGGCTGGGACTATCCTCCCTTCGAAATTCCGAAGGACGTGTACGAAGGATGGGATGCCAGGATCAAGGGAGAAGGAATAGAAACGCTCTGGAACAACAAGTTTGCCGAATACGAGAAAGCCTATCCTGCAGAAGCTGCCGAATTCAAGCGCAGGATGGCCGGAGAGCTTCCATCAGGATGGAAAAAACATGTTGCCGAATTCGTTTCGAAGACAAACGAAAAAGCGGAAACCATCGCGACCAGGAAAGCTTCGCAGAATGCCATAGCCGGTCTTCAGCCGATATTGCCTGAATTCGTCGGCGGCTCGGCCGACCTGACCGGATCCAACCTGACGAACTGGCCAGGCTGCCATCATGTCAATGGCAAGACGCCCGGAAACTATATCAGCTACGGTGTTCGTGAATTCGGCATGTCTGCGATCATGAACGGGATGAGCCTCCATGGCGGGGTGATTCCTTTCGGCGGAACCTTCCTGATGTTCTCGGAATATGCCAGGAATGCGCTGCGCATGGCTGCATTGATGAAGCAGCGGGTTATTTACGTTTTCACCCATGATTCGATCGGTCTGGGCGAAGACGGCCCGACCCACCAGCCTGTCGAGCAGACTGCTACCCTGCGCTATATACCCAACATGGATGTATGGCGTCCCTGCGACACCGTCGAGTCGGCCGTGTCATGGGCCTGTGCGGTTGAAAGGAAGACCGGCCCGTCTTCGCTGATATTCAGCAGGCAGAACCTCAAATTCCAGGCAAGGACGAAGGAACAGATCGATGGCATAGGCAAGGGCGGTTATGTGCTCTCCCAGGAGAAAGGAAAGCTCCAGGCAGTCATCATTGCTACCGGTTCCGAGGTCGAACTTGCGATGCAGGCCCAGAAGGTTCTCGAAGAAAAGAAGATTTATGCGAGAGTCGTTTCCATGCCTTCGACCAGCGTTTTCGATCGCCAGGATGCATCCTACAAGGAAAGCGTGCTGCCGAAAGGCGTCGTCCGCGTCGCTGTGGAAGCTGGCGTGACTGATTTCTGGCGCAAGTATGTCGGTCTCGAAGGGGATGTCGTCGGTATGGATACGTTCGGCGAATCCGCTCCTGCCGGCGATCTCTTCAAGCATTTCGGATTCACCGTCGATAATGTGGTCAGCAAAGTGATGGGTGTCCTGTAAGGTTTTTTATACTTCAAGAGGGGTAAAATAATGACTATCAAGGTTGGCATCAACGGATTTGGACGCATCGGCCGTATGGTGTTTCGCGCAGCCGTAAAGGATTTTCCTGAAATCGAAGTGGTCGGCATCAACGATCTGCTCGAACCGGATTATCTTGCCTACATGCTGAAGCACGATTCCGTGCATGGACGCTTCAAGGGCGATGTCGCAGTGGACGGCAATACCCTGATCGTCAACGGAAAGAGAATCCGTCTGACGGCAGTCAAGGATCCTTCGGAGCTGAAATGGAACGAAATCGGAGCCGATATCGTCATCGAATGCACAGGCCTTTTCCTGACGAAGGAAACCTGCGAGAAGCATCTCGCTGCAGGCGCGAAGAAAGTCGTCCAGTCTGCACCTTCCAAGGATGACACCCCGATGTTCGTTTACGGCGTCAATCACGACAAGTACAAGGGCGAAGCCATCGTTTCCGCCGCTTCCTGCACCACCAACTGCCTCGCGCCTGTCGCCAAGGTGCTGAACGACACGTTTGGCGTCAAGCGCGGGCTGATGACGACCGTCCATGCGGCCACTGCAACGCAGAAAACCGTGGACGGTCCTTCCAACAAGGACTGGAGAGGCGGCCGGGGCATACTGGAAAACATCATTCCCTCCTCCACGGGTGCCGCCAAGGCTGTCGGCAAGGTGATCCCCGAGCTCAACAAGAAGCTCACCGGCATGGCCTTCAGGGTTCCGACCTCGGACGTTTCCGTCGTCGACCTGACGGTGGAGCTCAACAAGGAAACCACCTACGAGGAAATCTGCGCAGCGATGAAGGCGGCGTCCCAGGGCAGCATGAAAGGCGTGCTGGGCTATACCGAAGACAAGGTCGTGTCCACGGATTTCAGGGGAGAGACCTGTCCTTCCGTGTTCGACGCCGAAGCAGGCATCGCGCTTGATCCCACCTTCGTCAAGGTCGTTTCCTGGTACGACAATGAATATGGATATACCTGCAACCTGATGCGCCTGGTGGGCGTCGTTGCAAAGGGGTAAGTCATGTTCATGCGCATGACTGACCTCGATCTCGCCGGAAAAAGGGTGTTCATCCGTTCCGACCTGAACGTGCCAGTGAAGGACGGCAAGGTGACATCCGATGCCAGGATCACCGCCTCGATGGCGACCATAAACCATTGCCTCAAGCAGGGCGCGAAGGTGATGGTGACTTCCCATCTGGGGCGGCCTACCGAGGGCGAATTTTCGGAAGAGAATTCGCTCAAGCCCGTTGCCGACGATATTTCGCGGCGGCTCGGAAAATCCGTAAGGCTGATCAGGGATTGGGTGGACGGCGGATTCGATGTTTCCAACGGCGAACTGGTGGTGCTCGAAAATTGCCGCTTCAACGTGGGCGAAAAGAAGAATCTCGACGATACGTCCAGGAAATATGCCGCGCTCTGCGATGTGTTCGTCATGGATGCATTCGGAACGGCCCATCGCGCCGAGGCTTCGACCTATGGCGTTGCCAAGTATGCGCCGGTTGCCTGCGCAGGGATTCTCCTGGCGGAAGAACTCGAAGCGCTGGAAAAGGCCCTCGCCAACCCGGTCAGACCGATGGTCGCGATCGTCGGGGGATCCAAGGTTTCGACCAAGCTGACGGTTCTCGAATCCCTTTCCGAGAAAGTCGACCAGCTCGTGGTGGGGGGCGGCATCGCCAATACCTTCCTCAAGGCGGTCGGAAAGAATGTCGGGAAATCCCTCTGCGAAGACGATCTCGTGCCGACGGCCAAGACCTTGATGGAAAAGATGTCCGCAAGAGGCGCGACCATTCCGGTCGCCGTCGATGTCGTCGTCGGAAAGAAATTCGATGCCGCCGAGCCTGCCGTGTTGAAGGACGCATCTGCCGTCGACGACGACGACATGATCTTCGATATCGGCCCCAAATCGACCCAGGAACTCGTCGACATCATCATGAAGGCGGGAACCGTGGTATGGAACGGGCCGGTCGGCGTTTTCGAGTTCGACCAGTTCGGCGAAGGCACCAAGGCGATTTCCAGGGCTATAGCGGAAACGAAAGCCTTTACCCTCGCCGGCGGGGGGGATACCATCGCAGCTATCCAGAAATACGATATCTACGACAAGGTCTCCTATATTTCGACTGCGGGCGGCGCGTTCCTGGAATTCCTGGAAGGCAAAAAACTCCCTGCTGTCGATATCCTCGAGCAGCGTGCAAAATGAATGAAATGTGCCGGCCTCATAATGGAGGCCGGCATTTTTTCCAGAACGATCATGCAACGAAGAACTAAAATTGTAGCAACACTCGGACCTTCTTCCACAGACGAACAAACGCTGGAGAAGATGGTCGCCGCAGGAATGGATGTCGTCAGGATGAACTTCTCGCACGGCACCGCAAGGGATCACATCGAACGGGCCGAGAGGGTCCGGAAAATCGCAGACAAACAGGGCAGATCCATCGGCATCATGGCCGATCTTCAGGGCCCGAAAATCAGGATAGGAAAATTCGAGCAGGGAAAAGTCAGCCTTGAAAGAGGCGACGACTTCATACTCGACGCCGAATGCGAACTCGGAAACCAGAGCCAGGTAGGACTGGACTACAAGGATCTTCCAAGAGACGTCATATCGGGCGACGTGCTGCTCCTGGATGACGGCAGGATCGTTCTCGACGTCCTATCGATAGACGGATTGAAAATCCATTGCCGCGTCAAGCATGGCGGGGTGCTTTCCAACAACAAGGGAATCAACAGGCTGGGCGGCGGCTTGAGCGCACCTGCGCTGACTTCCAAGGACATGGAAGACATCGTCACGGCAGCGACGCTCAAGGCGGATTATCTGGCCGTATCTTTCCCGAGAACGGGCGACGACATCAGGCTCGCGCGCGATCTTCTCAGGAAGGCCGGTGGGCATGGCCTTTTGATCGCGAAAATAGAAAGGGCCGAAGCGATTCCGGCGCTGGAAGAGATCCTGGAGGCGAGCGACGGCATCATGGTGGCCCGTGGGGATCTGGGCGTCGAAGTGGGCGATGCCGCTGTTCCTGCGCTCCAGAAAAGAATGATCAAGCTTGCCCGCGAAAAGAACAAGCTCACCATCACTGCCACGCAGATGATGGAATCCATGATAGAAAACCCCATCCCGACAAGGGCGGAAGTCTCGGATGTTGCAAATGCGGTGATAGACGGAACGGACGGCGTCATGCTTTCCGCGGAAACGGCTGCGGGCAAATATCCGGTCGAGACGATCGAAGCGATGGGCAGGATCTGCATAGAAGCGGAAAAGCCTGTGGAAGCTTCTCTCGAGCGATGGTTCCTGAACCGCGAATTCACCAGGATAGACCAGTCCATCGCGATGGCGACGATCTTCACCGCGTTCCATCTCAAGGTGAAGGCGATCGCTTCCCTCACCGAATCCGGCTCCACCCCGCTCTGGATGTCCAGGATCAACAGCGGCGTGCCGATCTATGCGCTTACCAACATCGAGGAAACAAGGCGGAAGATGACCCTTTACCGGGGCGTCTATCCCGTGCTCGGTGAATTCACGGGGTACGATAGGGACAAGCTGCTCGAGAAGGTGGAAGACGTCCTGCTTGAAAACAAGGTTATCGAAATTGGGGACATCATTGCGCTCACCATAGGCGAGCCGATAGGCCAGCCCGGGGGAACCAACACGATGAAGATAGTCAAGGTCGGCGACAATAGAAAATGACTTGGTTTATTTTAGTGCTCTAGAATTTATCTGAAGGAGAAAATCATGGCTCTGGTATCAATGAGGCAGTTGTTGGATCATGCGGCGGAAAACGGTTACGGTCTGCCGGCATTCAACGTCAACAATCTGGAACAGGTTCAGGCAATCATGCAGGCTGCGGACGAGTGCAACAGCCCCGTGATCATGCAGGGTTCCGCAGGCGCGAGAAAATATGCAGGGGAAGCCTTCCTTCGTCATCTGATCGAGGCTGCTGTGGAAGCCTATCCCCATATCCCCATCGTCATGCACCAGGACCATGGCGCATCCCCCGCAATCTGCATCCAGGCGATCCGCTCCGGCTTCTCGAGCGTGATGATGGACGGCTCGCTGATGGAAGACGCCAAGACCCCCGCATCGTTCGAATACAATGTCGACGTGACCCGCAGGGTCGTCGATATCTCCCATGCGGTCGGCGTATCGGTGGAAGGCGAACTCGGCTGCCTGGGTTCCCTCGAAACAGGAGAAGGCGAGAAGGAAGACGGGCATGGCGCCGAAGGCAAGCTTTCCCATGACCAGCTCCTCACCGATCCGGAAGAAGCTGCCAAGTTCGTCAAGGAAACCGGGGTCGACGCGCTGGCAATCGCCATCGGCACTTCCCATGGCGCCTACAAGTTCACCCGCCCGCCCACCGGAGAAATCCTCGCGATCAACCGCATCAAGGAAATTCACGCCAGGATTCCCAATACCCATCTGGTGATGCACGGCTCCTCTTCCGTTCCCCAGGAATGGCTGAAGATCATCAACGAGTTCGGCGGCGACATGGGTCAGACCTATGGCGTGCCGGTCGAGGAAATCGTCGAGGGCATCAAGCATGGCGTCAGGAAGGTGAATATCGATACCGACCTCAGGATGGCTTCAACCGGCGCGATCCGCAAATTCCTCGCGGAAGACAGGAAGAACTTCGATCCCCGCAAATTCCTTACCGTCGCGACCAAGGCGATGAAGGAAATCTGCAAGGCCAGATACGAAGCTTTCGGCTCCGCAGGTCAGGCAGCGAAGATCAAGCCGCTTTCTCTCGACCAGATGGCGAGCCGCTACGCCAAGGGCGAACTGAAGGCCGTGGTCAAGTAAGAAAAGCAGCTCCAGAAAAGCCCGGTCACCCGCAAGTGACCGGGCTTTTTCATTTCCTCGCAAGCAGGAAGGACTTGAAGGCCTCTGCAACAGAAGACAAACGCTTCTGTCTTCTGTGAACGATGTACCAGTGCCTGATGATGGGAAAACCCTCCACATCCAGAATTTTCAGCCTTCCGGTCTCGACTTCGAGCAAAATCGTATCCTGAGAAAGAATCCCGAGCCCCATGCCTGCCTGAACGGCCTGCTTCACGGCTTCGCTCGTGCTCATCTCCATCCCGGTTCTGACCTCGATATGATGAGAGGAAAGATATTTCTCGGCGGCCAGCCTCGTGCCCGAGCCCTGTTCCCTCATGATGAATACCTCGTTTGCAAAGCGGGAGATGGGGATGTTCTTTTCCAGGGTCAGGGGATTGCCGCTTGCAGCGATGATGACCAGCCTGTTTTCCATGAAAGGATGGGCTTCGATATCCATACCTTCAGGCGGCGTGCCCAGGATGGCAAGATCGACTTCATTGTGTTCGAGATTCTCGAGCACCGCCTCCCTGTTCCCGACCTTGAGGCTGACCTTGATCTGGGGATGGTCCGTGCAGAATTGCGCAAGGAGCTGGGGCGCGAAATAATTCGCCGTGCTGACAACCGAAATGTTCAGCTTTCCCCGCTCCAATCCCTTCAGTTCGGAAAGGACCGATTTCGCTTCCTTGAGCTGCTGGGAGATGGCCTTGCTGTAATGGTGGAGCTCACGCCCTGCCTCAGTGAGATAGATCTTCTTTCCGAGCTGCTCGAAAAGCGCCACCCCGACATTGTCCTCGAGCTGCTTGATCTGCATCGAAACGGCTGGCTGGGTGAGATGCATCTCCTCCGCCGCCCTGGAAAAACTGAGATTCCTGGCGACCGATTCGAAAACGCTGAGCTGGCGAAAGGTGACATGCAGCATAAGAACTATAATGGATATCCGGGACTATGCTTATAATACCATAAGGTTTCAGTGATGATAATTATCAAAACATCTGACTGTATCTTATGTTTCTGCCCCGGTATAGTGACCGCAAGTCGCAAACGAGCGGCTCAAGGGAGCCCGCAAGGGACAAATCAACTGTCGAGGAGGCTGTTATGGCTGTCAAAACATACAACGCCGGGGTGAAGGAATACCGGAGTACCTATTGGGAACCAAACTACGACGTCAAGGATACTGACATCCTGGCGTGTTTCAAGATCACGCCGCAGCCAGGCGTTGATCGCGAGGAAGCAGCTGCCGCTGTTGCAGCGGAATCCTCGACCGGAACCTGGACCACGGTCTGGACCGATCTTCTGACCGACCTTGACTACTACAAGGGACGTGCCTACAGGATCGAGGACGTGCCCGGAGACGACACCTGCTTCTATGCCTTCGTCGCCTACCCCATCGACCTTTTCGAGGAAGGCTCCGTCGTCAACGTCTTCACCTCCCTCGTCGGCAACGTTTTCGGCTTCAAGGCAATCCGGGCGCTGCGCCTGGAAGATGTCCGCTTCCCGATCGCCTATGTCAAGACCTGCGGCGGCCCCCCCCACGGCATCCAGGTCGAGCGCGACATGCTCAACAAGTACGGCCGTGCGCTTCTCGGCTGCACGATCAAGCCCAAGCTGGGCCTTTCCGCCAAGAACTACGGCCGCGCAGTTTACGAATGCCTCCGTGGCGGCCTCGACCTGACCAAGGACGACGAAAACGTCAACAGCCAGCCTTTCATGCGCTGGAGACAGCGCTTCGATTTCGTCATGGAAGCAGTTCACAAGGCAGAACGCGAAACCGGCGAAAGAAAAGGTCACTACCTCAACGTTACCGCGCCCACCCCGGAAGAGATGTACAAGCGCGCGGAATACGCCAAGGAAATCGGCGCGCCGATCATCATGCATGACTACATCACGGGTGGCTTCTGCGCCAACACGGGTCTTGCGAACTGGTGCCGCGACAACGGCATCCTGCTCCACATCCACCGCGCAATGCACGCCGTGATCGACCGCAATCCCCACCACGGCATCCACTTCCGCGTGCTGGCCAAGATTCTGCGTCTTTCCGGCGGCGACCACCTCCACTCCGGCACCGTCGTCGGGAAGCTCGAGGGCGACCGTGGCGCAACGCTGGGCTGGATCGATCTGATGCGCGATTCCTTCATCAAGGAAGACCGCTCCCGCGGCATCATGTTCGACCAGGATTGGGGCTCCATGCCCGGCGTGTTCCCTGTCGCATCCGGCGGCATCCATGTCTGGCACATGCCCGCGCTGGTCGCGATCTTCGGCGATGACGCCTGCCTCCAGTTCGGCGGCGGCACGCTCGGTCACCCATGGGGCAATGCAGCCGGCGCTGCAGCAAACCGTGTGGCGCTCGAAGCCTGCGTGGAAGCGAGGAACAGGGGTGTGCAGATCGAGAAGGAAGGCAAGTCCATCCTGACCGAAGCAGCGAAATCGAGCCCGGAACTCAAGATCGCCATGGAAACATGGAAGGAGATCAAGTTCGAGTTCGATACCGTCGACAAGCTCGACGTGGCCCACAAGTGATGAATCACCCGGCGAGCGCGCCGGGTGTCAACTGATAACTGGAGAATGCAATGTCTGAAATGATGGATTACAAGAGCCGCTTGTCCGACCCCTCAAGCCGCAAGTTCGAAACCTTTTCCTATCTTCCCGCGATGGACGCAGACAAGATCAGGAAGCAGGTCGAATACATCGTCAAGAAGGGCTGGAACCCGGCCATCGAGCATACCGAGCCGGAACACCTGATGGACAACTACTGGTACATGTGGAAGCTTCCCATGTTCGGGGAAACCGACGTGGACAAGATCCTCGGTGAAGCAGCAGCGTGCCACAAGGCCAACCCGAACAACCATGTTCGCCTCGTCGGCTACGACAACTTCGCCCAAAGCCAGGGCGCTGCCATGGTTATCTACCGCGGCAAGACGGTATAAGGCCTGTCCCCGCCCGAGAGGCGGGGTCTGACCGCTCGACTCAATGAGTCGAGCGGTCAGACCCTTCTGCAAGACATGTTCGAGGAAAATAAAATGAGCGACATCATCAGCCAGTACAGAATCGAGAAGGAACCCTATTACCGTACCGTATCGGACGAAGTGGCGCTATTCGAGGCAGCCTATTCGGTGAGGATGCCGATGATGCTGAAAGGGCCGACGGGATGCGGCAAGACCCGGTTCGTCGAATACATGGCA
>JAJZTQ010000050.1 GCA_021848825.1 Pseudomonadota bacterium
CGGCCTCGAAACCGATCGAATAGGTCCTCGCCCTTCCCGTCACTTCCTTGAGCAATCCGGAAACGGTGGAGCTGTCCGTTCCGCCTGAGAGGAAGGCGCCTGTTTCCGCGCCTTCGGCCGCATTTTTCACGGCCAGGCGCAATGTGTCCAAAAATTCCTTCTTCAGCTCGCCGAAAGGGCGAAGTATTCTTTCCTCGAAACGCATTTCCCAGTAGGGCCTGATTTCGACACTGCCGCCCTTGAACACCAGATATTGCCCCGGAAGCAGCCTGTATTGCCCGGAGTAGATCGTTTCAGGCCCGGGAATCATGTGGAAATAGACATAGTCGTAAATCGCCTGGGGATTGAGTTCGCTCTTGCCGAGAGGATGGCGCCTGATCGAATCGAGACTGGAGCCGAATACCAGTGAATCCCCGTTTGCCGAATAATTCATCCTGCCTATGCCGAGCCTGTCTATGGCAAGGATGGCCTTGCCTTCCCGCTCGTCGATGATTGCGGCAGAAAAATCCCCGGCGATTTTCTCGAATCCCTTTTCCCCATGTTCGAGATAGAGCCTGACAAGCGCATTCCCCGCCCCCTCGCTTTTTGCGATTTCATCGAAGCCGGCTCCGAACCTCGGATGGCCCGATATCCCTGCAAGCACGCCCTGGCGATATGCTGTTTCATTTGACGAGCATCCTGCAAGCCCGCCATTCTGCCCTATCAGGCCATTTTCATTCGAACCGAGCCGGGACGCCATTGCGCGAATGACGCTCTCGCCATTTTCAGGACTCCCCAGCCAGCCGCATATCCCCTTCATTTGATATCCCTTCATACGAGCACTTCAGTCACGTCAGGCTGGCTCAAAAATGCAGTTGGGCTAGCGGTAGCGCCGTAGGCGCCGGACTGGAAAACCACGATGAGATCCCCCACTTCCGCTTTCGCCATTTCCATGCTTTCCGCAAGAATGTCGAGCGGCGTGCAAAGCGGCCCCACGACCGAAACGATTTCCCTTTCTTTTCCATTCATCCTGTTTCCGACCGCAACCGGATAATTCTTCCTGATCACCTGTCCGAAATTTCCCGATGCCGCGAGATGATGGTTGAGCCCCCCTGCCGTCACCAGGAAAACCTTTCCCCTGGAAATCTTCCTGTCGATGACAGGCGTGACATAGATTCCGGCCTCTCCGACGAGATACCTTCCGAGTTCTATCACGACATGCGCCCCCGGCATCTCCGATTCGACTTTCGGCATGAGATTGCCCAGCTTTTCGCCGACAGGCGCAAGATCGAGCGGCATTTCTCCCGGGAAATAGGGGATGCCGAAACCTCCTCCTATGTTGAGGATTTTCAATGGAGAAGGCGCATGCTGGGCGAGCCTGATGCCGAGATCGACGGACTTTTCCTGGGCCTCGATGATGGCTTCACTCTTCAGGTTCTGGGAGCCGCTGAAGATGTGGAAACCCATGAATTCGATGTCGAGATTTTTCATGCGCCTGAGCATTTCAGGCACTTCTTCTGCATCCACGCCGAACTGCTTCGATCCTCCTCCCATCTTCATGCCTGAAGACTTAAGTTCGAAATCAGGATTGACCCTGACCGCCGCCTTCGGCCTGCATCCCAGTTCATGCCCTATTCTCGCCGCTCTTTCCATCTCGAGATTCGACTCGAGATTGAGGACGATGCCTGCCGCGATCGCGCTTTCCAGGTCGCATTCCGATTTTCCCGGGCCGGCGAAGCTCACTTCTTCGGCGGAAATGGTCGTATCGAGGGCGACTTTCAGTTCCCTGCGGGAAGCGACGTCTATGCCGTCGACGATTGTCGCCATGTGCTGCACGACTGCAGGCATGGGGTTCGCCTTCATCGCATAATGAACATGGACGCCATCCGGGAGCATGCTTCTGACATGCTTGACACGCTCTGAGAGCAGGCGCCTGTCGTAGGCATAGAATGATCCGCCCACCCTTCTCGCAAGCCTCGTCAAGGGCATTCCGCCTATATGAAGGCAATCGTCCGTCACGGGGAATGCGTCGGGAAAATGGTGTTTGATCGAAGACATGGCCGATGCGATATAGTCCGGTTATCGAGACCGACCAAGTTTATTAGATCATGCAGATCAAGGCAAATGTTCCGTGACGGGTTCAGGAACGCCCTACCGTGGCGAAATCGGTCTGCAGAAGGTTGGCTGCAAGGCGCATCGAGAAGCGAGAAATGTCCATATCCCAAGGCGTGAACCTCGGGAGCTGGAAAAGATCGCTCCCCGATCGGGATACCCCCTTGGCAGTCGAGACTGCCGCCTCGAAACCGAGATCTTTCGCCATTCTGGCATGCTCGACCAGGTAATCGCGCCCGGGAATGCCGTTGGGATAGGCGAAAATCCTGACCCTGTTTCCTGTTATTTCTTCGAGCCTCGCCTTTCCTTCCATCATTTCCTTTCTTGCAGCAGCATTTTCGAGCCGTGACAGTATCGGATGATGGACTGTATGCCCGCCTATTTCCATCCCCGCGTCATGCAGCGCCTTCACCTGTGAACTTGTCATCATGATGTCCTCCGGAAAGGAAATTTCCAGATCTGCCGCGATGCTGTCCATGATTTCGTTTCGCTCCTCCAACGGCTTGTATTTCAGGTCTGAAAGGAGATGGGCTACAGCCTTGCGCCGAGCTTCGCTGCGCTCAAGAGAGTAGACGCCAAGCCCCTTTCCCGAGAGATCGAGATCGTTCCTTTCAGCCCTTCTGACGATCTCGATGGCCTTGTCGTTGAACATGATGCCGCCATCCAGATAGCCCGTGGCAACGAAAAAGGTGGCATGAAGATTGTGCTTCTCGAGTATGGGCAGCGCCACGTCGTGATTGTCGGCATAGCCGTCATCGAAAGTGATGCATGCCGCCCTGGAAGGCAGTTTTCCGCTTTCAAGACCCTGCACCGCTTCATGTAACGGGATGACATTGCAGATGGCCTTCAATGCAGCCATCTGGGCATCGAATCTTTCGGCATCCACTTCGAAAGGAAGAAGGGGATCCGCTTTTTTCAGCACTCTGTGATAGATCAGGATGGAAAGGCGTCCGTTCCGGCCCGAAGGGGAAACGAGGGATCCGAAAGTTCTGAGAGCCAGATTGACTGGATTCATCTGCTGCCTGTCTGAGAGTTTCGAGAATATATCACTTTTTCCTGCCCCAAGGGTTTTCGGGCTTCAAGCGCCGGCGCGAGGGAAAAAGGACGCTCGACGAGAAGAAAGAGCCCTATCGATGGAATGAGCGTCAGGGCGAACATCAAGGGAAGCATTCCCCAGAATACGAGCACACCGCTTCCCGCCGTGCCAAGAATTTTGGAAAGAACGAGGAACCCGCTCTTCAGCGCGAGGCCGTGAAGGAGATAATAGGAATAGCTCATGTTGCCGAGCCATCTCAAGGGCGTCCATGAGAAGGCCTTTGGCAGCCATGCAGATTGATGTCCGAAGCAGGTAAAACACAATGTGAAAAAGGCAGCAAAAAGAATCACTATCTTCAGGACATAGCCGGCCGAGCCGGGAACAGGCAGGATTGTCGAAAACAGCCCGGCAGCCAGGGCCAGCACTGCAGGCACGCTTCCCGGCGGCGAAATGCTTCGGCCCGCAAGCGCTTCATGCAGAAGTATCCCCGAAACGAACATGATCAGCCTGACGTGACCGCCGTAAAACGCGCAATAGGCAGCAACCGTGGCGGCAACGAGGGAAAAGAAGACCACGCGCCATTTCGCGTCGCGCCGCCTCAGATCGAGAAAAAGGATGAGAAGCGGGATTGCGAGATAATAGAACATCTCGTAGCTCAATGACCAGGAAACGGTCACCAGGGGCTCGATCGGAAAAAGCCCCGGCAATAGCAGAAAATTCTGCAGAAGATATACGGATGCCGAAGAAAGGGCCGAGGGAATCTTGTTTTCGGCAGGAAATACGAATGAAAGACCGATGTAGATCACAAGCACGGCGATGAAGGCGGGATAGATTCTCCTGACGCGCCTCATCATGAAGCGCATGAAATTCTGCGACCTGGAAATCAGGGAGCCGTAAATGAGGTAGCCGCTCAGAACGAAAAACAGGTCCACGCCTGCATTGCCCATGGTGTGCACGGCCGAGGCAAATGAATGAAGGAAGGCATTGCCGAGCACCCAGGGATTCACAAGCGTTGCGTAATGGACCAGGAAGACCAGGAAAACCGCGAAGCCACGCAGTCCTTCCATCGACCTGACATTGTGCCCCGCTCCTCCCCGCGACAGCTCGAACTGGCGAGCCAGCCATTCTCTCACTTCGAATCCCTGGAAGAGAACGATTTCCTGATGGCAGAATATTCCGACAGGCGCGAAAATACCCGGCCGTTTATGCTTTCCTCGGGGAAGACATTGTTTTCATCCGCTTCCCCAGCGGCAAGACCTGTCAGTATGGAAATGGCCTGATCGAAATGGGAGACAGGATAGATGGCGAATTTCCCTTCCCTTGCAGCCTCGATCACCGATTCTTTCAGCATGAGATGTTCCACATTGGATTCGGGGATGATGACGCCCTGCTTGCCCGTGAGCGTCCTCGCCGCGCAGATGTCGAAAAATCCCTCGATCTTCTCGTTGACCCCGCCTATCGCCTGAACCTGCCCGAACTGGTTGACCGATCCGGTCACGGCAATCGACTGGAAAATGGGCACGTCGGCGAGCCTGGAAATCAGCGCGCAAAGCTCGGCCAGGGAAGCGCTGTCCCCTTCTATGAAGCCGTATGATTGCTCGAAGGCGAGACTTGCGGAAAGGGAAAGAGGCTGTTTCCCCGCATAGCGCGAAGAAA
>JAJZTQ010000051.1 GCA_021848825.1 Pseudomonadota bacterium
AAATTCAAGATATGTCAACAGGTACTGTAAAGTGGTTCAACGATTCCAAGGGCTTCGGCTTCATTACCCCGGAAAACGGCGGTGAAGATCTCTTCGCCCACTTTTCCGCAATCCAGAGTTCGGGCGGCTTCAAAACCCTGGCTGAAGGGCAGCGCGTCACGTTTGACGTGACCTCCGGGCCGAAAGGCCAGCAGGCTTCCAATATCCGCGTCTCGTAACTCGCACGCTACTGCCCGAGCGTTGTCCCGCACTGCGGTGCAGGACAGCCTCTACCGGAAAAACCCGGCATCATGCCGGGTTTTTCTTTTCCCGGAGGCCATATCATGGCAAAAGAAGAACTGCTCGAAATGATGGGCATGGTGGACGAAGTTTTGCCGGATGCTCGCTTTCTCGTGACATTGGAAAATGGATGCAAGCTTATCGCGTACAGCGCAGGCAAGATGCGCAAGCATCATATACGCATTATCGCCGGCGACAAGGTTTCGCTGGAGCTTTCCCCGTATGATCTGAGCAAGGGGCGCATTACGTTCCGTCACATCGAGACCCGCGGACCCGCTCCCGCAGCGAGGAAACGAAGATTTTGAATATTGCGTTTTTCATCAGAAAAGGCAATCCGCTCAGGCATGGCGCTGGCCGATATTAGGATGCAAGTCGCAAAAAGGGATTATACTTTGGGCATTACTTCAAGCTGTGCGCTCCCGAGCATGGCTGCATGAGAGGCTGCAGGGAGCCGACTGCAAACCATGCGTTGAGTGATAACAGGCCGTCGCATCCTCAACATGTTTCTTGAATAAAGACGGATCGTCTTCTAAGGTTAAGCGGTAAGGTTCTATTCCCCCTCCTGTCTTTCAAAAAGGTCCAGGCATGCTTCAACTCGAACACGCTGGATCAAATGTAGACCAGCCCGCTCTCATGAACAATGCTGCCACGTTGATACTTGACGAACGCGGCATGATTTGTGATTGCGACAAGTCGGCCGAGAATCTTTTAGGCTTCTTGCGCAGTGAATTGGCGTCGCTTCATGTCTCTGCCGTGTTGCCGCAACTTCAGGACAACCTGTTTGAAAATGGCAGTTTCAGCTCCAGGATCACTTATCTGGGGCATTGCGGCTACCTTTTTCAAGTGCGTGATCGGCATGGCAATGTCTTTCAACGTGAAATTCGACTATCCGAGATTGAACGTGCCGAACAACACATCTTCAGGCTCATTTTATGTGAGTAATTAAAAGATGCAGAAAGGATGGGAAATGTATTTCAAATTTTATGAAATCAAAAAAACCGCAAGCAACAATTCAATTGACCGAATGGAATCCCCGATAAGCGAACTGGATGGCTCCAGTCTCGACATCACGCAAGTTTATCTCAATGCAATCAGAAGGATGGTCTTGCTGACCGTTGAACAGGAAAGGACGTTGACAAGACTGGTCAAGGAAGGGGATATCGAGGCCGAACAGAAAATGATCGTGCATAACCTGAGGCTGGTCGTCAATATTGCCAGGCACTATATTCACGCCAACCTCCCCTTCCTTGATTTGATCGAGGAAGGAAATCTTGGCCTCATTCATGCGCTCGACAAGTTTGATCCGGAACGGGGTTTCCGTTTCTCCACCTATGCGACATGGTGGATTAAACAGAGCATTGAGCGCGCAATCATGAACCAATCCCGCACGATTCGGCTTCCAGTACATGTCATTAAAAGAATCAACGTAATTCGACGGGAAATGATCAAGCTGGATGGCATGGCTGACACCAAAGGTCAATATGTTCAGGCAGTAGCAGACAAGCTTAGCCTGGATTTGCAACAAGTCTGGGATACTTTTCACCAGAATGAATCTCTAGTTTCCCTGGATGCGCCATCGAGTATCGATCCCACATTTACCATTGGCGAATCAATTCCGGACTTACATGAACTTGGACCTGACGTGCAATTTGAAAAGACGGAACTGCATGAATTATTGGGGGAAAGGATAAGCGAACTCAGCGCCAAGGAAAGGTCCGTGATCGAAATGCGTTTTGGCTTAAACGACAAGGAGCCCATGACCCTCAAACAAATATCACTTCTTTTGGGGTTGACCCAAGAGAGGATCAGGCAAATACAGAATGCAGCGCTTCAACACCTTCAGATCTTATTCTCTGAAGGGGAAATCATGATAGAAACAGCCAGGTAACCGTCGGCTGTTCGCAACATTATAATTGAGGGAGAAGAGCTACTGAAATGGGTGATCGCACGACAGAAGCAGATGCCCTGGTGATCTTCGGCGTGACCGGCGACCTCGCCCGCAGGATGATCTTTCCTGCGCTCTATCGGATGGCCATGCGCGGCATGCTCAACGTCCCTGTAGTGGGTGTCGCCTCCTCTGCATTAAGCACTGCAGAATTGTGCAGGCGTGTGACCGAGGGCATCGAGCAGGCAGATGGCAAAACCATTGAGTCGAGAGCGCTTGAGCATCTTCTTTCCAGGCTCCGATATGTGAGCGGAAGTTACAACGATGCGCACACGTTCAAGGCAATCAAGGCAGCACTGGGCGATGCACATCGCCCAGCGTATTATCTTGCTATCCCGCCTGCACTGTTCGCAACGGTCATCAAAAGTCTCGGCGCATCAAACCTAGCAGATCGGGCGCGCGTCATCGTCGAAAAGCCCTTCGGACGGGACCTTTCTTCGGCAAGGGAGCTCAACCGCGTTGCACTCTCGGTTTTTCCGGAAGATTCCATTTTCCGCATCGACCATTATCTCGGGAAGGAGGCGATCATGAATATCCTTTATTTCAGATTCGCCAATTCTTTCCTCGAACCAATCTGGAACCGCAACTATGTGTCCAGCGTGCAGATCACGCTTGCCGAAGATTTCGGCGTGAAGGGTAGAGGTGCATTTTACGAAAGCGCAGGCTGCCTACGCGACGTCATCCAGAACCACCTTTTCCAGATCGTCGCTCTGCTTGCCATGGAACCTCCGGCTTATCAGGGTTATGGCGCCGTCCACAGCGAGAAGGCCAAGGTGTTCCATGCCATGCGTCCCCTGCAGCCTGGCAACATGATTAGGGGCCAGTATGGTGGCTACCGGAATGAGCCTGGCGTGGCTAAAGACTCCGATGTCGAGACGTTCTGCGCTCTGCGCCTTTCCATCGACTCGTGGCGCTGGGAAGGCGTGCCATGGTACCTGCGTTCCGGAAAATGTCTGGCTGCAACAGTGGGCGAAGTTCTGGTCACGCTGAAGCCTCCGCCTCAAAGGCTATTCGATGACTCGCGGCCTGTCGAAGGACGGACAAATTATCTGCGATTCAGGCTCTCTCCCAACTCCGCAGTAGCTCTCGCCGCTCGCGTCAAACGCGCAGGTAAGGAGTTCATCGGCGACCAGCGCGAACTCTACCTGCTGGATGAACGGCCAGGGGAAGAAGCGCCCTACGAACGCCTTCTGGGAGATGCCATGGCGGGAAACGGGGCGCTTTTTACCCGCGAGGACGCAGTCGAAGCCGCATGGGCCGTGGTCGATCCGGTACTGAGCATGCCGCCTCCGGCTTACCCGTACAAGCCCGGCAGTTGGGGACCGAAGGAGGCTGATGCGCTCGTTGCGGCAGATGGATTCTGGCATAACCCCGGGCTGATGAAAGCTTCGGCGTAAGTGAGAAGGGTAACAGCCAAGGAATTGGTATAAAAGGAACTGACTCGAGCCGAAATGGATGCGCATTACTCATTGGTTTTATCCCACAGCTCCAGGCGGAGCGAGAAACGCGGGACCAATAATCGAAATGGAAGGAACGCCTACGAGTTGTTCCCCTGAGTCCCATGAGTGCAAACCATGCAGCCCGGTTCGCACTAAGGGTCAAGATTGCAGGATTGGTGTCGCAGCCTCATTCCGATTCTTTTGTCGGCCAGCCACGGAGCGCATAAAAGAGTGCCAACAGCAAGCAGGAGGCAATGCCCGCAATTTCTGAAACGAACGAAAGACCGAATACCATCAGATATAGAAGCGGCGCAAGCTGGTAATCACTTGTAATCCGAACCGCCACTTCCCGTCTTGAAATGATCGTACTGGCACCCAACCCTTCGCTTTTCGACACATATTGCCATAATCCATGGAAAGCGACTGAAATTGCCAGGAAATTACCTGTGTACA
>JAJZTQ010000007.1 GCA_021848825.1 Pseudomonadota bacterium
GTCTTGAATTATCAGAAAAGTGATAATTCAAGACCAGGCACCACTCACTCAGCCACCACTCATCTTTCCGATTTCTGTTGAAAATCGAGTCTGAACCTGATGCTTAGACAAGTGGTGACTATCTGTTGCCATTAGAACAGTTCAAGATCATCATAATATCAATCTGACGATTGCGATAATGCTTGGAGCAAGGCTGAGAACATCGAGTCTGACCCTATTTCCTTCGGGCACGCGGCGGAAATCTGGACGGACTCGCCCACTTTCCCGTCGCCGGCTTGGCCGTCCCGGTTCGTCCGACACCATCCCGGGAATCATCGTTCGGGAACGAGATCGCGGCATGCGGGTCGGATCCCCGGTGCAACAAGAGGAATGCGAATGCCGTCATCTTCCGGCAGCCGGCGCTGGCTCGGCTATGCGTTGATCACCACCGTCGCCTGGGGTCTCTGGGGCACCTTGAGCGCCATCCCCGCGCAGCGGGGGTTCCCCGATACGCTGACATACGCCGTCTGGGCGGTCTGCATGCTGCTGCCTGCGGCGTTCGTCTCGCGCCGCGAAGGCGGGAAGGTTCCGTGCGATCCGCGATCCCTTTTACTGGGACTGACGATCGGCCTCACCGGCGCGGGCGGGGTCATCGTCCTCTTCCCGGCGCTTTCGATGGGACCGTCCTACCTCATCTTCCCGATCATTTCGCTCTCGCCGCTCGTCACGATCGCGCTGAGCGCGGCATTTCTCCGGGAGCGCACCAGCCGGATCGGCGTGGTCGGCATCGTCCTGGCGCTGGCCGCCCTGCCCCTTCTCAACGACTGGACGCCCGGCGGCGGCAGGGTGCACTTCGGCCTCTGGTTCTTCCTCTCGCTGGTCATCCTGGTGTCCTGGGGCCTGCAGAACTACTTCATCAAGATCGCCCATGCCTCGATGAGCACAGGGGCCATCTTCTTCTACATGACGTTGGGCGGCCTGCTCCTCGTCCCCGTCGCGCTCGTTCGCACGCACTGGGGCGCACCCATCAACTGGGGGATCGACGGTCCGCCGCTCTCGGCGGGGATTCAACTGCTCAACGCCGCGGGAGCGCTCGCGATCGTCTACGCGCTGCGGGACGGCAAGGCGATGGTCGTCTCCGCGCTCACCAATGCGGCCTCGCCGCTGCTCACGGCCTTGAGCGCAATGGCGCTCGCCGGCCAGATCCCCGGTCCATTCAAGATCGCGGGCATCGCGCTCGCGGTGGTCGCCTCGGCGCTGCTCGCGATCGGGGAAGAATAGGCGCGCTTGCCGGAATCGGCCGGGGCGCGTTCGTCGCCCGCTTCTGGTATGTTGGCGCAATGGCCGAGCATGTATTCCGCGTTGCGAGCTCGATAGGGCGTCGGATTTGCGCGCCGCGCAGCGGGACTCCCTTGAAATAATTCAGTATCACGTCGGCATATAATTGAATGGTGCTGCCTGGACTATCCGCCTGGATTCGGCGACCTTATTCTGCAGCCTCACCTCTTCCTGGAGAAGGATCATGCGCCCGACCCGATTCCGCTGGATAATTATCGCACTTGTTTTCACCATCACCCTCATCAACTATATCGACCGGTCGGCCATTTCCTACGCGATCGGCGATATCGCCCGTGATCTGCATTTCAGCCAGCGCGACAGAAACATATACAGCGGATTCATACTCTCGGCATTCAGCATCGGCTATATGCTGACCACCCTCTTCGGCGGCATCCTGGCCGATCGTTATGGCGCGCGCGTGACCCTGTTCTGGGCGGCGCTGTCATGGTCGCTGGCAAGCGGCCTCACCGGCATGGCTGTCGGCTTCACGATGCTCGCCTGCGCTCGCGTTGCGCTGGGCGTGGCGGAAGGGCCGAATTTCCCGTCCATGAACCGCGGGATTGCCGATTGGCTGTCCAGCCGCGAACGCGCCATTGCGCTTTCGAATTCCCTGCTGGCGGTGCCGCTGGCGCTCGCCATCGGCGCGCCCATGACCACGCAACTTATCCTTCATCTGGGCTGGCGCGGCATGTTCATCGTGCTCATGATTCTAGGTCTCGTCTGGCTGCCTTTGTGGCGCTTCCTGTTCAGGGACTTTCCCGAGCACAGCCCCTTCGTGAACTCCGCCGAGCTCGAACACATCAGGGACGGAAGAACGAGCGATCGCGGCATCGACAGCAAAATCCTGCACCATCGCCGTCGACAGGCAAGAGGCTTGTGGAAATTCCTGCTGTCGGATTCCACGCTGCTGGCGAATGACTGGGCGTTCTTCGTGTTCGGCTATTTCCTGTTCTTCTTCATGACCTGGCTGCCGACGTACCTGGAAACCGTATACCGCCTCGATTTGAGGCAGGTCGGACTGTTCAGCATATTGCCGTGGCTGACAGCCGCATTCTTCCTGTGGATCTCCGGTTATGTGTCGGACGCATTGCTGCGCAAAACGGGCCGGTTGCGGATCGCGCGCTCGCATCCCATCTGGATATCGCAATTGCTGGCCGGACTCGCCATCGTGCCGGTGATTTTCGTGCATGACCTGAGGGTGATGCTGGTGTTCATCTCGCTCGCGGTGGGATTGAGCATGAGCGCCAATGCAGCATTTTATGCGGTCAACGTGGATGTGGCGAAGGAACGTTCCGGCACGGCGCTCGGCATCATGGATACCTTTTTTGCAATTTCCGGTTTCGTTGCCCCATTGGCAACCGGTTGGATCGTGGAATTGACCCATGGTTTCGACGGCGCATTCTGGCTCATGTCGGTATTGGCCCTGTCTTCGGTGCTGGCGGTGATCCTGTTCCATCACCCGGATCGCAGCGGCCGCCTGGAGTCGTCTGGTTGCGATCGATGAACCAAGAAACTGCGCGTCGACGGCAGGGTCGGTTCTTCCAAAATAAAGGGTAGCGCCCCTTGTTGGTGGTGGAATATTGCCGCCGCGCCATTTTCATCAATTCCGCGCCTCGCTTTCCCTGGCGGCGAAGAAAGCAGTTTCTTGCGGGCAATCTATACTGGGTTCATCAACTTTCAAAAGGGAGGCGACATGGCATCGAACCCTGTCAGGCTGGAATATGCCACCACGCAGGCTTTTTCGGTTTCCGGAATGAGCTATGCGTACACCTATGTTAAGGCCCATGTGGAAAACCTCGCCTATGCAAAGGATGTCGAAATCCATTACAGAACCCACGACGGGAGCTGGCACGACATACCGCTGCACTGGAAGGCCAACTTCGGCGATTTCGACGTTTTCGGATCCGAAGAAATTCCCTATACAGAGGAATTCGCCGTCAGGTACACGGTCGACGGATCGAGCTACTGGGACAACAACGGATGGGCCAACTACAAAGTGGGAACATTCAGAAATACCGTCGGAGGAAACGTCATGCTGAACAGGGCCGTGGCGCATATCGGCAGTGAACCGGGAGGCGGCTTCGTTTTCACCACCTCGTGGATGGAAGGAGAAATCTATCTCAACAACCTTTCCTACAACAAAAGGGTAGGGATCAGGTTCACGGCGGACGGCGGTATGCATTGGGAAGACTGCGACGCCGCCTATGCCGGACAGGTTTCGGAGGGAACCTATGCGACGAGCACCGGCGCGGAACGCTGGAAATTCAAGACGCCGACCTACAATTACAACAACGCATCCCCGCAATTCAGGTTCGCCATCTACTACAACGATCTCGATTCGGGAAACTGGTACTGGGACAACGACTTCGGTAACGACTACCACCTGGACAAGCATGACGGTTCGACGATCGAATGAAATCCTGTCCCGGGCAGGCACTTCCTGCGCGCAGCGATGTCCTTTGACAAATCACGGCTTTTTCCCTATATTTGAACGTTCCCCTGTTCTTCGCATGGCGATTTTCCGGCAGCCATATTGAGACGGCGACCGGAAGAAGGATTGCGAAGCGGGCGGATTTTCGCGAAGACATATTAAAACAATCGATCCGAAGCGCACGATTGGGAAGAATCGACATTCATGAAGCCCAAGCATTTTCTGCAGTTCAAGGACCTGGAACATTCCGAGTTCGAATACCTTTTCCAGCGTTCCAAGCTCTTGAAGGCGAGGCATGCGAAACGCGAACTGTACCAGCCCCTGCGCGGAAGAACGCTCGCCATGCTTTTCGAGAAGAATTCGACGAGGACGAGAGTTTCGTTCGAAGCGGGGATGAACCAGCTCGGCGGATACGCCCTCTATCTCAATTCCAGGGATACCCAGCTGGGAAGGGGGGAACCCATAGAAGACGTGGCTGAAGTCATCTCGCGCATGGTAGACATCGTCATGATCAGGACATTCGAGCAGGAAATCATAGAGCGATTCGCTTCACACTCCAGGGTTCCTGTCATCAACGGACTGACCGACGAATACCATCCCTGCCAGATCCTTGCAGACATCTTCACCTACATCGAACACAGGGGTTCCATCAAGGGAAAAACAGTGGCCTGGATAGGGGACAGCAACAATGTCTGCAACACCTGGATGCAGGCTGCGAAGATCCTCGATTTCAATCTCCATGTTTCCACCCCTCCAGGATACGAGGTCGAGCCGGAAAGAGGGGAAAGCTTCGAATCGATGCATCTCGAATGCTTTGCCGACCCCCACGATGCAGCGAAGGATGCAGACCTCCTCACGACCGATGTCTGGACCAGCATGGGATACGAAGACGAGGCCGACGAAAGAAACCAGGATTTCGCGGACTTCAGGGTCGATCGTGAAATGATGAAGCTTGCGAAGAAGGATGCCCTCTTCATGCATTGCCTCCCCGTGCACAGGGGCCAGGAAGTCGAAGCGGAAGTGATAGACGGTCCGCAGAGCGTGGTCTGGGACGAAGCGGAAAACCGGCTCCATACCCAGAAGGCACTGATGGAATACCTGCTTCTCGGCAGAATCAACAACAGCTAGAAAGAATCGAATGTCTGAAATCAAGAAAGTCGTTCTCGCCTATTCAGGGGGCCTCGACACCTCCGTGATCCTGAAATGGCTGCAGGACACCTACGGATGCGAAGTCGTCACCTTCACTGCCGATCTCGGTCAGGGCGAGGAGCTGGAGCCTGCAAGGCAGAAGGCATTGAAGTTCGGCATCAAGCCTGACAACATCTTCATAGACGATTTGAGGGAAGAATTCGTCAGGGATTTCGTCTTCCCCATGTTCAGGGCGAACACCGTCTACGAGGGAGAGTACCTGCTCGGAACCAGCATCGCGAGGCCATTGATCGCAAAACGCCTGATCGAGATCGCCAACCTCAGGGGGGCGGATGCGGTGAGCCATGGCGCGACAGGAAAGGGCAACGACCAGGTCAGGTTCGAGCTCGGCGCCTATGCATTGAAGCCCGGGATCAGGATCATCGCACCCTGGCGCGAATGGGATCTGCTGAGCCGCGAGAAGCTCCTGGCCTATGCCGAAAAGCACGGCATACCCATAGAAATGAAGCATCGCGAAGGAGGCTCGCCCTATTCGATGGACGCCAACCTGCTCCACATTTCATACGAGGGAAGGCATCTGGAGAATCCTGCCGCTGAAGCGGAGGAATCGATGTGGCGATGGACTGTCTCCCCTGAAGCCGCGCCCGACGCTGCCGAATACATAGAACTCGGCTATTCCAGAGGCGACATCGTCTCGCTCAACGGACGCGAGATGTCTCCTGCATCCGTCCTTCTCGAACTCAACAGGCTGGGGGGAAAGCACGGCATCGGACGGCTCGATCTGGTCGAGAACCGCTATGTCGGCATGAAATCCAGGGGATGCTACGAAACCCCCGGCGGGACCATCATGCTCAAAGCCCACAGGGCGATAGAATCGATCACGCTTGACCGCGAAGTGGCTCACCTCAAGGACGAGCTGATGCCAAAATACGCAAGCCTCATCTACAATGGCTACTGGTGGAGCCCAGAGCGAATGATGATGCAGAAGATGATAGACGAGAGCCAGGCGCATGTGAACGGCTGGGTCAGGCTCAAGCTCTACAAGGGCAACGTGATCGTCTGCGGAAGGGATTCGAAAACCGATTCGCTTTTCGATCCGTCCATCGCCACTTTCGAGGACGACAAGGGCGCCTACGACCAGAAGGATGCTGCGGGCTTCATCAAGCTCAACGCGCTCAGACTGAGAATAGCAGCCAGATTGAGGGAAAAATGAGCCAGTATGACAATGTCAGCGTAGTCAAGAAATCGAATGTCTATTTCGACGGGAAATGCGTGAGCCACACGCTCCTTTTCCCCGACGGAACGAAAAAGACGGTAGGGGTCATTCTTCCTTCGAAGCTCACCTTCAAGACTGCCTCTCCCGAGATCATGGAAATCCATTCAGGCTCATGCCGGGTCAAGATTGGAGAAGGATCCTGGCAGGATTGCAAGGCCGGGGAGTCTTTCAGCGTCCCCGGGAACAGCTCCTTCGAGATCGAGACTGCTGAACCGCTCGACTATACCTGCCACTTCTGCTGAGGCAAGCCATGCCTTCATTCGACATCGTATCCGAAGTCGACAAGACAGAGGTGAAGAACGCGGTTGAGCAGACCAACAAGGAAGTCGGGACCCGTTTCGATTTCAAGGGGACGGATGCCAGGGTCGAGCAGGCGGAACTCGAGCTCACGGTATTCGCAGACAACGAATTCCAGCTCGATCAGGTACAGGACATATTGAACGGCAAGCTTTCCAAGCGCGGCGTGGACATCAGATGCCTCGAAATTTCGGAAAAGATCGAAAAAGTCGGCGGAAACAAGGTGAAGCGGGCATGCAAGGTGAAGGTCGGTGTCGAGACGGAGCTCGCCAAGAAGATCGTCAAGATCCTGAAGGACAGCAAGATGAAAGTCCAGGGTTCGATTCAGGGCGATACCGTGAGGGTCTCCGGCGCGAAGCGCGACGACCTCCAGGCTGCGATCGCGCTCGTCAGGAAATCGATACCGGATTTTCCGCTGCAGTATCAGAACTTCAGGGACTAGGTTCTCGTCCCCTGCAGCAACGCAATGAAATCGAACCGACATCGACGGGACCATGGCATCTGAAAAGGAAAAACGCCGCGCGGCTCGATACAGCTTGCGCTGGCGGATTCATTTCGCCTCGAACGGCCATTCGCTCTCAGGAAAAACCATCGACGTTTCAGTGAGCGGGGTCAGCTTCCTGAGCGAAACAGCCGTTTCCCCCTCGACCAATGCGCAGATCAGGCTCTTCCTCCCTCCAAGCGACATCGTCCCGAAAGGATACAGATTGTCCGCAAGCGCAAAGGTTGTCTACTGCATTCTGCAGGGAAAGGCGGGATTCCGGGTGGGAATGGAATTCACGGCCATGGACAGGAAGGATTCGGATCTTCTCTCGAAGTGCCTCGAGAGCCAGCCTTACGCCAATCTGTCCTGAGACTCCAGCCCTTCCAGCCAGGCGCCGTATATCCTTCTGGCCACCCTGTTGAGCTGCGATATCCTGGCATCGAGATCCTGCTGCATTGCCTCGCCGCTTTGAACGCTCTCGCCGAGATGCTCCCTGATTTCGGCGGCGCCCGTCTCGCACCAGCTCCTCACCATCTCCGAATTCATCTCGACATGGCATTGCAGCCCGAGGTGAGGCCCGATCGAAAAGGCCTGGTTCTCGCACCATCTGCTGGAGAGCAGGCGATCCGCCCCTTCTGGAATGGAAAAGGTTTCGCCGTGCCAATGGAAGGCTTCGAAGGTGGCGAGACCGCCGAACCATCTGTCAGCGTCCCCTATCACTTCCACTCTCCCCCATCCTATTTCCTTGGAAGGATTGCGGGAGACCTGTCCTCCGAGCGCTTTCGCCATGAGCTGCCCGCCCAGGCAATGCCCGAGAACAGGAATGTCCTTCCCGACTGCATCCCTGATCAGATCAAGGACATGCGGAATCCAGGGAAGATCGTCGTTGACGCTCATGGGTCCTCCCATGAACACCAGCCCTGAAAAGATCGAGGCCGAATCGGGAATGGAATCCGCCTCGTCCACCTTGTAAAGCTTCCAGGGTATGCCCGATTCTGTCAGGAAATCGGAAAGAAATCCGGCCCCTTCTGTTCTGGCATGACGGAAAATCGCAACAGGCTTCATTCATTTCTCCCTATACATACCGAATCTTATCCGAGCATATGGCCCTTCGCAATATGCTAGAATTCTGCTTTCTATGGAAAACCCATGTCAGGAAACAGTCTAGGCACCCTTTTTCGCGTCACCTCCTTCGGCGAAAGCCACGGACCGGCCATCGGCTGCATCGTCGACGGCTGCCCTCCCGGCATGGCGCTTTCCGAAGAAGACATCCAGAAGGATCTGGACAGGAGGAAACCTGGCACATCCAGGCATGTCACCCAGCGCCGCGAATCGGACAGGGTGGAGATTCTTTCCGGCACTTTCGAAGGGAAGACGACCGGTACCCCGATTGCGCTCCTCATCAGGAACGAAGACCAGCGGAGCCGCGATTACGGCAACATCATGGATACCTTCAGGCCGGGGCATGCCGACTACACCTACTGGCAAAAATACGGGATAAGGGATTACAGGGGAGGCGGAAGGTCTTCGGCGCGTGAAACCGCCGCAAGGGTCGCCGCAGGGGCCATCGCCAAGAAATGGCTTTTCGAGCGCTACGGCGTGCTGATAAGGGGCTATCTCTCCAGGCTCGGCCCCATCATCATTCCATTCCTGGGCTGGAAAGCGATCGATGAGAATCCGTTCTTTTCGCCGAATCTCGACATCGTTCCAGAGCTCGAAATCTTCATGGATACCCTGAGGAAATCGGGGGATTCGATAGGAGCTGAAATCACGGTCGTGGCCGAAAACATGAAGGTGGGCTGGGGAGAGCCCATTTTCGACAGGCTGGATGCGGACATCGCCCATGCGCTGATGAGCATCAATGCGGTCAAGGGCGTGGAAATAGGCGACGGATTCGAGTGCGTGCAGCAGAAGGGGACGGAGCATGGTGACGAACTGACGCCCCAGGGCTTCCTCAGCAACCATGCAGGCGGGATACTCGGCGGCATCTCCACCGGGCAGGACATCGTCGCGCGCATCGCCGTGAAGCCCACTTCCAGCATCAGGCTTCCCAGACGCAGCATAGACAGAACAGGTCATGAAACGACAGTCGAGACGCATGGCAGGCATGATCCCTGCGTGGGGATAAGGGCAACGCCGATTGCCGAAGCGATGCTCGCGCTTGTCCTGATCGATCACGCCTTGCGTCAAAGGGGGCAGAATGCCGATGTCTCCTGCCTGACGCCGAAAATTCCCGGAAAAATCCGGGACTGAATCTTGCCGATTCCCTACTGGCGGCTTTCCGGCTTCTATTTCTCCCATTTCGCCTTCCTCGGCGCCTTCACGCCCTACTGGAGCCTCTACCTCAAGTCGCTCGACTTCAGCGCCTTCCAGATCGGCATACTGACTTCCGTGATGCAGGGGATGAGGATATTCGCCCCCAATATCTGGGGATGGCTGGCCGACAGGACGGGAAAGCGGATGGGGATAGTCAGGATCACGTCGCTCTTCAGCCTGGCGGCCTTTGCAGGGGTGTTCTTCGGAAAGGACTTCTTCCGGCTCTTCGCGCTCATGATGCTGATGAGCTTCTTCTGGAGCGCGAGCCTTCCGCTGCTGGAAGCGACGACGCTATCTCACCTCAGGGGAAACCTCGGCAAATACGGCATGATCAGGTCCTGGGGATCGATAGGCTTCATCTTCGCCGTGGTGGGGCTTGGCCATCTGCTCGACCATTTCCCGATTTCCTCCCTGCTCTGGGCCGTACTCGGATTCATGACCGGCATTCTCTTCTTCGCCAGGACCATACCCGAGGCCGACAATCATCCCCATGAATCCGACACCGTTTCGGTCTGGAAAATACTCGCGAAAGGGGAAGTCATCGCCCTTTTCGCTTCATGCCTGATGATGGCTGCCGCGCACGGCCCCTATTACACGTTCTACTCGATCTATCTCGTCGACCACGGCTATCTGAAAGGCAGCGTGGGATGGCTATGGGCGCTGGGCGTGATCTGCGAGATCGCTGTTTTCTTCCTGATGCCGAAAATCATGAAGCGATTCTCGCTCAAGTCCATCCTGGCATTCAGCCTTGCCTGCGCCGTCATCAGGTTCGTCATGATAGGCTATGGCGTGAACATGCTGATGTTGCTTGTCCTCGCCCAGGTGCTGCATGCAGCGACATTCGGCGCGCATCATGCCGCAGCGATGGCGGCAATCCATCATTTCTTCAAGGGAAGGCACCAGGCCAGGGGACAGACATTCTACACCAGCCTCGCCTACGGCATAGGCGGAACGCTGGGCGCATTGGGCGGCGGATATTCCTGGGAAGCATTCGGTCCGCAATATACCTTCGCCCTTTCCTCCATCGCAGCGCTCATAGGGCTCTTCTGGCTGCTCCTGAAATTCAGGCTTTCACCCGGCTGATTCTCGCCACGTCCGGGATCTTCCTGAGCGATCTCATCACTTGGGCGAGATGCATCCTGTTCGAGACCTGGAGGGTGAAATTGATGGTCGTATAGCTCCCCTCCCCTTCCATGCTGATGTTCTCGATGTTGGACCCTGCTGCAGCGATTTCCGCAGCGAGCCGGGCGAGCACCCCCCTCTGGTTCCTCAC
Organism: Pseudomonadota bacterium; assembly: GCA_021848825.1. GTDB lineage: Bacteria > Pseudomonadota > Gammaproteobacteria > Burkholderiales > JABEVD01 > JABEVD01. The sequence continues at coordinate 10,544 of JAJZTQ010000007.1, forward strand.
CTCGATCCTGATGCTGACGTCGAACTGGCGGTTGATCTCGCTGTCCCATTCCACGTCCAGGCATTTCGAAGGATCCACCCTTGTCTTCCTGATCATCGGACAGTCGTGGGTATGGATGATGAGCCCCTGCCCCTTCTTGATGAAGCCGAGTATGGGATCCCCGGGGATGGGACTGCAGCATTTGGCGAATTCGACGGCCATGCCTTCCGAACCCCTGATGACGAGCGGCGAAGGCTTTTCCTCGCCAGAATGCGCTTCCCCGTTTGCGAGCCGCTTCGCCACGACGATGCCCAACCGCCTTCCGAGCCCGATGTCCGTCAGGATGTCCTGCCTGGATTTCGCCCCGGTCGCCCTCAGCACCTTTTCCCACCTGGCGTCGTCGATCGAGTCAGGATCTATCCTGAGCGCCGCCATGGCCTGGTTCAGCAGTTTCTCGCCGAGCTGGGCGGACTGCTCGTACTGCATGGTCTTGAGGTAGTGCCTGATATGGGTCCTCGCCTTGCCCGTGATCACGTATTCGAGCCAGGCAGGATTGGGCTTGGCATAGGGGGCCGTCAGGATTTCGACCGTGTCGCCGTTTCTGAGCGGAGTGCGCAACGGCTTGAGCTCGCCGTTGATCCTGACCGAGAGGCAGCGGCTTCCTATGTCCGTATGCACGCTGTAGGCGAAATCGACGGGGGTCGCCCCTTTCGGCAGCACGAGTATCTTTCCCTTGGGCGTGAAGACATAGATCTCGTCAGGGAAAAGATCGACCTTCAGGTGTTCCAGGAACTCGACGGAATCCGTCGATTCGCCGAGCGACTCGAGCAGGCTCTGCAGCCACTGATGGGTCTTTCTCTGCATCTCGCTCAGGTTCGCCTCCGAACTCTTGTAAAGCCAGTGCGAGGCGACGCCCGCTTCGGCGATCTTGTGCATCTCCGTCGTCCTGATCTGGATCTCGATGGGGGTGCCGTAAGGACCGAAGAGCGAGGTATGAAGCGACTGATAGCCGTTCGATTTGGGCAGCGCGATGTAGTCCTTGAATTTCCCGGGAATCGGCTTGTAGAGGCCGTGAAGCACGCCGAGGGCATAGTAGCAGGTGGGAATGTCCTTCACCACCACCCTGAAGCCGTAGATGTCCTGGACCTCGGAGAAGGAAAGCTCCTTTTCCACCATTTTCCTGTAGATGCTGTAGAGATGCTTCTCCCGCCCTGTGGTCTGCGCATCGATTCCCGATTCCTTCAGACGCTGGACGATGTTTTCCAGGATCTTTCCCACGACTTCCCGCCTGTTTCCCCTGGCGGCCTTGATCGCCTTGCTCAGCACCCTGTACCGGTATGGGAAAAGATGCTTGAAGGAGAGATCCTCGAGTTCCTGATAGATGCTGTTGAGCCCCATCCTGTTCGCGATCTGGGCGTAGATTTCGAGGGTTTCGCGCGCGATCCGCTTCCTTTTGGCAGGATTCATCGCATCCAGCGTGCGCATGTTGTGCAGCCTGTCGGCGAGCTTGATCAGGATCACCCTCACATCGCTCGCCATGGCGAGCAGCATCTTCCTGAAATTCTCGGCCTGCGCGTCTTCCTGGGTCTGGAACTCGAGCCGATCCAGCTTGCTCACGCCGTCGACGAGATCGGCGACCGGGTGTCCGAAAAGACCCGAGATCTGCTCCTTGGTGACTTCGGTATCCTCCATAACGTCGTGGAGCAGGGCAGCAGTCAGGGTCTGGCCGTCCAGGCGCCATTCGGCGAGTATCTTCGAGACGGCAAGAGGATGGGAAATATAGGGGTCGCCTGATATCCTGAACTGCCCCTTGTGGGCGGCTTCGCTGAACTGGTATGCGGATTCGACCTGAAACAGGTCCTCCGGCTTCAGGTAGCCAGCTATTTCCCTGATTGACTGTGTTTCTTCGGGCAAGACGGCTACGCCTGCCCCTTGTTGAGGATTTCCAGGCCGACCTTGCCTGCCGCGACTTCGCGCAATGCGATCACGGTGGGCTTGTCCCTGCTCGGTTCGACCATCGGGTTGGATCCGTTTGCAATCTGCCTCGCCCTGACCGTCGCCGCGAGGGTGAGTTCGAAACGGTTGGGGATGTTTTCGAGACAGTCTTCTATCGTGATGCGTGCCATTTCAGTTCCTTCAGGTAAGCGCCTTGATCATTTCACGGTGGGCTTCGATCTGGATCTTCTTTTTCAGTCTTTCGGCCCTGATGATGCTCGAGAGATCCTTCTTCGCCTCTTCCATGTCGTCATTAATGATAACATAATCGAATTCGTCCACATGCGCCATCTCCTCGCGGGCTGCAGCCACTCGCCTGTCGATCACATCCATGCTGTCCTGGCCTCGCCCGGTGAGGCGGGCCCGCAATGCCTCGATCGAAGGCGGAAGGATGAAGATGCCTATGGTGTTGGAGACCAGCTTCCTCACCTGCCTCGCCCCCTGCCAGTCTATTTCGAGCAGGATGTCGTTGCCCTTCATCCGCTCCGCTTCTATCCATTTTCTGGAAGTGCCGTAATGATTGCCGTGGACATGTGCGCTTTCGAGGAATTCCCCCTTCTTCTCCATCTCGATGAAATCCTCCTTCGAGACGAAGAAATAGTCGCGCCCGTTCGATTCCCCGGGACGCGGAGGACGAGTGGTATGGGAGATCGAAAGATGAACTTTCGGATCGGCCTCGAGAAGCGCCTTCACCAGGCTTGTCTTGCCTGCGCCTGAAGGGGCGGATACGATGTAGAGATTTCCTGGCATGTCGGATTTCGATTTTCAAAACCTCATTCTATCTTCTCGTCCTTTCGTCAGGAAGCTTTCGAGACGATCCTGAAGAGGTATTCGTTCAAACGGGTCAATCCCCGCGACACGAAGCGCGGGTTTTCCGCAAGCGTATCCATTTCGGCGAGCAATTCGACTTCGAAGCGATTTCGGTAAAGCGCATACACTTCTTCCTTCGATACAGCAAAGGGCGGGCCCCGCATTTCGTGCACCGGGTAGTCGAAGGTGAGCAGCAGCATTTCCGCAGAAGGAGGCAGTATTTCCGCAAGATGGCCGACATAGGATCTTCTCATCTCTTCAGGCAGCGCGACCAGCGCAGCCCTGTCGTATACCGCCCCGGTCGTCTGGAGATGCTCGGCAGAAAGATCGAAAAAATCGCCGCAAAGGATGCGGATGCCTTCGGTTTCGAAGCATTGAAATTTCCCTGACGCCTTCCGAACCGGCGACAGTCCGGCATCGTCGAAAAACGATCTCACCGCGATTTCGCTCAGTTCGACGCCCAGGACGGAATGCCCCCTTTCCTTCAGCCAGAGCATGTCGCGGCTCTTTCCGCAAAGCGGCACGAACACTTCCGATCCGGGGGGATGCCGCCAGTATTTCCTGAGATAAGGATTGAATTCGGCCTGATGGAAGCCGATTTCGTTCTTTTCCCAGCGTTCTATCCAGAATTCGTTTTCCATGATCACTCGATCTTTTGTCTCAACACCTGGTGCATGAAATTATGTTCATCACTTGGGCCGCGCCATGATGATATCTTGTGCGAATTATCCCCCGTTTCCCCTTTTTCGGGGGTTTTTTTTGTCCATAGAAAATGTGGATGCCCTGCATGAACGGAAGGCCTCGAATCGAAGCTGGATCTGAAAGGGCCTTTCAATATTGTCAACCACGAGGGAGCACTACTCGATATTCTGGATCTGCTCGCGCATCTGCTCGATCAGGACCTTGATTTCCATGGCGATCCTTGACACCTCTATGTCGGCGGATTTCGAACCGAGGGTATTCGCCTCGCGGTTGAGCTCCTGCATCAGGAAATCCAGGCGTTTTCCCACGACCCCGCCCTTCTGAAGTATCCTGCCCATCTCGTCGAGATGGGCATTGAGCCGCGAGAGCTCCTCGTCGACATCTATCTTCGATGCGAAGAGCGTCAGCTCATGCCTGATTCGCTCGTCGTTGAGGTCGACCATGGCTTCCTTAAGGCGGGAAACAAGCTTTTCCTGGAAGGAAGCGATCAAGTCCGGCACCTTGGGCGAAACCTCCGCAACCAGCCTCCTTATCCCGGCCATGCGATCGAGCAGAATCGCCTTCAGTTTTTCCCCTTCACGCTTCCTCGTTGCCGAAAAATCGTCGAGTGCGATTCTTGCCAGCTTGTCCATTTCTTCGAGCATGGCTTGCTGGGAAAAAGCTTCCGTCCCGAAAATGCCCGGCCAGCCGAGGATTTCCGAAACCGACAAGCTTGCCGCATCCGGAATGATTTCCCTGATTTCGCCGCTCCACCGGGCAAGTCTCTGAAGCGCTTCCCTGTCGATATGCTTGCCGCTTTCGCCTGCAGCATTGCGATTGAAAGAGATCCTGCAGTCGACCTTCCCCCTGCTCATCTCAGCGGCCAGCCTTTCCCTCAGGAGCGGCTCCGCGAATTTCATTTCCTCTGGAAGTTTGAACTGGATGTCGAGATAGCGGTGATTGAGGGATCGTATCTCTATCAGCACCGATCCCGTCTCCATTTCCCTGCCAGCCGATGCGAACCCGGTCATGCTTGCAATCATGGAATAAAATCTGTAGTAAAATCGTCAGTATAAACGACCACCATGCCGTTGAAAATCGGGCATCCACGGTCATAAAAATACTATTTGCTTTCTGACGGCTTTCAGTTTACAAAAGGAGGGAAGATGAACAAACAGAACATCGCCATTATCGGGCTCGGCAGAATAGGCTCTGCATTCCTTGGCGCCATGATGCAGAAGCAGCAGAGCATCAATCTCGTCTGCGTTTCGGAACGTTCGGACACGCCTGCAAAATCCCAGGCCATTTCGGCCGGAATCAAGATCGCAACGCTGGATGAAATCGTCTCGATGAACGATGCTGTCGACATCATTTTCGATCTGACCGGGATTCCCGACGTGAGAAGGGAACTGAGGGAAAAACTTCAGGGAACCAACAATCGGCATACGATCGTTGCATCGGAAAGCGTCGCCCGCCTCATCTGGTCGCTGATTTCGGATGCCGAACTTCCGGAAATAGCGGGGCGCAAGACCGGCTATTGAGGACGGACAGGCGGCGCCTGGCATCGAATTGCGTTCCGTCTCGCGGATCATTCCCATCGCCTATCATGCACAGGAAGCGAAATGGACGAACCGACAGCGGAACACTATCTCAGACTTTTCGAGACCTACGGCAAGGATTTCGGCGCAGCCTAATCTTTCGGGTGACGAAAAAACGCTAACTCGCCTGCGCGACCTGCAGAACCGGCATTTCATGCTGAGCGACTTTTGCGACTACGTGCATGGGCGGACCCGGCTGGTAGTCTCTATAGTTGAACAAGGGTTTGAATAAAGGCCGCTGCCATGCTGAAACGCTATCTTGGAGGAACATTGGCGAGAATCGAGGCCCTGTTCGGGAAGGGCCTCGTCGTCTCGATCGGCGTGATCCTTCTTTTCGGCGTTCTCGCAAGCTTGTCCGCGCTCCTCTTCATGGATTCTGCAACGCCCGACACGCTCACCATCCTGGCAGGGCCGAAGGGCAGCGTGTTCTGGAACATCGCTGAAAAATACAGGAAAGTGCTTTCCCATGAGGGCGTCCTGTTGAAGGTCGTCGCGACCGAAGGATCGATAGATAATTTCAGGAAGCTTTCGGATCCCGCTGTTTCTGCCGACGTAGGCTTCGTTCTCGGAGGAGAAACCGGAAAGGAAGACATTGAAAACCTGGTATCCCTCGGCAGCATTTCCTACCAGCCGCTGATGATCTTCTACCGCGGAAAGACGAAAAACCTGCTCTCCGAATTCAGGGGAATGCATCTCGACATCGGCGAGAAGGAAAGCGGGACCCATACCCTTGCCCAGGCGGTGCTGAAGGCAAACGGATTCCAACCGGGCGACGGCACGCGCTATTCCGACATCCCGTCGTCCGAAGCTGCAGGCGCATTGATGGATGGCCGCATCGATGCCATTTTCCTGATGGGCGAATCGGCCTCGACGGATGTCATGAGAAAGCTTCTTCATTCACCTGGCATCCGTCTTTTCGATTTCGTCCAGGCAGACGGCTACACCCGGCGCATCCCCTATCTCAACAAGCTCGTGCTGCCGGAGGGTTCGCTCGACCTCGGAAGAAACATTCCCGACCACGACGTCAATCTGGTCGGCCCGACCGTGGAGCTCGTCGCAAGAAAGGACCTTCATCCCGCCCTTTCAGACCTGCTTCTCGAAACCGCGAGGCAAATTCACGGAAAGGCCGGGCTCTTCAAGAAACAGGGAGAATTCCCGGCGCCCATCGAGCATGAATTCCGCATCAGCCCCGATGCGCTCAGATACTACAAGACGGGAAAGAGCTTCCTTTACCGGACATTCCCGTACTGGATGGCAAGCTACATCGCCCGCGCGCTGGCCGTGATCCTGCCCATCATCCTGCTGCTGATTCCCGCCCTCAAAATCGCCCCCACTCTCTACCGCTGGCGCATAGAATCCCGCATCTACCGCTGGTATCGCGCCTTGCTCGAGGTCGAAAGGCAGGCATACCACGCAAGCCCGGCGGAGCGCGAAGACATTTTCAGGCAGCTCGAAGAAATAGAGAAGTCGGTCAACGGCATCGCGGTCCCCGCTTCGAGCGGCAATCTCTTCTATGAGCTCCGTGGCCATATCGGCTTCGTCAGGGAAAGGCTGGAACAGGACGGTACGAAAGGCTGACTTTTCCGCTCGCGATGCTATAAATAATCCATAGCGTAGTCACGGAGGTCAGATCATGGCATCGACTACAGTCATGGCGCTCGAATTCGATGGGGACGGTTTCCTGCGGGATCCGGCCTGCTGGACGAGCGAAGCGGCAGAACAGATGGCCCGCTCATGCGGATTGCCCGCGCTCGAAGCTGCGCACTGGGAAATGATCCGCCAACTCAGGGAACATTACCTGAAATGCGGCGCGATCGTGCCGCCCGCCCATATCTGCAGGCTGATCGAGCGCGCCCCCCAATGCATGAGCGAACTTTTTCCGAGCATGCTGGAAGCCTGGCGCATTGCCGGCCTGCCCAATCCTGGCGAAGAGGCGAAAAGCTACATGTAGTCCGCGCCCCTCTTACCTGATCCACCCGTTCCCGCCCCTGTTGCATTTGCCGGTTTCTTGTCTATGTTGAATAAGACCCGGCTGGGTCAGGGCATCGCGGCTTCAATGCATCTGCCCGTCCCCGCCCCATTGCGCTCAGGGTTGCGGCATGGGGGTCGTAGAGTCCGCAACCCTCAATTCAATTTCGGGAGAACATTATGGCGAGTGTTGTCGGTTCGTGGGTCATGACCAGCGATTGGGGATGCGATGGCAGCATCACCGGTTCCTGGAACCAGACGTTCAATGCGGACGGAACCTGGACTTCCAGTCTCGGACACAGCGGCAGGTGGTTCCAGGTCGAAGGGCTTGTCGCGTTTACTTTCAACGATACCGCGAACCTGGTCTACGTGGGCAATCTCTCCGGCAGCTGGATGGCAGGTACTCAGGGATATGAAACGCCCGGCGGCATAAAGGGCTGCTACGGCGCCCACCGGGCAGGGATTGCGGCTGCGCCCACGCTCACGGCAGTCAAGGCGCATGATCCCGCACTCGGACACTGAAGCCTGACCATCGACCGCGCGGCAAATTTCAAGGTTTTGCCGCGCTCACTCGATGAATCCTAGCGCCTTCCTCTCCTCCGGATTCGGCATGATCGCCATGGCGGTTTTCATTTTCCTGAATCCGAACCGCTCGTAAAACGGTCCCTTGCCTGGCGCAGCATACAGGGTGATGATCTCGACATCGGCATGCTCGACGAGACGACGGATGATTTCGCTCCCTATGCCTTTTCCCTGATAATCGGGCAGCACCGCAACGTCGTAGATCGCCGCCCGCCATACGCCATCGGAAAGCGCTCGCCCCGCGCCGATAAGTTTCTTTCCGTCATGAACGAACACCTTCAGCAGGCTGTTCCGGAATGCGAGTTCCAGTTTTTCAGGCTGGCGCCTTTTCCCGAGCGGAGCAAGCTCGTAAAGCCGGGCCAATTCTTCCCAGGAGATCCTTTTTTCATCAGTCGAGAAGCGGATGTCCATGGCATCAGGAAAGGCCGCGAGACAGGTCCTTCCTGATGTCCTCGACGGATTCGAGCCCCACCGCGAGTCGCAGCAGCCCTTCCCCTATTCCTGCCGCCGCCCGGGCTTCAGGCGAGATCCTGCCATGAGTGGTCGTTGCAGGATGGGTGATGGTGCTCTTCGTGTCGCCCAAATTCGCCGTGATCGATATCATCCTCGTCGAATCGACGACCTTCCATGCAGCCTCCCTTCCTCCCTCGACTTCGAAAGAGACGATCGCCCCGCCGGAACTCTGCTGCCTCTTCGCCAGCGCATGCTGCGGATGGGAGGAAAGCCAGGGATAATAGACCCTGCCGATCCCGGGCTGGGACTCAAGCCATTGCGCGATCTCGAGCGCGGCCCTCGACTGGGCGTCCATCCTGATCTTCAGCGTCTCCATGCCCTTCAGGAATACCCAGGCGTTGAAAGCGCTCATCGTCGGGCCGGCGGTCCTGAGGAAATTCTTCACCCCTTCCATCGATTCATTGCTTCCCAATACCGCCCCCCCCAATACCCTTCCCTGCCCGTCCAGGTATTTTGTCGCAGAGTGAATGACGATATCCGCCCCGAGTTCGATCGGTCTCTGTATGGCCGGCGTGCAGAAGCAGTTGTCGACAGCGAGCTTCGCGCCGGCCTTCCTGGCTATTTCGGAAAGCGCCGAAATGTCCGAGAGCTCCATCAGGGGGTTGGAAGGCGTCTCGACGAAAAACAGCCTGGTATTGGGCTTCACCGCCTTTTCCCATTCCGAGACGTCGGAAGCCGAAACGAAACTCGTCTCCACGCCGAAGCGCTTCATGATGTTGCCGAAGAGCTGGACCGTCGAACCGAATATGCTACGGGAAGAAATGATATGATCGCCCGCGCCGAGCAGCCCCATTGCGCAGGCAAGGATCGCCGACATGCCTGAAGATGTCGCGACGCAGGCTTCCGCCCCTTCCAGGGCTGCAAGCCGCTCCTGGAAAGAGGTGACAGTGGGATTGGTGAATCTCGCATAGATGTTGCCCGGCTCCTCCCCCCTGAACCTCGCGGCAGCCTGAGCTGCGCTCTCGAAGACGAAGCTCGAAGTGAGATAGACCGCATCGGAATGCTCGTTGAACTGGCTGCGGTGTATGCCCGATCTCACCGCCAGCGTTTCGAATTCATATTCCATTTCACCTCTCCTCTGCAGTCACCAGATTGAGATCGAGCTGCGTCCCTGACGATTCCTGCTGGGCGCGCTTCCCGTCGCGAAGCTGTTCTATGCTCGCAAGATAATTGGGCGTCACATCCCCTGTGATATAGTAGCCGTCGAAACAGGAGCTTTCAAAGTTGCATATCTCCGGATTGACCTGCCTGACGCTCTTCTTGAGCGATTCCAGGTCCTGGTATATCAGCCTGTCAGCGCCGATTTCCCTTGCGATCTCCTCGTCGCTCCTGCCCGTCGCGATCAGTTCGCTTCTGGTCGGCATGTCTATTCCGTAGACGTTGGGGAAACGGACGGGAGGCGCTGCGGAAGCGAAATAGACCTTCCTGGCCCCCGCCTCCCGCGCCATCTGGACGATCTCCCGGCTGGTCGTGCCCCTGACGATGGAATCGTCGACGAGCATCACGTTCTTTCCCCTGAACTCGACCCCGATGGCATTGAGCTTCTGCCTGACCGATTTTTTCCTCATCGCCTGTCCCGGCATGATGAATGTCCGGCCTATGTAGCGATTCTTGACGAAGCCTTCCCTGAAATCGAGGCCCAGCCGGTTGGCAAGCTGCAATGCGCTGGGACGGCTCGAATCCGGTATCGGGATGACGACGTCTATGTCGAGATTCCCCATCGTTCTCGAAATCTTGTCTGCAAGATGTTCGCCCATCCTCAGGCGTGATTCGTAAACCGATATGCCGTCTATCAGCGAATCGGGGCGGGCCAGGTAGACATACTCGAAGATGCAGGGATGATGAGCTGACTGCGGCGCGCAATGCTTGCTGTAGAAATTGCCTTCCATGTCGATGAAGATCGCTTCCCCGGGCGCGACATCCCGATCGAGCCTGAACCCGAGGGTGTCGAGCGCGACGCTTTCGGAAGCGACGAGATATTCGACACCCATTTCGGTCTCGTTCCTGCCGAATACGAGCGGCCTGATGCCGTAGGGATCCCGGAATGCGAGCAGGCCGTATCCCGCGATCATCGCCACGACGGCATAAGCGCCCCTGCACCGCCTGTGCACGCCGGATACCGCAGAAAAGATGATTTCAGGATCGAGATTGTAATTGACCGAGCATTCCTGAAGCTCATGGGCGAGCACATTGAGCAGCACCTCGGAATCGGAATTGGTGTTGACATGCCGCAGATCCTGCCTGAAGAGTTCTTCCTTCAGCTGTTCGGCATTGGTCAGATTTCCGTTATGCCCCAAAACGATGCCGAAAGGCGAATTGACGTAGAAGGGCTGGGCTTCTGCGGAAGATTCGGAAGATCCGGCAGTCGGATACCGGACATGGGCTATGCCCATGTTTCCCTGGAGCGAGCGCATGTTGCGCGTCCTGAACACGTCGCGAACCAGTCCGTTTGCCTTGTGCATGTGGAAAACGCTGCCTTCGCTCGTCGCTATTCCCGCCGCATCCTGCCCCCTGTGCTGCAGCACCAGCAGGCCGTCGTACAGCACCTGATTGACTGGCGTTTTCGCAACGATGCCTAGAATTCCGCACATATTCGACTCACTTGTAGTTTAATCTTCTGCCGCCGAAGCGGATATGCCTGGACATGGTTTCCGGAAGCCATGACCCTGCAATCACCGCACCTGTCTCCAGCAGCCCCCGGAATCGGGCATGCTGCCATGCCGTGCTCTCTGGAAACGAAGTCAGCCCGGAGAGGAGCACGAGCACCAGAACGATCAATGCTCCCCTCGCGAAACCGAACAGCAAACCGAGCATGCCATCCATCCATCCCAGTCCGGCCTTCTTCACGATGCCAGACAGCAGCCTCGTCAACAGCGCCAAGACGATCAGCAACCCCAGGAAAATCGCGACGAAGGCGACCAGAATCCTGAGCGGTGCGCCCGAAATGGCCTGGGGCAGCATCTCGGCTAGCAACGGCGAAAAATGGTTCGCGCTCCAGAATGCGGCAAACCATGCTGCGACGGATAGCGTTTCCCTGACAAAGCCGCGCATCAGCCCGAGCAGCACCGAAACGATCAGGATGCCGAGAACCGCATAATCGATCGCAGTCATGACTACAACGCCTTGACAACCCCGACCACTCCGGATTTCGCAATTCTCTTGCGCACAACCTCGGCAGCGGCACGGCTGGGATAGGGGCCTGCGCGCACCCGCGTCTTGCCGCCCATGCCTTCGACATAAGTCTTTATCCCTGCCGACTCCAGCTTCTTCCTGAGATCTCGCGCATTCTCCCTGTTCGAAAACACGCCCAGCTGAACGACATATCCGGCCTGTTTTTCAGTCTTCTTGACTGATTGAATTTCCTTTGCATGCGGATCCTTCTCGACAGGCTTCGCCTTGGCATCGAGACCTGGAGAGGCGGCCGAAGCCGGGGAAACGCTGGTCGGCGCCATTGGCGCCGAAGCCTGGACATGGCCGGGAGACGCCTGCGGAGCCGAAGCAGGCGCCGGCACGAAAGGCGGGGCTGTTTTTTCGTCAGGGATCTGGATCTGGACGTTTCCGACAGGCTTCACCTTGTCGTCGAAAACCATGGGTAGAATGACAGCAGCAAGCACCGCAAGCGCGACCGCGCCTACCAGCCTCCTCCTTGCGCGCTTCCTGAGCTGGATTTCCTCTTCGGAAACAGTCTGTTTCGCCATATCCTCTAGCCTCGCTGCCCGGGCGGGATCAACTTCATGAAATCAGCAACCGTGTAGAACGAACCGAAGATTACAATTCTATCATTTTCGCCCGAAGTCGCACAGGCATGATCCCGCGCATCCTTCAGCGAATGAAAAGCAGTGCAGGCTTCGCCATCCTCCCGGGAAAAAGCGAGCTTCAGCCTTTCGATGTCGGCGCCTCTCGGCACATCGAGCGGAAAGATCAGCCATTCGCTTATCCTGCCTTTCAGTTCCCTGATCACGCCTTCGATATCCTTGTCGGCCAGCATGCCGAATATCGCAATGGTTTTGCCAAGGCATGATTCGCTTCCCAGATTCTCCGCAAGCATTCTCGCCGCCTGGGGATTGTGTCCGACATCCAAAATGAAATTGCCGATTTTCTGGAATCTTCCGGGCAGTTTCAGATCCTGAAGCCCTCGCCTGATCGACTCTTCGTCCACGGCAAGCCCTGCCGCATCGATCGCTGCGATTGCAGCGGATGCGTTCATCAGCTGGAATTCGCCTTTCAGCGCCGGTAAAGGAAGTCCTTTTCTTTCGTTTTCGCCGCGGTAATCCCAGGAATCATGATGCCTTTCGTAACCGAAATCGCGGCCTATCCTGAAAAGTCTCGCGCCAGTCCTTGCCGCATGAGCCAGAACGGATTCCGGAATGTCCGGATCCGAACAGATTGCGGGCTTGCCGCGCCTCATGATCCCGGCCTTCTCGTAGCCGATGGCTTCCCTGGTTTCCCCGAGATAATCCATGTGATCGAAATCGATGCTCGAAATCACAGAACAGTCTGGATCGAAAAGATTGACTGCATCCAGCCTTCCGCCCAGCCCCACCTCCAGTATGGCGATGTCGACTTTCGCGTCGCAAAAGCATTTGACCGCGGCAAGCGTGGTGTATTCGAAATAGGTGAGGCTGACGGAATGCCTTCCCTCTTCGACAACGGAAAAGGCGCTGGCGATCTCATCGTCATCGGCCTCAAAGCCGTTTATCCTGATGCGCTCGTTGAAGCGGAGAATATGAGGGGAGGTATAGCATCCCACCCTGTATCCTGCATGAAGCAGCATGGATTCCAGCATCGCGCAGGTCGATCCCTTTCCGTTCGTCCCGCCCACGGTGAAGATGCGAAAGGAAGGATGAAGGCCCATCCTGGCTTTCACCTTTTCCAGGCGTTCCAGCCCCATTTCTATGGTTCTGGGGTGGACTTTCTCGATATGTTCGAGCCAGGCTAAAAGGGAATCAGGCATTCACGGCAGGCTGGCGCATCAATAGCGTGATGAGATTGACGAGCTTGTCGCGCATCTCGCGCCTGTCCACGATCATGTCGACGGCGCCGTGATCGAGCAGGAATTCGGCTCGCTGGAACCCGTCTGGAAGCACTTCCCTCACGGTCTGCTCGATCACCCTGGGCCCGGCGAAACCGATCAGCGCGCCAGGTTCTGCAATCACCACATCGCCTATCATGGCGAAACTCGCTGAAACCCCGCCCATGGTGGGGTCTGTCAGGACCGAGATGAAAGGCAGGCTTTCCCTGGACAGGCGGGTAAGCGCCGCAGTGGTCTTCGCCATCTGCATCAGGGAGAAAAGCCCTTCCTGCATCCTTGCCCCTCCGCTCGCGCTGAAAACCACGAAAGGGGTCTTCTGCTCCAGCGCATGCTCCACGCCCCTGACGAAGCGCTCCCCGACCACAGAACCCATGGAGCCGCCCATGAACCTGAATTCGAAAGCCGCAGCGACGAGCGGAATGCTCCTGATGCTGCCCGCCATGACGATGAGCGCATCGTCCTCCCCGACCTCGTTCTGCGCGGCCGAAATCCTTTCCGTATAGCGCCTGCTGTCCTTGAATTTGAGGCTGTCCATGGGCTTCACTTCGATGCCGATCTCGTAGCGATGCTCCGGATCGAAGAGAAGCTCGAGCCTCGTCCTCGCGCCCAGCCTGTTGTGGAAATTGCATTTCGGACAGACATTCAGGTTGTTTTCGAGATCCGAATAGTAGAGCACGGACTCGCAGCTCGCGCATTTGCTCCACAGCCCTTCAGGGACGATCTTCCTGGTATCCGTCTCTTCCTTGCGCTTGATCTTGGGCGGCAGCAGTTTTTCGAACCAGCTCATCGCTTCTCCTCGTCTATCGCCTTCCTGATTGCCGAAAGGAAAGATGAAACATTTTTTGCTGCGGATTCGCGATCAGCACTTTCCATTTCCTTCACTATCCTGCTCCCTATCACGATGCCGTCGGCTATCTGCGACGCCGCCCTTGCAGTCGCCTCGTCACGGATGCCGAAACCGATGCACACAGGAATGTCTATCACCTTCCTGATTTCGCCCACCTTCTCTTCTATCTCCGAGAAGTCGAGATGGGTTGCGCCTGTCACGCCTTTCAGCGAGACGTAATAGACATATCCTGACGCGTATTTCCCTATCTTCTCCATGCGCGCCATCGATGTCGTAGGGGAAAGCAGGAAAATCGGGGTTATCCCTTCCCTGGAGAAGGCATCAAGCAATTTGCCCCCCTCTTCGGGCGGGCAGTCCACGGTCAGCACGCCATCCACCCCCGCTTGCTTTGCATCAAGAGCAAATTTTTCGTAACCCATCGCTTCAAAAGGATTCAGATAGCCCATCAGGATGACGGGGGTCGCGTCATCCTTCTTCCTGAATTCGGCAACCATTACCAGAATGTCCTTGAGCGAAGTGCCGAACTTCAGCGCACGCTCGGAGGCATGCTGGATGACCGGCCCGTCCGACATCGGGTCCGAAAACGGCACGCCGAGCTCGATCATGTCCGCCCCGGCATCCACGAGCGCATGCATCAGGGATACTGTCATCGACGGGTGAGGGTCGCCTGCGGTGATGAAGGGAATCAGGGCCTTTTTTCCCTCTTCCTTCAGTCTGCTGAACGAATTATTTATCCGATTCATAAGGTGATCCCCGAACGCTGCGCAACCGTGTTGATATCCTTGTCCCCGCGCCCGGAGAGATTGACCAGAAGCAGCCTGTCCTTCTCCATTTGCGGCGCGAGTTTTGCAGCATAGGCGAGCGCATGGCTGGATTCGAGCGCAGGGATGATCCCCTCATAGCGGCACAAGGCATGGAATGCATCGAGCGCCTCGCTGTCGGTCACCGAAACGTAATCCACCCTCTTGCTGTCTTTCAGCCAGGCATGCTCCGGCCCCACGCCGGGATAGTCCAATCCGGCTGAAATCGAATGGGTGTCGAGAATCTGGCCGTTTTCGTCCTGCATCAGGTAGGTCCTGTTGCCGTGCAGCACACCCGGTTTCCCGGCGCAGAGCGGCGCGGCATGCCTTCCCGTTTCTATGCCGTCCCCGGCAGCCTCGACCCCTGTCATGCGAACGCTCTCGTCGTCGAGATAGGGATAAAAAAGCCCGATCGCATTCGACCCTCCTCCCACGCAGGCGATGAGCCTGTCCGGCTGGCGTCCGAAACCTTCCATCATCTGGGCTTTCGCTTCCCGTCCGATCACCGACTGGAAGTCCCTGACCATCATCGGATAGGGATGAGGGCCTGCAACCGTCCCTATGATGTAGAAAGTGCTTTCGACATGGGTGACCCAGTCGCGCATCGCCTCGTTCATGGCATCCTTGAGCGTCTTCGATCCCCCTTCGACAGGCACCACCGTCGCACCGAGCAGCTTCATCCTGTAGACATTGGGGGCCTGGCGCCTGACATCCTCCGCGCCCATGTAGATCACGCATTCCATGCCGTATCTTGCAGCCACCGTGGCCGTTGCGACGCCATGCTGACCCGCTCCTGTTTCCGCGATGACACGCCTTTTCCCCATTCTTCTCGCAAGCAGCGCCTGCCCGATGGTGTTGTTGATCTTGTGCGCGCCGGTATGGTTGAGATCCTCCCGCTTCAGGAGTATCTGCGCGCCGCCCAGATGCTCGGACCAGCGCTTCGCATGATAGATCGGGCTGGGGCGACCGACATAATGCTTCAGCTCATGCTCGAATTCCGCCAAGAATATCGGGCACTCCCTGTTGCGGGCATAAGCCTCTCGCAGCGCTTCTATGGCCCCGACCAATGTCTCCCCGACAAAGATCCCGCCGTAAGGGCCGAAATGGCCTTGACTGTCCGGAAGATCATACATCAGCTTTTTTCACTCCTTGCATGAAAGCGGCCATCTTGCCCGCATCCTTTATCCCTTTCGAGGACTCCACTCCGCTGCTCACGTCCACCGCCCACGGATCGACTTTCAGTATCGCCTCCGTCACATTCTCCGGATTCAATCCGCCGGAAAGAATCACGGGAAGGGGAAGGCCATGAGGAATCAGGCTCCAGTCGAAAGTCTTCCCGGTCCCTCCCTCCACTCCTTCGACGAAGGCATCCAGCAGAATCCCCTTGGCCGAAGTATAGCAAGCTGCGTATTGTACCAAATCAAGATCGGGTTTGACTCTCGCCGCCTTGATATAGGGAATCGAGAACATCGAACAGAAATCCTCCTCTTCCTCTCCGTGGAACTGCAGAAGATCGAGCCTCACTTCCGAAATCACCTTCTCGACTTCGATTTTTTCGGGATTCACGAAAAGCCCCACCGTGCTGATGAAGGGCGGGAGCGCCCTCGCAATTTCCGATGCCCGTCCCGGATCGACATGACGAGGACTCCCGGCGTAAAATACGAACCCTATCGCGTGAACGCCGGAATAGGCCGCCGAGAGTGCGTCTTCCTTCCTTGTGATGCCGCATATCTTGACCGGTTTCAAGGCATTCCCCTTTCGGGCGCGGGAGGAAGCCCCCATTTCGGATCATAGCCCACCTCGGCGAGATAAAGGCCGCATGGGGAGAAAGTGGGCGCTGCAAGCTTCCTGTCGCCAGACGCCAGCAGTTCCCCCATCCATGAAGGTTCTTGATTTCCTTTTCCCACGTAGACGAGACTCCCCACGATGTTCCTAACCATATGATGGAGAAAGGCATTGGCTCTGATATCGAAAACGAAAAGCCTTTCTCTTCTTTCTATGCTGATTTCTCGCATTTCCCTGACCGGGGATTTCGCCTGGCATTCCGCGGCCCTGAAAGCGCTGAAATCATGCTCGCCTATCAAATGCGAAGCGCCTTCCCTCATCCTATCCAGATCGAGTTCCTGGTGGCACCAGCCCACCTTTCCGCTCAATAATCCCGGACGCACCGGGTGATTGAGGAGAAGATAGCGGTATCGCCTGTAAGTCGCGCTGAATCTCGCATGGAATTCGTCTTCGACCGGTTTCGCCCAGAGCACGGCGATGCCATCCGGAAGATTGCTGTTGACGCCCCTGACCCAGGCCTGGAGGGGTCTTTCGACATCCACGTCGAAATGGGCAACCTGGGATAACGCATGCACCCCTTTGTCCGTCCTGCCGGCTGCGGAAACCTCCGTTCTTTTCCCTGCAATGCTGGAAACCGCCGCCTCGACGCTGTCCTGAAGCGTGCAGCCGAAAGGCTGGCTCTGCCAGCCATGGAAAGTGCTGCCATCGTATTCGAGCCCTATTGCGATTCTCACAGCATCATGACGGACGCGGCCGCGAGCAATGCCGCGCCATCCCGCATCCTGAAGGAATAAAGGGGAAGCAGGAAACTGGATCTGTCACAGGCCTTGTCGACGAAAGCGACCCTTATCCTTTCCTTCCAGTTCCCTCCCCCCCCTTCTTCCGCATAGTGCAGGGTGAGAAGCAGCCGGACGGCGATCCTTTCAACATTCATCCAGCGCCTGAAAGGAACAAGAAGCGTATAGATGCCGCTCAGCATCTCTTCCCTGCTCGTCGTGGCGTGAAGGAAAGCGAGAAAGGCGATGGTGAGGACGATGCGCCATGCCTGAATTGTGCCGGAAACCAGGCCTTCCAGGGTCGGTCCGGCATGGAAAACAGGATTTCCCGGGGTCTCGAATGCGTAAATCAGGAAAAGGGACAGGAGTATCCAGCGTATCCTCCTGAGCAGCCTGAAAAAAAGCCTGTTTCCCTGGCAAAGAAGCATGAACGAGAGAAAAAGCGACAGAAAAAAAAGCATTTCCGCACGTGCAGAAAAAGTCAGAACGGCGAGCGCAACCCAGAGCAGTATCCTGGTCGCAGGATGCAGGGAAAAAAAATCGGACATCAGGATTGGGGGAGGCTCTCGAGCATGGCCCTGGCTACCGACTTCTGATCAGAATCGCCTTCATTCATCACTTCTTCGAGTATCTCTCTCGCCCCCTCGAAATCGCCCATTTCCTGGTAAACCTTGGCAAGATCGAGCTTGGTTGCGACTTCGTACCAGTTCGGCTCTTTGGGTTCCGAAATCTCGTTGGGCACGTCGCCCAGGTGAAGATCCACATCCGGCAATTCCTGAATCCTGGGCTTGCTTTCCGCTTCGACCAGGGAAGGGATTTCGGAAAGATCGAAAGGCGTCTTCGAACCCTTTTCCGAAGCAAGAGGCGCTTCCTCCGCAATCAAGGAGAGATCGAAGTCCACAGGCGCTGCTTCCTCGACTTCCTTTACAGGCTCTTCTTCAACCATTGATGCGAGACCGAAGTCCACAGGCGCTGCTTCCTCGGCTTCTTTTTCAGGGGCTTCTTCAACCATGGAGGAGAGATCGAAGTCGACAGGCGCTGCTTCCTCGGCTTCCTTTTCAGGGGCTTCTTCAACCATTGATGAGAGATCGAAGTCGACAGGCGCTGCTTCCTCGGCTTCCTTTTCAGGGGCTTCTTCAACCATTGATGAGAGATCGAAGTCGACAGGCGCTGCTTCTTCGGCTTCTTTTTCAGGCTCTTCTTCAACCATGGCGGAAAGATCGAAGTCGACAGGCGCTGCTTCCTCGGCTTCTTTTTCAGGGGCTTCTTCAACCATGGCGGAAAGATCGAAGTCGACAGGCGCTGCTTCCTCGGCTTCTTTTTCAGGGGCTTCTTCAACCATGGCGGAAAGATCGAAGTCGACAGGCGCTTCTTCGGCTTCTTTTTCAGGCTCTTCCTCTGTCATGGCGGAAAGATCGAAGTCTGCAGGCGCTTCTTCGGCTTCTTTTGCAGGTGCTTCTTCAACCATGGCGGAGAGATCGAAGTCCACCGGCCCTTCTTCTTCGGCCTGCCTCTCCGGCTCTTCAATCGAGGAAAGATCGAAATCGACAGCGGGTTCGATGATCTTTTCTTCTGTCAGCACATCGACATCGACAGGCATTTCTCCCGCATGATCGATCTGCAGATCGACATTCGGCTGTGAAGGCTCGAAATCGAGGTCGAAGTCGAGGCTTTCCTTTCCGCGAACCTCGGGCGCAGCTTCCGTCGCCCCGGGCGCGCCGCCATAAAGCGGATTTTCCGGATCTGCAGCAGATCCTATCTCCATCGCCCTATCCCATACTTCATGGGGAGGGGAGATTGCCTGAAGCCTCCGCGCCTCGAGTTCGAGCTTTTCCTTCTCGCCGCCGGCAGCGTGGATCTTCATCAGCATGAGGAAAGCTTCGAAATTCCCGGGATTGGTCTTCAGCACTTCCTTCAGAATCTCCTCAGCCTGGGCATAACGGCGATAGGAGATATAGAGTTCCGCTTCTTCCAGCGGATCGGCCTCCTCGCCCACCGGCTGTTCCTTGAGTTCGACGGCCTTCGCCATCGGCTTCGCGACATCAGCCGGCCTGACAGGCTGAGGCTTTTCCTTCTTCCTCTTTCTGGCGATCAGCAATACTATCCCTGCGACCCCCAGCACCACGCCCCCCAATGCCCCCAGCACGACCGGATTGTCGAAGACAGACGCGGATGCAGGCGCCGCAGCACTCGAACGCGCCCTGGCAAGGGCCTGGTTCTTGATTGCAAGCAGCTTCTTCATTTCCTGTATGTTCTTTTCGAGCATCAGGATGCGTTCGCTTGCCTCGTTCATCGTCCTGATCTGCGCAGCCTTCTCCTCCGCCTTCGTGACGGCGGATGAAGCCTCACCCTTGGAAAGCTTGAGCACTTCCTCAGGCGGCTTGGAAACCTTGTTTTCCTCGACCGATGCCGTGATCTTTCCTGAAACGCTGCGCTTCATCCCGGTTCCGCGCGGCACCGCAACCGATGCAAGCCGCTGACGATAAGCGTTCCAGTCCGCTGTCTGGACCCTGATGACCTTGTCGGCATGATTCTGGCTGATCGAGTCAATTTCGACTTTCGCAGGAACGCGCAGCACGCGCCCGGTCTCGAGCAGGTTCATGTTCTTGCCGATGAATGCATCTTCGTTCGCCTGGTAGAGGGCGACCAGCATCTGCTCGAGCGTCACGCCTTCCGGCCTCGTTTCCATGGCGATCCCGCTCAGCGTGTCGCCGCGCTTGACCGTCCTGTATCCCGCCCTGGGCGAAGGCGATGCTGCAGGCGCAGATGGAGAAACCGCCGGGGCCTTTTCCTTCAGGGCGACAGGAGGTGAAACGGAGGGGGACTTGGCGAATTCGACCGGATCGAACAGCATTGTGTATTCGCGCTCGATCTGTCCGTTCTGCCAGGAAAGATCGATCAGGATATCCAGAAAGGGATCGTTGACGATATCGTGCGAGCTGAGAAGAATGTAGCGGCTTCCGTCAGGATGCGTCGCCATCACGGCTTCAACATGGGCAAGTATCGGATTGTAGTCGACGCCCGCATGCCTGAAAGCATCGGGGGAAGCGATATGCGCCGTCAGGCTCTCGCCGCTTTCCGAAACGACGGCGATTTCCGCCCTGAGCGGCTGTCCCAGCGCGGAAATGACCTTCAATTCCCCGAGCCCGGCCGCCCACGAGAAAGCCGGCATGAGCAGGGCAATCAGCAAGACTTTAAGCATCGTTCTTATCATGAACTGGGCTTCGCCTGAAATATGATTATCGGCCGAGGATACTCGCAACGCTCCAATTATCTCTTAACCAATATATTTTTCAATCAAAATTTCAGCGATTTGAACGCTGTTGAGCGCAGCGCCCTTCCTGACATTGTCGCTGACGACCCAGAGATCGAGCCCCATGGGATGCGAAATGTCCTCCCTTATCCTCCCGACGAAAACGGGGTCCCGTCCGGCCGCATCGATCGCAGGGGTCGGATAGCCGCCGGCCTTGCGCTCGTCCATGACGACCACGCCGGGCGCCTTTTTCAGGATTTCAGTGGCTTCGGCCGCTGTGATCTTCTTCCTTGTTTCGATGTGGACGGCCTCCGAATGACCATAGAATACCGGCACCCTGACAGCGGTGGGATTCACCCTGATCGATTCGTCTTCCATGATCTTCCTGGTTTCCCAGACCATCTTCATTTCTTCCTTGGTATAGCCGTTTTCCATGAAAACATCGATATGGGGAAGCACATTGAATGCGATCCGCTTCGGGTAGACTTCGCAGACCACCTCCTTCTGATTGAAGAGCGAACTGGTCTGCTGCGCAAGCTCCTCTATCGCTTCCTTTCCAGTACCCGACACGGCCTGGTAGGTCGCCACGTTGATCCGCTCTATCCCCACCGCATCGTGGATAGGCTTCAATGCGACCAGCATCTGTATGGTCGAACAGTTGGGATTGGCGATGATCCCCCTGTTCCTGTAATGCGCGATGGCGTGAGGATTGACTTCGGGAACGACGAGCGGAATGTCTTCCTCGTACCTGAAATGGGCAGTATTGTCGATCACGACACAGCCGGCCTCGGCAGCCCTGGGCGCATACTCCGCCGAGACGTTCCCTCCGGCCGAAAAAAGGCCGATCTGCGCCTTGGAGAAATCGAAATCCGCAACATCCAGAACGGTCACGTCGCGCCCCTGGAACCTGACCTTGCTTCCCGCCGAACGGCTGGACGCGAGCGGGTAGATTTCCCCGACAGGGAACTTGCGCTCTTCCAGGATGGAAAGCATCGTCTCTCCCACTGCACCCGTTGCGCCCAGAACGGCGACATCGTATTTCCTGCTCATCAAATTCATCCTCTCATCTCAAAGTCTCGCGGCGACAGCGTCGCCCATTTCCTTCGTGCCGACCCTTTTCATTCCCTCCTGGTGGATGTCCGGCGTCCTGAATCCTTCGAAAAGCGCCTTTCTCACCGCATCTTCTATCCGCTGAGCCGTCGCTTCGTCATCGAAGGTGTGGCGCATCATCATGGCGACAGAAAGGATCGTTGCAAGCGGATTCGCCACATTCTGCCCGGCTATGTCGGGGGCTGAGCCGTGTATGGGTTCGAAAAGCCCCTTTCCTTGCGAATCGAGCGAAGCCGAAGGAAGCATGCCTATCGAGCCTGTCAGCATCGAGGCTTCGTCGGATAGAATGTCCCCGAACATGTTCCCTGTCACGATGACGTCGAACTGCTTGGGATTCCTGACGAGCTGCATCGCCGCATTGTCGACATACATGTGCGAAAGCTCGACTTCCGGATAATCCCTTGCGATCGCAGTCACCACTTCACGCCACAGCACGCTCGTCTCGAGCACGTTCGCCTTGTCGACCGAACACAGCCTCTTCTTCCGCTTCATCGCGGTCTTGAAAGCCACATGCGCAATCCTGGCTATCTCGGATTCACTGTAGAGCATGGTGTCGTACCCTTCCCGCTCCCCGTCGTCATTCTTCCTGAGCCCCTTAGGCTGGCCGAAATAGATGTCCCCGGTGAGCTCCCTCAGAATCATGATGTCGAGCCCCGAGACCACTTCGGGCCTGAGGGAAGAAGAACCCGCAAGCTCCGGATAGAGCATCGCAGGTCTGAGATTTGCGAAAAGATTCAATTCCTTCCTGATCCTCAGGAGCCCCTGCTCCGGGCGCATCGGTCTAGGCAGACTGTCGTATCGATAGCCGCCCACTGCCCCCAACAATACCGCGTCGGCTTCTTTTGCAAGCCTGGATGTAATCGCAGGATAGGGATCTCCTGCGGCATCGTACCCCGCCCCGCCTATGTCGCCGTATTCGAGCTCGATCTTCATGCCTTCCCTGGAAAGCACGTCCATCACCTTCACAGCCTGAGACACGATCTCGGGCCCGATGCCGTCTCCCGGCAATACCGCAATTTTCATTTTCCGTTCCTGTTGAAAAGCCAGGGCTGCACGCTTTCCCTTCTTTTTTCATACGCCCTGATTTCATCCTTGTGGATGAGGGTGAGCCCGATATCGTCCAGCCCCTCGACGAGGCAATGCTTTCTGAAGGAATCCACATCGAATGCGATCTTCTCGCCGGAAGGCGTCTCGATGAGCTGTTTCTCGAGGTCGACGGAAAGCCTGTAGCTCTCGCTTTCGAATGTCTCCCTGAAAAGCCTGTCCACGATCTCTGCATCGAGTCTGATGGGGAGCAGCCCGTTCTTGAAGCAGTTGTTGTAGAAGATGTCGGCAAAGGATGGCGCGATGATTGCCCTGATTCCGTAATCCTCCAGCGCCCAGGGGGCATGCTCCCTCGACGAGCCGCAGCCGAAATTCTCGCGGCCGAGCAGGATTTCCGCGCCCTGGTAGCGCTTCTTGTTGAGCACGAATTCAGGATTCAACGGCCTCTTGCTGTTGTCCATGCCGGGCTCGCCGTGGTCCAGATAACGCCATTCGTCGAAAAGATTGGGGCCGAATCCGCTTCTGTGGATGGACTTCAGAAACTGTTTCGGGATGATTGCGTCCGTATCGACATTGGGCCGATCGAGCGGCACGACGATTCCGTTCAGCTGTTTGAATGCCTTCATGAAAGTTTCCCGGGATCGATGAAGTGGCCGGCAACGGCTGCCGCTGCAGCGAGCTCGGGGCTGACGAGATGGGTCCTTCCGCCCGGCCCCTGCCTTCCTTCGAAATTCCTGTTCGAAGTGGATGCGCAGCGCTCTCCGGGGCGGAGCCTGTCGTCGTTCATGGCAAGACACATCGAGCATCCCGGATCCCGCCATTCGAAACCCGCATCGATGAATATCCTGTCGAGCCCCTCTTCCTCGGCCTGATGCTTGACGAGTCCGGAGCCCGGAACGACCATGGCAAGCTTGACGTTGCCCGCGACATGGCGTCCCCTCACGATCGCTGCCGCGGCCCTGAGATCCTCTATCCTGGAATTGGTGCAGGAGCCGATGAAGACCTTGTCGACCTGGATGTCCTCCATCTTCGTGTCTGGCTTCAATCCCATGTATTCCAGCGCCTTTTCCATTCCCTGGCGCTTGACCGGATCCGCAACCTTTCCAGGGTCGGGAACCGAGCCGTCTATCGGCACGACCATCTCGGGCGAAGTTCCCCAGGTGACCTGGGGTCTGATTTCCGCTGCATCGATCGTGACCTCTGAATCGAATGACGCGCCCTCGTCGCTCTTCAAGGTATTCCAGTAGCGGCATGCGGCATCGAACATCTCGCCTTTCGGGGAAAAAGGCCTTCCCCTGACATAGTCCAGGGTCTTTTCATCCACTGCGACCATGCCCGCTCTCGCCCCTGCCTCTATGGCCATGTTGCAAAGGGTCATCCGCCCTTCCATCGAAAGCGAGCGGATCGCGTTCCCGGAAAATTCCATTGCATATCCTGTTCCGCCTGCAGTGCCGATCTTCCCTATGATGTAGAGGGCGACGTCCTTCGCTGTGACACCGGGAGAGAGTTTCCCTTCAACCGAAATGCGCATGGATTTCGACTTCCTGGCGATCAGGCATTGCGTTGCAAGCACATGTTCGACTTCGGAAGTGCCTATGCCGAAGGCGAGCGCAGCGAATGCGCCATGCGTGCTGGTATGGGAATCTCCGCAGACGACCGTCATCCCGGGCAAGGTCGCGCCCTGCTCGGGACCCACGACGTGAACGATCCCCTGGCGCAGATCGTTCATCCTGAATTCCTCTATACCGAAATGCTCGCAGTTCGAGTCAAGGGTCTCGACCTGCAGCCTCGAGATGGGATCCTTGATCCCTGCTTCGCGCCCTGTCGTCGGAACGTTGTGGTCCGCCACGGCAAGAACGGATCCCTGGCGCCATGGGGTTCGGCCATTGATTCGAAGCCCTTCGAAGGCCTGGGGACTCGTCACTTCGTGAACAAGATGCCTGTCTATGTAGAGCAATGCCGTGCCGTCTTCTTCCTGCCTGACGACATGGCTCTCCCACAATTTGTCATATAGATTTCTCGGTTTCATGCCTTCAATTATTGCATAATTGGCGTTTTACCGACAGGGGCGCGCTTTTCCTCATCCTGAATCGGGACTACAATCCGATTTTGGCTCAACATTCGATGATGCGCATACCGGCTTTTTTCATGATCCTGCTCGCCCTCCTCTCGGGATGCGGCGAGAAGAAGCAGGATCTCTACAAGGTTTTCCCCCACGATCTCTCAGGCGTGAGCTACGGCAAGGACTTCCACCTCACCGATTTCAACGGAAAACCGAGGCAGCTGTCGGACTTCAGGGGAAAGGTCGTCGTGCTCTTTTTCGGCTATACCCATTGCCCTGACGTCTGCCCGACCACGCTTTCCGATCTTGCCATCGCGATGAAGAAACTGGGAAAGGAAGCAGACAAGGTCCAGGTGCTGTTCGTCACTGTCGACCCTGAAAGAGACACGCCGGAGATCCTTAAAAAATATGTCCCTTTCTTCAATCCGACATTCCTCGGCCTTTACGGAAATGCGGTAGAGACGAAGCGGACTGCCGATGAATTCCATGTCTTCTATCAGAAAGTGCAGATCGAGGATGACTGGAAGAATTACGCCATGGACCATACTGCGGGATGCTTCGTCTTCGACAGACAAGGCCGTCTCAGGACCTACATGAAATACGGGGAAAAACCTGATGACATGGTCAAGGACATAGGAAAGCTGCTCAACTCCTGATCGCAGAGAGGATGCCCTTCAATATCGCTTCGGGTTCGGGCGGGCATCCGGGAATCTCGACATCAACCGGAATCACGCTCGATATTCCTCCGCAGCAGGCATAATTGCGCCTGCTGCAGTATATTCCGCCGTTCCTGCCGCAATCGCCCACCGCCACGACCAGCCTGGGTTCGGACATGGCATCATATGTTGCCTTCAGAGCCGCTTCCATGTGCCTGGAAACGGGGCCCGTGACGAGCAGCATGTCGGCATGCCTGGGACTTGCGACGAACTGGATGCCCGAGCCTTCCAGAAGGTAATAGGGATTGTTGAGCGCATGGATCTCCAGCTCGCAGCCATTGCAGGAACCCGCATCGACATGCCTGATGGCGAGCGATTTCTCGAGCATTTCCATCCCGCCCACCTTGAGCGATGGATCGCAAGCAGGCGCAGGCTCCGTCTTGATGCCGTATTTCAGTATTTCCCTGATGATCCTGTACATTTATAGATCGTGCCCGCTGTAGCTCAGATTGAATGACTTGTTGATCAATGGAAAGTCGGGAACGATGTTCCCCGTCACGGCGAATTCGAGCACGGGCCAGTTCTGCCATGAAGGATCATGGGGATGCGCCCGCCTGATCACGCCATTTTCGATCTCCAGCGCCAGCAGCACCTCGCCCCTGAAACCTTCCACCCATCCTGCGCCGAATCCGCTGCAGGCAGGAAGATTTTGCATGATCTCCCCTTCCGGCAGCCTCTCTATCATCATCCTGATCAGTCTGAGGCTTTCGAATATCTCGTCGAACCGGACTGAAACCCTTGCCGCGACATCCCCGCCGTAGTGGGTCGCCATGGAAACATCCAGCATATCGTATGGAAAATAGGCATGATCGACCCTGATGTCTGCCGCATTCCTGCTCGCACGCCCCGCAAGCCCTGTCAGCCCCAGTGCTGCGGCAAGGGCCGGCTCCACCTTCCCTGTCGTCAGGAACCTGTCCTGAAGGCCCGTATGATCCATGTAGATCTCGCGCAGATCCCTGACCTTCGACTCGATGATGTTCGTCTCCTCGATCATTTTCCCGCCCTCTTCGAAGTCCCCCGACATGCCTCCGGGCACGACCAGATCCATCATCAGGCGATGGCCGAAAACCGATTTGTTGATTCTCAGCATGTCTTCCCGGATGACTGAAAACTGCGCAAGGCCGAATGAAAAGCCAGCATCGTTGCCCAGCGCCCCCAGATCCGCAAGGTGGTTCGCCACCCGCTCGCGTTCGAGCGCTATTCCCCTCAGCAGTCCGGCCCTGGAAGAAACCGTGATGCCGCAGGCTGCCTCGACCGCCATGGCATAGGCCCAGGAATAGGCGACCGTGCTGTCCCCGCTTATCCTCGCGGCAAGCCTCGCCCCTTCAGGAATCGTCATGCCTTCGAACGCCTTTTCTATTCCCTTGTGCTTGTAGCCCAGCCTTTCCTCCAGCCTCAGGAGCTTTTCCCCGACGACCTGGAACCTGAAATGTCCGGGCTCTATGATGCCTGCATGAACGGGACCCACTGCGATCTCGTGAACCCCTTCGCCTTCCACCCTGACGAAAGGATAGTCTTCGGAAGAAGGCGTCGCCCCCTGCAATCCCCCCTTTCTCAAGGGGAATTTCCAGAAGCCGTGGCATAGCCATGGCCGCTTGTCCCGCCCCTGATGGTCGATGCCGTGCATGTCGAAGATGGAACGCTGCATTCGGGAGGCGCAGGGAAAGATTCCCGAGAGGTCGGGATAGCTCCCTCCCTCCACGCGATGCTTCACGATCAGCATGCCTTTCGACAAGACATAGGCTGCATGAACGAATGCCCCTTCTTCGGTTTCGCTTCCCCAGAGAGAGACGAGCCGCCCCCCTTCATCCCTGCAGCTTTCCGCCCTCTCCAGCCAGTCGCCTTCCGCCTTCCATATCGGCGCGATGCCTCGGATCCTTTCCATGCCTTCGAAATCCATATTCATCCTATCAGCCTTGCCGCATCGTTGTACCATTGAGCGAGATGGCGCGGAATGTAGAGGCCCAGAACGAGCACGATGGCGAGATGAATCATGATGGGAAGGTAGGCCGGCGCATGGGGAAGCGCCATCCCTTTCGATTCCCCCCATACCATGGACTGCACTCTGCCGAATATGGCGGCGAAAGCAACGCCCAATGCGACGAGAAGAATGGGGGTCGCCCATGGATGGCTCTGCATGGCATGGGTGAGAATCAGGAATTCGCTCGTGAATACGCCGAAAGGCGGCATGCCGAGTATCGCAAGCCCGCCCAGCATCAGCCCCCATCCCACTGCGGGCGATTTGATCAACCCCGTGATCTTGTCCATCGATTTCGTCCCCGAATGCTGCGCTGCATGCCCTACAGCGAAGAAGATCGCGGACTTGGTCAGGGAATGGACGGTCATGTGCAGCAGCCCTGCGAAATTCGCCCCTATTCCGAATGCAAAAGTCATGAGGCCCATGTGTTCGATGGAGGAATAGCCGAAAAGGCGCTTGATGTCCTTCTGCTTCCAGAGCAGAAAGGCAGCGGTCAACACGGAGAGCAGCCCAAAGGCGATCATCAGATTGTCTGCGAAGCGGGTTTCGAGCGCCCCCGAGACCAGGATCTTGCCTCTCACGACGGCATAGAGCGCAACGTTGAGCAGGAGCCCCGAGAGCACCGCCGAAACCGGGGTCGGGCCTTCCGCATGGGCGTCAGGCAGCCAGCTGTGCAGCGGCACGAGCCCGACCTTGGTGCCGTATCCGACCAGCAGGAAAACGAAGGCGATGGAAAGAACGGTCGGCTCGAGACTGCCTTTCGCAGCATTGAGGTGAGTCCAGAGGAGCGCAGTTCCCCCCGCTCCCAGGACCTTTTCGGCTGCGAAATAGATCAGGATCGTGCCGAATAGCGCCTGCGCGATCCCGACCCCGCAGAGGATGAAATACTTCCACGCCGCTTCGAGGCTTTCTCTCGTTCGGTAAAGACTGACCAGAAGAACCGTGGCAAGGGTTGCCCCTTCCATCGCGACCCAGAGGATGCCGAGATTGTTGGTGGTGAGGGCGAGCAGCATGGTGAAGCAGAAAATCTGGTACATGCTGTGATAGAGCCTCAACTGGTAGTTCGTCAGCCCGCTCAGAACCTGCTCGTTCCTCATGTAGGGTCTCGAGAAGATCGTCGTGGTGAAGGCGACGAACGCGGTCAGCACGACCAGGAAGACGTTGAATGAGTCGATGAAGAACTGCTCGTGAAAAACGATCATGGGGCCGTGGAGCAGCACTCTCAACGCCAGCAGGATGGCCGAAACCAGCGTCAGCAGGCTCGCAGCCGAATTGAATTCGGGCGCCCAGCGCCGGTTCCCCCATTTTGCGAGGAATGCGCCTCCAAGAAGCGGGAAACCCAGTACGGCCAGCATCTCCATCATTCCTCTTTCTTCTCCAGATGCTTGAGATCCAGGCTTTCGAATTTTTCCCTGATCTGGAAAAAGAAAACGCCGAGGATCAGCACGCCGACCAGCACGTCGAGCGCAACGCCGAGTTCGACAACCATGGGCATGCCGTAAGTGGTGCTGGTGGCCGCGAAGAAAAGCCCGTTTTCCATGGAAAGAAAGCCTATCACCTGGGAGATCGCCTTGCTTCGCGTGATCATCATCAGCAGCGACAGCAGCACGCAGGCCATGGCGATGCCTATGGTGCCCCGGGTGATGGTCCCGGCAAGATGGGAAATGGGCAGCGCAAGATTGAAGGAGACGATCACGATGGCGATGCCTGCCAGCATGGTCGAAGGGATGTTGATCAGCGTCTCGACATCCCATTCGACGTTGAGCTGCCTGATCATCCTGAAAAGGATCCACGGCAGGATCACCACCTTCAGGGAAAGCGTGAGCAATGCCGAATAATAGAGGTGAGCCTGTCCCGTGGTCGATGCGATCACGATGGTATTGGTGAAAAGGGTCAGGCCCTGGATCATGAAGAGGCTGACGAGCAGCTTGATCCGCCTCTGTGAAAGCATGGCGAAAGCGAGAAGAAGGAGGATGGATGCGAGCAGGTTGATGAATTGTCCGGCCATGTCAGGCTCCCAGCAGGAAATGGACGAGCATGCCCAGCACGCCGAAGAGGAAGGCCGTTCCCATGAACTCGGGCGCCCTGAAGATGCGCTGCTTGGCCAGGACGGTCTCGATCAGCGCAAGTCCGAATCCCGCAACAAGAAGCTTCAGGATCAGGATCGGCAGGGCGAAGGCCATGCCTGCCCAGTCGGCGCTCTGGGCGATGCCCCATGGAGCGAAAAGCGCGATGCCTATGGTCACATAGGCGAAAAGCTTGATCGAACTCGCCCATTCGATCAGCGCCAGGTGTCTGGCCGAATATTCCAGTATCATCGCCTCGTGGATCATGGTGAGCTCGAGATGGCTTGCCGGATTGTCGACAGGAATCCGGGCATTTTCAGCGAGAAGCACCATCAGGAAGGCGATTCCCGCGAAAGCCATGCTCGGATAGATCTCGACATGCCTGTGGGCGAGGGTCTCGACGATCACCGTGAGCGAAGTCGACTGGCTGATCAATGACGCCGTGAAGAGCACCATCAGCAGCGCCGGTTCGGCCAGGAAGCCGACCAGCATTTCCCGGCGCGCGCCCATGCCGCCGAAAGCCGTGCCGATATCCATGGCGGCGAGCGAAATGGCAATTCGGGCCAGCGCGAATATGCCTGCAAGCGCGATGGCGTCAGCCGCCTTCGAAAAGCTGAGGTCTGTCGCAAGTGAAGGAACGATCGACGCGGCAAGGCACATCGATCCGAAAAGGACGTAGGGCACCCCCCTGAAAAGAGGAGAGGCATTTTTCGCGATTACTGCATCCTTCTTGAAAAGCTTGCCCAGCTTCCTATAGGGCTGATCGATGCCTGCCCCCTTCCTGTTCTGCAGCCATGACCTGCACTGGTTCACCCAGCCCATCAGCAGAGGCGCGATCAGAACAGTCAGGAAAAGCTGCATCAACTGTGTGAAAAGGCCGAAAGCGCTCATTGGACGATGAGAAGCAGTATGATCAGGGTGACGAAGTTGTACATCAGGTAAACCAGTATCCTTCCCTGCTGTATCTTCCCGAAAAAATCGGCAAGCCTTTCGGCAATCCCGGCAAAAGGAAGATAGAGCCATAACCAGATCCTGTCTTCGCTCTTCGCGCTGTATTTCGGCGCCGTGTCGAATGGAGAAGGCAGCTCCCGCCCTATCCTGAAGAAAGGATCGAATATCTGCCTGATCGGCTGCCCGAACCCTTCTGAAGTATCCTGCATGCGCGCGTTCCATACAGGATAGCCGCAATTCCATGGCATTGCCCGCCTCACCCGCCCATGATAGAAGCGCCTGACCAGAAGGAAAACGAGTACTGTCGCGAAGAGCGTCACGATCATGAAGAGAATCGGGCTGTAGCTCGCCCGTTCGGACGAAATCGGCGCGAGAAACAGCCAGTCGGCTGACGGGAGTCTCGAGCCCAGAAGAAAATCGGTCACGCCGGCGAGATGATCGATCACGAAGAAAGGAAAAAGCCCGAGAAGAATGCAGCCGGAAGAAAGCCACAGCAGCCCTGCCCGCTCCCATCCGCCTGCGCTCTTCGCTTCCCGCAGCTTCTCCTCCCTCGGCTGCCCGAGAAAGACGATCCCGTAGAACTTGACCATCACGTAGCCTGCCGCGGCGCCTGTCAGGACAAGCGCTGCGGCCGCAACCGGAATCATCATGTTGAGATAGGAATGGGGCAATCCGGGCGTGAAAAGAAAAGCCTGGAGAAGCAGCCATTCGGAGACGAAGCCGTTCAGCGGAGGAAGTCCTGCTATGGCGAGCGAACCGATGAGCGCAGTCCAGGCGACCCATGGCATGTTGTGGATCAATCCGCCCAGTTTGCCGAGATTCCGCTCGCCTGTCGCGTGCAGCACGGAACCCGTGCAGAGGAAAAGCAGGCTCTTGAAGAAGGCATGATTGAGGCAATGGTAAAGGGTTGCGACGAGGGCGAGCGCCGCCAGCGAATTCATGGCATAAGCCCTGAATATTGCCGAAAGGCCAAGACCTACGAAAACGATGCCGATGTTCTCGACCGATGAATAGGCGAGCAGGCGCTTCATGTCGCTCTGGACGGCGCTGAAAACGGCGCCGAAAAGCGCGGTCAGGAGGCCGATTGCGAGGATCAGCACGCCCCACCACCATAGCTGCAGGTGGAGCAGATCGAAAAGCACGCGGATGAGACCGTAGACGGCGGTCTTCAGCATCACCCCGCTCATCATCGCGGATACCGGTGAAGGTGCTGCAGGATGGGCCTCGGGGAGCCAGACATGGAGCGGCAGCATGCCGGCCTTTGCGCCGAAGCCAAAAAGGGCGAGCAGGAAGGCGAAAGTCGCCTGCATGCCTGAAAGATGAGTCCCCCTCATCGCATCGAAGCTGTAATTTCCTCCCATCGATCCAAAGAAGAGCAGAAGACTGATCGCGCCGAGATGCGCCATCAGCAGATAGATGAACCCGGCTCGCCTGATCTCGGCAATCCTGTGGTCGGTCGTCACCAGGAAATAGGACGAAAGCGCCATGGCTTCCCATGAAACCATGAAAAGGAAAGCGTCGTCGGCGAGGATCACGAAGGTCATCGCGGCGAGGAAGACATGGTATTCCAGGCAAATCGTGCCGATATGTTCCTTCTCGTTCCTGAAGTAACCTGCAGAATAGGAAGAAATGCCGAAAACCGCGAGGCCCAGAATCATCAGGAAAAAAGCGGACAGGGCATCGAGCCTGAAATGGAAGGGAAGATCGGGAAGTCCCAGCAGGGAGATTTCGGTTTCGATGCCTGTCGAGAAATAGGCTGAAGCTGCAACAACCAGTCCGGCAGCCGCGCCCAGCGGGAAGACGATGCTTCTCACGAATCCGACATGCTTTCCTGCCGCAAGGCCGACCAGTCCGAGCACGATCCAGAGGACCGCTGCCAGGATGATCAGTTCTATCGGCTGGACGTTCATTTCAAGCGTTGCACCCCCTCATTTCACCCTCATTCCCGGAACCGCTCCCTGATCCGGGCTCAGGATGAAAAGCCCGGCCTCCCCCCCGGCCGCGAGCACCATGCCTTCCGACATGCCGAACTTCATCTTTCTGGGTGCGAGATTCGCGACCATCACCGTCAGCCTGCCTTCGAGGGATTCAGGGGAATAGGCGGACTTGATTCCTGCAAACACGGTGCGTTTTTCGGAACCGATGTCGAGCGTGAGCTTCAGCAGCTTTTCCGCCCCTTCGACATGTTCTGCCTTGACGATCCTGGCGACTCTCAGATCGACCTTGGAGAAGTCGTCTATCGATATCGTCTCGAGCACAGGCTGATGATGAATCTGCGATTCGGCATGGCGCGCAGGCGAATGCCCGACAGGCTTCAGGCTTTCCCTGTTGGCCTCGACCATGGCCTCTATCGATTTGGCATCGAGCCTCGTCATGAGGTGACTGTATTCGTTGATTCTGTGCCCGGGGGGCAGAAGATTGCCGAGATCTTCCCACCGAAGCGGATGAACGGACAGGAAATGCTCGACTTTCTCGGCGAGTTCAGGGAGTACGGGTTTGAGGAAAATCGTCAGTTTCCTGAAGGCATTCAGGAAAACCGTGCAGGCCTCATGCAGCTTCTCATCCTTCCCCGCTTCCTTGGCAAGCTCCCACGGCTTCAGGTCGTTGATGTACACGTTGACCACGTCCGCAACAGACATGATTTCCCTGACCGCCTTGGCGTAATTCCTTTCCGAATAGCAGGCTGCAATATAGGTTCCGCGATCGACAGGTCTTCCTTCCTCGTCGAATGTTTCGGAAAATGCCTTTTCCAGCCAGTTCAGGTTTTCTCTCGAAATCGATGAAGAAAGCATGCCGTCGAAGCGCTTCGCGATGAATCCGGCGCAGCGGCTCGCGATGTTGATGTATTTCCCGATCAGGTCCGAGTTCACCTTCAGGACGAAATCCTCGAGATTGAGGTCGATGTCCTCCATCGTTCCGTTCAATTTCGATGCGTAGTAGTAGCGCAGGTATTCCGTGTTCTTGACATGCTCCGCGTAGCTTCTCGCGGTGATGAAGGTGCCCCGGGATTTCGACATCTTTTCCCCGTTCACTGTCAGGAAACCATGTGCGAAAAGCCTGGTGGGCGTCCTGAATCCGGCATGCTCGAGCATGGCAGGCCAGAAGAGCGCATGAAAATAGAGGATGTCTTTTCCGATGAAATGATAGAGTTCGGTCTCTGATCCTTTTTTCCAGTATTCCTCGAAATCGATGCCGCGCTCCTTGCAGAGCTTCATGAAGCTGCCCATGTAGCCTATCGGCGCATCGAGCCAGACATAGAAATACTTCCCCGGCGCATCCGGGATCTCGAAGCCGAAATAGGGCGCATCCCTGGAAATATCCCAGTCAGAAAGATCGGACCCTAGCCACTCCTGCATCTTGTTCGATGCTTCCTGCTGCAGCGTCCCGCTTCTTGTCCATTCCCGAAGGAATGTCCTGCACCGTTCGTCGGAAAGCCTGAAGAAATAATGCTCGGATTCCCTGAGTTCGGGCTTCGCCCCGGATACTGCCGAATAGGGATTCCTGAGATCGGAAGGGGT
The DNA here is from genome assembly GCA_021848825.1 of Pseudomonadota bacterium. Lineage (GTDB taxonomy): Bacteria > Pseudomonadota > Gammaproteobacteria > Burkholderiales > JABEVD01 > JABEVD01. The sequence continues at coordinate 44,608 of JAJZTQ010000007.1, forward strand.
ATAGGCCGCGCCGCAGACTTCGCAGTTGTCCCCGTACTGGTCCTTTGCCCCGCATTTCGGGCATTCTCCCTTGATGAAGCGGTCCGGCAGAAACATCTGTTTCACCGGATCGTAATACTGCTCTATCGTTCTCGCCTCGATCAGCCCCTGCGACTTGAGTTCCAGATAGATGGCGCAGGCAAATTCCCTCGTTTCCTCGGAATTGGTCGAACCGTAATGGTCGAAATTGACATGGAACGACGAGAAATCCTCGAAATGCTCGAGCCACACCCGGGATATCAGGATTTCCGGGGAAATGCCTTCCTTTTCGGCGCGAAGCATGATGGGCGTGCCGTGCGTGTCGTCCGCGCAGACGTAGAGGCATTCATGCCCTTGCATTTTCTGGAATCGAACCCATATGTCCGTCTGCACATATTCGACGAGATGGCCGAGATGGATGCTGCCGTTGGCATAGGGGAGCGCTGAAGTGACGAGGATCTTCTTTCTTTTCATTTCTCGAGATGATCTTGAATTACCCCTATTCTAGCTTTTGTCGCCCTGCAATGCATCAAAAACCCTTCTTAGGCCATGGTATGCACCATCAGAAATATTGTTTAAACTAGGTAAATTAATTTATCCCGAAGGAAGCACCATGTCAGTTTCAGAAGAGATCGTAAAAGCGGCACTGAAGGAGGTCATCGACCCCAACACGCAGAAGGATTTCATGTCCAGCAAATCAGCCAGGAACATCAGGATAGAAGGAAACGACGTGTCCGTCGACATCCTGCTGGGCTATCCCGCAAAGAGCGTGCTGGATGAAATCGGCAAACTCGTCTCGAAAAGACTCGAATCCATTCCGGGAATAGGCAAGGTCAGCGTGAATGTCTCCTCCAAGATCATCGCCCATTCCGTTCAGCGCGGCGTGAAGCTGATTCCAGGCATCAAGAACATCATCGCCGTCGCTTCAGGCAAGGGCGGCGTCGGAAAGTCGACGACGGCAGTCAACCTCGCCCTCGCCCTCTCCGAAGAAGGCGCGAAAGTAGGCATACTCGATGCCGACATCTACGGACCTTCCCAGCCTGCCATGCTCGGCATAGACGGCCAGCCCGAATCGCTGGACGGAAAAAAGATGGAGCCCATGAAGGGCCATGGCATCCAGGCCATGTCGATAGGCTTCCTGGTCGACGTGGAAGCCCCCATGGTCTGGCGTGGGCCGATGGTCACCCAGGCGCTCGAACAATTGCTGAACGACACCAACTGGCAGGATCTCGACTACCTCGTCATCGACCTTCCCCCCGGAACCGGCGACGTCCAGCTCACGCTCGCCCAGAAGGTCCCGCTGACCGGCGCGGTGATCGTCACGACGCCGCAGGACATCGCGCTGCTCGACGCCAGGAAAGGGCTCAAGATGTTCGAGAAGGTCGGCGTTCCCATCCTCGGCATAGTCGAGAACATGAGCACCCATATCTGCTCGAACTGCGGCCACGAGGAACCCATTTTCGGTTCAGGCGGCGGCGAGAAGATGTGCAAGGATTACGACGTCGAATTCCTCGGATCCCTTCCGCTCGACATCAGGATCAGGGAACAGGCCGACTCGGGCAACCCGACTGTCATCGCAGAGCGGGAAGGGAAGATCAGCGCCATCTACAAGGCGATTGCGCGAAGGGTCGCCTACAAGGTCTCTGATCTCGCCCAGGACCATACTGCGCTGTTCCCGAAAATCGTCATCCAGAATACCTAAATGAGCATAAAATCAGATAGATGGATCCGCAGAATGGCGGAGGAACACGGCATGATCGAGCCTTTCGTGCCGAACCAGATCAAGGAAACCGAGGGGAGAAAGATCGTATCCTATGGCACGTCGAGCTACGGCTACGACATCCGCTGTTCGGACGAATTCAAGCTCTTCACCAACATCAATACCACGATCGTCGACCCGAAGAATTTCGACTCGAATTCTTTCGTCGACTTCAAAGGGGATGTCTGCATCATCCCCCCCAATTCGTTCGCGCTCGCCAGGACAGTCGAATATTTCAGGATCCCCAGGAACGTGCTCACCATCTGCCTGGGAAAATCCACCTATGCGCGCTGCGGCATCATCGTCAACGTGACCCCCTTCGAGCCCGAATGGGAAGGATATGTCACGCTCGAATTCTCCAACACCACCCCCCTTCCGGCGAAGATCTACGCCAACGAAGGCGTGGCCCAGGTAATCTTCTTCGAATCCGACGAAGTCTGCGAGACTTCCTACAGGGACAGGGGCGGAAAATACCAGGGACAGCACGGCGTCACCCTGCCGAAGATATGAATTCCGGGTCTGTTGCATTTAAGCAACAACCTTGTTGAATTCCCGCGAATCGATCCTATAGTGGAATCAGCTTGAGACGATCAAGCATTAAACGAAAGGATCGATCATGAAAATCAAATCGCTTGTTTCAATCGGCATCATCGCTGCCGCAGGAACGTTTTCTGCCGCAGCAAACGCAGCACAAGGCTGGTATGTCGGGGCCGACGTGGGCAGAACGAACACAGGAACCATTCTCCCCGGCGTCTCCATGACAAAATCGACGGACACGGTGGGCGGCGTTTTTCTCGGCTACCAGTTCACGCAATACTGGGCGCTTGAAGGCTTCTACACCGAAGGCGGAAAGTTCTCTGCAGCCGGCGTGGGCGGCGCCTACGCAGATGGCAAAACGCAGGACATCTACGGTCTGGATGTCGTCGGGACATTGCCTCTGACCAACGGGTTCTCGCTTTACGGCAGGCTCGGCTATGCCAATGCCAAGACCAGCGCCTCCTCGGTGCCTGCAGGCGTCACCGGCGACAACAGGAGCGCTGCGACATACGGCCTTGGCGCCGAATATGACGTGACGCCCCAGGTCGGATTCCGTCTGGGCTGGGACCGATATGGCGCGGCCGTGTCCCAAGTCGGCGCCACCAACAACTTCAATGTCGGTATATGGTCTCTGGGCGTCCTCTTCAGATTCTGACGAAAAGAACCCATCCTGGCCCGTCACCTGAAAAGGTGACGGGCTTTTCATTTCTGAAAGGGATTATTAAGATTATTGAGCGTATAATCGCGCGATTCCATTCAGCATTCAGGAGGTCATCATGACAAGCAAAAGGCGCCATTCAGGCATCGATCTGATCAATCTTCATATCCCGGTAACGTAGTTTTAGGAGAAAACCATGACAGCCCCCGCCCTCAAGGAAGAAAACCCCTTCCCTTCCAGCACGGAAATCAGCATCGATTTCTCGAAGATCGCAAAGCAGCTTGAAAACGGCTATGAAAAGCCATTCCTCATCCTCGATTCCGAAATCGTCAGAAACAAGGCAAGGCGATTCAAGGAAGCGATGCCGCGCGTCTTCCCCCATTTCGCAGTGAAATCCAATCCCGACCCGAGGGTACTCCGGATATTGATAGAGGAAGGCGTCGGATTCGAGATCGCTTCGATTGCGGAACTCGACCTGCTCCTCGATCTCGGCGTCCCGGCAAGCGAAATCTATTACAGCAATCCCGTGAAATCCAGGCACTTTATCGAATATGCAGCTGAAAAAGGGGTGGAATGGTATGTCCTCGACAGCATCGAGGAATTGAGAAAGATCGTCGGCGTCAAGCCTGACGCCAGGCTTTACCTCAGGATCGACACACCCAACATCGGAAGCGACTGGCCGCTTGGCGGAAAATTCGGCGCCTATGCAGATGAAGCAGAGGAAATCGTCATCGAGGCCGCCAGGCTTAAGGCCGATCTAGCAGGGGTGACTTTCCATGTCGGCTCCCAATGCCGTAACCCCGAAAACTGGAGAATAGGCATCAGGCGCGCGAAGGAAGTGTTCGAATCGATGAAGTCGAAAGGGCTCGATCCTCGCCTGCTCAATATCGGCGGAGGCTATCCCGTCCAGCACATGAAGCCCATTCCTTCCATAGAAATGATAGGCGATGTCGTCAACGAATCGATAGCCGACCTGCCCGAGTCCGTCCGGATCATGGCCGAACCCGGACGCTACCTGGTATCGGATGCAGGCTGCTTCGTCTGCCGGGTTGTCGGAACCGCGACGAGGGCGGGAAAGCGCTGGATGTACTGGGACGCGGGTCTTTTCGGGGGCGTCATCGAGACTTCCGAGGGACTGCGCTACCGCATCGATACCGATCGGCATGGCGCGCCCATTCCCTGGACAGTCGCAGGTCCGACATGCGATTCGGTAGACATCCTGATGAGGGAAGAGCTGTTTCCCGAAGACATGCAGGAGGGGGACTTCATCTATATCAGGAACGCAGGGGCCTACACCACAGCTTACGCCAGCAACTTCAACGGCTTTCCACTTCCCGACGTCATCGTCTTGTGAAAGGGAGGGGTTGATCCCCCTTCCTCTCGTAGACCACGAAATCGTACCCTCCATGCCTCTCCCTCGATGCTTCCTGCCAAACCTCAGCATCGATTTCCGGGAAATACGCATCCCCCTCGTATTCCTGCCTGATTTCGGTGAGATAGATCCTCTGCGCAAAGACAATGGCCTGATCGTAGAGCGCCGCTCCGCCGATGAAGAAAATCTCTTCATCGCCGCTGCACAGCGAAATCGCCTGATCGATGGACCGTGCGACTTCGACGCCCTGAAAAAAGAAATCGGGATTTCTCGAAATGACGACGGACTTTCTTCCGGGAAGGGGCTTTCCTATCGATTCGAAGGTTTTTCTCCCCATCAGGATATGATGCCCCATGGTGAGATTCCTGAAGTGCTTCAGATCCTCGGGGAGATGCCATGGCAGGGTATTCTTGTGCCCGATGACGCGGTTTTTTGCCATCGCTGCAATCATTGAGATTCGCATAGGGTCCGGGGGTAGTTTAAAATGTCTATTTTAAACTTGGTAGCGCGTCTGTTGTCAGAACAAATCTTGAAATCGCAGAAGCGTGAACGGAGAACCTGATGCCTGAAAACAAGATGCTGGTATGCCTCATCCTTTCCCTTTCCCTGCTCGGATGCACCCCGCACCAGACGCCCCAGGCTCAGCCTCCCCAGCAAAGCGGGCAGTCCTCCCCGGCCCCGCTCGTGACCCTGCCCGATTTCTCGACGCTGGTTGCGAAGGAAGGGGCGGCCGTCGTCAACATCAGCTCGACGAAGATCGTCGAGGACTCGGCCTCGAGTCCTTTTTCGCCTGATTCGCCGGACAACGACCCCTTCTACGACTTCTTCCACAGGTTCATGCCGAATCCTCCCCAGACTCCGCACGAATACCAGTCCAAATCGCTGGGTTCCGGATTCGTCATCAGTCACGACGGCTATATCCTGACGAACGCGCATGTCATAGACGACAGCGACGAAGTCACCGTCAAGCTCACCGACAAGCGCGAATTCAGGGCCAAGGTGATCGGCTCGGACAAGCGGGCGGACATCGCGCTGATCAAGATCAAGGCGAAGAACCTGCCTATCGTCCCGATAGGCGATCCTTCGAGGCTGAAAGTCGGAGAATGGGTTCTGGCCATCGGCTCCCCTTTCGGCTTCGACAACAGCGTCACGGCGGGAATAGTCAGCGCAAAAGGCAGGAGCCTTCCTGACGAAAACTACGTCCCCTTCATCCAGACAGATGTGCCGATCAATCCCGGAAATTCGGGCGGCCCGCTTTTCAACATGAAGGGCGAAGTGGTCGGCATCAATTCCCAGATCTACAGCAGGACAGGCGGCTACATGGGGCTTTCCTTCGCGATTCCCATCGATGTCGCGATGAACATCGCAAAACAGCTGAAGGAAAACGGAAAAGTCAGCAGGGGAAGACTGGGCGTGGAAATCCAGGAACTGAACCAGGATCTTGCAAGGTCTTTCGGCATGAAAAATGCGAACGGCGCGCTGGTCGCTTCCGTCGAGAAGGACAGCCCTGCCGACAAGGCGGGAATTCGTCCCGGGGACGTCATCATCGGCTTCAACGGCAAGGAGGTCGACAGCTCGACCGAGCTCCCGGCGCTTGTCGGCGCAACCAGTCCCGGCACCAAAGCCGAAGTGAAGATCTGGAGAAACGGCGCAGCGCAGAATCTGGACGTCACGATCGGCGAACTCTCTTCCGGCAGCGCGCCTGCCGTTCCCGTTCCCCAGCGGCTTTCCGTCAACAGGATAGGACTGGGACTCAGGAATCTCGGCGCAGACCAGAAAAACGCAGCAGGCGTCGACCACGGCATCCTCATCGTCAAGGTGAAAGGCGCCGTTCTTCAGTCCCAGCTTGCCGAAGGCGACATCATCCTGTCATTGAACCATACGGAAATCACCAGCGTCGACCAGTTCAACGACCTGATATCCGAAATCCCGAGAGGAAAGACCGTCGCCCTCCTGATAAAGCGGGGCAACAATTCCGTCTATATCCCGATCAAGGTGGAGTAACGCCCCGGGAAGCGATATAGCGCTTCCTGTACTCGGACAGCGCCTTTTCCGCGCGCCCGAGTATCGAGTCTGGCGGATAGCAAGGCTTCATTTCCCCGGCCGAGACGCCTGTCAGGAGGGCCACGCCCTCCATGGCATGGTCTATCGCATGGATGTGGAATGCTCCCCGCTCGACTGCTTCGACCACGTTTTTCTCGAGCATCAGATGGCGGCTGTTCCTTCCAGGCACGATCACGCCATGGGTTCCGTCCAGCCCGGCGTCCTGGCAGAGATTGAAGAAACCCTCGATTTTTTCGTTGATCCCGCCCACAGGCATGACTTCGCCGTGCATGTCTATCGCCCCTGTGACGGCAATCGACTGCGTCATCGGGCAGCCTGAAAGAATCGAAAGCAGCGCATACAATTCAGCCAGGGATGCCGAATCCCCTTCCACTCCGCCGTATTCCTGTTCGAAAACGAGGGAGGCGTCGAGACTCAAGGGAGCGATATGGGAAAAAAGCGAGCCGAGATAGGATTGCAGGATGAACACCCCCTTGTCGTGGTTGGGGCCCGAGAGTTCGACTTCCCGCTCGATGTTGAGCACGCCCCCCCGCCCTGAAATGGCTGTTGCCGAAACCCTGACCGGAAAGCCGAAAGCGTAATCCCCGAAATCGATCAGGGTGAGGCCGTTGATCTGCCCTGACCGCTTTCCCTTCAATTCGATCAGAAGATCTCCTTTCGCAGCAGCCCGCCTCAATTCCATTTCGGGGTAATCGTGGCGCTGCCTGCGCATGGCGAGCGCCTCCTCGACATCGATCCGCTCGACCCGATCTCCCTTCCTCTTCCCGCACAATGCAGCGCTTTCCAGCACCAGCATCTCGAGATGGGAAAATCTCGCGCTGAGCATTTCCTTGTCGCCTATCCTCCTGTGCGCGTCTTCCAGCGCCAGCGCAACCGCGTCGCTCGAGAAATGGGGAAGCGCATGCTCCATCGCGACATTTGCGATCAGGATGGAAGCGGCCGAATGGGAATCCGGGCTTCCCGGGACGCTTTCGGCGAAATCGACCTTCACCCTGAAATGCCTCATGAAATCCTGATCGATTTCCTCCAGTTCGTAATATTCTTCTCTCGAGCCTATCAGCACGATCCTGACCTTCAGTGGAACAGGCTCGGGTTCGAGCGAGATCGCGGATATCGCTGATGCGGAAGCCCCGGGTTCCTCGATATGGGCAAGACCGCTCCTCAAGAAGCGCCTGAGCTTCTCCCAAACGACCGGATCCCTGAGCAGATCGTCCGCATGGAGCATCAGAAAGCCGCCGTTCGCCCTGAAAAGGCTTCCCGCCCTGATCCGGGTGAAATCCGTGACGAGCACGTCGTTTTCAACCTGGTAGTCCAGGCTTCCGAAAAGGGAATGATGCTGCGGATTGTCCTCGATCACGACCGGCGCGCCTGTCGTTCCGGAATTGTCGACGACAAGGTTGATCCTGAGTCGCGAAAGCCATTCCTCGCGCTCTTCCCTTTCCGAGTTCTCCTCGAAAATATGGAGATTGTCGATCAGGTTCGAGACCAGCCTATCCAGATAGGAAGCATATTTTTCGCGGTCATGAACGAAGCTCAAAAAGATCTCGAGCTTCACTGCTTCGCTCGCGATGACCGGCCTTGCGGTATCGATCTTCAGTTTCTGAAGCGCGTCATTCATCTCCTTTTCTTCAGGATGCATGGCTTCGAGGAAATTCTGGATTTCCTTTCTCAGCAATTCCTCGGCGGAGTCGAGCGCCCTTCTCTTTTCGACAGGAAGCGTGAGCACTTCTTCTTCCAGCATCACCTGTCCGTTTTCACCGAGGGCGGTGAAAACGAGCCTCCCCTCCTCCCGCTTCAGCGCGAAATGATGGGTTTCAGCGAATCTCGAAAGCTTCGAGTAGGCGACCGATTCCTTTTCCCTGTATTGCTTCGTTATCCTGTCGGACGCGAGCTTGCAAGGCTGGCTCGACAGCGCTCGCGGCACTTCCTTCTGCAGATTTTCGACGAATTCGGCAAGGCCATGCCTGAGCTCCCTTCCCCTGCCCGGATCCAGCCAGAGAAAGGAAGGGCGCTCCGGCGAATCGAAATTGTGAAGAAAGCACAGATCCGGCGCCTCGGGTTTTTCCCCGGCGACTTCGCGAAGCAATCCTTTCAAGAGCGAAGAGCGCCCGCTTCCGGCCTCTCCGAGAACGAATAGATTGTAGTCCGGCTGGGGAATCGAAAGACCGAAGCGCGCCGCCTTCTCCGCCCTTTCCTGGCCTATCCAGGAAACCGCGCGGCCTGCAAGCTCGGAGGTATCGGAGAATCCAAGGCCGCTTATCGATAGCCTGAGCTCGCTGCCTTTCAGCTTTCGAACAGCCATTTCAGGAAGAGAGCTTCAATGCAGCAGATGCGAGCCGCGCACCCAGCGCGATGCAGAGCTTCTTCTCGTCGCTCGAGATCTCCCTGTCGTTCTGGATCCCTGAAACATGGCTCGCCCCGTAAGGCGTCCCGCCGCCCGCCGTCGAGGAAAGCGCGGCTTCCGAATAGGGAAGCCCGAGAATGATCATGCCGTGATGGAGAAGCGGAACCATCATCGATAGAAGCGTCGCCTCCTGCCCGCCATGCTGCGTCCCGCTGGAGGTGAAGAGCGCTGCAGGCTTGTCGACCAGCGCCCCTTTCAGCCAGAGTGAAGTCGTGCCATCCAGAAAATATTTCAGGCTGGACGCCATGTTGCCGAAATAGGAAGGGGAACCCAGGGCGAGACCTGAACAGGATTCGAGGTCTGATAGCTCGACATAGGGCGCGCCTTCTTCGGGAATGTCAGGCTCCGTCGATTCGCAGACAGTCGAAACCCTGGGTACGGTTCTGAGTCTTGCTGCAATCCCATCGACGCTTTCCACGCCTCTCGCCACGAGATGGGCCATTTCCTTCAGGGAACGATCCCTGCTGTAAAAAAGGACAAGAATTTCTTTCATTTCGACACCCGGCATGTTTCGCCGTTATTATATAGGAAGCTTTCAGACTCGCACCCATGGACATAAAGAAGTTATCCTCATTCGCCCATTTCCTCATCAGACGATTCAACGAGGAACGCTGCCTCCAGGTTGCAGGCAGCCTCGCCTTCACGACGCTGCTTTCCATCGTTCCCATCCTCACCATCGCGCTCACGCTCGTTTCCGCCTTTCCGGTATTCTCCAGCATGACGGCGCATGTGAAGACTTTCATCTTTTCAAATCTCGTTCCGGAATCGGGCGCGAAGATCCTGTCCCTCTACGTGACCGAATTCTCGAGAAATGCGGCAAAACTGACTGCGCTCGGCATCGTTTTCCTCGCGGTCACCGCATTCACCCTGATGTTCACCATAGACCATGTATTCAACACGATCTGGCGCGTCTCGAGAAAACGGAGCATGATCCACAGGTTATTGATCTACTGGGGCATGCTGACGATAGGCCCGCTACTGATAGGCGGAAGCCTCTCGATCACGTCGTGGCTGATCAGCCGTTCCGCGGAATTCGGACATTCCCCTCATGAAGTCGGCATCCTGTTGCTGAAGATCGTTCCCTTCCTGCTGACTGTCCTTGCCATGAGCCTGCTCTATCTGATCGTTCCGAATGCGGAGGTTTCGAGATACCACGCCCTGGCCGGGGGAACGATCGCGGGCACCGCATTCGAGGCGATGAAAGGCGGATTCGGCTGGTACATCACACATTTCACGACCTATACCCTGATCTACGGCGCCTTCTCGAGCATCCCGGTTTTCCTGCTGTGGATCTACATTTCATGGCTCATCATGCTCTCCGGCGCATTGCTCACCGCTTCCCTTCCGCTCTACGAACTGGCCTCATGGCATATGAAGACCTTCCCCGGCAAGCGCTTCCACGATGCGCTCGGGATCCTGAAAAAGCTGCAGGATGCGAGAAAGTCCGGGCATGCGGAATCGATCGAAAAACTTCATTTCGAACTGGAACTCGACCGCGATATCGCCAGATCCATCCTGAACGATCTCTCGAAAAGCGACATCGTCAGGGAGACCCTGGATGGGGGATGGCTGCTCGCCAGGGATCCGGAGACGATTCTGCTTTCGGATCTCTACAGGCTGACAGTATTCGATCCTGCCGAGCCCCTTCCCGGCATGCTGAACGAAAGGATCTCGAAATCGCTCGATGCCGAACTGGGCCTGTCGCTCGAAACCTTCATGAAGAGGCCATGATATACTTCAAAAATGATCCGCCTTTTCCTCATCCTCCTTCTCTTCTCCCTCTCCGCCCAGGCCGACGAATTCGCCTTCAAGGACATGAAGGGACAAGTGCTGAAGCTCTCGAATTACAGGGGGAAATGGGTGCTGGTCAACTTCTGGTCGCCGCAGGACCCTTCATCCAGGAAGGAGATTTCCGAACTCGCCGGTCTTTCCGCCAAACTTGTCGTGATCGGGATTGCAATGAACTACAGGGATTCCAAATCGGTGATCGACTTCGCGACAGCCAACCGCATTCCCTATCCAATCGTGCTGGGGACAGACGACATCGCCGAAGAGATAGGGGAGCTCCAGGGAATTCCCGCGAACTTCCTCTACAACCCTTCGGGAGACCTCGTTGCCGCAAAGGCAGGCGCAATCAGGAGGGAAGACGTGGAAAGGATGATCCGCTAGGAAATCATCTCCCGGCGACATCCTGTCTGTAGGCCCACGGGCCGCGCCATGCAGCCGACACCAGGGCCGGATAGCCTGGCTGGCCGAGGCTGCCGTTGTATCTTCCCAATGCCCTGGAAAGATCCCCCTTCTCGATATCCAGATAATAACGCAGGATGGTGCAGCCGTATCTCAGATTGGTCCTCAGCTGGAAGAGATCCTGGCCCCTTGTTCCGATCTCGTCGACCCAGAAGGGCATCACCTGCATGTAGCCCCTCGCCCCCGCATTCGATACTGCATACTTCCTGAAATTGCTCTCCACCTGGATCAGCGCCAGGACGAGCTGGGAATCGAGCCCCGCGCGGCTCGCCTCGTACTGCACGGTCTTCAGAAAATCCGTCCTGGTCTGCCTGTCTGGCATCTTCCGTTCCAGCCTTCTCGACATCTCCGAAAGCCATGCCTCCCCTTCCGCCGTGTTGTCGAAAACCAGATGAGGGCTCGATTGGTCGCTCACCGATTGCTGGAGCAATGCCCGGACAGCTGCCGAAAGCGCCTCGTAGGCCTGGTTTCCGGCATAGGCACTTGAAGAAAGGATGAGCAGGAAGAATGTCAGGATGCGCATAGGCTCTTCAGGAATGCCTCCAATTCCTCGAGCGCGATGTTTCTTGGCGCCGACTCCCTTCTCCCCTGGTACTCTATCTTTCCTTCCTTGAGCCCTCTCTCCCCGACGACGATCCTGTGAGGAATGCCGATGAGCTCCATGTCGGCGAACATCACGCCCGGACGCTCGTCCCTGTCGTCGAAGAGCACATCCATCCCCATTCCGCAGAGACGCTCGTACAGGGATTCAGCCGCTTCCCTCACGGCTTCGCTCTTCTTCATGCCTATCGGGACGATAGCGATCGAAAAAGGCGAAATGGCTTCGGGAAAACAGATCCCTTTTTCGTCGTGGTTCTGCTCGATCGCGGCAGCGACGATTCGCGACACCCCTATTCCGTAGCACCCCATTTCCATGATCTTCGATTGACCGTTTTCATCGAGGAAAGAGGCATCGAGCTTCTCCGAATATTTCGTCCTCAGCTGGAAGATGTGTCCCACCTCTATCCCCCTGCATATCTCCAGGAATCCCTTGCCGTCCGGGCTTTCGTCTCCATGGACGACATTCCTGATGTCCTCGATCCGGGCTGGCTCTGCAAGATCCCTGCCGAAATTCACCCCGGCCAGATGGAAGCCGTTTTCGTTGGCGCCGCAAACGAAATCCGAAAGAGCCAAAACCGATCTGTCCGCGATCACGGCAATATCGGACCCGACAGGGCCGATATAGCCCGGCCTGCATCCCATGCAACTTTGCACTTCTTCTTCCGTCGCGAAGCGCCATCCCTCGACGATCTTTCCGAGCTTGATTTCGTTCAGCTGATGATCCCCCCGCAGGAGAAGCAGATGGGGATGCCCAGAACCTGAAATCACCAGGAGCGACTTCACCACCTTCTTCGAGGGAACGCCCAGGTATGAACAGACTTCCTCTATCGTCTTCGCGCCTGGCGTCGCCACCTTGATCATGTCGATCGAAGGATCCGAACGTTTCTCCGAAGGCATGACCGCTTCGGCGAGTTCGACGTTCGCCGCATAGTCCGAATCGGGGCAGAATGCGATGGCATCCTCCCCGGAATCGGCCAGAACATGGAATTCGTGCGAACCCGTTCCGCCTATCGAACCCGTGTCCGCCGCAACCGCCCTGAACTTGAGCCCCAGGCGCTCGAATATGCTGCAGTATGTCCTGTGCATGACCCTGTAGGTCTCCTCCAGGCTCTCGTAGTCCGCATGGAAGGAATAGGCGTCCTTCATCACGAATTCCCTCGCCCTCATCACCCCGAAGCGCGGCCTGATCTCGTCCCTGAATTTCGTCTGGATCTGGTAGAAATTGAGGGGGAGCGCCCGATAGCTCTTCACTTCCCGTCTGACGACATCCGTGATCACTTCCTCGTGTGTGGGACCGAAGCAGAAATCCCGCTGATGCCTGTCCTTCAGGCGAAGCAATTCAGCGCCGTAGAAATCCCATCTTCCGGACTCCTGCCAGAGCTCGGCAGGCTGGACAGCAGGCATCAGAAGCTCGAGAGCGCCTGCCGCATTCATTTCCTCGCGCACCACCGCCTCCACTTTGCGCAGCACCTTGAGTCCGATCGGCATCCAGGTATAGAGCCCGCTCGCAAGCCGCTTGATGAGCCCTGCTCTCAGCATCAGCCTGTGGCTGACAAGCTCAGCCTCGGAAGGGGCTTCCTTGAGGGTGGATATGAAGAATCTTGAGGTACGCATGACGCCTTTCCATTGTTAGAAGATTAGGGAACCACTGATTTATTCCCATACGGTCGCGACGCGACTTTGGGGGATGATATTCGAGGCGCGCGGCGAAGTCGAATGGTCATTCCATTCGCGAGCCGGGCAACAAAGAAGATCGCCCGCAAAGCCCCGTCCATTTTGGTTGCGTGAAAACGAAGCGCAGCGCAGTTTTCCCAGCAACGCGATTTGCGCGGGAATAAATCAGTGGTTCCTTAGCCTATTTTATCCTGAACCTCCCAATTTAGAAGAAACTTATCATTCTTTCCTTCCTTCGCGAAATGTGAAAGAATTGTGATAGGAGAATTATCGGGGCCAATCATGATCGACCGTGATGGATACCGCCCCAATGTCGGCATCGTTCTTTGCAATGCGAAGAACGAGGTTTTCTGGGGCAAGCGGATAAGACAGCATTCATGGCAATTCCCGCAAGGCGGGATCAAGCATGGCGAAACACCGGAACAGGCGATGTACCGGGAACTGATGGAGGAAGTGGGGCTTTCACCTGAGCATGTCAGGATACTGGGTAGGACGCGCGAATGGCTTCGCTACGAAGTGCCGCAGAACTGGGTGAGAAGGGAATGGAGCAGTCATTACAAGGGGCAGAAGCAGATCTGGTTCCTGCTGAGGCTGACAGGAAGGGACAGCGACGTCTGCCTTCGCTCGTCCGAACATCCTGAATTCGATGCATGGCGCTGGAACCATTACTGGATCCCGCTCAACACCGTGATCGAATTCAAGAGAGAAGTCTACAGGCAAGCCCTTCAGGAGCTTTCAAGATTCCTCCATCTTCCGCCCAGGGAAGGGGCGAAGGAAGAAAGAATCATGACTGGCTAGCAGGACCCTGCGATCCCGGCACGATATGGCCGTCCTTGACGGGGATGCGGGGGCCGGGATCGTGGTCCATGTTGACGGTTTCGTTCTTGCCGTTCAGCCTGTAAGTCACCCTGTACCCTAGCTTCTTCTTCTCGGTCGAATATTCCGTCCTGCAGTTCTTTTCGATCACCGTCTGTCTGTCGGATTTCTGCATGTTCTCCTGAACCTGGTTTCCCGCATAGCCGCCTGCCGCAGCGCCTGCCAGGGTCGCAATGGTCCTGCCGCTGCCGTTCCCGATCTGGTTGCCCAGCACGCCGCCGAGAATCGCGCCGACCGCCGTTCCTGCAATCCTGTTCGTATCCTGCACTGGCGCCTGCCTGCTCACGGCCTCGTCCCTGCACACCCTGTGCGGCGTCCTGATATTCTGGTCCACTTCCTGCACGCTGATCACTTCAGCGTAACTCGGCCCCGACTTGTGCAGCACCTCGTAGCCCGCAATGCCGCCTATCGCGGTGGCTGCCGCAGCGCCTCCTATAAGCCCCGTCAACAATGATTTGTTCATGATCCTCTCCTTACCCGAATCCGATTCGGCCATACAATATTATAGGAATTTTGACTGATTCGAGAAAGAAGATTTGCCATGGAAATGAAGAAAATCAGCGGAAAGCTGAGCGCCATGGGCTGGGACAGGCGGAAAAGAATGCTGGCCGCGGCGCTCGGAGACGGCTCCGTTCCCGAATACAGGGGCATAGGCGAGGAAATCTGGCCTTAACGCCGAAGCTCGACTAGGATGGAATGAGCGCTTCCCGGAGATCGCGCATGAAGAAGCTCCTTTTCCTCCTGCTGGCAATGCTCCTGAGCGGGGCAGCTTTTTCCGCTCCTGCAGAACAAGATCTGAAACCGGCTCTTGTCAATGCCGCTGCAGGCTATCTGGACGATCTTTCCATGGACGTCCTGGCGATGCTGAAGATCGCAGCCGAGACCCCCGAAGCAAGAAAGGGCGAATGGGAAGGCATCAGGCGCTATCTCGCGGAGGCGGAAAAACGCGTTCCAGGCGTTTATTTCTATGTTCTTCCGGACGGCAACTATTACACCCTTGAGCGGAATTTCACCAACCTGAACCTCATGAACAGGGGTTATTTCAAGCCGCTCTTCGAAGGCATGCCGGTGAAGGGCTACGAGGTCTACAGCCGTTCTTCAGGCAAGAAATCCGCGGTGATGGCAGAACCCATCGTGGTCGACGGCAGGGTGACAGGCGCGCTCGGCGCCTCCCTGTTCCTCGATGAACTGCATGCTAGGCTGAATGCCCGGTTCGAGCTGCCTGCCGACTATACCTGGTTCGTCGTCAACGACGAGGGACTCGTGATCCTCGATTCGGAAAAGGATTTCATCTTCATGAATGCGCTGACCCAGGGCGGGGATTCGCTGAAGGAAGCCATGCTCGAATCGCTGAAAGGGGAAAGCGGCAAAATCCGGTACGAAATGGACGGCCATGCAAGGGACGCTGTCTACAGGAAGCTGTCTTCGCTCGACTGGTGGATGATCCTCGCAAAAAAGCAGGAGGAAGGGGGCGCTGCCGAGATTTCTCTGAATACTTTCGTGCCCAAGCTCCAGGGTGAACTCGATTCAATTGACGAAAAGACAAGGAAGCTGCTTTCTGGCGCGAAAATAAACTGGGACAACGAAGCGGAGGTCCGCAAAACGCTCGATGCCGCCCTCAGGCAATCCCGTCTGATATTCGAGGCCGTTTACGTGGATGAAAAAGGCCGAATGAGGTATATCGAGCCCCACGATTACGTGAATTTCGAGGGATCGGACATCAGCAGTCAGGAACATGTCATCTCCATGCTGAGGCGGCACCGTCCCGTATTCAGCTCTGGATTCCCCGCAGTGGAGGGCTTCCAAGCCGTTGTCATCGCCTATCCGGTTTACGATCAGCGCGGCAGATTCAAGGGTTCCCTGAGCATCCTGATGCGCCCGGAACTGATGCTCAGGACGCTCCTGAAGGAGGTGAAGATCCCTGCAGATCACGAATTGTGGGTGATGCAGCCTGACGGCATGATCGTCTACGACGAAGACAGAAGGGAAATAGGCAAGAATCTCTTCACCGACTCGAGCCGCGAAAGCCTCGTGAAACTCGCCCATGAAATAAGCGCAGAACCGCAAGGACAGGGCGATTATGTCGGCCTGAAAGGAAATGAAAAAACGACAAAGGCGGCAAGCTGGGGCACGGTCAGCCTTTTCGGCCGCGACTGGCGGGTGGTGCTCGCGCATCCCGTGAAGTGAGGCTTCCCGGTCCCAATACCATTGCCAATTTTTCTTGACACCTGCGCCTTCTGGGCTAACTTGAGAACTGGAAGAGGGGATTCTATACGCATCATGAAATCAATTGAAGGAGGTTATCATGGAACAGCAAGTCAAACTGATCATGGGCGGGCAGCCCGAGTATGTCATCGGCAAGGAGCCGGAACACGGCCCCATGGTCCAGATGGAAATGGAGCCCGGCGCGAAGCTCGGCATGGGCTGGCTGCCCGACTTCCCGGACATAAGGGATTATACGGCGGAGCACGAGAAGATAACGCCGATGCTGAAGAAAGCGAATCTCGCCCATCTGCCGAAAGCGCTTCCCGCCTCCGTCGATCTCCGCCCCTGGTGCTCGCCGATCGAAAACCAGGGCGCGCTGGGATCATGCACTGCGAATGCCGGAGTGGGCGTGGTCGAATACTTCGAGCGCAGGGCATTCGGAAAATTCCTCGATGCATCGAGGCTCTTCCTTTACAAGGCGACGAGGGACCTGATGCATGTCACCGGCGACACCGGTGCGTACTTGCGGACGACCATGGGCGCACTTGTCCTGTTCGGCACCCCGCCTGAAGAATACTGGCCCTACAACATCGCTTCGTTCGACGTGGAGCCTTCGGCATTCTGCTACGCTTTCGCCCAGAACTATCAGGCGATCCAGTACCTCAGGCTCGATCCCGCGGGCATGGCCAGGGATGTGCTGCTGAACACGATCAAGTGTTATCTCGCTGCTGGACTCCCTCCCATGTTCGGCTTCACCGTGTACAGCTCGATCTACAGCGTGGGCGCAACCGGCGCGATTCCTTTCCCCTGCCTGGGAGAAAAGGCAGTCGGCGGGCATGCGATCGTTGCGGTGGGATACAACGACGCCATGCAGATCAAGAATCCGAATTGCGCGACGGCCACGAAGGGCGCGCTCCTCATCAGAAATTCCTGGGGACCCGCATGGGGAGATCACGGCTACGGCTGGCTGCCTTACGACTACGTGCTGAGAGGGCTCGCTGTCGACTGGTGGGCGCTGCTGAAGAACGAATGGCTGGACACTGGGATATTCAAACCCTGACATGCAAAGGAGGCTTCGGCCTCCTTTGCGCCGAAAGACGACGGAAAGGGAGGTGAAGCCATGCGTCTCGTTTTCCTGCTTTTTTTCTTCTGGATGGCAAGCGCTGCCGCGGACGGCGTGAGATATCCGGGATCGATGTGCAGGGTCTGGTCAGGTCCCGGCGCTCATCTCTATTTCAGCAGCCTCGTCGCAAACGGCCTTCCCGCAAAAGCTGACCCGAGCGAAACGACCTGTCCTCCGCCCATCGCGGGAGGCTGCCCTCCCTGTGCGAGCACGCCTTCCTGCAGGAACGATCCTAAATACATCGTAAGAGCAGACTGCCCGGTCCCGAAAAGCTTCCCCGACAACGGAACCGAAAACGTCACGGTCGACGTCATAGACAGGCATGATCATTTCAACGTGGAATGCTACCTGACGAGCGCACTCTGGAATCCTGCCCTGAACACTTTCTCGCAGAACAGTGTCAAGCTTCAAAGCTCGGGGAAAAGCAATGCCATACAGCCCCTTGTCTTTCCGCCCCAGCTACCGGCGGGGCCGGCCTCCCACTGGTACATATCGTGCGCCCTTCCCCCGGACAGCGCGATCGTGTCCTATTATGTCAGGGAAAAATGAGGAGAGCGGCATCGGTAGGGAATCAGAGATCGCCGTGGCTTGCGGCCAGCATCATGTCCTTGAGCGAATCCATCACCTGCTCCGCGCTCTTGCGAACGTCAGGCGGCAGGCCGTCGAGCATCTTTGGATCGATCATCATGGAAATGACCCAGCGCTTGCCCTGTGCATCTTCCAGGATGGCGATTCGGCAAGGCATGAAGGACACGATCAGCGGCTCGACCTTCAGCATCTTGTCCGCCGTGATGCCGTCGCAGAAACTGAAGATCTCGACGCGCTTGGCCTTCTTTCCTGTCAGCGCCTCGATCTCCTTGTAGACCGGGCTCACGCCGACAAACTTCAGATTGTGCTGATTGGCCCGCAGCTTGAGCGAATCCGCTGCATCGTCGAAGCTGACGCTGTCGTCAATCTGGATTTTTGCGATCTGCGCGGGAATGCTGACATAGCTGATCCCGGTATCGGCAGAAAATGCAGGCCTCATGAAGAGCGCAAAGAGAAACATCAGGCTTAATCGATACATGTCTTTTCCTCTTGTCCGTCAAGAAATATCTCCAGCATGCAAGGATACCCTCTGTTGCACTTGCAGTAAATCCGCGCGGCATGGGCATGCTAGGATAGATTATCAGGGTGCGCGATGAACGATATCAGGAAGCGGGTATTCAAGCGTCTTTTCATAGGATGGCTGTTGCTTTCATTGGCAATCGGCTCGGTCGCGTTCTACCTGGAAATGATGAAAGTGGACAAGTTCGTGACGGGACTCGCGCTCGACGAATCCAGCTTTTTCACGTCCGTCCTGAGCAGGCAAAGCGTGAAGGAGACGGATCTCCTGATGCACGAGGCCGGTCTTGCCAGGCATTTCGCGATGATCGCGCTGTACGACGCGGAAGGAAAGCGCATTCTGCTCGCAATAAACCGCAGCGGCGTCATGGAAAATCGGGAAGTCCGCCCTTTCTACCCTGTCAGCGCCATGAAAAGCACGAGATTCATTTCTGAAGGGCATCTCTACATGCGGATCACGCTTCCGCTTCAAGACAGGGATGCCAGGCCGCTTGGCTATTTCGACGGCATCTACCAGGTCAGCGACAGGACTTTCAGGAATATCGAGATCGACGTCGCAGGCACCCTGCTGCTCGTTGTCGTCGTCTGCTTCCTCACCGCCGTCATGCTCTATCCCATCATCATTTCCCTCAACAGGGAACTCATCAAGCTCTCCTCCGATCTCCTGAAGGGAAATATCGAGCTGATGGACGTGCTGGGCTGCGCCATTGCCAAGCGCGATTCGGACACCAATGCGCACAACTACAGGGTCACGATCTATGCGATCAGGCTCGCCGAAGCGCTGGGGCTCGACAACGGACAGATCCGCAACCTGATCGCGGGCGCATTTCTGCACGACGTGGGGAAAATTGGCATCAGCGACACCATCCTTCTGAAGCCTGACAGGCTGGACGAAGCGGAATTCAGGATCATGCGCAGCCATGTTCTGCTCGGGGTGGACATCATCAGGCGCTCCGGATGGCTCAAGGGCGCGCGGGACGTGGTCGAGTTCCATCACGAGAAATACGACGGAAGCGGATACATGAAAGGTCTCAAGGGACAGGAAATCCCCCTCAACGCGAGGATCTTCACCGTGGTCGACGTGTTCGACGCGCTCGCCTCGAGGCGCCCTTACAAGGAGCCTATCGCATTCGATGAAGTGATGGAGATGCTGATGAAGGAAAGGGGGAAGCGCTTCGATCCCGAAATCCTGGACAAATTCGCCACAATCGCCCATTCGTTATATCTGGAAATAGACAATGCGGACGAGAACCGTCTCGAAACGATGATGAATGGGCTGATTTCAAGGCATTTTCTGAAAGGAAAATGATCTCTTTCATTCAGGCTGGATCCGACCCGGCGCCATACGATATTTCCCGACTGGTGCTGGCGCCCAGTCATTCCGCCCCTTCGACCGCGCTCAGGGCAGGCTTTTTCATGTCAGTCCGACCCCCTAGACGTTGCTCAGGGTAAACTCCGGGAGGAATCCAGGATCCCTCGATAGACTCGGGATGACATCCCTCGCGTCTCGCGGGGTGTGAAGCTGATCCACGTCGAAGTATAGCACCCTGCGTGAAGGGACATAATCGATCTGCGCGAGCGGCACATCGTCCCGCCAGACATAAGTGCGGATCGGGCTGCCGCTGCCTGCCGACTCCCCGATCAGATGCCCAGCCTCGTCGTAATGATAGATGACGGTTCCCGAACCCTGGGGAGCTGAAGCGGTCGTCACCTTCCGGGTGCGCAGTCCCCTGTAGTTGTAGTAATAGCTCGCGAGCAACGTCGTCCCCTGCAATACCTGATAGAGCCTGCCCGCCTGGTTGTAGACGAAGGTGTGGCCCAGCCCGTCCGAGATGCGATCGAGCTATCTGCCGAGAAGCCGCTCGACATAGCGGGCAAGCATGTCGACTTCGAGGTTGACGAGGCTGCCGATCTCGAGATTCTTGAGATTCGTCATCAGGAGCGTATGGGGAATCAAATTGATGTGGAAGACATCTTCATCGACTTCGTTGACCGTGAGGCTCACGCCGTTGACGGTGATCGAACCCTTTGCAGCGATGAATTTCGAAAGATTGCCGGGAGAGCGGATGGCAAGGTGCATGGATTCCCCGACCTTTTCGAAGACGACCACTTCCCCCACCCCGTCGACATGACCGCTCACGAGATGCCCGCCCAGCCTGTCCGAAAGCCTCAACGCCTTCTCGAGATTGACTTCTCTGCCCTTTTCCAGCCCCTGGGTGCAGCGCAAGGTTTCGCCGGATACGTCGACATGAAATGAATTGCCTTCCTTCCTTGTGACCGTGAGGCAGATGCCGCTGACCGCGATGCTGTCCCCTATCGCGACATCTGAAAGATCGAGTTCCCCCGAATCGATGACGAGCCTCACGCCGTTCTCGAGTTCGCTCACAGATTCCACTTTTCCGATCGATGCGACGATGCCGCTAAACATTCGGCCTCCCGATGATTTTCAGATCCTTGCCCACCATCCTGACATCCAGTATCCTGATTTCCAGACGTTCTTCCATATTCTCAATGCCGGGAAAATCGAACATCCCCCGCCCTCGCCCAATCAGGCAGGGAGAATAATAGAAGACGAATTCGTCGACCAATCCGGACTTCATAAGCGAGCCGTTCAGCCTCTCCCCCGCTTCGACATGAAGCTCGTTGATCCCTCTTTTCCCGAGTTCGTTCATGAGTTTTCCCAGATCGACCCGGCCTTTCCCGTCCGGAAGGAAAATCACTTCCGCGCCCGCTTCCTCTAGCCTCTTCCTTCCTTCGCCATCATCCGAACCTGAAACGACCAGCGTTTTTCCCTGGAAAATCCTTTCCCTGCCCGTGAGCTTCAATTTGCTGTCGAGCACGATCTTCAAAGGCTGCCTGGACGTCTCCACTTCCCTGACGTCGAGCATCGGGGCGTCCTGGAGCACCGTGCCGATTCCCGTCAGGATGGCGCATGAACGCGCGCGATACCTGTGCCCGTCGCGTCTTGCAGCGGGTCCCGTGATCCATTTCGATGTCCCGTTGGAAAGCGCAGTCCTGCCGTCCAGGCTCGCGGCGACCTTGAGCCGGACCCACGGCCTTCCCCTCGTCATCCGGGAGACGAATCCGGGATTGAGCTCGATCGCGGCATCCTCCAAGAGCCCGCATTCCACGGCTATTCCCGCCTTTTCCAGCCTTTCGATGCCTCTGCCCGACACGAGCGGATTGGGATCCTTCATGGCCACGACCACCCGGGAGATGCCTGCATCGATCACGACATCGGCGCAGGGCGGCGTCCTGCCGTGATGGCTGCATGGCTCGAGCGTGACGTAAAGAGTGGAACCTCTCGCGGATTCTCCCGCATGCCTGATGGCATGAACCTCGGCATGGGGTTCCCCCGCCCGCTCATGCCAGCCTTCCCCGACTATCCTGCCTTCCTTCACGATCACGGCCCCTACCCTCGGATTGGGCGTCGTCGTGTAAAGGCCTTTTCCCGCAAGCCTCAATGCGCGGGTCATGAAGCGACTGTCGTCAGCAGACAACATCAGGCGTCCTTCGGCTTTTCGACTTCCCTTATCGCTTCCCTGAAGTCTTCGACGTCCCCGAAACTCTTGTAGACGGAGGCGAAACGGATGTAGGCGACCTTGTCCAGCCTGTAGAGCTCCGCCATCACCATTTCCCCGATCTGTCTTGAAGAAATCTCCCGCTCGCCAAGGCTCAGCACCTTCTGCACGATCCTGTCTATCGCTTCGTCGACGAGCAGCGTCGGGACAGGCCGCTTGTGGAGCGCCCTGGAGAAACCCGTCCTCAGCTTCTCCCTGTCGAATTCGGCCCGGTTGCCGTTCTGCTTCACCACCTGCGGCATCATCAGGTCGGCCGTTTCGTAGGTGGTGAAACGCTTCTGGCAGGCCTGGCAGCGCCGCCTTCTCCTGATGCTGTTCCCTTCCTCGCTGACCCGGGAATCCATCACGCTGGTATCAGGCGCGCCGCAAAACGGGCATTTCATGATTTATCCGTAGACGGGGAACCGCTTGCAGAGGGCTGCGACTTCCAGCGCCACCTTTTTCGTGACCGCCTCATCCTGGGGCGCGTCCAAAATGTCGGCGATCAGGTTGCCGAGCTTGTCCGCCTCGATTTCGCCGAATCCCCTCGTCGTGATGGCCGGAGAACCTATCCTTATCCCGCTCGTCACGAAAGGCTTCTGCGGATCGTTCGGAATCGCGTTCTTGTTGACCGTGATGTGCGCGCGTCCGAGCGCGGCCTCGGCATCCTTCCCGGTGATTTCCTTGGCGCGGAGATCGACGAGGAAGACATGGCTGTCCGTCCTCCCCGAAACTATCCTCAATCCGCGCTCCTGCAGCACCTTTGCCATCACCCTTGCATTGTCTATCACGAGTTCCTGGTATGTCCTGAATTCCCTGGTCGATGCTTCCTTGAGCGCAACCGCCTTGGCAGCGATCACATGCATCAGGGGTCCGCCCTGTATGCCCGGGAAGATGCTGGAATTGATCGCCTTTTCGAATTCCGCCTTGGCAAGGATCAATCCCCCTCTGGGACCCCTCAAGGTCTTGTGCGTCGTGGTGGTGACGAAATCGGCTATGCCGACAGGGCTGGGATAGAGCCCTGCCGCAATCAGGCCTGCATAATGGGCCATGTCGACGAAGAGATAGGCGCCGACGCTGTCGGCGATATGCCTGAAGCGCTTCCAGTCTATGACGAGGGAATAGGCGGAAGCCCCTGCAACGATCATCTTCGGCTTGTGTTCATGCGCAAGCCTTTCCACCTCGTCGTAGTCGATTTCCTCCGTATCCGGATGAAGGCCGTAGGTCACTGCATGATAGATCTTTCCGCTGAAATTGACCGTTGCGCCATGGGTGAGGTGTCCGCCATGGGCGAGCGACATGCCGAGCACGGTGTCGCCGGGCTTCAGCATCGCCATGTAGACCGCTGCATTCGCCTGGGAGCCGGAATGGGGCTGGACGTTCGCATATTCCGCATGAAAGAGCGACTTCGCCCGATCTATCGCAAGCTGCTCGACGATGTCGACATATTCGCAGCCGCCGTAATAGCGCTTTCCGGGATAGCCTTCCGCATACTTGTTGGTGAGCACCGAACCCTGCGCTTCGAGAACCCGCGGGCTGGTGTAGTTTTCGGAAGCGATGAGTTCGATGTGGTCTTCCTGACGCCTCGATTCCGACTGCATGGCCGCCCACAATTCCTGATCGAAAGTCGCGATGGTTTGTTTTGATGAGAACATGACTTTTCCGATTTCAAAACCTGGATTCTATCATGATTGATGCGGAAGCGAGACCACCACTCGGCCTGCCGACCTGCCTGCAAGCATGGACATGATCTTGCCTTCGAGTTCTTCGAGACCGCATGTCGAATGGAGGGATTCGAGGTTTCGCGGCTTCCATTCGCCTGAAAGCCTGCGCCATACCGCTTTCCTGACATCCATCGGGCTCTGCGCTGCATCGATGCCCAGGAGAGCGACCCCCCTCAGTATGAAGGGGAAGATCGAGGAGCAGAAATCCGTCCCCGCAACCATTCCGCAGCAGGTCACGGTTGCCCCGTATTTCGCCGACTTCAGCGCGTTGGCGAGTATTTCTCCGCCCGCCGTGTCGACCACCCCCGCCCACCTTCCCCTGGAGAGCGGCTTTCCGGGGTCATCGAGCGCATCCCTTGAAATCACGGCGGATGCGCCGATGGTTTTCAGCAATTCGAATGACTCCGGCTTTCCCGTCATGGCGACGACTTCATAGCCTGCTCCGGCGAGCATCCCCAGCGCGAGCATGCCGACGCCCCCGGTCGAACCGGTCACCAGGATTTCCCCCGAGTCCGGGTTCACGCCGTTTTCGACGAGCTTCATGACGGAAAGGCCTGCCGTGTAACCCGCAGTGCCGTAGATCATGCATTCCTTCAATGTCAGCCCTTCGGGCTTTCTCATCACCCAGGATGAAGGAACCCGGACATATTGCCCGAATCCGCCGGGCGTATTCATGCCCAGATCGTATCCCATCACGACCACTTCCTCCCCCGCCCGGAAATCGGGGCTCTCGACGATGATTCCTGCCGCGTCTATCCCGGGCGTATGGGGATATTTCCTGGTGATCCCCCTGTTTCCGGAAGCGGACAATGCATCCTTGTAATTGAGGGAGGAATAAAGGACCTTTACCAGGGTGTCGTTTGCCGGAAGATCGCCGATTTCCAGCTCTTCAATCTTCCTGACTATCGATCCCTCCGGGGATTCGGATGCGACCAGCGCCCTGTATTTCATGCCTTCACCATGGATTCGCTGCGGATGCGCGCCATGCCGCTCAATATCGCCTTGAATGACGCCCTGACGATGTTGGAATCCATCCCCACGCCGTGGAAGGAATGGCCCTGCCCCTCCCGCATCTCGACATAGGCGACCGCTTTCGCGTCGGCCCCTGCGCCAAGGGCATGCTCGTGGTAGTCGATGACCGTTATTCGTTCGCCCATTGCAGCCACGAATGCGTCTATCGGCCCGTTCCCCGTTCCGCTCATCCTCCTGGCTTTCCCATCAACCTCGATTTCGGCATAGAGCTCGACCATTTCATCCCTTTCGACAAGGTGATGGTCGACATAGCGGTAGCCTTCTCCCTGGAGATAACTTTTCTCGAATATGGCATGGATCGCCTCCGCGCTCAATTCCCCGCCCTTCTCGTCCATTTCGCGCTGGACCGTCTTCGAAAACTCGATCTGAAGCCTTCTCGGCAATGAAAGCCCGTATTCCTGTTCCAGCAGATGGGTGATCCCCCCCTTTCCCGACTGGCTGTTCACCCTGATGATGGCGTCGTAACTCCTTCCGAGGTCGGCAGGGTCGACAGGAAGATAGGGGATCTCCCAGAAATCGCCCTCGCTTCTGGCGAGAAAGCCCTTCCTGATGGCATCCTGATGGGAACCGGAGAATGCGGTGAAGACGAGATCGCCTGCATAAGGATGTCGGGGATGGACGGGGATCTGGTTGCAGTGTTCGGCAACCTGCCTGACGGAATCGATGTCGGAAAAATCGAGGCCCGGATCGATTCCCTGGGTATAGAGATTGAGCGCAAGCGTGACGATGTCGACATTGCCCGTCCTCTCGCCGTTGCCGAAGAGGCAGCCTTCCACCCTTTCCGCCCCTGCAAGGAGGGCGAGTTCAGCCGCGGCGACAGCGCATCCCCTGTCGTTGTGCGGATGAACGCTCAAAACGATGCCCTCGCGCCGGTCGAGATGCCTGTGCATCCATTCGATCTGGTCCGCATAGAGATTGGGCGTGCCCATCTCGACAGTTGCAGGGAGATTCAGGATCATTTTCGATTCAGGCGTTGGCTGCCAGACGTTCGAAACCGCATCGCAGATTGCCTTCGAAAAATCGAGCTCCGTCGAGCTGAATGTTTCCGGAGAATACTGGAAAACCCATTGTGTTTCCGGCATTTCCTCGGAAAGAGACTTGATGAGCCGGGCGCCGTTCGTTGCGAGCGAAATCGTGCCATCCCTGTCTAGGGCGAAAACCGTCTTCCTAAAAACAGGGGAAGTGGCATTGTAGAGATGGACGATCGCGCGCCTTGCTCCCTTCAACGATTCCATGGTCTTCCTGATGAGCTCCTCCCTCGCCGGGGTCAGCACCTCTATGGTGACGTCTTCAGGGATCCTTTTTTCGGTGATCAGCTTCCTGACGAAATCGAAATCCGTTTTCGAGGCCGAAGGAAAGGCGACCTCTATTTCCTTGAAGCCCGTCTTCACCAGGGTTTCGAACATCCTGAGCTTTTTTTCCACGCTCATCGGCTCGATCAATGCCTGGTTGCCGTCCCGAAGATCCGAACTCATCCAGATCGGGGGAGAAACCAGGGTCTTGTCAGGCCATGTCCTGTCTTTCAATCCGATCTGCGGAAATGGCTGGTATTTCTTTGAAGGGTTCTTCAGCATGCTGCGCTCCTCGAAAAATGGATCTGACCGCCTCAGGCGGCATCAGGAAAACGATTCGGAAAAAAGGAGTGGAGTATTTAGCGCGCGAGGCGCAGCAGCCGGCCGAGCAGCAGGAAGGAGGAAAACAGGGATGTGATGAAATGCCTGACCATGGCTCAAGGATAAACGCTTTTACCGCAATGTCAAGCCTTGAAGAAAAAGCCCGGCGAAGCCGGGCTTTTTCTTCAGCCGAAATTTCTTGCCGCGAAATCCCAGTTGACGAGACTGTTCAGGAAAGTCTCGACGAACTTGGGGCGGAGATTGCGGTAATCGATGTAATAGGCATGCTCCCAGACGTCGATGCACAGCAGGGGCTTGTCGCCGGTCGTGAGCGGCGTTCCCGCCGCGCCCATGTTGACGATGTCGACCGTGCCGTCTGCCTTCTTCACGAGCCATGTCCAGCCTGATCCGAAGTTGCCCACTGCGGAAGTCTGGAAGGCTTTCTTGAATTCGTCGTATGAACCCCACTTTGCATTGATTGCGGAAGCCAGGGCGCCGGAAGGTTCGCCCCCGCCATTGGGCTTCATGCAGCTCCAGAAGAAGGTGTGATTCCAGACCTGGGCCGAGTTGTTGTAGATGCCGCCTGCAGGCGCCTTCTTGACGATGGATTCGAGATCCAGGTTCTCGTATTCGGTTCCCTTGATCAGGTTGTTGAGGTTGGTCACATAGGCCTGATGGTGCTTGGCGTAATGATATTCGAAGGTTTCCTTGGACATGTGGGGCGCCAGCGCATCCATCGCGTATGGCAGCGGAGGAAGGGTGTGTTCCATTATTGCTCCTGATTGGTTATTGGTGAGCCTATTTTAGTCAAAGTTGAAGATTCGAACAATCTCGATAAAATCGCTCACCTATTGCCCGCATCGATGAAGCGCAAGGCGCCGCCCCCGAATGCGATGCAGGAAGCGTTTCTCTCGTGCCAGTCTCCCAGCACCCACCTCTCGCAGCGTTCATCCCCCATCTCGAACCGGTGTCTTGCCGGCTTGTGGGTATGGCCGTGTATCATCAGCCTGCAATCATGGGCGACAAGCATGGATTCGACTGCATGCTGATCCGCATCCATGATCCCGGATGGCTTCTCCTGCTTCTTCTCCTCGCTCGATTTCCTGAGATTCGAGATGATTTCCTTGCGGATGGACAGGGGCTGCTGCAGAAACTCGGATTGCCAGGATTCATTCCTGACCGTTTTCCTGAATGCCTGGTATTCGGCGTCGCCAGTGCAGAGCATGTCTCCATGGGTGAGCACAATTTTCCTGTCTTCGAATTCGATGACATGGGGATCGGGAAGATGAATCGCCCCTGCCTCTTCGAAAAAACGGCTTCCCATCAGGAAATCCCTGTTGCCGTGCATCACGTGAACATCGACGCCGCCGCTCGAAACCCGACCGAGCCTGGACACGACTTCATGATTGAAAGGATCTCCGATGTCGTCGTCTCCCGCCCAGGCATCGAAAAGATCGCCGAGGATGTAAAGCGAACGGGCATTCGGGGCTTCGTTTTCGAGAAAGTCGAAAAAAAGCCTTGCGATCCCCGGTTCGCTTTCCGAGAGATGGATGTCCGAGACGAAGAATGCCTGGATCACCTAGTCAGCACACTTCGGCCTTTTCTATGACGGCATCCTCTACAGGCACATCCCTGTGGCCTGCCCGGCTGGTTGTCTTCAGCTTCCCTATCTGTGAAACGATCTCCCCTCCTTCCACGACCTTGCCGAAGACGCAATAGCCGTAGCCCTGGGAAGTGGGCGCAGTGTAATCGAGGAAGTCGTTGTCGACGAGATTGATGAAGAACTGCGCAGTCGCCGAATGGGGATCGGGCGTCCTTGCCATGGCAATGGTATAGGTCTCGTTCTTCAGTCCGTTGTCGGCTTCGTTCTTGATCGGAGCGAGCGTCTTCTTCTGATTCATGCCGGGCTCGAATCCTCCCCCCTGGATCATGAACCCGCTGATCACCCTATGGAAGATGGTGTTGTCGTAGAACCCGCTTTTGACGTAGGAAACGAAATTTTCGCAGGTGACAGGCGCCTTCTCGAAATCGAGTTCGATGGAAATGACGCCGTGATTGGTGTGGAGTTTGATCATTGCTTCCCCTGTTTGTTATCTGAAATCAAAGTCATGCTCTGGATGATGACGGCCTCCTTCGGCACGTCGGTGGCGAAGGATCCGCCAGGCCCCGTGGGGATCGCCGCGATCTTGTTGACGACAGCCATGCCCTTCACCACCCTGCCGAAAACGCAATAGCCTATCCGGTCAGGCGCGGGATCGATGTAATTGAGGCTCTTGTTGTCGTTGACGTTGATGAAGAACTGCGCCGTTGCGGAATTGGGGTCGGACGTTCTGGCCATGGCAATCGTTCCAGGAATGTTGCGCAATCCGTTCGAAGCCTCGTTGACGATGGCCGGATGGGTCGGCTTTTCCCTGAATCCTGTCGTGAATCCGCCGCCCTGGATCATGAATCCGGGTATCACGCGGTGGAATATCGTTCCGCTGTAGAAGCCTTCCTTCACGTAGCTCAGGAAATTTTCGACCGTCCTGGGGGCCTTGTCAGGGTAGAGTTCGATCACGACATCGCCCATGTTCGTCTTCATTTCGACTTCCGGATTCGCGGCCCTGGCGGAAATGCTCAGGAATGCGAGAATCAGCATCAGGTATTTCATCGGTTCAATTCCTTCTCGTTTAGGAGTGGGCAAAGCTTACCACAAAGCATTCATGGCTGACGCCTGTTGGACAGGATTTGATCGAGAAGTTCCAGCTTCTGCTGCAAACCTGTCTGTGAGCCGTCCAGCTTGAGCGCCTTTTCATACGACTGCCGGGCAAGCCTGACATAGATGTCGCCGAGGTTCTCCCGCGCTTTCGCATAATCCGGGTGCGCCGTTATCGCCGCCTCGAGTTCGTTCTTCGCCATGTCGTATTCACCGCGCGATGCATAGATCACCGCAATATTGTTGTAAGGCTCCGGCAATTCGGGGTAATCCTCGGTGAGCTTCAGAAACACTTTCAGCGCTTCGTCCTGATCCTTTTCGCCCAGCAGGATCATGCCCTTCAGGAATCTCCCCTTGGCCTCTTCAGGATGCGTCGCGAGCCATGCATCGACCTCCTTCATGGCAGGTCCGTATTCACCGCTCTTGTATAGCTTTTCCGCATCCTTCAGCTCATCGGCAAATGCGGAAAAGGAAAGCATGAGAAGGCCTAGGAGGCAGGCCGTCCACCCGAGGGAAGCGCTCTTCATGTGGTATACTTTTGTGGTTTTTTCCGAAATATAACAGATTCTATCAAAACCGGGTCAAGCATCATGACTGTTCCACTCAAATCCAGGTTCGCACCCAGCCCGACAGGCCTGATCCATTTCGGGAACGTGCGCACCGCCCTCTTCAATGCCCTTCTTTCCAGAAAGGAAAAAGGGATTTTCCTGCTCCGGATAGAAGACACCGATGCGGCGAGAAGCCGCGAATCCTTCACCCAGGCGCTGCAGGAAGACCTGAAATGGCTCGGCCTCGATTGGCAGGAAGGGGAAGGAATAGGCGGGCAATTCGGCCCTTACAGGCAGTCGGATCGGGCGGGAATCTATGAATCCCACCTCAGGACGCTGGAAGAGAAGGAAAGGATCTATCCCTGCTTCTGCAGTTCGGTCGAGCTCGAGGTATCGAGAAAGGTCCAGGCAGCGTCCGGCATCCCGCCGAGATACAGCGGCAAGTGCGCTCACCTGAAGGCTGACGAGATCGAAGCGAAAAAAGCGCAGGGTCTGCCCCATACCCTGAGATTCAGAATGCCTAGAAAGGAATCGCTCGATTTCGAGGATCTGGTGAGGGGAAAACAGCATTTCTCGACAGACGAGATAGGCGACTTCATCATTCGCAGGTCCGACGGCTCGTTCGCATTCTTCTACGTCAATGCGCTGGACGATGCATTGATGCAGGTCACCCATGTTTTCCGCGGCGAGGATCACCTCACCAACACCCCGAGGCAGATCGCCATACTCAATGCGCTGGATCTTCCAATTCCACAGTATGGCCACATCTCGCTCATCGTCGACGGAAACGGCGCGCCGCTCTCGAAAAGAAGCGGAAGCCTTGCCGTTCAGGAGCTGAAGGAAATGGGCTATTTCCCGCTTGCGGTCAACAACTATCTGGCAAGGCTGGGGCACAATTACCAGGACAACAGCCTGATGGATCTGGATGCGCTTTCCGCAGCCTTTTCTGTCGAAAATCTCGGCAAGGCGCCGGCGAGATACGACAGATCCCAGCTCGATTACTGGCAATCGCAGGCCCTTCAGAAGGCCGATCCGCCCCTTCTTTCTTCCTGGCTGAGAGAATCCGTTTCGAAATGGGTTCCGGAAAAGGAAATCGATGCATTCGCATCCGCGATCAGAGACAACATCCTCTTTCCCCATGATGCCGAAATCTGGGCGGAAGCGATCTATGCCGAAAAGCTCCCGGTATCGATCGAGGCGATGTCCATCCTGGAAGAAACGCCGGCCGAATTCTTCAGGCAGGCTTCCGGTTGCCTCTCCCATGATCTCGATTTCAAGTCGTTTTCGCAGAAGGTGAAGGAAAAAACAGGGGCGCAGGGAAAGAAGCTCTTCCTGCCCTTGAGGGTCGCGCTGACAGGCCAGACTCACGGGCCCGAGATGCCGAGGATATTGCCCCTGATAGGGTTTGAGCGTGCAAGGCACAGGCTCGCGCAGCATGTGCTCAACGAAGACATATGCTGAAAATATACAACACGCTGGCTCGCGAAAAACAGCCATTCGAACCCATTTCTCCAAAAAAGGCGGGGATCTACGTCTGCGGCATGACCGTGTACGACTATTGCCATCTGGGGCATGCCCGGGTGATGGTCGTTTTCGACATGGTGGTGAAATGGCTCAAGGCTTCCGGATACGAGGTGAATTACGTCAGGAACGTCACGGACATAGACGACAAGATCATCAGGCGCGCGCTGGAAAACAACGAATCGATTTCTGAACTCACCGGCAGGTTCATAAGAGCCATGCACGAGGATGCGGAAAGGCTCGGCGTTTCTCCTCCGGACCACGAGCCGAGGGCGACCGGGCATGTTTCCGGAATGATCGCCATGATAGAGACGCTGGTGAAAAAGCAGCTGGCCTATCCTGCCGCGAATGGCGACGTCTATTATTCCGTCAGGGATTTCGGAAATTACGGGAAGCTCTCGGGCAAGTCGCTGGAAGACCTGAGGGCGGGAGAGCGGGTCGAAGTCGATCCGATGAAGCGCGACCCGCTCGATTTCGTGCTCTGGAAGGCTGCAAAGGAAGGGGAGCCTTCATGGGATTCTCCGTGGGGCAAGGGCCGGCCGGGCTGGCATATCGAATGCTCAGCGATGAGCGAGGAGCTCCTCGGGGAGCATTTCGACATCCACGGCGGGGGGCAGGATCTGCAGTTTCCCCATCACGAGAACGAGATCGCGCAGTCTGAAGGCGCCCACGGCCACAAGTTCGTCAATTACTGGATGCACAACGGCTTCGTCAGAGTCGACAACGAGAAGATGTCGAAGTCCCTCGGCAATTTCTTCACGGTCAGGGAAGTGCTGGAGAAATTCGATGCCGAAGTGATCCGCTTCTTCATCCTGAGGGCGCATTACAGGAGCCCGCTCAATTATTCCGACCAGCATCTGATGGACGCGAAATCCGCCCTCACCCGGCTTTACACCGCGCTCGACGGACTCGATTCGCCGAGTTCCACCATCGACTGGGAGCAGCCTCAGGCGAAGCGCTTCAGGGAAGCGATGGACGACGACTTCAACACGAGCGATGCGATCGCCGTGCTCTTCGATCTTGCAGCGGAAGTCAACCGAACGCACTCGGCCGACACGGCCGGCCTTCTGAAGGCGCTCGGAGGCATACTCGGCTTCCTGCAGCGCGACCCCAGGCAGTTTCTCCAGGGAGAATCCGAAGACGAAATGCAGATACTCGCAAAAATCGAAGCGAGGGCTGAAGCGAAGAAGGCGAAAAACTACTCGGAAGCGGACAGGATCAGGAAAGAACTGCTGGCTTCCGGGATCGTGCTCGAAGACACCCCGCAGGGTACGACCTGGAGAAGGACATGAAGAAAATCGTCTGGGCGGGGATTTCGGTTTTCGGCGCGATCGCGCTCGGGCAAATCGCGGCATCCAGGGGAGAATCGATCAATTCTTTCTGGCTCGTCGCAGCCGCGCTTTGCGTCTATGCCATCGCCTACCGCTTCTATGCGCTCTGGATCGCGACCAGGGTCCTGGTGACGGATCCGACGCGCGCCACCCCGGCAGAGCGCTTCGAGAACGGGCTCGATTTCTCCCCCACGAACAAGTGGGTCACCTTCGGCCATCACTTCGCAGCCATTGCCGGCCCAGGGCCGCTCGTCGGCCCCACGCTCGCCGCGCAATTCGGCTATCTTCCCGGGACGCTCTGGATACTGATAGGGGCGGTGCTCGGCGGATGCGTCCAGGACATGGTGATCCTTTTCTTTTCGACAAGGCGCGACGGCAGAAGCCTGGGGCAGATGGCAAGGGACGAACTGGGGCCGGTAGGGGGAGCCGCCGCCCTCATCGGCACGCTCGCCATCATGGTGATCCTGATCTCCGTGCTCGGCCTTGTCGTCGTGAATGCATTGAAGCACAGCCCGTGGGGCACTTCCACCGTGATGGCGACCATTCCGGTTGCCTTCCTCGTCGGTATCTACATGCGCCATGTCAGGCCCGGACGGGTCCTGGAAGGATCGATCATCGGCGTTCTCCTGCTGCTCTTTTCCGTCGTCTCCGGGGGATGGATAGACCATCACGCGATCAGGACGCTTTTCGATTTCGATTCGGGCACGCTGGTCTGGCTGGTGATAGGCTACGGCTTCCTCGCAGCGATCCTGCCGGTATGGCTGCTTCTGGCCCCGCGCGACTATCTTTCGACCTACATGAAGCTCGGCACGGTCGTGGCGCTGGCCTTCGCCATATTCATCATGCATCCCGAAATCAGGATGCCCGCCTTCACGAAGTTCGTCGACGGAACGGGGCCCATTTTCGCCGGCAAGCTCTTTCCCTTCGTCTTCATCACCATCGCCTGCGGCGCGATTTCGGGTTTCCATTCCCTGGTCTCCTCGGGCACGACGCCAAAGCTTCTTTCCAACGAGCGCGACATCCCGATGATAGGCTACGGCGGGATGCTGCTTGAATCATTCGTCGCAATCATGGCGATGGTCGCGGCCACTGTTCTCGATCCGGGCGTATATTTCGCGATAAACAGCCCTTCCGGCCTCGTCGGGACCGGAATGGATGCAGCGAAGACGATAAGCGCCTGGGGATTCCCCGTCACGCTCGACCAGATGAACAATCTCGCGAAAGAAATGGGAGAAAAGAGTCTTTTCGCAAGAACAGGCGGGGCGCCCTCGCTCGCGGTCGGCATGGCGAGCCTTTTCGGCAATGCTTTCGGACGCGGACTCCTCGCGATCTGGTATCACTTCGCCATCATGTTCGAGGCCGTCTTCATCCTGACCACGCTGGACGCGGGAACTCGGGTCGGGCGTTTCATGCTCCAGGATCTGCTCGGCAACATCTGGAAGCCGATGGGCAGGACATCCTGGTATCCTTCCGTGCTCTTCACGAGCGCGGCCATCGTCGCATCCTGGGGCTATTTCCTCTACATCGGCGTGATCGATCCCAATGGCGGCGTCAACCTGCTCTGGCCTCTTTTCGGCATTTCGAACCAGATGCTTGCCGCCATCGCCTTGTCCGTTGCGACCGGGATCCTGATCAAGACCGGAAGGGCGAGACATGCATGGGTTTCAGGCCTGCCGCTCGCATGGCTCGCCTTCATCACGACTTCCGCAGCATGGGAGAAGATTTCGAGCACTGATGTGCGGATAGGCTTTTTCGCCGCAGCGGACAATCTCGCCGAAAAACTTTCCCTTGGCAAGCTCCCTCCGGAAAAGGCTGCAATCGCGCCCAAGCTGATACTGAACATGCAGATAGACGGCGCGCTGACGATATTCTTTCTGGCCGTGCTCTGGATCGTCATATTCGAAATGGCGAGAATCAGCTGGAGGAAGACGATAGGGCTTCCCGTCCCGCCGGTCTCGGAATCGCCCCATATCCCGAGCAGGCTGGTCGAAGACTGGGTGAGGGACTGATGAACAGAATTTTCGAACTCTTGCGGCAGCTATCGGGGGATGACGCCTACGAGCGCTATCTCGCCCATTGCAGGAAAGCCCATCCTGGAAGGGAGCCCTTGAGCAGGAAGGCGTTCTTCAAGCTCGAAACCGAGCGCAAATGGAGCGGGATCAGGCGCTGTTGCTAGGAACCCCTGAAGAGCTTCCTCAGGGCTGAATCAGCTTTTTCAATTCTTCCGCATTCTCGACAGGATTCGCGCTGTTTCCCTGGAGCTTCTCGACGACCGAGGAGACGATCGTCGAGAGAACCGAGGCGAGAACGAAGATCAGGATGCCTCTCGTCATTCCCTTCGGCATGCCCTGCTCGTCGAGATAGCGCCTGAGATAGTAGACCGCGACGAAGAATGCGATGGTGGAAAGGATCAGATCGAGCAGCATTTCATGCCTTCCTGCATTTGACGAGCGATGCGCATTCCTTGGCGCGCCTTCTCGCTTCATCCGTGTCCGCGCCGTTTGCGAGGGCAACGCCCATCCTTCTCCTCTCGAAGGATTCCGGCTTTCCAAATAGCCTGATGTCGCTCCTCGAGACGGAAAGCGCCTTTTCCACGTCGTAATATACGATCCCCGTCGAATCGACCCCGCCGTAGATCACTGCGCTCGCCCCGCATTCCCTCATTTCGACATCCACGGGCAAGCCCAGTATGGCTCGAGCATGGAGCTCGAATTCGCTCTGGCGCTGCGTGCAAAGTGTGACGAGCCCCGTGTCGTGCGGCCGGGGGCTCACCTCCGAAAACCATACATCGTCATCCTTGACGAAAAGCTCGACGCCGAAAATTCCCCGCCCGCCGAGCTCTGACGTGATGGCTTTCGCAATCTCCCTTGCCCGGTTCAGCGCTTTCTCGCTCATCTTCATCGGCTGCCAGCTCTCGACGTAATCCCCCTTCACCTGGACATGGCCGATCGGCTCGCAGAAAAATGTGCCGATTTCCCCCGATGCATTTTTCGCCCTCACCGTGAGCTGCGTGATCTCGTAGTCGAAGTCGATGTACCCTTCGACGATCACCCGCCCCTGGTCGACCCGCCCTCCCCTGGCAGCGTGGTTCCATGCCTCCTCGATTTCTTCGGGGCTTTTCACGAAGGATTGCCCTTTTCCTGATGAAGACATGACAGGCTTCACAAAAGCAGGATAGCCGATCGAATCGATCGCCTTTTTCATCTCCTCCAGGCTCGATGCGAACAGATAGGGTGATGTGGGAAGACCGAGCTTTTCCGCAGCAAGCCGCCTGATTCCTTCCCTGTTCATGGTCAGGTTCGCGGCGCGCGCGGTCGGGATGACCTCGCACAGCCCTTCGCTTTCGATTTCCATCAGCATCCCGGTCGCAATCGCCTCGATCTCCGGAACGATGATGTGCGGCCTTTCCTTCAGCACGAGTTCCTTGAGCGCCTTCGGATCCGTCATGTCGATGACATGGGAGCGGTGCGCAACCTGCTGTCCCGGCGCATTTTCGTAGCGGTCTACGGCGATGGTTTCGATCCCTAGCCGCTGCAATGCGATGATGACTTCCTTGCCTAACTCGCCGCTCCCGAGCAGCATGACTTTAGTCGCATTTTCGGAAAGCGGAGTGCCTATTTTCATGATTTTCGTTCTGTCCTGGAATGCTTGAATTTTATTACGGCCGAATGACAAAGGCGAGCACATCGAGCAAGGATCAATCCCGGACGACAACGCCAAAGGTAAGAGGTCAGTGCCAGGAGCCGCCATCGATGCTATAAAATCGATTGTCGGTAAGCATGTAAACAGTAGGCATTCGACCCCCATGAGCTTTGGACGGTTCTCGTGCCTGGTCTTGAATCATCACTTTTTTCTGTCGGACATGCGGAAAGAACTCGGTAGGATCATGGCGGCTCTCCAGAAACTGATAATTCAAGACCAGGCACCGAAAACCCGAATTTCATCATCGGGAATTAGCAGGCTGTTAGACGGGTTCGCCCGCATCAGAATACTTGTAACCGAGCAAGCTCATGGCGTTCTTGATGTCGGTTTTTTGGAAATCGAGGCCCTGGAAGAAAAGCGGCACATCCAGATATTTCGCCAGAGAATAAGCGAAAAGATCGCCGAAATTCAATCCTGCGGGATGGATTCCTTTTCCGTATTTCTCGATTCCTTCGCGGAAGAAAACGATTTGAGCATCGTCGACCGCCACGATTTCCACGCCGAGAAGCGTGAGGAAATCATCCAGCAGCGCCAATGCGCTTCCCCCTTTCCTGATTCTGACAACCATTGAAAGCTCGGCCAAAGTGGATGCGCTGATTGTCAGTCTCCTGCAGCGCTGGAGAGCATCGAGAAACTTCGGGCCTGCCGCTTCGTTTTCGAGGATGGAATAGACCGCAGAGGTATCCAGCACGCCGATATCGAGCGTCGTCATGCGGGCAGGCCATTATCGCCATAGCCCATGATTTCATCCGCAGAGCGTCCGTCCCGGGTCGGCAAGCCGCGGTAACGATCGAGGACTGCCTGGATATCCCGGTCGCTTCCGCGAGGCGGTTTCGTAGACTCCTTTTTTGCCTTCTCCAGCAGCGCGATCACTTCCTGATTCAAGGAGCGGCGGTGCTCCCGAGCCTCGGCGGCCACCCACTCCTTGAGTTCAAGGGGCATCTTCTTGATAAGCATATCGACAGGCATGCTCTTTCTTCCAGTGGTATCCAAATGGTATCTGAATTTTAGTTCCAGACCCGGAGCAAGTCAAATTGGGGAGCGAGATTGCCGGGGTTTCGCCTGCCTTTGCGCTTTCCCGCCTTTTCCTACAGCTTCAGCGTTCAAGATCACCAACCCGCGCGGCTTTCCGCCCAGGTCCGGTGGAATGATGGATTAGGGCGCACTTGCGTCATTTCAGCTCAGGCTTAAGCGACTGAACCTTCTTGGCAAGGTTGGCCTCTGCCTTACGCAGATGCTCGGGACGTTCCCCGTACCACTTCATTACATCTTTCCCCGCAGGTTCTCGGTATGGCTCGTCCTGCCGAATCTGTTTTCCGTCGTAGAACATCCACGTCCACTGGAGCATCGCCTTAATGAAGGCAGGGTGTTCTGGGACTAGGGCGTGGTGATTCGCAATTGCCTTGAGTATCGCTCCGAGCGCTGAGATATCAACGTCAAGGACGACGGATTCGTCGTCGTCTTGGTCCATGTGTTTCAGGTCGTTGATCTTCAGTTGGTCGTTGATGTGTCTTGCGACCTTCGCCTTTGACGGGGTTTGACCTGCCATTGCCTCAGACATAGCAATGACGTAATCGGCAAATGGCTGCTTGCCAGCCTTGATGACCAGGCCATGCAAAATGCCGTCGGCGGCGCCAGCGAGCGTTATAGCAGAGACGCGGTCGCGCCGGCTGACAAAGAGACCGATAGCCGTCTCTAATTGTTGCTCGGCGAGTTGAAGTTTGGTCAGCGTAGTGTCTGCCATGGCCTGTGAGCGCTAACGTAAAATTGAGGGGCGCCGCGCTTTTGCGGCGTCCCTCTCGACTGCCGGGTCGGGCATCATTGCAACTCCGTAGTGGAGAACACAACTCTAGCGCCTTCGCACAAAGCAGAGAAATAAGTGTGCAGATAACTACACAGAACATGGCAATATTGGTTGTCCACGATTAGTCGATCACCAAGCGCAGACTCACCGAGAAGAACTTCATCAAACTCACGTCCTTTGTCCAATCGCATTTTGCGGTGCTCTGGGCTGAGATAGGCACCAGTAGATTGGATATTTCGAAGATCGTCATTTTCACGTGACCAATCCAGCATACCACTCGCATGTGTTAGACAGTTGCGAATTTTAATTGCCGCTTGCACCTGCTCATATAGACGTATCCGCTCGGGAGAAACTCCTACCGACCTGAAGAACTTGAATAGGCGGCTTACGCCTTGACCTTTAACATCGCGGAGTTGAACCGTCACATGCGCTTGAAGTTCGCCGGCCAACAAGAGTAGGTACGACTCAAATAGTGAAACGACACAAAAGAGATTTCCAACTGCAATGAGATACGGAAATGTATGGTCTAGCTTATGCGACTCCATTTTCCACCGCCGCTCTTTCAGCTCTGGGTGATTAGGAAAGTAGCTATCCAACTTGGAGAGTTCCAACTTCCTCTCCTGGTCGATGAGTCGCGGTGCTTTCCAAATGAAGTCCGAGACATCGACAAACTCCCGCTCGGCACGCACACCCAGATTTTGAATTTGATTTGATAGATTCAAGTTAGTCCGTGCAGCGCTTACAGTCATAATGCCCAACGTTTAAGGTCATGGACGCTGCGCAGTTTTATCGCGCAGCGTCCCCTGCACCGTAGGGTTAGCCACGGTCACCGTGCATAGACATCATGAGCAGTTCCCGGAGGCGTGCGAACTCCATTTGCAGTTCCTTCCCTGCTTTCGTTCGTTGTTCAGGATCGTGCACAAGCTTGTCCAAGCGGTACATAATTTCATGCTGAAGCTCTGAGTCACGAACGCCACGACGCCCCGCCATCTCTACCACCTTGGCTATGTAGCTTGGAGGTATAAGTGACTCAGGGGTCGCCAATCGCTTCTCAATCCCAGCAATATCAGTTCTCAGGTCTGCTATCGCTGAGACGAATTCAGCAAGGGATCGCTCTTCCGGATTGTCACTGTGGCGGAGTGCTTGCAGTTCAACGGAAACCGAAATTGGTGATTCAATTTCTTCAGGCTTTTTCTTCAGAATCGCTCGGACCTGTTTTTCGATTTCGGCCTTGGCTTCTTGAACACTATCCAAATCTCTGTGGTCGACGGGTATCGTTCGCATACCGGCAACATCAAAAGGAATTTTCTCGTCTTTCTGGATTATCTGAACCAGTGGCTTGCGGATTGCATGCCTTATTGCAAGTTCATAGAACACATTGGGATTGGAGCCAGTCAAGTCAGCGATGACCAATGGGTCATCTATGATGTGTTGAATTACTTGGGTGGTGATCAACCCCGGTTCAGATATCTGATCAGCCCGAACAGCGTTAAATCCACACGCCTCCACCGCTGGTGCAATAACGTGTTTAAGAATTTGGTCGGCCCGCCGACGAATGTCAGTCCCATCTTGCCCGATTGGCGAGATCACGAAACAGGGGCTCTTCTTATCAGGCACATTGATCTCCTAGGAAAAATTGTAGTGGCTAACGTCGCCGTTCACCCGGCCGAGGGGTGGCGCGAAGCGCCGCCCCCGAGGTTCGGGTGCAACGGTTTGTTAGCGTTCAGAAGAGGAATCAAGAGGTTTTTAGCCTCTTCGAACGCTCTGACAATGTGACGCTTCAAATAGATTCCGTGTGAACCGAAGAAGAAGCAAATGTCGTCTTCGTACTTGGACGCTTGCTCGAAATCCCCAATCTTCATGACGTTCACCTTACCGAAGGCAACGTTGAACGTGGACTTTATGTTTCCGGCTTCGATGTAGTGGTTGTCTGAATCCGGATGGCACAGTGCATCGCGTACGAATTTGATCAGATCGGAGACGTCCTGCACCTTTTCCGTTTTCTTAACGTCGTCGTCAAACGCGATCCGGCGAGCAAACTTCTCTGCTTTGTACATTAGGTCGCGAAGGGCAATTAAGAGCTCGATGAACGCTGCACGAAAGAGAACGTTTCGGGAGTTGTTTGGCTGAAAGATTCCACAAGCAAGAAGTTCGTCAATCC
Organism: Pseudomonadota bacterium; assembly: GCA_021848825.1. Lineage (GTDB taxonomy): Bacteria > Pseudomonadota > Gammaproteobacteria > Burkholderiales > JABEVD01 > JABEVD01. The sequence continues at coordinate 84,940 of JAJZTQ010000007.1, forward strand.
GGTGGATTGCGCCCTCAATATCGCTCTTCGTGAAGAAATCCATCGCGGCCATGTTGTTTTCTGAACGCTAACTTAAATTAGGCACCCTAAAAGGTGCAAATAAATGCGTCATATGCGGCCTAATCCTGAAAGTCTCCTATAACATCATGAATTCTAATGACACCGAAAATTTATGGCGCCCGAAAAGCTGGAG
>JAJZTQ010000008.1 GCA_021848825.1 Pseudomonadota bacterium
TGCCGCTAGATCCTGAACCTGCTGACGACGACGCCGAGGGATGACGCCACTTCGCTCAGCCGCTCGGCCGATGCCGAGGCATCGCTCACGATCGAGCAATTTTCTTCAGCCATCCTGGCGATGCGCTCTATGTTTTGCGCGATGTCCACGCTGACAAGCTTTTGCTCCGAAACGGAGCCTGAAATCTCCTCCACCCCGCGGCTGGTGTTTTCCGTTGCCTGCTTTGCAGCATTCAGCACTTCGTTCACCAGATCGATGCCGGCGCGACTCGCATGCAAGGCTTCGAGACCGCTGCTGATCTTCGATTCCACTTCCCGCGACTGACTGTCGAGCAGGATCGTGATCTTGTCGATCGATTCCGCCGATTCGCCTGACAATTCCGCCAGCTTTCTGACTTCATCGGCGACGACCGCGAATCCCCGCCCGGCGTCCCCTGCTCTCGCCGCCTCGATGGCGGCGTTGAGGGCCAGCAGGTTGGTCTGATCAGCCATGTCCTTTACCCGGCCGGTGAGAAGGTTGATCGACCTTGTACTGGAAACGAATGCACCCACCTGGACCGCAATGTCGTCGACGGCGCGCTCTACCCTTGCGATTTCGGAAAAGAGCTTCCTGACCGCCTCATTTCCCGCTTCAGCCTGAACGAGGCTGTGGTGTGCGCCATCCGAGACTTCCTCGGCAGTCGATGCCACTTGAGCAATGGAAACCGTCATTTCTTCCACAGCGGCAGCGGTTCTCGCCGTGGCATCAGACTGGTCGTGCGACGAATCGGCTATCCTGGCCGAACTCGATGTGATCATGTCGGCAGCCAGCCCCACTTCGTCCGCTCTTTGCCTGATGCTCCTCACCGCGTCCTGCAGGGATTCCATGAACCTGTTGAAGCCGGCAGAAATCCTGCCCGCCTCGTCGGCCGAATCGACAGGCAGCCTGAGCGAGAGATCGTGATCGCGAGTTGCCTGCTCCACGGTGTTGGTCACCCTGGCGAGCCTTTCGGTGAACCTTCTCACGGTGATCGTCACCAAAACGCCCCCCAGCATGAAGGCCATTGCAGCCGCAATGCCCGCGACCCATATCCTTCTTCCCGCCTGCTGCAGGTCGGCATGCGCGTCCGTCCTGACTTTTTCCGTTTCCGCATTCAGCTGATCGGAGACGACACGCCTGAGATCCCGCCAAGTGGGCGTTTCCTGATTCTTTATGACGCTGCGTGCGCCCTGCTGGTCGTTTGCGTCAGCGAGTTCCTCTGCCTTGCGCCTGGCCGCCTTGACTGCCCGCCAGTCGTCCTCGATCCTGCCCAGCGCTTCCCTGGACGCAACATCGCCTTCTTTCTGTGCCTCTTTCATGGCCGAATCGAAGCCGTCTTCAGATTCGACGAGAACCTGGCGAGGAATCGGATCCGGACGAAGGATGTAGTTCCTGATCGCCTGCCCGCCCAGCAGTCCCTGCTGATACATTTCGTTGAACGCCTGCATGCGCGGCAGGTCTCGATCCAGGACAACCGCACTCCGGCTCGTCACCGAGATCAGGCTGTACATGGATATTCCCAGCGCAGCAAGCAGAAGGATCGCCGCAATGCCCAATGATGAGGCAAGCTTGGCCCTGATACTGTGCATTTGCGTTCCTTTTTATAATTTTATCGAGTTTCAAGCATTTACCGTGCCAACCATTATATGGTCGGAAACAAAAGCGCAATGTTGCATTCCTGTTGCAGGCGCGTCAAATCAGACCATGCCAAAGGCAGTTCGGTTCGAAGATCTGAAACAAAAATATGTTCTATTGTGGAGAGGAATCATCAGGACAATGCCGAAGTCAAGATCGCGGAGGAACCCATGGCAAATCAGCTTTCGCAGGTAAAACACATCGTGCAGCTCATGCTCGAGAACCGGTCTTTTGATCAGATGCTCGGCTTTCTCTATGCCGACAACGGCAACCGCTCCCCGCTCGGCCATCCTTTCGACGGACTGACCGGGCAGGAATGGAATCCGGACAGCGCAGGCAGGCCGATAAGCGTTTTCAAGATCATGGAACAAAAGCCCCATCCCTATCTGATGCCCGGCGCCGATCCCGGAGAGGGATTCCACAATACCAACATCCAGCTTTTTGCCACCGAAAATCCGCCGGAAGGCGCCATCCCGAACAACAGCGGATTCGTGATCAATTTCGAAAATGCAATCGCCTACGATCAGGCCCGCCATTACAAGGATACCATTTCAGGCACGCAGGCATCCGACATCATGGGGATGTACGCACCGGAAATGCTTCCCGTGATGTCCGCCCTGGCAAAAGGTTACGCCGTCTGCGACCGCTGGTTTGCTTCCGCCCCCACCCAGACGATACCGAACCGCGCATTTGCGAATGCCGGTACATCGCTTGGCCATCTGGACAACCATGTGAAGGTATTCACATGCCCCAGCATTTTCGGCCGACTTGATGCCAACGGGATCGACTGGGCCATCTACGGCTATCATCGCGAACCCCTGACCAGGATGGATTTCCCGGACACGATGGACGCTGACGAATACCACTTCGGCCATTTCCGGGATTTCCAGGCGCGCGCCGCCGCGGGAACGCTTCCGGCCTACACGTTTCTCGAGCCCGATTTCGGCTCAGGCGGAAACAGCCAGCACCCGAATTACGACGTTGCCAGGGGGGAACAGCTCATGAAAGACGTCTACTATGCGCTGCGCGATGGTCCTGCCTGGAACGAGACGCTTCTTCTCATCACCTACGACGAGCACGGCGGGAATTACGACCATGTGATCCCTCCGAACACGGCCGTCCCACCGGACAATCACGTCGGCGAATTCGACAATTTCGATTTCAGACGATACGGACTTCGCATTCCGGCGCTTCTGATTTCACCCTTGATCGAGGCCGGAACCGTGTTCAGGGCAGGAGCAGGCGAAATCGATCACACTTCCGTACTGAAGACGATTGGCGAGCGCTGGCAGCTGGATCCGCTCACCGAGCGGGACAAGGCCGCGCCGGGGCTCGGCGACGCGCTGACCCTGATCGTGCCGAGAACAGATGATCCGCTTGCCGGAATAGCCGCCCCCGATTCGGGCGAAACTTATCCGAACCTACAGCAGCCTTCCGTTCTCGACCTCGTTCACGCGAACCGCGTCTCCCATCTGCTCGTGCCGAACGATTACGGTTCATTCGACCATATGCCGCCAGACTGGTCTACCAGCGCAGCCGTTTCCGACTACATTCGTTCCCGGACTGCCGCATGGAAGCAGCACAAGGGCCATCGCAAGGCGATGACCCTGATGGCTTCCCCATCGATTGCCCGGCAGGGGAAACAACAGTGAAATCAGGAAACCGAAGACTGCCGCTAGACCAGTTCGACGGAAGGATTGTCCAGATTCCTTCCCATGATGGATGACCGGCTTCTGTGGAGCTCCACCCTGTTCCGCCCCTTTTTCTTGGCCAGATAGAGCGCCTTGTCGGCATTGCTGATCAGGGCATTGCAGTCTTCCCCGGAAGCAAGTTCGGCAATGCCTATGCTGATCGTTGCCTTGATTTCCCTTTTCCCCTTCTCGCTTTCCAGCAGAAGCGGATGGGTCTCCACATACTGCCTGAGCCTTTCTGCGAATATCGCAGCCTCGTGCCCTGAAGTGCTGGGCGCGAGGATGACCAGTTCTTCGCCGCCGTAACGGGTCGCGACATCCGAATTGCGCAGGGCTGCGAGGACGAGCTTCCCGACATGGCAAAGCACGAGATCGCCAGCCTGGTGACCATGCGTGTCGTTGACCCGCTTGAAATGATCGATGTCGAGCATCATCGCCGAAAGCTTCGTCCGGTGACGAATCGCCTTCGACAATTCCTCTTCCAGCCTGCGCTCGAGATAGCGTCTGTTGTACAGACCCATCAGCGGATCGATGATGGCTTCATGCTCGAGCAACGCCACTCTGCGAAGGTCCATGACGGTGAGGTTTGCCGAAGTGATGCTGAGCCAGACGAATACCGCGCCGAAGAAAAAAACGACGGGGACGATGAGATCGTGCCAGCTGTCGTTTCCTGAATAAGCTACTGCTGCATAGGCGAGATAGCATGCGATGAAGAGCCCGATCAGCGCGCTCATGACATGCCATCTTCTGCGCAATGCGCCCGTGGGAAGCTGATTCACCAGCTGACGGACAGCAGAAAGCGTGGCGAAAAGGATGCCCGCTCCCCCGATCAGAAGTCCGTCTGCCAGCCAGTTGAACATCTCTTTTTTCCGGCAAAAGGAATTATTTTGTCATATATTGGGAGTTTGCGCTCGGCCTTTCTGCTCGCGCGGCGTCAGTACTGTGTGAGTGCAGCTTCGTCAGCCCCTTCCTCAACCGGCCTTCCCGACTGCATATAGCGCTGATTGACGAAAAGGCAATTTCCGGGCCGCTGCTTTGCCTGCTTCTTTGCCCCCGCTGCGATCCTTGCCACCTCCATATAGGAGGTGAAAAGCCCTGGCGGAATGACGACTGCGCCTATCGAAAGAGAGGTCAGGGGATGGAACTCCTTCTCGTAGCGCCTGTTTTCGGTGTAATACCCTCCCCGGTCAATGTCCTCCTGGCCGAAGAAATTCCTGATGGATTCGCCGAATTCGTCGAGCGCCGCCTCGCATCTTTCTTTCCAGTTGCTGCTTCTGAAGAGAATGATGAAATCGTCCCCGCCGATATGCCCAAGAAAATCCATATCGTGGTCGCAAGCCCTGGAAAGCACGTTTGCAGCGAGCTGGAGCACAGCGTCGCCTGCGCTGAAGCCGTAGAGGTCGTTGAACGGCTTGAAATGATCCAGATCGCAATAACAGGCGCAGAAAGGGATCTTTGCCCTGAGCAGGCTGTCCATGTGCTCGTGTATCGGCACATTGCCGGGAAGCTGAGTGAGGGGGTTTGCATATTTCGCGGCCTGGAGCTGCATTTCCGTGATCACCCGAACAAGATCCTGGCCGTATGCGATGCCGAAATAGCGGCCGTCGTCCAGGACGATGAAGCCCTGCATGAGATGCCTTCTGTCAGCAGTCACGAGCAGCTTGCTGACTTCCTGAACAGTAGCTGCCTTGTCGACCATGAGCGGCCTCGCATCCATGAACTGGGTACAGGCATTTTTTCCGAAGAGTTCATGCCTGTAGCGCCTGGCGAAGTTGTTTATCAATTCAGGGCGCGTGATCAGCCCCACGGGCACGCCGTCATCCTTTACAACCGCAACCGTTTCGAGATCGGGTTTTTCCTCGAAAAGGCGGAGAATTTCGGCATTCGTCTGGCGGGCATTGACAGGGATATCGGCATGGACTATCCCCCTTGCCGTGATGGAATCGCGTCCCCATGGGACATTTTCCGAGGAGAAGCTTTTGATCGTTCTGGCCACATCCATCGCGACGATTGCACCTGGCGCGGGATGGGGACGCGCGATATGATATCCCTGCCCGTAGCGCACCCCCATGCTTTTCACGACCATGAGCTCGGCATGCGTTTCTATCCCCTCTGCAATGACCAGCGTTCCGACGCTTCCGGCGATGTCCTGGATGGATCTTACGAATTTCACCTTGAGCGGATCCTGATCTATGTTCTGGATGAAGTGCCTGTCTATCTTGACGAAATTCGGCCTCAGTTCGGACCAGAGCCGGAAATTGGAAAAGCCCTCTCCCAGATCGTCTATCGCCACCGAATAGCCTTCGCCGCAGAATTTCTCAAGGGATTCCCTGATTTTTTCCGGGCCGACATGGGCGCTCGGCCCGCTCTCGATCAGCTCGATGACGATGCGCCCCGGGTTGATTCCGCCATGGAAAAGCGCGTACCTGAAGGTCTCGTTCATTTGTCTGACGAGCGCCTCGGGACTGACGTTGAGGAACAATTTTCCCGGCAGCTTCAGCCTCACGAATTCTTCGACGAGAATCTTGTGACAGAGCCCCTCGACATCGCAGAGCAGGTCGCATTCGCTTGCCGCCTTGAAGAGACAGGAGGGCGAATGCAGCGGACTGTCCGAAGGCCCTCTTACCAGCCCTTCGTAGCCGAATATTTCAGCGCTTTCGAGATCGATGATGGGCTGAAAGAGCGCGGTGAGGTTCTCTCCCTGTACGATTCTCTGCAGCGAATCATGCTCGTCTGATTCAAAAACCCACATACTGAGCGTCTCCCGGCGAAAAAATGCATATGCATCAATCGCAGAAAGATACGCCTGACTGGTGACATTAACATGACATTCATCATCTGGACACAGTCAAGTTTCACAAAAAATTCATGATTTAGGCCCGAATGACCCATTGAACAGGCCAAGGCAAAGGCACTATGATTTCCTGACTGCAAGCGACCATTCGGGAGAAGCCCATGAACTACTTCCCGCCCCTTGCCGCACTCGCCCTGATTCTGGGCGCGAATGCGGCAGGCGCAACGAATTTCACGCCGGTTTCCACTCTGGATTTCAGCGGCGGCTACAGCGCCACTTTCGGTGACAGCTTCGATTCGGAAACGGCCGATCTCAATTTCAGCGACTATTTCTTCTTCACGCTCCCTTCCTATGCTTCAGGATCGGGCGCATCGAGCGCTATAACGGGCATGAACATCACGCTCAACGATCTCATTCCCACCGTTTCGCTCGGCCATTTCGACCTCTATTCGGCAACTTCCGGCAACGGTCAGTACCTGCTCGGCGCGTCCCCTGTCGCTTCCGGAGCCGTTTCGGATCTCGTCATTCAGAATGCGGTCTATCCGAATGCGCTTGCCACGCTTTCGTTCAGAAATCTCGCCATGAGCGCGAGCTATGCGCTCAATGTCTCGGGAACCGTTACCCATTCGAACGGCGCCTACCAGAGCAGCGGCTCCTATGCCGGAAACATCAGCCTGAACCCCTCTTCGATAGCCATCGTTCCTGAGCCGGGCGAATGGCTTTTCATGCTTTCCGGTTTCGCCCTTTTCGGACTGGTTTTTAGAAAAAACACCCTATTTCACGAATGACATAACGATTCCGCCAAGAGGGGGGAGCGTGAGGATAAGGGAAAAGGGTTTCCCCATCCAGGGCATGGCTTCGGCTTCCAGGGGTTCCGGCCCGTTTCCGACATTGCTTCCCCCATAATAGGAGGAATCCGTGTTCAGCACCTCGCGGTAGCTTCCCTCGAGCGGCACGCCTATCCTGTATCCCTGCCTCGGAACAGGCGTCAGGTTGAGCAAGACCACCATCAGCTCGCCCTCTTCCCCCTTCCTGAGATAGGAAAGGACGGACTGCTGCGAGTCGTTGCAGTCTATCCACTCGAATCCCGTCCAGTCGAATTCGTACTTGTACAGCGCCGGGGAGTTTTTGTAGAGATGATTGAGATCCTTGACGAGACGATGAATGCCCTGATGGAGCGGGTAATCGAGCACATACCATTCCAGTATCCCGGCGCTGTTCCATTCCCTCCCCTGGCCGAATTCCGTTCCCATGAAGAGCAGTTTCTTTCCAGGATGGGTGAACTGGTAGCAATAAAGCGCCCTGAGATTGGCATGGCGCCGCCATTCGTCTCCAGGCATCTTGTTCAGCATCGATCCTTTTCCATGGACGACCTCGTCGTGGGAAAAGGGCAGCAGGAAATTCTCGGTGAAACAGTAGAGCATGCTGAAGGTGAGCATGTCGTGATGATACTTGCGATGGATCGGATCATGCGACATGTAGCGCAATGTGTCGTTCATCCAGCCCATGTTCCATTTCAGATCGAATCCCAGTCCGCCTGCGTAGGTGGGCCGGCTGACCTGGGGCCATGAAGTGGACTCCTCGGCGATCATCAGGATGCCCGGACACTGGTCGTGCATTGCCACGTTGAGCTGTTTCAGGAATTCGATCGCGACCAGATTCTCTCGTCCGCCGTATTCGTTCGGGATCCATTCCCCCTCCTTTCTCGAATAGTCGAGATAGAGCATGGATGCCACGGCATCGACGCGCAACCCGTCTATGTGCATCTCCTCGAGCCAGAATATCGCCGAAGAGATCAGGAAGCTTTTCACTTCGTTCCTGCCGAAATTGAAAATCAATGTCGACCAGTCCATGTGCTCGCCGAGCCTGGGGTCCGCATGCTCGTAAAGCGGGGTGCCGTCGAAGCGAGCAAGCCCGTGCGCATCCTTGGGGAAATGCGCAGGCACCCAGTCGAGCAGCACACCTATGCCGTTCCTGTGACAATAGTCGACGAAATAGCGAAAATCGTCAGGCTCTCCGAAGCGGCTGGTCGGCGCGAAATAGCCGGTTGTCTGGTAGCCCCATGAGAGATCGTAGGGATGCTCCGTGATGGGAAGCAGCTCCAGATGGGTGAAGCCCATGTTCTTCACATAGTCGACGAGTCGATGGGCTGCCTCCCGGTAGTCGAGGAATTCTCCTTCCTGATCGCGCTGCCAGGAACCGAGATGGACCTCATATACCGACATCGGCCTGTGCTGCCAGTCGTGCTGGCGCCTTCTCTCCATCCATTCATTGTCCCCCCAGCCATAAGATGATTGGGAAGGAATGATCGAACCCGTTCTCGGCCGGAGCTCATAGCGCCTGCCGAAAGGGTCGGCCTTGAGCAGGATGTCTCCCGAGTGCCTGTTCCTGATCTCGTACTTGTAGATATGCCCCGGAGCGAGATCCGGGATGAAGAGCTCCCATACCCCGCTCCCCCCCCTCACCCGCATCGGATGCCTTCTTCCGTCCCAGCCGTTGAAGTCGCCGACCACGCTGACCCGTTCCGCATTCGGCGCCCAGACCGCGAAAAGGATGCCCGCCACGCCGTCGGCGATATGCTCGCTTGCCCCGAGAAAATTGCAGGCGTGCCTGTGCTTCCCCTCCCCGAAAAGATAGAGATCGAGATCGCCCAGCTGGGGGGGAAAGGTGTAGGGGTCCCTTGCGATATGTTCCCTGTGATGCTGATCCCGCCAGATCAGGCTGTAATGGAGCGGCAGTTCCTTTCCGCGCCATTCGAAATGGTCCGATCCCTGCAGGCGCTCCATCCACAGATTTCCCTCGGCTATTCGGACTTCTTCGGCATTGGGGATATACGCGCGCACCAGCACGCCGTTCCCGTCTTCGTGGCGCCCCAGCACTGAAAACGGATCGTGATGGCGCGCCTGGCTGATACGCGAAAGCTCTGCTTCCATGTTCTTCATTCCTGTCAGTAGTCGTGATCGAGGATGGCTTCCGCTCTCCTGCAGAGTTCCCTGCCGTAATCGGTCCAGATACCTTCCCCCCAGTATCTGTAGCAGCTCGTCTCGGCAGAAAGGAGATGGAAAAGGGCGCTCCTGTAGCGCTTCTCGTTTGTCGGCATGGCAGGCTTTATCACCTTCTCGTAAAACCGGGCGCTCGCCTCTTCCATCGGTTTCAGCACGCTCTCGTACCCCTTTACCCAGGAGAGATTGCTGGTCCAGCTCCCGCCTTCCATGTGGAACCGGTAATTTTCCCGCTTGATTTCCTCTATGACCTGATCGAGCCTCTCGGGCCCTTCCCCCGGCTTCATGAGATCCCAAATGAGCTTGTGGAAGAGGGGCTGGATTTCAGGTAAATCGCTTTCATTGACGCCGAGCGAGAAAAGATGCTCCAGATATTCGGTGGCATTCATGGCGGGGGTCTCGGTATGGCTCGCCTCCCGCATCACGTCCATGTATTTTCCTGGAAACTCGTTCATCATCACGCCGCCGTTCTCGCCGTCAGCGATCTGCGTCACGAGCTGGGGGATTTCACGCCCGGCGAGACTGGCTCTTCCCAGGCTTCTCGCTTCATAGCAGGGCTGCATCTGGGCAACGAGCTTCGTGTCGGAACCCTGGGTCTTGACGATCGCGATGATGCTCGCAGTCTCCCCCTTGGAATTCCTGCAGACCAGCCTGTGGGGAAGATGGGGCCTCCTAGGATTCCAGCCGTCCTCGACCTGTTCGACCGTATGCTCCTGGACGAGCACCCACTGGTAGCCGCAATCCTTCAGCGTCCTGACGAATTCGTAGGCGACATCGGGATGATTGGGAAGGGCCATCTCGGAAGGAGAAAATCCTCTCACCCTCCCGAGCGCTTCAAAACCGAAGATAGCAGCGAAATGATGCTGCCATGCCCTGACATGCAGGCGATAATCCTGGACAGGCGTGGAAGGCGCAACCGCATGTCCCCATGGCATGCCGAGCCATTCGACGCAGCGCCGGTAATCCCTTTCGTTCGTGATCCGCTGCAGGCTTTCGATGACATCGTTCGCCCCCATCCTGCGCAAGCCGTGGAAAAGCGTTCCCGAATACTCGAGCATGATGCGGGGAGCCTTCCCTTCCGAGACGAGCTGCGGGATGAATTCGCCCATCCTCTTGTAGCACCAGAGGAAAACGGGGGCATTGTGGTTGTCTCCTATCCCCTGGTTTTCCATCATGTGCTGAAGATTGCCTATCACTTCGGCGGTTCGAAGATCCCCCCCTCCTGCAGGGATGAGCGGCTGATGCATGTGAAGGGCATTCGAAAAGGCGCTCCTGAGAGACGAGAAGTCGATGCCGCTCTCGTCCAGAAAGACCGGTTTCTCGAGCCCCTTGGCAACCGCCTGCTCGATTTCCTTTTCCGAGCCGCAGATATTGGGCAGACCTTCGACATATTCGGGCAATGGCTTCATTCCATTTCCTCCAGGGTTGACGCCTTCACTTGTGGCGTATCAGTTCGTAGACATTGAGGTAATCCGCGCCCGGGCGATTCCATGAATAGTCGCAGCGCATGCCCCTCAGGGCGAGATCACGGAAGGCTTCGGGCCTTCCGTGCCAGAGCGAAATGGCGCGATCGAGCGCGGACTCGATGGCGAGATTGTCGGACTGGTAAAAAACGTAACCGTTGCGCTCGTGAAGCGGCCTGTCCGAATGATCAGTATCGAAAACCGTATCCGCGAGCCCCCCTACCGATCTCACCACGGGCACCGTGCCGTAGCGCAATGCGATCATCTGCGTGAGCCCGCAAGGCTCGAAAAGACTGGGAACGACCAGTATATCGGCAGCGGCATAGATGAGATGGGCAAGTTCCTCGTCGTAGCCGATTTCCAGATGGCAGTCCGGGTTGTCGTTGAGCTCGTGCTTGAGCTGCCAGAACTGGGCATTGATGCCGCGCTCCGGACTTGCGCCGAGCAAGACATACTGGGCATTCATCTGCAGCGACCTGAAGAGGGCATGCCTGATCAGGCTCACCCCCTTCTGCATGTCCAGCCTGCCCACATAGGCGACCAGCGGCTTCTCATCATCATTCATCCAGAGCCGCTGGCGCAACGCCGCCTTGTTCTTCCTTTTTTCCAGGAAATTTTCGGCATTGAAATGATGGGGAATGGCGCGGTCGGATTCGGGATTCCACATTTCGTAATCGAGGCCGTTGAGGATGCCGCCGAACTTGTTCTGGTGAACATGGAGAACATGACCCAGGCCGTATCCCCATTCCGTATGCCTTATTTCCCATGCATGGGTGGGGGATACGGTGGTGATGAAATTGGAATAGACGATAGCGCCCTTGGTGAAATTGATCGCGGAGGGATTGAAATCGTCCCCCATTCTGCGCCTGTCGTAATAATAGGGAGGCCTTCCAAGGCCAGTGAACCAGAGCACGTTTTCGCCCGCTATTCCCTGGTGCTTGACGTTGTGGAGGGTATGGCAAACCCTGCAGTTTCCCATTCCGGCATGCTGGTAGATTTCGTAGAGCATCACGGGGACGAGGGCGGTCTGCCAGTCGTGAGTGTGGATGACATCGGGCCTTTTCCCCGCCTGCGTCATGAATTCGAGCGCCGCCTTGGAAAAGAAGGCAAAGCGCATGTGTTCGTCCGGAAAGCCGTAATAGCTCCCCCTGTTGAAGAAATTGTCTCCGGAGTGAGGCTCGATGAAATAGCATTTCCTGCCGTGGACGAAACCGAAATAGACGGTGCAATGGACACGGTAGTTGAACCAGGGCACCCAGAGGTCGCGGTAGCTTACCGTCAGGCCCCAGATATGGTCGTATCGCATGCAGTCGTACTTCGGCAGGATGATCTCCACGGCATTGCCGCGGATTTCAAGCTCGCGGCTCAAGCCGAAGACGACGTCGCCCAATCCGCCAACCTTGGCTACGGGCGCGCATTCGGAGGCCACCATGACGATGTACATTTGGATTTTCTCCGTGACTTCCCTAGTTATCTCTTCAGGTTGGCCAGACTCTCGTCAAGATCGCGGTGAGCGCGATGTACCCAGCTCTCCCCCCAGAAGAAGTTGCAGCTCGTCTCTGCGCGCAAAAGACGCCACATCGCCTCTTCCATCGGCCTGCCCGTTCTCTTCGCTTCATGCAGCACCCTGCTGACCTCATTGACCCGGGTCAATGCATCCTTCTGTGACTGCGAACCCGTCCACTGCATGAATCCTCTTCCGTGATGCCAGCCGGTGTTCCAGGCCCCGGTCTCGACATGCACTTCTCCGCTGGCGCCGTGGAGATCGAGATAGTCTTCGATGAATACCGGCCTGATTGCCGACCGGGAATGACGCGCCTCGTCGAGGAGATTCCTGTAGAAGCCCCAGAAATTGGCCGAATGCTCCGGATTTCTGAACCATCCCCCGTTGTCTCCATCCGTTGCCGTGACGACCAGAGGCGGAAAATCGCAGCCGCGCGTTCTCGCCTCCGTTTCCGCCGAGAACCATTCGAAATCCATTCCCGATTGCTGCGCATTCGAGAGCTCCCGATCCCTCACCACTATGACGATCCGTGAACCATTAAAGTTCGCGATATGGGGACGATAATGCAATTCCTGCCAGCTCATGGATTCGAGCGGCCTGACATGTTCGCTGTCGACAAGCACGTAGCGGTAGCCCGCCTTTTCGAGCATGGGGATCATTTCCATGCAGAACCCCATCTCAGGCGGCCAGAATCCCTGGAAATCGCTGCGCCAGAACAGATGGCTGGCGATTCCCAGCCAGCGATTCAGATGTTCGATTCTGTCATCTTCAGGGATCAGCGGAAGGACGGGGTGATAATAGCCAGTCCCCAGTATCCTGAAAAGCGCAAGGTTCTGGTAATGCCAGAGAAGGGAGCCGCAATCGACGATGCCGTATACGCTTTCCTGGAATCGCGGGTCATTCAGCGTTTCCAGCAGCGTTCCCGATATGGAAAAATGAACCCTTGCGACATCCTCGTATCCCCACAGGGAACGCGGGATCCTGTCAAGCGCAAGGAGAATCTCGGGGGTCTCCGAGGCCATCAGTTCCTGCAGATTTCCGGCAGGCTGATGAAGGTTCAGAACAAGGGCATGATGAACAAGATTCGGCATGGGACGACATCCTGTTGGGGACGATCGATTGTAGGAAAGGCCCTGCAGAAGGTCAAGGCGATCAGCCCAGCAGTCTTCCGAATTCGAGCTTCAATACGCCGTAGCATTCGCAGCAGCGCCCTTCCAGGCCTGGCCTGTCGTTCACCGTGATATGTCCCCGCGTGTAGCCGATTACCCCGGCGTCGCGAAGCTCGCCTGAAGCCTTCGTCACGCTTTCCCTGCGAACCCCGAGCATGTGGGCAATGGCCTGCTGGGTCAGCCTGAATTTGTCGGAAAGCATCCTGTCGTGCATCAGAAGGAGATGAAGGCACAGCTGCTGCCTCAGGGAGTGCTGTCTTCCGCAAACCGATATCTGCGCCATCTGGATGAACAGCGCCTGGGCGTAAAGCAGCAGGATATGCCCCAGGCTCCCGGGCCGATCGAGTTCCTGCTTCAATGCCTTTTCTTCCAGCCTGAAGGCAGTGCCTCCGGACTCCACCATGGCAAGATAAGGCAGGGTGCTTCCACCGAGCACGGACGCGATGCTGTGCATCCCGTCGTTTCCGATCAGGGCGATCTCGGACGAGAGGCCGTGATCCATCGGATAATAGAGGGACAGCGTGCCGTCCACAGGGAAGTAGACATAGCGCGGTTTCTTATGCGGTTCGACAAGAACCTCGCCGGGGCGAAGCGCCACCTGTTCGAGCATGGGTAGCAGACGTTCGTATTCGCCCTGTGGCAGCATCTCCAGAAGACGGTTCCGCCGAGGATCGGCATTTTTATTATTCATTACTGCTGTTGGGGCCTTGCATTGATGATTTGATTATATAGCCAACTCTGCGCAAATTCTGTACGCTACCTAACATTGCGGCGGCGCTCTTTTTTCACAATGAGGTGACATATCATGGTCTTAGACATTGTCTAAAAAAAGACCGGAATGATGCGTTGCAACGCACGGCAGCAAGGCTTGCCGATTTGTGCCAAAAGAGCCTAAACTTGCGCAACATGGAAAAAGAATCGTCCAGGCTGGGCCAATTCGGCTCTTCGGTTTTCATCGTCAAGAACGAAAAGGGTGTTTTCGTCGATCTTTCGAAGCTCGAATCGCCTTCCCAGTTCATGACCTTCGCCGATCGCGTCTTTTCTTCCGGCTACTATTTCGCGGATCTCTATTATCCGGCATTCCTCGAATTGCTTTCCGGTCCGGAAGAAGGAACCTTTTTGCGATTCGCGTCCGACATCCAGTCATTCCCCGCGGAAAGACTGACGCTTTACAGACAGCCCAAGATTTTTTCGGGCAATGCGGAATACCTTTTCGAACCGCTGCAGACGGAGAAGATGGTGGAGGAGCCCGTCCTTGCCGAGAATGAGGATGGCGAAACGGAGATCGTGAGATACGAGACTCGCACCGTTACGGAAAAGATTTTCCTTTCTTTCGACGAATTCGTTGCCGCGATGTGGCTGAAGGGAATCCGGTTCGGCATCGATGCCGCTGCGGTCGATGAAATGATTTCTGGCGGAAAGACCGGCAGGCTCGTTTTCGCGCATCCTCTTCCCCCCAGGGGAGGGCAGGACTCCAGCCTGGAAGAGAAGTCTGACAGGCTTTACCGCGACAATTCCCCGAGGGAACTCCCCAACGGCAAAATGGACCTGAGGCAATTCAGGAACCGTTTTCCCCAGATCAGGCAGGGCGAAAAGCTCCTGAAGAAATGCCCCAGGGTGCTTGGCAAACCGGGAATGGACATATCGGGAAGCGTCATAGAACCCCCTCTTCCGGAAGACTTCGATCTCGAAACGCTGGCGGGAGAAGGCACCCGCGTCGAACGCACTTCGGATGGCGAATTCATCGTTGCCGACATGGACGGCTTCCTCAATCTCGACACCGACACGAACAGGATCGCCGTCACGGAGAAGATCGTCAACTATGGCGGCGTCAGCATGAAAACGACCGGGGATCTTCTCCTCGACGGGGAGCATTTCGAGGAGCATGGCGATATTCAGGAAAAAAGGGTGGTGGAAGGCAAAAGCATCACCGTTTTCGGCGATGTCTTCGGCACAGTCGTCTCTTCAGGGGGCTTGATTCATTTCAAGAAAAACCTGGTGGGAGGCTCTGCCACGAACCATGACGGCGACATTGTCGTCGAAGGGCTAGCATCCAGCGCGATCATGCATGCAAGATACGGCGAAATCAGGCTCAAGACGGCGGAAAACTGCACCATTTCAGGCAAGCATGTCGTCATCGAGCAGGCTGTCAACTGCACGGTTCTCGGTGAAACAGTGGAGATCGATCTCTGCGAAGGATCCGCCGTAGCAGGCAGGACGATAAGCATGAAGCTCGCAGGCCCCAGAAAGGAAAACCAGACGCTGGTTACGGTGCTTCTCCCGGACCTTTCCGGCATCAGAAAAAGGCTCGCCGAACTGGGCGAACGCATGATAGCGATCGATGAGGAAATAGGGGAATTGAAGCAGAAAGGCGAACCGATCAGCTCCGGCAAGGAGGTCAGGAATTACCTCGCCATAGTCAGCGGCGTGCAGAAAAAGGAGATCTCTCTCAGTGATGAACAGAAGGTCAATTTCCAGAAGCTCGGGATGAGGGTCGCGCCGGCCCTGAAAGCGCTCTCGGCGATCAATTCGGATATCCAGGTGCTGCAGAAGGAAAAGGATGAATTGATCGAGGAGGGGCTGAAAATCGAGGACATGGAAAAGGAAGCGGTCAGGGGAATCTCCTGCAACATCGAAAACATCTCCAGGGATACGCTGGTGACGAGAAGGAAGATCGAGATAGCGGAGCTCTCGCAACTGCACGCGAGGGAGTTGAGGGTCAGGCTGCTCGACCCGGGGACACCTGGAGGCCGCCTTCCCCATGACGAGAGCCTTTCCTGGACATACGCCTAGGGAACCACTGATTTATTCCCGCGCGGCCGCGTGGGAATAAATCAGTGGTTCCCTAGCCCAGCATTTTTTCGTCTATCTTCTCGCGGTCGAGATGGGGCGCGAAGAAGGTGATGAAATCGTACATGTATCCCCTCAGGTAGCTGTTCTTCCTGATCGCAATCCTGGTCGTGGAGGGCTCGAAAAGATGGGAGGCATCGATTGATCTCAGCTTCCTGTCCCGCTCGGGGTCAAATGCCATTTTCGCAAGGATTCCGATGCCGAGCCCCATTTCCACATAAGTCTTGATGACGTCCGCATCTATCGCCGTCAGCACGACATTCGGCGAGAGACCCTTCTCCTCGAAAGCCTTGTTGATTTTCGAGCGCCCCGTGAAAGCGAAATCGTAGGTGATGACGGGATATTCCGCGAGGTCCTCTATCCGCAGCCTGTTTTTCTTCAGGAGCGGATGTTTGGGCGGCGTCACGACGCATCTGTTCCACTCATAACAGGGCAGCATGACGAGATCCCCGAAAAGCTCGATCGCCTCCGTCGCAATGCCGATATCGACCTCACCCGATCTCACCATTTCCGCGATTTGCATCGGGCTTCCCTGGTGGAGATTCAGTGTGACGCCGGGATAGAGCGAGATGAATTTCCTGACAACAGCAGGCAGCACGTAGCGCGCCTGGGTATGGGTGGTTGCAATCCTGAGATTCCCGCCGGACTGGCTTCCGAATTCCTCCCCGACCCTTTTGAGGTTCTCCGAATCCTGGAGGATGCGGCTCGCGATCGAAACCACGGCCTTCCCAGGCTCGGTGACTGCGGCAAGGCGCTTGCCGTTTCGGACGAAGATATCGATGCCGAGTTCCTCTTCAAGCAGCCTGATCTGCTTGCTGATTCCCGGCTGGGAAGTATAGAGCGAATCGGCCGCGTCGGAAACGTTCAGCCCCCGCTTCACCACTTCGCAAAGAAAACGCAATTGCTGCAGCTTCATTTTCTTAATTCCTTTCAGTTATAACAGTGTAACACCAAATTCTTTATGAACATATAGGCTGATTGATATCATTTCTCCAGTTTCAGCGATACGGAGAAGAAATGGATTACTGGTACGCATTTTCAGGCCTGGCGATCGGCGCCATCGTGGGCATGACGGGGGTCGGGGGTGGGGCCCTGATGACCCCGCTTCTCGTGATCGCCTTCGGCATCCCGCCTGCCATCGCAGTCGGCACCGACCTGCTCTATGGCGCACTCACCAAGGCGGGGGGCGCCTGGATTCACAGGAATGCCGTCGACTGGAAAATAGTCGGATTGCTCGCTTCAGGCAGCATCCCTGCCGCGATATTCGGCATCCTGCTGCTCGAATCGCTTCCTTCAGGCGCAACGACCCCGGTCATTTCGACCGCCCTCGGCATTGCCCTCGTGCTCACCTCGGCCGCCCTCCTCTTCCGCGAGAGGATCATGCAATCGACCCCTTCTTCGGAAGCTCATGCTGCAGCGACAGTGATTTCGGGCGCAATCATCGGATTTTTCGTATCCGTCTCTTCCATCGGCGCAGGTGCGCTCGGCACGGTCGCGCTTTTCCATCTATACCCCCGCCTGTCCGCGATCAGGGTCGTGGCAACGGACATCGCCCATGCCGTGCCATTGACGGCGATCGCAGGAACAGCCCATGCGGCAATCGGCACGGTCGACTTCCATCTGCTGGAGATGCTGATCCTGGGCTCTCTTCCAGGAATCCATATCGGAAGCCTGCTCGCTTCGAAGATTCCGGAAAAAATGCTGAGAAGGATGCTTGCCGGCATGCTGATTCTGATCGGCGGGAAACTGATTTTTTGAGAGAGGAAAGACATGAAACTCACCGACTCGCGTGAAATAGACAGGTTCGAGGCAGCCCTGGAAGCCTATTTCAACCTCCAGATCGATCCGGAGCGCTTCACCTCGATCAGGCTGCAGCACGGCGTATACGGCCAGCGCCAGGAAGGGGTCAACATGCTGAGAGTGAAGATTCCCGGGGGTTCGATCAATCCCGAACAGCTCGACGCCATAGCGGAAGTACTGGACACTCATTCGCAAAGCGAAGCGGCCCATGTGACGACAAGACAGGACATCCAGATCCATTCCGTTCCGCTTGCCCGAACCCCTCAAGCCATGCGCATCCTGGCAAGAGCCGGTCTCACGACAAGGGAAGCATGCGGCAATACCGTGAGGAACATCACCGCCTGCCCCATGGCCGGCGTATGCGACGCCGAGCATGTGGACGTCTCGACGCACCTCGAAGGCGCCGTGCTGCATTTCCTGAGGAATCCGCTTTCCCAGCAGATGCCGAGGAAATTCAAGATCAGCTTCTCCGGATGCGAAGCGGATTGCGCTCAGTCTATGATCCACGATCTCGGGGTCGTTGCGCTTCACGACGGGGAGCGCTCCGGATTCAGGATCACCGCAGGAGGGGGGCTCGGCCACAAGCCTCACGAAGCGATCGTCGTCGAGGAATTCGTCGAGGAAAAGGATCTCCTGATCGTGATGGAAGCCCTGGTTTCGCTTCACAACCGCTATTCCGACAGGACGAAGCGCGCGAAATCGAGGATCAAGTTCCTCGTCGACCGCTTCGGATCGGAAGGATTCATCGAGAAATACAGGGAGGAACTCGAGATCACGAGAAGCGCGCTGGAGGGTCAGCCCTATCCTCGGGCCGAATGGAGAAAGGGCGGCAGGCAGGCCGGCATGCAGGGCGCGCCAAGAAGCATCACCGAACAGAAGCAGAAAGGGTTTTTTGTCTTTCCAGTCGCGCTTGAAGTCGGCAGCCTCCGTTCGAATCAGCTTCGCGGCATTGCCGAAATTGCAAAAAGGCACGGCCTTCACGACATCCGGACCACCCAGGATCAGAATCTGATCTTTCTCGACGTTCCGGAAAAGCTGATCGCCATCCTGGACAAGGCCCTTTCAGAAATCGGGCTGGGGGCGCCCAAGACCGGAGACGATGTCACCGCCTGCCCCGGAAACTCGACATGCCGACTCGGCATCACGTCCAGCATGTCCGTGGCCGGGAAAGTCGAAGGAGGAAGGCATGACCTCAGGATCAGGATATCCGGATGCCACAACGGATGCGCACAGCCGGAAACGGGAGACATCGGAATCTACGGGGAAGGACGGCGGATCCACGGAAAGCTTGTCCCCCACTACCAGCTCTATCTGGGCGGCAATGGAACGGGTGGCGGTTCGCTCGCGATCAAGGGGCCTTCGATTCCTTCTGCGAGGATAACCGAAGCCATAGAGAGGCTGAAAGAGGCGCACGAGAACCAGCAGGAATCCTTCTTCTCATGGGTCAGGAAAATGGGAAAAGGCTACTTCGATGCGCTTCTCTCCGATCTCGTCGAGGTGAAGCCCGAGGCCCTGCTTTCGGTCCTGCAGGACCATGGAGAAGACCGTGAATTCAGGGTTCTCCAGCTGGGCGGCGGGGAATGCGCAGGTTCATCCCAATTGAAGATAGGCTCGACATTTTTCGAGGCGGCCCATGAACGCCGTTACCGCGACGCGCTTTTCATGCAGAGAAAATACGGGGAGGCTGCGAAATGCGCGGAATCCATCCTTTCCCTGATCGGCGGAGGGCTGGTCGCGCTCCACGGCGGGCAAAGCGGGAGCGAATTCGAATCCATTTCCGCGAACCTGAAGGCGCTGATACCAGGAGACCTTTCCAGCCTTTTCGAGGAAATCGTCCACCGCCTGAAGAACGTGGAGGCCGAGTCGCTTTCCAGCCTTTTCAGGTCTATCGATGCCTGGACCCAGGATGCGGCCGAGCACTGCCTGAGGGAGGACAGCCAGCTCGATATTCTTGACGCACTACCGAGGGCCGCATGATGGAAAAGATCGAAAAGCTTCGCCAGACGCTCGAAGCCATCTCTTCCAGCCATGCCCCTGCATGCCTCGCATGCAGCTTCGGCGTCGAGGATATGGTGCTCATCGACATGATAGCGCGGCACAAGATCGACATTTCCGCCTTCACGCTCGATACGGGCCGCCTTCACGATGAAACGTACGAGCTGATGCAGCTTGCGAAGGCGCGATATGAACTCGAAATAGCCGTCTATTTCCCGAATTCGGACGATATCGAGCGCCTCTCGAGAAAAAGCGGGCCGAACGGATTCTACGATTCCGCCGAGATCAGGAAATCCTGCTGCCGCATCAGGAAGATCGAGCCTTTGAAGCGCGCGCTCTCAGGAAAGAATGCCTGGATCACCGGATTGAGGCGGCAGCAATCCACGACGAGGAGCGATCTCAGGGCGGCGGAATACGACGCTGAAAACGGGCTTTACAAGTACAACCCGCTCTTCGAATGGAGCGAAGAAGAAATCTGGAATTACATCAGAATGCATGGCGTTCCATACAACCGGCTGCACGACTCGGGATTCCCGAGCATAGGCTGTTCTCCCTGCACCAGGGCGATAGCAAAAGGGGAGGACATCCGCGCAGGGCGCTGGTGGTGGGAAGATGCCTCGAACAGGGAATGCGGAATTCACAGGAAATAACATGAAAAAACTAGATCATCTCGATATTCTGGAAAGCGAATCGATCCATATCATGAGGGAAGTCGCGGCAGAATGCGCGAATCCCGCCCTGCTTTTTTCAGGCGGAAAGGATTCCATCGTGCTGCTGAGGCTGGCTGAGAAGGCTTTCAGACCCGCAAGATTCCCTTTCCCTCTATTGCACATCGACACCGGACACAATTTCCCGGAAGTGATCGATTTCAGGGACAGGCGCGCGAATGAGCTTGGAGAAAGGCTGATCGTCCGCTCCATGGAAGACTCTATAAAAAACAAGCGCGTCGTGCTGAAGCGCCATGACCAGAGCAGGAACGCCTTCCAGTCAGTGACCCTGCTGGATGCCATCGCGGAATTCAATTTCGACGCCTGCCTGGGCGGGGCCCGGCGCGACGAGGAAAAGGCGAGGGCGAAGGAAAGGATATTCTCCTTCAGGGACGAATTCGGCCAATGGGATCCGAAAAACCAGAGGCCCGAATTGTGGGACATCTACAATACCCGCGTTCATCCTGGAGAAAACATCCGGGTTTTCCCCATCAGCAACTGGACTGAACTCGATATCTGGCAATACATCAGACGGGAGAAACTGGAAATCCCCGGCATCTATTTCGCGCACAGCCGGGAAGTAATCAGGCGAGGAAACGGCCTGATGCCAGTCTCCCATCTCGTGAAGCCGCTCGAGGGGGAAAAAACGGAGAAGATTTCCGTCAGATTCAGGACGGTCGGCGACATGACCTGCACCTGCCCCGTCGAATCGATCGCATCGAACCTGGAAGAGATCATCATGGAAACGGCTGCGACCAGGATCACGGAAAGGGGGGCGACGAGGATGGACGACCAGACTTCCGACGCCTCCATGGAACTCAGAAAAAGGGAAGGATACTTCTGATGAAAACAATGCTCAGGTTCATCACTGCAGGGAGCGTCGACGACGGCAAGAGCACCCTGATAGGGCGGCTGCTCCACGATTCGAAATCGATCTTCGAGGACCAGCTCTCGGCCATGGAGAAAACGACGAAGAGAAGGGGATTGCAGGGGATCGATCTTTCTTTGCTTACCGATGGCCTCCAGGCCGAACGCGAGCAGGGGATCACGATCGACGTCGCTTACCGCTATTTCTCGACGCCGAAAAGAAAATTCATCATCGCCGACACCCCCGGGCACGAGCAGTATACCCGCAACATGGTGACCGGCGCATCTACTGCGAATCTCGCGATCATCCTGATAGATGCAAGGCGAGGCGTGCTCACTCAGACGAAGCGCCACGCCTATCTCGCGAGCCTGGTCGGCATTCCCCATCTCGTCGTGGCGGTCAACAAGATGGATCTCGTCGGCTATTCGAAAGAGGCTTTCGAATCCATCGTGGCCGAATTTTCCGATTTTGCAGCCAGGCTAGACATCGAGGACATCGTTGCCATCCCGATGTCGGCGCTCGAAGGCGACAATGTCGTCGAAAAAACGGAAAACATGCCATGGTACGAAGGGGAGACGCTTCTTTCCGTTCTCGAGAACGTCGAAAGAGAACAGGATATCGGCGATTTCAGGTTCCCTGTTCAATGGGTATGCAGGCCCGGGCAGGGCTTCAGGGGATACATGGGCAGGATAGAATCGGGAAGCGTCGCTGTAGGCGACGAAATAGCCGTTCTTCCTTCCGGAAGAAATTCGAGGATCCGGGAAATCCATACCTTCGACGGCCCGCTTCTCGAAGCAGTCGCCCCGCAGTCCGTCACCCTGCTCCTCGAAGAAGAGCTCGACATATCGCGAGGCGACATGATCGTGAAACGGGACAACCAGCCGAAGCTATCCAGGACATTCGAGGCGATGCTCTGCTGGCTTTCCGAGGAGCCGCTCGATGCCAAAAGAAAATACCTGATCAAGCATGGGACCAGAACGTCGAAAATCGTCTTCGAGAAAATAGATTACAGGGTGAATGTCAATTCTCTCGAGCAGGAATCGGGGATCGCCTCGCTTTCCATGAACGACATCGCAAGGGTCGGATTGAGGGCCCAGCATGCCCTCGCCGCGGACAGCTATGCGAAGAACCGCGCCACCGGAAGTTTCATCCTGATAGACGAATTCACCAACAATACGGTCGCGGCGGGCATGATGACCTGATCCAGGGTTGGTATAATATCGGGAGAAAGGGAACTTTTCCCCTATGCCTTCGTACAGGAAACCCGAGATGAAATTATTGCCCCTGGCCGCCCTCCTATTTCTGGGCAATGCCCTGGCAGATCCCCTGCCGATCCCCTCAGCACCGCAAGTCGATGCAAGGAATTATGCCCTTTTCGATCCCGCCTCGGGCCAGATCCTGGCCCAGAAGGACGCGGACAGCAGAGTTCCGCCTGCAAGCCTCACCAAGCTGATGACAGCCTACCTGACATTCCAGGCGCTCTCCTCCGGGCACCTCTCGCTGGGACAGAATATCCAGGTAAGTCGGGAGGCCTGGAAGGCCGGAGGATCGACGATGTTCCTCCAGCCTGATCTTCCGGCAAATGTGGAGCAGGCCATCCAGGGCATGGTCGTCGTTTCCGGGAACGATGCGGCAGTCGCCCTTGCCGAAGCGGTTGCAGGCAATACCCAGAGCTTCGTCCAGATGATGAATGCATCCGCCCAGAAGCTCGGCATGACCCAGACCCATTTCGTGGACGTCGACGGATTGCCCGATCCCACCCACCTCACCAGCGCAAGGGATATCGGCATCCTGACCGAAGCGATTATCCGCGAGTTTCCGCAGTACCTCCATTATTTCTCGGAAAAGACATTCACCTACAACCGCATCACCCAGAACAACTGGAACCCGCTCGTCTTCACCGACAGCACCGTGACTGGCATGAAAACAGGCCATACCGACGAAGCGGGCTACTGCCTCGACGCCACTGCGAGAAGGGGCGGAAGAACATTGATTGCCGTGGTGCTGGGCGCATCGACGAGGGGGGACAGCGCGAAATCCGCTGAAGCCCTGCTCGATTACGGATTCAGGTTCTTCGAGACGCACAGGGCTTATGCTGCCGGTCAGAATATCGAAACCATTTCCGACCCGGCCGCAGTCTCCGGGAAGATCCCATTGGGCCCCGACCATGACATCTGGGTAACGGTGGCGAGCGGCGCGTATCCGACGATCAGGCCGAGGCTGGTTCTGCCGAAGGAAATCCCCCTTCCCCTGAAGAAGGGACAGGCGGTGGGCAAGCTCGTTCTGGAAAATGGAACGACTCAGGTCGCGGAATTTCCGCTGGTGGCATTGAAGCCGGTCGAGAAGGCGGGCTGGATGACCAGATTGTGGAACATGGCAAAGGCCAGGCTTTGAAAATGAAGGATTAGGCAGTAGAATTGCCAATTTTGCCATGCAGGTTTTCCGCGGGATTCCCGAAAAGGCCGAAAAGCCTGTCGCCCTCACGATAGGCAATTTCGACGGGGTGCATATCGGGCACCAGTCAGTTCTTGCCCGCCTCAAGGAGAAGGCTGAATCGCTTTCGATTCCTGCCTGCGTGATGACTTTCGAACCCCATCCCAGGGAATTCTTCGATCCGGAAAATGCCCCGGCGAGACTCACCGACATGCGGGAGAAGCTCTCCATTTTCGCCAAGCTCGGCATGGATCGGGTCCATGTATGCCGCTTCGACAGGGATTTTGCGAAGATGACTGCAGCCGACTTCGAGGCTGGCATCCATGCCGGGCTCGATGCGAAATGGGTCCTGATCGGCGACGATTTCAGGTACGGCGCGAGGCGCACAGGCGACTTCGAATCGATGACCAGGGCGGCCGAGAAATTCGGCTTCGAAGTGGAAGCCATGCACAGCGTGAAGCTCGACGGTCAAAGGATTTCCAGCACCCTGGTCAGGGAAGCTGTTTTTTCCGGAAAACTGGATTTCGCGAGAAGGCTGCTCGGCAGGAATTACAGCATCGTTGGGCGGGTCGTGCACGGCAACAAGCTCGGCAAGAAAATAGGCTTCCCGACGGCCAACATCAGGCTCAGGCACAACAGGCCTCCGCTCTCCGGCATCCATGTGGTGGAAGTCCACGGCATAGCGGAAAATGCCTTGAGGGGGGTGGCAAGCCTAGGCGTGAGGCCGACGGTGATGAATGGCGGCAAGCCGGTGCTCGAAGTGTATCTGTTCGATTTCGAAGAAAACATATACGGCGCTCGCCTGCGGGTCGATTTTCTGTTCAAATTGAGGGATGAGGCAAAATTTCCGGATCTCGATTCCCTGAAGGCGCAGATCGCTCTGGATGCCGAGAACGCCAGGCAATATTTCGAAAATAGATCATGACAGATTACAAGAAAACACTGAACCTTCCGGACACGCTTTTCCCGATGCGCGGCGATCTCGCCAAACGGGAACCCGCCATGCTCGAATCGTGGCAGGGAAGATATGGGAAAATAAGAGAAATCGCGTCGAACAGGCCGAAATTCATCCTGCACGACGGTCCTCCCTATGCCAATGGCGACATCCATATCGGCCATGCCGTCAACAAGATACTGAAAGACATCATCGTCAAATCGAAAACCCTCTCAGGGTACGACGCGCCCTATGTTCCGGGATGGGACTGCCATGGCCTGCCCATAGAACTGATGGTCGAGAAGCAGCTCGGCAAAAAGGACACGGAACCTTCTGAATTCAGAAGGCTTTGCAGGGAATATGCACATGCCCAGGTGGAAAGCCAGAAGCGGGATTTCATCAGGCTCGGCGTGCTGGGCGACTGGGAAAACCCCTATCTGACGATGAACCATGAAACAGAAGCGGACATCGTCAGGGCGCTCGGAAAGATAGTCGAAAACGGCCATGTCTACAGGGGGCAGAAACCCGTCAACTGGTGCATAGACTGCGGGTCGGCGCTCGCAGAAGCTGAAGTCGAATACGAGGAAAAGAATTCCCCTGCCATAGACGTCTCATTCGAAATCCTCGAAAGAAAGGCGCTGGAGCAGGCATTCGGCCTCTCCCTGCCTGATGAAAAAGCCTATGCAGTGATATGGACAACGACGCCCTGGACATTGCCTGCAAACGAAGCGGTCTGTCTGAATCCCGAATTCGATTACGTTCTGGCAAGAACGGAAAAGGGACTGCTTCTGCTTGCCGAAGGACTGAAGGATGGCTGCCTGGAAAGATACGGCATCGAAGGCGAAGTCCTGGGAAGATGCAAGGGATCGAACCTGGAGAAGATCCAGCTCGCACACCCTTTCCTCGATAAGCGCGTGCCGATCATACTTGGCAGCCATGTCACCCTGGAAGGCGGAACAGGACTCGTCCATACGGCGCCGGCGCATGGCGTGGACGATTATCTCGTCGGACTGGCATATCGGTTGCCTGTCGACAATCCTGTCGGATCCGACGGAAAGTTCTTCGACAATGTGCCCCATGTGGGCGGGCTTTCAGTCTGGAAGGCGAACGATGTCGTGATCGATCTCCTCGAAAAAAACGGTCATCTGCTGAAAGTGCAGAAAATCAGGCACAGCTATCCCCATTGCTGGCGTCACAAGACCCCCATCATATTCAGGGCGACATCCCAGTGGTTCATCGGCATGGATCATGCGGAAGTGCCGCTGAGGGAAATCGCCTCGAAAGCGGTAGAAAATACGGCCTTCTATCCTTCGTGGGGAAAGGCGAGGCTGGAAGGGATGATAGAAAAGCGCCCTGACTGGTGCATCTCGCGCCAGAGAAACTGGGGCGTGCCCATTCCCTTCTTCGTCGACAAGGAAACGGGATCGCTCCACCCGGATACGATCGGTCTCCTCGAAAAGGTCGCCAAGAAAATCGAAAAGGACGGGATAGAAGCCTGGTTCTCGCTCGATCCTTCTGAACTCGGCATCGATTCGAGCTTTGAAAAGCTGAAAGATACGCTGGACGTCTGGTTCGACTCGGGCACGACGCATTATTCGGTGCTGAGGAAGCGGGAAGATCTCAAATGGCCTGCCGACCTCTATCTGGAAGGATCCGACCAGCACAGGGGATGGTTCCAGTCGTCTCTTCTCTCCGGCTGCGCAATGGACGGACGCGCGCCTTACGATTCGCTCCTCACCCACGGCTTCGTGGTCGATGCGAACGGCCACAAGATGAGCAAATCGAAAGGCAATGTCGTGAGTCCGCAGAAGGTGATGGATTCCCTGGGCGCAGACATCCTCAGGCTGTGGGTCGCATCGACGGATTATTCGGGCGAACTCTCGATCTCGGACGAGATACTGAAGCGCGTAACCGAAAGCTATAGAAGGATCAGGAACACCATCCGCTTCCTGCTCGCCAATCTCGCCGATTTCGACATCGAGCAAAACGGCATGCCTCTCGATGAATGGCTGGAAATAGACAGATACGCGCTCGCCCTCACCGCGCTCCTGCAGGAGGAATTGAAGGCAAGCTATGCGAAATACGAATTCCATGTCGTCGCGCAGCGGCTGCATCATTTCTGCTCCGAAGACCTGGGCGGATTCTATCTCGATATCCTGAAGGACAGGCTCTACACCTCGGGGGAAAATTCGGCCTCCCGCCGCTCGGCACAGAATGCGCTTTTCCATGTATTGAACAGCCTCCTGAGGCTGCTTGCGCCGATCCTTTCCTTCACGTCCGAAGAAGCATGGGCGTTCTTCAGAAACGACGAAAAGGAAAGCCTTTTCTACCATGTCTGGCATGAATTCCCAAGCCTTAACGGAATGGAAGAGCTGGTTCGCAAATGGGAAAAGATCCGGGAATACCGCTCGGATGCGCAGAAGCAGCTCGAGGAAGCGAGACAGGCGGGACTCATCGGCTCTTCCCTTGCTGCGGAAGTCGAAATCCATGCGGGAGGCGAAAAATTCGAACTGCTCGCTTCCCTCGGAGACGACCTGAAATTCGTGCTGGTGACATCCGGAGCCAGACTCGTGAAGTCGGATCAGGAAAAGATCATCGTCGAGGCAAGCGAGAGCGAAAAATGCGAGCGCTGCTGGCATTACCGCGAAGAAGTGGGGAAAGACCCGGAACACCCCACGATCTGCGGGCGCTGCATATCGAATCTCCATGGGAAAGGCGAAGAGCGGCATCATGCTTGAGTGGATGCGCTGGCTCCCCCTGAGCCTCCTTGTCGTCGTTCTCGACCAGGCTGCAAAATGGCAGATCGTCGAATTGATCTCGGCGAAGGGAGAAATCGAGATCGCATCCTTCTTCAATCTCGTCCTCCTCTACAACGAGGGCGCTGCATTCAGCTTCCTCAACGAGGCCGGAGGATGGCAGAAGCCTCTTTTCATTTTCATCGCAGTCGCAGCATCCATAGTGATCGTCCGTCTGCTGATGAAGCACAAAGGGGAATTGCTTTTCAGCGCAGCACTGTCCCTCGTCCTCGGGGGAGCGCTGGGCAACCTGATCGACAGGATCAGGATAGGCCATGTCGTCGATTTCCTGGATTTCCATCTCTCCTCCCACCATTTTCCCGCCTTCAATCTCGCCGATTCGGCCATCACGCTGGGCGCGGCCCTGTTGATACTCGACAATCTCCGAAAGGGAAAATCATGAAGGTGGTGCTCGCCAATCCTCGCGGCTTCTGCGCTGGCGTCGACCGGGCTATTGAAATCGTCGAACGCGCGCTGGTCAGCTTCGGTGCGCCGATCTATGTCAGGCACGAGGTCGTACACAACAAGTTCGTGGTCGACAACCTGAAGAAGAAGGGGGCGATATTCATAGAAGATCTCGCCCAGGTTCCGAAGGGCGCAACGCTGATATTCAGCGCCCACGGCGTTCCCCTTTCCGTCAGAAGGCAAGCGGAAGAAGCTGGATTCAGGCTTTTCGATGCGACCTGCCCGCTCGTCACGAAGGTTCACGTCGAAGTGGTCAGGATGCACGAACAGGGCAGGGAAATCGTCATGATAGGCCATGCCGGCCACCCGGAAGTGGAGGGCACCATGGGCCAGTGCCATGGCGGCATGTATCTCGTGGAGAAACCGGAAGACGTCGCAGCTCTCGAAGTCAGAAACCCGTCAAATCTCGCTTTCGTCACCCAGACCACGCTTTCTGTCGACGATGCATCGCGGATCATAGAAGCGCTGAAGGCAAGATTTCCGGAAATAGTCGGCCCCAAGAAGGACGACATCTGCTATGCCACGCAGAACCGCCAGGATGCGGTGAAATTGCTTTCCGATCAGTGCGATATCGTCATCGTCGTGGGTTCGCCGAACAGCTCGAATTCGAACAGGCTGAGGGAAGTGGCAAAGTCCCGCGGGGTCGAATCGTACATGATAGACAATGCGGAAGAGCTCGACGAAAAATGGCTACGCGGAAAAAAGACGATAGGTCTCACTGCCGGCGCCTCCGCTCCTGAAGAACTCGTCAGGGAAGTGATAGAAAGACTGAAGCGCCTCGGCGCCGAAGAAGTCTCGGAACTGCAAGGAACGCCCGAGAACGTTTCATTTCCCATCCCGAAACAACTGACTGGAAATGGCTCCCTTTAATCCCTATAATCGAATTGAAGGATTCTTTTCACAAAAAAGGATTTAAAATGAACACGACAGAATCAAAAGAAAAGCTGATTGCCGATTTCAAGGTCGTCATTGCCGATGCCGAGGAATTGCTGCAGGCGACGGCGAGTGAAGCGGGTGAAAAATTCTCCGCAACCAGGGTCAAGCTTGAAAAGAAGCTGGCCACGGCGAAAACGAAGCTCGTCGAAGCGGAAGGACTGCTCCTGGACAAGGGAAAGGAAGCCGCCAAGGCTGCAGACAGCTATGTGCAGGAAAACCCCTGGAAATCGGTGGGCGTCGCAGCAGGGATAGGCATCATCATCGGCATGCTGATCGGGCGACGCTGATTGCATGGAAAATGAAGCGCCGGGACTCTTCTCTTCTCTGAAAAACCTTCTGGCGACCTTTCTGGCGATTGTACGAACGCGTGCAGAGCTGTTTTCTGTCGAATTCGAGGAAGAGCTGGAGCGCATTTGCAGGCTGGCCTTTCTCGCCGCGATGTCGTTTTTTCTCCTCGGCATCGCCGTCATCCTCATCGTTGCCCTGATTGTCGTCGCATTCTGGGAAGAAAACAGGCTGCTGGCGCTCGGGCTTCTCGCGCTTTTCTTCCTCCTTGCCGGCACAGGCTCTTCCATCCTCTTCATGAACAGGGCGAAATCCAGGACGAGGCTGTTTTCACAGAGCCTGGATGAGTTCGCCAGGGACCTGAGCGAACTGGAATGAACAAGATGGAAATGCTTGCCCTGCGCAGAAAGGCGCTTTCCGCAAGGATAGCGAGGCAAAGACTGGATCTTTCGATGGAAGCTGCAGCCTTGATGCCTGCATTCAAGGCAGCCGACAAGGGGATTTCATTCCTCCGTTTTCTCAAGGCGCATCCTGTCATTCCCGCTGCCGCAGCCGCAGCCTTCTTCATATTGAGGCCGCGCCGCGCATTCGGATTGGGCAAAAGGATGTGGTTCTTCTGGAGAATTTACAGGAATGCCCGAAACAGGCTCGCAGCGTGATGCTGCAGAAACCATCACGCCGGCAGTCTACGCATTGCAGGCCGCTTCCTTCTTTTTCGGTATCACCTACCTGATCGCGGTCATCATCAATTACGCCAAGCTGCCGGACGTGAAAGGAACCTGGCTGGAATCCCATTTCAGGTGGCAGATCAGGACATTCTGGTACAGCCTGCTGTGGGGCGTGGTCGGTTCGCTCACCTATTTCCTGCTGATAGGCTGGATCATCCTCGGCATGGATGCAGTCTGGGTGATCTACCGGATAGCCAGGGGATGGCTTCGTTTCAGCGACAGAAAGCCGATGTATCTTTGAGGAAAAAAAATGAAATACAAGGATCTTAGGGATTTCATTTCCCAGCTCGAGAAAAGGGGTGAGCTGAAGCGGATAGCCCTGGAAATCGATCCGATTCTGGAGATGACAGAAATCAGCGACAGGGTGCTGAAGGCTGGCGGACCTGCGCTTCTTTTCGAGCACCCGAAACATGCTTCCATCCCTGTGCTGGCCAACCTTTTCGGCACGCCCGAGCGGGTTGCCCTTGGCATGGGAGAAGAGAGCATCGAGGCATTGAGGGAAATCGGCAAGCTTCTCGCCTATCTCAAGGAGCCCGAGCCGCCAAGAGGGCTGAAGGACGCGTGGGAGAAATGGCCAGTCTTGAAACAGGTCCTCAACATGGCGCCGAAGATGGTCAGGAATGCGCCATGCCAGGAGATAATCTGGGAAGGAAATGATGTCGATCTGGAAAAGCTTCCCATACAGAAATGCTGGCCGGGGGACATCTCCCCGCTCATCACGTGGGGGCTTGTCGTCACCAGGGGGCCTTTCAAGGAAAGGCAGAATCTCGGCATATACCGCCAGCAGGTGATGGCAAGAAACAAGGTGATCATGAGATGGCTCGCCCACAGGGGAGGCGCGCTCGATTTCAGGGACCATTGCGCAGCTTACCCCGGCCAGCCCTTCCCTGTCGCAGTCGCGCTCGGCGCGGATCCGGCCACCCTGCTGGGCGCCGTGACCCCCGTCCCAGATTCCTTGAGCGAATACCAGTTCGCGGGATTGCTGAGGGGATCCAAGACGGAACTGGTGAAGTGCATTGGCGCCGCCAGGCTGGAAGTCCCTGCAAGCGCTGAGATCGTCCTGGAAGGCGTGATCCATCCCGAAGAGACGGCCACAGAAGGCCCTTTCGGCGATCATACCGGATACTACAACGAGCAGGAGAAATTCCCCGTCTTCACCATAGAGCGCATCACCATGCGCGAAAATCCGATCTATCACAGCACCTATACCGGAAAGCCGCCTGACGAACCCGCCATACTCGGCGTCGCGCTCAACGAGGTTTTCGTGCCGCTCCTGCAGAAGCAGTTCCCTGAAATCGCTGATTTCTACCTTCCCCCGGAAGGATGCTCATACAGGCTCGCCGTCGTTTCCATGAAGAAGCAGTATCCCGGGCATGCGAAAAGGGTGATGTTCGGCATCTGGTCATACCTGAGGCAGTTCATGTACACGAAATTCATCATCGTTGTCGACGACGATATCGATATCAGGAACTGGAAGGAAGTGATCTGGGCGATCACGACGAGGATGGATCCGGCGCGCGACACGCTGCTTGTCGAAAACACCCCCATCGACTATCTCGATTTCGCGAGCCCGGTCTCGGGTCTCGGCAGCAAGATGGGCATGGACGCGACAAACAAGTGGCCCGGGGAAACAGCCAGGGAATGGGGAAGACCCATAGCAATGGATCCCGACGTGAAGCGAAA
This sequence comes from Pseudomonadota bacterium, assembly GCA_021848825.1. Classification (GTDB taxonomy): domain Bacteria; phylum Pseudomonadota; class Gammaproteobacteria; order Burkholderiales; family JABEVD01; genus JABEVD01. The sequence goes on from JAJZTQ010000008.1 coordinate 31,756, forward strand.
AGTCGATGCGATCTGGGGAGCGCTCGGGCTCTAGCCTGCTAATGCCGCTTCTTCTTGTGCTCCGTTCCCGCCGCCATTGCCTGCAATGCCTTGAGCCTCGCCTCCACCATGGAACGTGAATAGAAGTCGCCGTCGTCCGATTTTTCCGCGAGCTTCAACTGGTCTATCGCTGCAGGCAGGTTTCCGGCCAGGTAATAGGCTTCGGCCTGAGCCTGGTGCTGCAGAAGGTTCTTGCCCAATGCCGCATAGCTCCTCGCGCGAAGCTGGTAGAGATGATAATCCTTCGGATCGTCCTCGAGCGCGGACGAAACGATGGCGAGCGCTTTCTTCTGCTGCCCGTTGTCTATCAGCGCGCCGGCATAATCGTAGATCATCGCCTTGTAGCTCGGATAGGAGACGATCTCCTTTGCATAATAGGAAAGCGCGGTCTTGCTCTCTCCGAGAGCGAGATAGACTCTTCCCTGCATCGTGTCCACTATCGGGTTCTGTCCGTAAACCTTTTCCACCTTCTGAAGTTCCTTCTGGGCGCGCCCGTACTGCCCCACCCTGTACAATGCCTCGGCGAGACCGAATCGTTCGGCCGTTTCGTTTTCGTATTTCTTTTCCTTCAATGCGGTTTCGAAATAGGAAAGCGCATCGTTGGGATTGCCCTGGTCGGCTAGCAGCCTTTCCTTGAGCAGCCAGAAATCGTGGCTGTCGACGACCTGCCTGTAGGGATAATTCTGCACCTTGTTCTCGATCTCGGATATCCGCTGGCTTGTCAGCGGGTGGTCCCTGAGGTAGACAGGCGCATTGTTCTCATAAAGCCGAGTCGATTTCTGCAGCCGCTCGAAGAAAGAAGCCATGGCTCTGGGATCGAATCCCGATTTTTCGAGGACATCCAGCCCCACCCTGTCGGCTTCCTCTTCGTGCGCCCTCGTGACATCGAGCTGCGACTGGATGGCATTGGCCTGCGCTGAAGCGAGGGCGGCCGCGCTGACCTGGGAATTCGACCTCGCCGCGAGAATCGCCACGGCCAGCGCCGCAAGGGATTCCATCGTGCTTCCCTTCGTTTCTCCCGCCATCCGCGCATAATGCCTCTGGGTGACGTGGCCTATTTCGTGGGAAAGCACGCTTGCGAGCTCCGATTCGCTCTCTGCAGTCAGGATCAGGCCCGTGTTCACGCCTATGAATCCGCCTGGAAGGGCGAAGGCATTGACGGTATTGTCCTGGATCATGAAGAAATTCAGGGTCATGCCGGGCATGCTGCTGTTGACGATCAGGCGCTGCCCAAGGCCGTCGAGATACTGCGTCAATTCCGGGTCGTCGAGATAGGACGGATCCGCCCTGATGTTGCGCATCACCTCTTCACCAAGCTGTTTCTCCTGTTCCGGTGAGAGCGCAGCCTGGGAAGCATCAGCGATGTCCGGCAGTCCTTCGGCGAAGGCCGAAAGGGAAAAAACGAAAAGCAATACGCACAATACCCACTTCATGCCCTCTATGATAAATCTTTTGCGATATAGTTCCTACAGCTCCTTGAAACCGGGACAACAGTCCCAATGTAAGGAACCGGAAGGCTTGCCATTAGGGCAAACCGTATTTAGGATATGAAAAACGAACCTTCAGGGCAGAGGAATGAACTTCAACATTGTCGATTCAGCCGAACTGGCAAGGCTGAGAAAATCCGGTGAAATCCGATTGATAGATGTCAGGACGGATGCCGAGGTGGCAAGGGGGGTCATTCCGGGCGCGATCCATATTCCGCTCCACCTGATCCCTTTCAGGATGGATGAAATAGACGGAAATGTCCCGACGATCATCTATTGCCAGTCGGGAGGACGCTCGGGACAGGCATGCGGCTTCCTCGCGGCAAAAGGATGGCAAAACCTCTCCAACCTCCAGGGAGGGATACTCGGCTGGGTCGCATCGGGAAACGCGCTGGCTCAACTTGGCTGAAGTCTTCAAACGCCCCTTTTCCGTGCTGGTCCTGGTGCATACCATCGATCTTGACGTGCTGCTTCTCGAGCGCGCCGATCACCCGGGCTACTGGCAATCCGTGACTGGCAGCCTCGAGGAAGAGGAAAGCCGCGAAGACGCTGCGAAACGCGAACTTCTCGAGGAAACCGGGCTCGAAAATGGCATCCTGGAAGACTGGGAAATCGAAACGGAATACGAGATCTACCCGGAATGGCGTTACCGCTATGCGCCTGGCGTGAGCAAGAACGTCGAACATGTTTTCGGCTTCACCGTGGACAAGCGCTGCGAGGTCAGGCTTTCCGCCAGAGAACATCTGAATTTCATGTGGCTTCCTTATCAAGAAGCCGCAACAAGGGTTTTTTCACCGAGCAATGCATCAGCGATCCGGAAACTGCCGGAAATGATGAGGAAATGACAGGAGCAGACATGGCCATCGCATTCGAAACCTACAGGCAAGTCGACGAAGAGGCCTGCGAGGCGCGCATTCTGGAGGCGAAGGCAGCGCTCGGGCAAAAAGCCGTGATACTCGGCCATCATTACCAGCGGGAGGATGTCTACAGGCATGCTGACCTTTCCGGCGATTCGCTCAAGCTCTCCCGCCTTGCCGCGCAATCAGACGCCGAATACATCGTTTTCTGCGGCGTCCATTTCATGGCCGAAGTGGCGGACATCCTGACGAAGCCGGAGCAGATCTCCATTCTTCCCGATCTTTCTGCAGGCTGCTCCATGGCCGACATGGCCAACCTCTCGAAGGTCGAGCGCGCGTGGCGGGAGCTCTCATCCGTACTCGATCCGGATGAAGCGATCACCCCAGTCACCTACATCAATTCGGCGGCGGATCTGAAGGCGTTCTGCGGAGAACACGGGGGCATCGTCTGCACCTCCTCCAATGCAGGAAAAATCCTGGAATGGTCTTTCTCGAAAAGGGAAAAGGTGCTTTTCTTCCCCGATCAGCATCTCGGCAGATGGTCGGGATACAGGATGGGGATTGGTCTCGACGAGATGCTGGTATGGGATCACGACCTGCCCATGGGCGGACACAGCGTGGACGCCATCAGGCGGGCGAAGATGCTACTCTGGAAAGGGCATTGCTCGGTCCACCAGATGTTCCAGGTCAGGCATATCGAGAGCTTCAGGCAGAAATACCCTGAAGGCAAGGTGATTTCTCACCCGGAATGCAATTTCGACGTCTGCATGCATTCGGACGAAGTCGGCTCCACCGAGTACATCATCAAGACCATCGCAGCCTCTCCGGAGGGAACGAGATGGCTCGTCGGCACCGAGCTCAATCTGGTCGACAGGCTTGCCGGGCAATTCGCGCCGCAAGGCAAGACAGTCCAGTTCATGTCCCCGACATTCTGCATGTGCTCGACCATGGCGAGGATAGATCCCCAGCATCTTGCCTGGACGCTTGAAAACCTGCTCGAAGGCCATGTCGTGAACAGGATAACCGTTCCCGAGAATGAGGCGAAGCTTGCAAGGCTCGCCCTTTCAAGAATGCTGGAAGTTTCCTGAAATGCCCAGAACCCTTCACGTCGCGACCTACAACATCCACAAGGGTTTTTCCCATTTCAACAGGCGCCTCACCGTTCACGAACTCAGGGAGAACCTTCACTGCATGGGCGCGGACCTGATCTTTCTCCAGGAAGTCCAGGGTTCCCATGAAGGGCTCGCCGTCACGCAGGCAGGCTGGCCGCTCGCCCCCCAGTACGAATTTCTTGCAGGCCAGGTCTGGCCGGAATTTGCCTACGGCAAGAATGCGGTTTACGAGGAAGGCCATCACGGCAATGCGATCCTGAGCCGTTTCCCCATCCTGAAATGGGAAAATTTCGACATCTCTGGGCACCGCTTCGAAAGCCGCGGATTGCTCCATTGCGAAATAGAGATCCCGTCATGGGAGCGTCACCTTCACTGCATCTGCATCCATATGGGGCTCTCCTCGAAAGTGAGGAGAAAGCAGGTCGATGCGCTCGAGAAGAAGATAGAGGAAATCGTTCCTCCCGAATGCCCGCTGATCGTCGCAGGGGATTTCAACGACTGGTCGTGCCGCGCGCAAAGAATCCTGGTCAACGGCAAGCTCCTGAATGAAGTCTTCGAAACCACGCAGGGGCGCGTGGCGAAGAGCTTCCCTTCCGCACTGCCCCTTTTCAGGCTGGACAGGATCTATGTCAGGGGCTTCAATATCAGGGAAGCATCGGTCCATCATGGACGCCCCTGGTCCAGGATATCGGATCATGCGCCGCTTTCCACAACCATCGTCCTCAAATGACGGAACGCTTCGTTTCGGGAAATGCTGTCAGGCTTCTGAAGAACGGCGAGGAATACTTTCCCGCGCTGGAATCAGCGATAGACGAAGCGATGCACGAAATCTTTCTCGAAACCTATATTTTCGAGCATGACAGGGCGGGCATCCGGATAGGAAAGGCCTTGTCGAATGCCGCGGCAAGAGGGGTTTCCGTTCAGCTCATGGTGGACGGATTCGGCTCGAGGACCCTTCCGGAAGCCTTCGTCGAGGAAATGGAAAATTCGGGGGTCAAGGTGCTTTTCTTCGGCCAGAGGACTTCCCCCTGGACGCTCAGGAGAAGCAGGCTGCGAAGACTGCACAGGAAGCTCGCCGTGATCGATGCCAGAACGGCCTTCGTCGGCGGAATAAACATCATCGACGACAGGAACATTCCGGGGGTTCCGATAAAGGGTGAAGACATTCCGCCGAGGTTCGATTACGCCATCCAGGTCGAGGGACCGCTTGTTTCGGAAATCCATCATTCCGTCAGGAGCCTCTGGATCCTCAGGGCATGGATGCATTTCCAGCGGCCATGGCAGGAAAGCTTCACGCCGAAAATGCAGGAAAGGCACGGCACCCAGCACGCCGCATTCCTGGTCAGGGACAACCTGAGGCACAGGCGCAACATCGAACTCGCCTATCTGCATGCCATCGGCTCCGCGAAAAAGGAGATCATCATCGCCAATGCCTACTTCTTTCCCGGATTGGGCTTCAGGCATGCGCTCGTCGACGCGGCTTCGCGCGGCGTGCGGGTGATCCTGCTTCTGCAGGGAAAGGTCGAATATCTTCTGCTTCATTACGCGACGAGAGCGCTTTATGGCAATTTCCTGGATTCGGGAATAGAGATTTACGAATACCAGAGGAGCCTGATGCATGCCAAGGTCGCCGTCGTCGACAACCACTGGACCACTGTCGGCTCATCCAACATCGACCCGTTCAGCCTGCTTCTCGCCAGGGAAGCGAATGTCGTGATCAGGGACGATACCTTCGCATCGGAATTGAGAAAGAGCCTTCTCGAATCGATAGAAAAGGATTCGACAAGGCTTTATCCGGATTCATGGGAAAGGCAACCCCTCCCGAGAAGGGTCCTGATCTGGCTTTCATACGGGCTGGTCCGGTTCCTGACAGGCATGGCGGGATACGGGAGGGACCATGAATTCAGGTGACTGGAAAACGGTCAAAACCCTTTTCCCCTACCTCATGGAATTCAGGGGAAGAGTATCGGTCGCGGCGCTGTTCCTGATCCTCGCCAAGGCTGCAGGAGTCACTGTCCCCATCGTCTTCAAGCATGTGGTCGATTCGCTCGACGCGAAAAAAGGCGCGATCGTTCTTCCCATCGCCCTGCTCCTGCTCTACGGGCTCTTGAGGTTCTTCAATACCCTGTTCGGCGAACTCAGGGATGCCGTATTCGCAAAGGTGACGCAGCGCGCGATCCGGCGAGTGGCGCTCAAGGTCTTCCTCCATCTCCATACCCTCAGCCTCAGATTCCATCTGGAGCGGCAGACCGGCGGCATGTCCCGGGACATCGAGCGGGGAACCAAGGGCATCAGCTTCCTGCTCAATTTCATGCTTTTCAACATCATTCCGACCATCGTCGAGATCGCCCTCGTCGCGGTCATTCTGCTTTCCAGATACGACGCCTGGTTCGCGATCATCATCTGCATCACGCTTGCGGTCTACATCGCCTTCACGCTCGCCATCACGGAATGGCGGATGATATTCAGAAGGATGATGAACGAGATGGATTCGAAGGCCAACACCCGGGCCATAGACAGCCTACTGAATTACGAGACGGTGAAATATTTCTCCAACGAGGACTACGAGGCGAAGCGCTACGATGCCAGCCTCGTGACCTGGGAAAATGCGGCGGTCAGGAACCAGACTTCCCTTGCCTGGCTCAATGCCGGGCAGAGCGCGATCATTGCAGTCGGCATCACGGTCCTGATGTGGCTCGCGTCGAAAGGCGTGGCCGAGAAGAAAATGACGATAGGCGACCTGGTACTGGTGAATGCCTACATGCTCCAGCTCTACATGCCGCTCAACTTTCTCGGCTTCGTCTACCGGGAAATCAAGCATTCCCTCGCCGACATGGAAAAAATGTTCGGCCTGCTGGAAAGATTTCCGGAAGTGAAGGATGAAAAGGAGGCAACGGAACTCGTCCCTGGAAACGCCGCTGTCAGGTTCGAGCATGTGGACTTCAGCTACGAGCAGGACAGGCAGATCCTGTTTGATGTCGATTTCGAGATTCCGGCAGGAAAAACGGTGGCGGTGGTGGGCCACAGCGGCTCGGGGAAATCGACCCTTTCCAGACTGCTTTTCAGGTTCTACGAACCCGAAAGAGGAAGGGTGATGATAAACGGGCAGGATATTCGGCAAGTCACCCAGAAGAGCCTGAGACAGGCGATAGGCATCGTTCCCCAGGACACTGTCCTGTTCAACGATACCATCTATTACAATATCGCCTACGGCAGGCTGGACGCCGCCCGAGAGGAAGTCATCGAGGCTGCGAAGATGGCGCATATCCACGATTTCGTCGAATCCCTTCCGCAAGCGTACGATACCCTCGTGGGCGAACGGGGATTGAAGCTCTCGGGCGGGGAAAAGCAGCGCGTCGCGATAGCGCGCGCGATACTCAAGAACCCTTCCGTGCTGATCTTCGACGAGGCCACTTCAGCGCTCGATTCGAAGTCGGAGAAGGCGATCCAGAACGAGCTCAAAAGGATAGCAAAGGACAGGACAACGCTCGTCATCGCCCACAGGCTTTCGACCATCGTCGATTCCGACAGGATACTCGTGATGGAAAACGGCAGGATCATCGAGCAGGGAACGCACAGGATGCTGCTCGAACGCGGCGGGACCTATGCCCACATGTGGCGCCTGCAGCAGGAAGAGGAAAAGATCACGGTATTGGAGTAGAATAATGAATTTTTCGGATGCTCGTATGATAAAAGGCAGCCTTGTTGCGATAGTCACCCCGATGAAGAATGACGGGTCGCTCGATCTCGAAGGGCTGCGTTCGCTCGTCGATTTCCACGTCAAGGAAGGGACGGACGGCATCGTCATCGTCGGAACGACAGGGGAATCGCCCACCGTCGACTTCGAAGAGCACAGGGCGCTGATCTCGACCGCAGTCGAGCATGCTGCGGGAAGGATCCCGGTGATCGCCGGAACGGGCGCGAATTCGACGAAAGAGGCGATCCTGCTTTCGAGCTATGCGAAGGAAGCGGGGGCCGACGCCACGCTCTCGGTCGTTCCCTATTACAACAAGCCCACCCAGGAAGGGCTTTATCTGCATTTCAAATCGATCGCCGAAGCGGTCGATATCCCCATGATTCTGTACAATGTCCCGGGAAGGACTTCGGTCGACATGTCGAACGAAACCATCCTGAGGCTGGCGGAAATCCGCAACATCGCGGGCATCAAGGATGCGACAGGGAACATCGAGCGGGGTTCCGACCTGATAAGGCGGGCGCCGAGAGATTTTTCGGTCTACAGCGGAGACGATGCGAGTTCCCTTGCGCTGATTCTGCTGGGCGGGATGGGAACCATTTCGGTCACTGCGAACGTCGCGCCGAGGCTGATGCACGCCCTGTGCGAAGCCGCCTTTTCCGGCGATATTGCAGCAGCGAGAGAGATCAACGACAAGCTCCTTCCTCTCCACAGGAACCTTTTCGTCGAAGCGAACCCGATTCCGGTAAAATGGGCCCTCTCGAAGATGAAATTGATCAATCCTGCATTGCGGCTGCCCATGACGCCGCTTCAGGATCAATATCACGAAATCGTTCTGAATGCGATGAGAAGCGCAGGGATCACACTATGAAAGAGAATGGAATCATGAAAAACTTGCCCAGGACGGCCATCCTTGCCTTGCTGCTCTCAGGATGCAGCCTTCTTCCCTTCATGCACCACAAGACGGATTATGCGTCCGCGAAGCCAGGGGAAGAACTGATCGTCCCGCCCGATCTCACGAAACCTGCTCCGAACGACAGATTCAGCGTTCCCGCCGCGCCGAGCGGCCCTGCGCCGGCTCCGAAGTCCGCTCCCGAAGCGATGGCAAGCCAGGAAGCGGTGGAAGTGGACAATGCGCCCACCCATGCCAGGCTTTCCAACCAGGACAACGACATCACCCTCGACATTCCTGTCGATCGGGCATGGCGAAAGGTGGGACTGGCGCTGGAGAAAGTCGGCTTCACGGTGACTGACCAGGACAGGGAAAAGGGTATCTATTTCGTCGACTATGCTCCTCCCGGGAAGCACGAGGAAAGCGGCATCCTGTCCAGCCTTGAATTCTGGAAAAACAAGGAAAAGCCGAAGACGCAGAAATTCAGGATCCAGGTCAGCGAAAGCGGCGCCGGCAGCGCAGTGACCCTGCTCGACAAGGACGGATTCACGGAACATACGGAAACTTCGGAAAAGATACTCAATCTGCTTTTCGAACAGCTCAAGTGATAGATGCGCTTCGCCTCCCTCGCAAGCGGCAGCGAAGGCAATGCGCTCGTCGTCGAATCGGGTTCGACAAGGATCATGCTCGACTGCGGGCTGGGTCTGAAGGAAACCGTATCCAGGCTCAATCGCCTCTCCCTAGCCCCTGACGATCTCTCCGGCATACTCGTCACCCACGAACATGAGGACCATGCGAGCGGCGTGGTCCGCTTCGCCAAAAAATACGACATCCCGGTCTGGCTGACTTACGGCACATACAAGTCCGACGAGAAGGCCTATTCGACCCTTTCCAGGCTATCCGTCCTGGAAGGATATCGGCGCTTCGGCATAGGCGAAATCGAGATGGAGCCTTTCCCGGTCCCCCACGATGCAAGGGAACCCGTCCAGTTCGTCTTCGGTGACGGCGCGAAGAGGCTCGGCGTGATCACCGATCTCGGCAGTTCGACGCCGCATGTCGAATCTCTGTTGAGCGGATGCGATGCGCTTGTAATCGAATGCAACCATGATTCCGGGATGCTGGCAAGAAGCGCCTATCCCCCCTCCCTGATCAGGAGAATTTCCGGGAGACTCGGGCATCTCGACAACGAAAGCGCGTCGAGGCTTCTGGAAAGACTGGATCAGAGCCGCCTCCAGCATGTCATCGCCGCTCATCTCAGCCAGAAGAACAATACGCCTGGTCTCGCGAAATCGGCGCTATGCAGAGCAATGGGGTGCGATGAGGAATGGATAGGTATAGCTTGCCAGCACCAGGGATTCGGCTGGCGACAGATTCTTTGATGAAAGGCCGGATATTATCCGGCCTAGGCCTGTGAGGCTTAGTTTGCTGCGGGAGCGCTGGCAGCAGGTGCAGCGTCGCTGGCAGCAGGTGCGGCAGGTGCAGCGTCGCTTGCAGCAGGAGCGGCGGGCGCAGCAGGAGCGGCAGGTGCTTCAGCGGGAGCAGGAGCGGATTCCGGAGCGGGAGCGGGCTTTTCGCCGCAGGCAGCAAGAGTAAGGCCAAACAAGGCAGCAAGAAGGAGCGAGCGATTCATTATATTATTCCCTAGTTAAAGTTGATTCGTAACCTGTGCGGCCATCAAGAAACGGAGTTTCGGCCGACGATGGAATTTTAGCAGGTTTCTCGGATTTTTCTAGTGGTCCATCAGATTTTTCTCATAACCCCGTGATATTCGCGGAAACTGCCGAAACGGATGCCTTCCATATCTCTTCGAAGCGCTGCAGCAGCGCGCGCCCTTCGTGGGGATCTTCCAGCCCGAGCATTCCCCTGGGATCCTCGAAATGGAAGCGCCTGGCATAATGCATCCCGTCGGCCAGGCAGAACGGATCGCTCACGCCGACTTCGGGCAATGCCAGGTGGATTGCCATGTTGTGGCTGAAGCGCCTCGCCAGCATGATCATGCGCGGGCAATATCCCTCGAGATAATCCACGCTCTTGAGGACGATGGAAATCCGGTTTTCCCTGTTCTGGAGAAGAAAATCCCTGAAGAGATCGTATCTCGACAGGCTGTTGAAGCCCAGGTTCTCCAGATCGTAATCGAACAGCATGAGATGGCGCCGGGCCAGCCTGATGATTTCCTCGGTCGCGGCGGCGTATTCCGAAAGCGTTTCCAGCCTCCGGTGTTCAGTCATGATTTCCCCCGATGCAGACATAGCCCTCAGAGTACCATCGATAAAGCAGCGAAGACGTTTCTTCGTCGGTTTCCACGCTCTCGACAAAACGCCTGTCTGCAAGATCTTTCAGCAACGATCTGTCAAGATTGGAAAACGGAATCATTTCTCCGTTCACGTAGAGATGATCCATGGCGAACAGCAGCTGCGACCTCAAGTCCAGCCTTACCCCTTCCTTTTCGACTTCCTCGAGAAACCGTTTCTTCGAGAGCGGGCGCCGCGGCGGATCGAAAAAGAGATGAGGCTTGGGCTCGGAGAGATAGATTCCCAGGAAATGCTCGATGTCCTCCTCTTTCCATGTTATGGCATCGATCGCCTTCTTCACCTTCCCTATCATCTTTTTGCCGATTTCCGCCGGATGATCCTGGATCTCCAGATCCGGATCCTGGTACATGCCGGGAATCTCCAGGTTGTCCTGAAGATGGATCAGGAACTGGGTTGCAAGCTCCTGATAGCTCGGCGCCCTGAAGCCTATCGAGTAGGTCATCGACTCCCCGACCGCGATGCCGTTATGCGCGTATTTCGGCGGAAGGTAGAGCATGTCTCCGGGTTCGAGCACCCATTCCGCTTCGGGCTCGAAATGCTTCAATATCCTGAGCGGCGCATCCGGGACAAGCGCCATTTCGCAATTCGAAGAAATCTGCCAGCGCCGACTGCCCAGCCCCTGCAGCAGGAAAACGTCGTACGAGTCGAAATGGGGGCCGACCCCGCAGCCGTCCGGCGCATAGCTCACCATGAGGTCGTCTAGTCTGGCATGGGGAATGAAATCGAAATTCGAGAGAAGCTTCCCGCCGTCCTTGAGGAAATGATTGATTCCCTGAACAAGCAGCGTCCAACGCTCGGGAAGCTTTGCGAAATCCTTCTTCCTGAATGGGCCATCCCTGAGGGACCATTTTCCCTTTTCGAATGTCACGATTCGCGACTGGGCGCCATCGAGGCAGGAAAGCCCTATCAGTTCTTCCCTGTCAAGCAGCCCCTTGAAGCCGGGAAAGGCGCCTCTGATCAGGAGAGGCTTCTTCTGCCAGTATTCGCGCAGGAATTCGGATGGTGTGAGATCGCCGAGCATTGCACCATTATAGATGCGGTCATAAAATTCTTCATCTCCGGACGAAATCGGTTAGAATCGTCCTGTCAATTACTCATGGATGACTTGTTAATGCGCATCGAAAAAAACACCGTTGTTTCCCTCGATTTCGAGCTGACTGACGAATCGGGAAACCTTCTGGAAAAGACGGAAGCCCCGGTCAGCTACCTGCACGGCGGCTACGACGGGATCTTTCCCCAGGTCGAGGAAACACTGCATGAAAAGGAAATCGGCTTCTCCTGCTCGGTGGACATGGAACCCGAAAACGCTTTCGGCGAAATCGACCCCAATCTGATCAGGGTGGAACCCAGGTCTCTCTTTCCGTCCGAAGTCGAAGTCGGCATGCGTTTCGAAGGCGGTGAAGAAGGGACTGAGGACATGCTGATCTACACGGTGACGGACGTGACCCCCGACAAGGTCGTCGTCGACGGGAATCACCCGCTTGCAGGCATGAAGCTCACCTTCAGCTGCACTGTAACGGGAATCCGTGCGGCGACAATGGAAGAAATCGAGCATGGCCATACCCACGAGGATGGCCATCACCACTAAGGCTGCTGCAAAACTATTGCGCTTGCCATGACGGCGTTGAAAAATGGCTAAAAATGCTCATTTACTATCCGTAAACTGCGCCTTTTGCGAGTTGGGCAAAAAAACGCCCATCCCTGCCAGACCCATTTCGCCATTTTTCGCCTGGCCCTGACTGCGCTCATCGCCTTTTTCAGCAGCCTGTCAGGCCGCCTGGAGCGGGATGCTGCTTCGCTGTCCGATGATCTTGTTCGAACCGTCGACATAGACGAGCCTGGGCTTGAAAAGCGATATCGCTCTCTCTTCCACATGGACATAGGAAGCGATGATCACGATGTCGCCGCAGGATGCCTTGTGCGCTGCAGCCCCGTTCACCGAAATGACGCCTGAACCCCGCTCCGCCCTGATCGCATAGGTCGTGAAGCGCTCGCCGTTGGTAACATTGTAGATATCGATCTGCTGGTATTCCCTGATGTCAGCAGCGTCGAGAAGATCCTCGTCGATCGCGCAGGATCCCTCGTAATGCAGCTCCGAATGGGTGACGGTCGCCCTGTGGAGCTTGGAATGCAACATGATTCTCTGCATGGCCGCTTACCGAAAAAGCCGGGATTATATCAAACTTCCAGGTTGTCTATGAGCCTTGTTTTCCCGAGCCTTGCCGCACCCAGCACGACCAGCCTTGCCGTCCGCTCCCCGACTCTTTTCAGGCTTTCTGCATCCCTGATCTCGAAGTAGTCGACCTTCCAGCCCCTTCCTTCCAGATCCTGCCTCGCTTTCAGCGCTATCGACGCCTGTTCCTTTCCCGCCAGCAGCGCCTCTCTCGCCTCTTTCAGGTTGAAATGAAGCCTCGGCGCCTCACGCCTTTCTTCTTCGGTCAGGTACCTGTTCCTCGAGCTCATCGCCAGCCCGTCATTTTCCCTGACTGTCTCCCCTGCCAGGATGGAGAGCGGGAGATTCAGCTGGGCAACCATCTTCGAGACGAGATGGAGCTGCTGGTAGTCCTTCTTGCCGAATACGGCGAAATCGGGCCTGACGATATTGAAGAGCTTCAGGACGATCGTCGCCATCCCCTCGAAATGCCCGGGGCGATGAGCGCCGCAGAGCTCGTTCGCGATTTCGGGGAGGGCTATCCTGACTTCCTGGGGAACAGGATAGAGTTCGGATTCCTGGGGAGCGAAAAGGATGTCCACCCCGTCCTTTTCGAGCTTCTCGCAATCCTCCTGAAATGTCCTGGGATAACGGTCGAAATCCTCCCCCGCGCCGAACTGCAGGCGATTGACGAATATGCTCGAAACCACGCATTTCGCCTGTCGTCTGCCAATCCTGGTCAGCTCGAGATGACCTTCATGGAGATTGCCCATGGTCGGGACGAATGCGGTTTCGATCTCGCCCGAGAGCCTTTTCCTCAGGGAAGAAACGGATTCGAATATTTCCATCAGAAAGTGTGCTGAGGTCCCGGGAAGACGCCTTTCCTGACTTCTTCCACATAGCGCGAAACCGCGTCCCTGATGCTCGACGCGCCTTCCATGTAGTTCTTGACGAATTTCGCCTGCTTTCCGGGATAGATCCCGAGCATGTCGTATAGCACCAGAACCTGCCCGGAGCATGCGCTTCCCGCCCCTATCCCTATGGTCGGGATGGAAAGGCTCTCGGTGATCTCGGCAGCGAGTTCTCCCGGAATCGCCTCCATCAGGAGCATCGATGCGCCGGCCTGCTCGAGCGCCGTCGCCTCGCCCAGCAGGCGCCTTGCATCCTCTTCCGATTTCCCCTGGACCCGGTATCCGCCGAGACGGTGCACGGACTGGGGCGTGAGGCCGATGTGGGCGCAGACGGGAACCCCTCTTTTCGATGCGAATTCGACTGTTTCGTAGAGCGGCCCCTCCAGCTTCACCATGTGGGCGCCGGCAGAGAGCAGCCTTGCCGCATTGGCGAAGGCCTTCTCCGAATTTTCCTGGTAGCTTCCGAAAGGCATGTCCGCCATGATGAATGCTCGTCCGGAAGACCGGGAAACGCATCTGGTGTGGTAGATCATGTCTTCCATCGAGACTGAAAGGGTGGTGTTCCTCCCCTGCATCACCATGCCAAGGGAATCCCCGACGAGCAGGATGTCGACTCCCGCTTCCTCGAGCAGCACCGCAAAACTCGAATCGTAGCAGGTCAGCGCCGCGATCGGGACGCCTTCCTTCCTCATGCCGTTGAGAGAATCGAGCGTCAGCATCATCCCCCCCTGTTGAAGAATTCTCGTCCGCCCCGCATCTGCTCGATGCGCTCTATGAGCAGATCGAAATCGGCGCTTTCCTCGACGAAATTCAGGTTGTCGCTGTTGACCATGAAAACAGGCGCCGAATCGTAATGCAGGAAGAAACGGCTGTAGCTTTCGACAAGACGGGAGAGATAATCCTCCGTGATGTTGCGCTCGTAGGCCGTTCCCCTTCTTCTCACGCGTTCGATCAGCTTGTCGGGAGAAGCCTGGAGATAGATCACGAGATCGGGAACCGGAACCTGGGGCTGGAGATGACTGTATATCTGCTGGTAGAGGAAGAATTCCTCGTCGTTCAGGTTGAGCCTCGCGAAAAGAGGATCCTTTTCTATCAGGAAATCGGTCACGGTGGCCCGGCTGAACATGTCGGGCTGGACGAGATCCTGGAGATCCTGGATTCTCTGGAAAAGAAAGAAAAGCTGGGTGGAAAGGGCGAATCGCTGCGGATCTTCGTAGAATCGCGCAAGAAAGGGATTCCGCTCGGGTTTTTCCAGAAGCAGCCTGCAATAATCCCCGAAATAGGCCGAAAGCCGCCTGGCAAGGCTGGTCTTGCCGACGCCTATCGGGCCCTCGACAACGATATAGCTGTATTTTTCGAATAGCATGCTAGTCCGCCATTTTTTTCAGGATTTGACCTGAAAGGGCAGGCAGCAGATCCGCTGCCCTTCCGATTCCCGGAATCTCGCAATCGGGCGCAATATCGAGGAGCGGGCACAAAACGAACAGCCTTTCATGCATGCGTGGATGCGGTATGGTCAAACGCTCGTCGATCAGGACGAGGTCATTATACATCAGGATGTCGAGATCGAGCGTCCGCGGCGCATTCCTCGCTTCCCTCACCCTGCCGTGCGCCATTTCCAGCTCGAGCAGGCATTCGAGGAGCCCGAAGGGATCCAGTCCGGTTTCGATCTTCGCCACGGCATTGACATAGTCCGGCTGGGGAATTTCGGAGACGGGCGCGCTGAGATAGAGTCCGGATTTCCCCGTCAGTCTCGTTTCAGGGAGAAGATCGAGCGCGGAAAAAGCGGAAGCGATCTGCGAGGCGGGGTCGGCGAGATTGCTCCCCAGGGCGATGAAGGCCAGATTCATCAGGCTGCCCTCGGGCGCCTGCGCCTTCTCCTGCGCTTCGGCGCTTCATCCTGCACGAGCATCGCTTCGCGCTCCTCACTCGACGCATTCTGGAAGATTTCCCACCATACCCCCGTCTCGGCTTCCACTTCGCCGCTCGCCACGCGAAGGATCAGGAAATCGTAGGCCGCCCTGAATCTGGGATGCTCCATGAGCTGGAAAGGCCTTCTCCCCGAGCGCTGCGCGAATCTCGGCTGCAGCCCCCATATTTCCTTCATCGTCGCGGTATATCTTCTCGGTATCGCGAGCTTTTCCTGCTGGATGTCGAGCACATGATCCATCGATTCATAAAGCGCGGGGATGGGTCTCTCGCCTTTTTCCTCCGCGGCTTTCCAGTATGTCAGCACTTCATGCCACAAAAGCGAAGCGAAAAGAAAGGCCGGCGAGACCGGTTTTTCCTCCGCTATACGCTCGTCCGTGTTCTTCAGCGCAGCCATGACGAAGCGCTCGCCCATCGGCTGCTCCAGGATGACATCGAGCATCGGAAGCAGGCCGTGATGGAGCCCCGCCTTTCTCAGTTCCAGGATGCATTCGACGGAATGCCCGGACAGCAGGAGCTTCAGCATTTCCTCGAAAAGCCGCGCTGCAGGGACATGCTGCAGCAGATCCCCCATCGTTGCGATGGGTCGCTCGGTTTTCCGATCGAGCTTCATGCCGAGCTTGGCGGCGAAGCGCACCGCTCTGAGCATCCTGACCGGGTCTTCCCTGTACCTCGTCTCGGGATCCCCTATCATCCTGATGCGGGAAGCCTTCAGGTCCGAGAATCCGTCGTGGTAATCCCATATTTCCTCGGTGGAAGGATCGTAGAAAAGCGCATTGACCGTGAAGTCCCTCCTCTGCGCATCCTCTTCCTGATTGCCGAACACGTTGTCCGCCAGCACCCGCCCATGGACATCCGTTCTGCCTTCGGATTCCTCGTCCAAACCATGGCTGCGCCTGAATGTCGAGACCTCTATCACCTCCGCCCCGCACATCACGTGAACGAGCCTGAAGCGCCTTCCTATGATCCTCGATCTCTTGAATATCGCCCTGACTTCGTCGGGATCCGCATCGGTTGCCACATCGAAATCCTTGGGCTTCCTTCCCAGGACGAGATCCCTCACCGCCCCGCCGACGATGAATGCGGAAAAACCGGCTTCCTGAAGGGAAGAAGTCACCTTCCTCGCGCATGAGCTGACATCTTCCCTGTGGATGCCGTGCTTCTCCAGGGGAAGGATGGAAGGACCGTTTTTTTCGAAAATCCGTCGGATTATTTTCCGGATCATTGAATTTGCATTGAAAATAGGCGCATGCGGAATTATAACGGATATCCAAGGGAACCACTGATTTATTCCCGCACGGTCGCCGGGATAAGTCAGTGGTTCCGTAAACTGATGACTGGCCATCCCGATTTTTCTGCATGCGCTCTCAATGTATCGTCCGGATCGACCGCCACGGGATGGGTCACGGCGCAAAGAAGGGGAAGATCGTTGAGCGAATCGCTGTAGAACCAGCTCGACTCGAAAGAGGCCAGGCTCTGCCCGCGCGAAGCAAGCCAGGAATTCAGGCGCTCAACCTTGCCTTCCCTGAAGGAGGGAGTGCCGTGAGGATTTCCCGTGAATTCCCCGTCGCTTATTTCCGCTTCGGTGGCGATCAGGTTCGAAATCCCGAATGCCTTGGCGATGGGGGCGGTGACGAAGCTGTTTGTCGCGGTGACGATTGCGCAGAGGTCGTTTTCATGGCTTTTTATCAGCCTGAAAGCGGCATCCAGCATCATCGGCCTGACCTTGTTCTCCATGTATTCATGATGCCAGAGATCGAGCTGGGCTCTCGGATGCCTGGACAGCGGCTTCAGCTGGAATGCAAGGAATTCGCGGATGTCGAGCGTGCCGTTCTTGTAATCCTGGTAGAACTGCCGGTTCCTGGCTTCATAGACTTCGCGGTCCAGAACCCCTTTTTCGATGAGGAACTGCGCCCATTCGAAGTCGCTGTCTCCGGCAAGGAGGGTATTGTCGAGGTCGAACAGGGCAAGTCTCATTTCATGATTTCCTTGAGCAGCGGGATCGTCACGGGACGCTTCGATTCCCTTGAATATTCATCGAGCGCATCGATCATTTTCACGAGCGTGGGCAGATCGCGCCTGACATGATGCATCATGTAGTCTTCCACGTCATGAGGCAGTTCGAAGCCGAGCATGCCTGCATGGCGCTCCAGCGCCTCCCGCTTTTCGGCGTCGTCGAGCACATGGAGCTGGTAGACGAGCCCCCAGGCAAGCCGCGTTGCAAGATCGGGACGGAGATCGAGTTGTGATGGCGGAAGACTGCCGCTCGCAAGCAGCACCCCTCCCCTTTCCCTGATCCTGTTGCAGAAATGGAACAGGCTCACCTGGCCTTCAGCATCGAGATTCTCCACATCGTCCGCTGCGGCGAAATCGGCATCGAAATCGAACCTCGTATCCCTTACGCAGGCCACATATCTCGCATCGGGTCCGGCCTCGCGCGAGCAGGCCTGGAGGAGATGAGTCCTGCCGCATCCTTCCTCCCCCCAAAGATAGACCATCCTCTCCTGAGATCTGCCGGATGCGAGGTCCTTCAAGGTCTGCAGCGCCTCCCCGTTCCTTCCCTCGACGAAATTCGAGAGGCTGGGCTTTGCAGGCGAGAGATCCAGAAGCAGCTGTTTCATTCCGTAAAAGCGGTTTTGGCTGTAAAATCGAGGCATATTCTACACTGAAGAGAACCTAAGTGACTCAAGATTCCCTTTCCTACAGAGATGCAGGCGTCGACATCGACGCGGGCGACAGACTGGTCGAAAACATCAAGCCTCATGCCAAAAGAACCATGAGGGAAGGGGTTCTCGGCGGAATAGGCGGCTTCGGCGCGCTTTTCGAAATCCCGAAAAAATACCGGGAGCCTGTCCTGGTATCCGGCACGGACGGCGTGGGAACGAAGCTCAAGCTCGCATTCATGCTCAGGAAGCACGACACGGTCGGGATAGATCTCGTCGCGATGAGCGTCAATGACATCCTTGTCCAGGGGGCTGAACCGCTTTTTTTCCTGGACTATTTCGCCTGCGGAAAGCTCGATGTCGACTCCGCGACGGAAGTGATAAAGGGCATTGCGCAAGGATGCGAAATGGCGGGCTGCACCCTGATCGGAGGAGAAACGGCGGAAATGCCGGGAATGTACCCTGAAGGGGAATACGATCTCGCGGGCTTCGCAGTGGGTGCGGTGGAAAAGTCGAAAATCCTCGACGGCTCGACCATAAAAGCGGGAGACGTCGTCATCGGGCTCGCGTCCAGCGGCGCACATTCGAACGGCTATTCGCTCGTCAGGAAAATAATCGAGCGGGACAAGACCGATCTTGCCATGATCCTGCCCGGGGAAACGAGATCGCTTTCGGATGTCATCATGGCGCCGACCCGGATCTACGTCAAATCCATGCTGAATCTTTTCGAAAAGCTTCCTCCCAAGGGACTCGCCCATATCACCGGAGGGGGGCTGCTCGAGAACATCCCGCGCATTTTGCCAGAGAACCTGACTGCAGCGCTGAAAAAAACCTGGACCATGCCGCCGCTCTTCTCCTGGCTACAGGAAAAGGGAAATGTCGCCGAATCTGAAATGTACAGGGTATTCAACTGCGGAATAGGCATGGTCGTCGTGACTTCCCCTGAAAATGCCGAGGAATCGATGAAGATGCTGGAAGAATCCGGCGAGAAAGCCTGGCATATCGGCGAGATCAGGGAAAGAAAAGCGGGGCAGGCGCAGACATTCGTAGAATGAAGCGCATCGTCATCCTGATCTCCGGGCGGGGAAGCAACATGGCCGCCATCCTGGACGCCGGCATCCCGGCTTCAGCGGTGATCAGCAGCAGAAGCGATTCGGCAGGACTCGATATCGCGAGATCGAGGGGAATTCCCGCCATTGGACTGGATCACCGCAATTACCAAAGCCGGGACGATTTCGACAGGGCTCTTGCCGAGAAAATCGAGTCATTCTCCCCCGATTTCGTGATTCTCGCAGGATTCATGCGCATCCTCGGCGACGAATTCGTGAAGCGTTATGCAGGTCGCCTGATCAACATCCATCCTTCCCTTCTCCCCTCCTTTCCCGGAACGAAAACGCACAGCCGGGCGCTGGAAGAAGGGGTCAGGATACATGGCTGTACCGTTCATTTCGTCACCGAAAAGCTCGATCACGGCGCGATCATCATCCAGGCCGCCGTTCCGGTATTCGAGGATGACGACGAGGAAAGCCTGGGCAGGCGGGTACTTGAACAGGAACACAGAATCTATCCCCAGGCAGTAAAATGGCTGATCGAGGGAAGACTGAAAATCGACAAAGGGCGGGTGAGGCTGGATTCCCCCGCAAAAACAAAAGGGGAACTGATTTCGCCAGAAATCGAGTCATGAATAGGACGGTCAAGACCCTGATCCTCGCCCTGCTTGTTTCGCTCTTTCTCCACCTGTTGCTGCTCGGCGCCCTGCCGAAAATGACATTCCCAGATTTCACCGGGAACACCGCATCGATCCAGGCCGAAATCGTCATCCCTAAGAAACCCGTGGCATTCAAGCCGCTGGTCCCGCCGAAGCCGAAAAGAAAAAGCGTTCCTGAGCCGGTCATTCAGCCGGAGCCCGAAAAAAAGGCGATAGCCGCAAGCGAACCCCAAGCCGCAAGCGAACCCCAACCTGCAAGCGAGCCTGTAGTCGCTGCTGGCGAACCCGTTCCCTCGACAAGAAAGGGCACTGAAGTGCCATCCCATGCGAAGCTGACATTCAGGATTTTCAGGGGAAATGCCAATGTCGGCATGGGGACACAGACATGGGACATCATGGACGACGGAAGATACGTGATCACGAGCAAGGTCGAGGCGATCGGCATCTTCTCGCTTTTCGTCAAGGGGTCGCTGACCCAGGTGAGCGAAGGGCATGTCACCGAAGAAGGACTGAGGCCGGACCTTTACACGATCACGAGAGGCAGCATGCAGAACCAGCAATCCGCCTATTTCGACTGGAAAAAGATGAAGCTGGACCTGGTATCGAACGGCGTCCTCACCAGGGAGGTGGATCTCTTTCCCATGACCCAGGACCAGCTCTCCTTCCTCTACCAGTTCGCCTATACGCCGCCGAAATCAGGCATTTTCAGCTTCCATGCGACAGACGGAAGGAAGCTCGACATCTACGACTACCAGATCATGGGCGAGGAAACGCTGACGACAGGCATGAGGAAATACCGCACGCTCCACCTCGTGAAGCTTCACCAGGAGGGCGTGGAGGGGACGGAAATCTGGCTCGACATGGGCCATTACTACTGGCCCGTGCAGGTCGTGATCACCGACAAGAACGGCGATTCGGTGAAACAGATCATCACCAGCATCGAGGAGGATCAGGGATAATCCTGCCTGGTCGGCCTCACCAGGATGTCGCTGACATGCACATGGGGCGGCCTCGTGACGATGTAGGCGATGGTTTCGGCAATATCTTCGCCGTAGAGAAGGGGGCCGAATTTTTCATCGAAATTCGCAACGAGCTCATCGGTATAGCCCGCCCCTTCCTGGAAACCGCTGACGACGACGCCCGGCTCCACGAGCGAAACCCTGATTCCCCTGGATCCCACTTCCCTTCTCAATCCTTCCGCGAGGGCGTGGACCGCGAACTTGGTCGAGCCGTAGACTGCGCTGAATGGCGAGACATGCCTTCCGACAACCGAACCGATGATGACGATGTCCGCCGCCTTTTTCGGATAATCGATTCCTTCGAGCATTCTTTTCGACGCCTTCTGCAAAAGCGCGAGCGTTCCCGTCACGTTGAGCTTCAGGATCTCCTCGAATTTGGAAAGATCGGCATCCTTGACCGATCCGCCCAATCCTC
Source organism: Pseudomonadota bacterium (assembly GCA_021848825.1). Classification (GTDB taxonomy): domain Bacteria; phylum Pseudomonadota; class Gammaproteobacteria; order Burkholderiales; family JABEVD01; genus JABEVD01. The sequence goes on from JAJZTQ010000008.1 coordinate 52,946, forward strand.
TTCCCGCATTCGCCACGACGATATCCGCATTCCTGCCGAAGCGTTCCAGCGCCGCATCGAAAAACCTGTCGATCACGCTGTTCTCCGAAGCATTCCCCGGAACGGCGCAGAAAGCCTTCCCCAGCTCCTTTTCCAGCCTTTGCAGCTTCTCCGCATTCCTGGCATTTCCCACCACACCGAATCCTTCGGAGACGAATTTCCGCGCAGTCGCCTCCCCTATTCCGGAAGAGGCGCCCGTGATGATCGCGATGCGTTTTTCCATTTCTTTCAGCTCTCGAAGGCGGCGAAAAGCGCCGCGATCATGAAGGCATGGTCGTGAGACCCCGCACTTTCCCTTGCGCTGTGCATCGCCCACATCGGCGAGCCCACGTCCACGCTGGGAATCCCCAGCTGCGCGGCGACCATGGGGCCTATGGTGCTGCCGCAGCCGAGGTCGGAGCGGTGCGCATACTGCTGGACCGGAACCCCCGCCTTTTCGCAAAGCGAGATGAAACGGGCTGCGGTCTCCGCATTGGTGGTATATCTCTGGTTCACGTTGGTCTTGATCACCGGACCGCCGTTCACCATCACCTTGTGCCCGGGCTCGTAGGCATTCGGGAAATTCGGATTGTAGGCATGGGCCATGTCGGCGCTGATGAAATAGCTTCCCGCCATGGCGCGCCGCCTGTCCTCTTCGTCGAGTCTTGACCGGCATGCGATCCTTGAAATCACGTCCGACAGGAAGCTTCCCGCAGCGCCTGTTGCGCTCTGGCTCCCCACCTCCTCGTGGTCGAAGAAGGCGGCGATGGCGGTCGATTCGGGCTCACCGACGGAAATCAGCGCTGAAAGCGCTGCATGAGTCGATCCGAGATTGTCGAGCTGGCTGTCCGCGACGAATTCGCTGTTCCTGCCCCAAAGGCAGCCCTTCTGAACGTCGTATACCGCGAGCTCCCAGCTCATGATGTCTTGAGCCTCGCAATCCGCCTTGTCGGAAAGAAGCGTCCTCAGCGAATTTTCCGCATCCTCTTCCCCCAGCAGGCCTGCTATCAGCGGGAGCTCGGTCTGCTTGTTGAGCTTGAGCCCCTGCTCGTTGACATCGCGATTCATGTGGATCGCGAGATTGGGCAATCTCACCAGCGGTTCCTCGAAGCGGACGAGTCTCGTTCGCGGAATGCCTTCAGACCGCAATACCACTCGCCCTGCGAGGCTCAGATCGCGGTCGGTGAAAGTCGCGAGTATCGGTCCGCCGTAGACTTCGACGCCGAGACGAAGCAGGCCATCGCTCGAACTCGCCGCCCTGGGCTTCAGCCTCAAGCCTGGAGAATCGGTATGGGCCCCGACGATGCGGAATCCCTTTTCGGCAAGAGGACCGCTTCCCATCACGAAAGCGATCAATGAAGCCCCTCTCGCCGCATAATAGCGTCCGCCTTTTTCGAGCTTCCAGCGCTCCCCTTCCTCCATCCTGACGAATCCAGACGCCTGAAGGATCGCCTCGGCACTCGCCGCCGCATGCCAGGGGCTCGGGCTCGCATCGATGAATTCGATCAGTTCCTTTGCTTTTTCGATTTGTTGCATGACTCAAAAGGTGAATTTCAATGGAGCAAGCATACAAGAACGCGCATCCGGCGTGAAGCCAAAGAGAACAAGGCCGCACTGATTGGGTGCTGCAAGTGAGCCGCCTACACCGATTTGGTGCAGACGATGCCGCCTGCAAGGCGAAGAACGCGCTCGAATCGGCCGGCTGCGCCGCCCTGCGTATTTGGCATGAACATTGCTCGACTTTCCGGGGGAAACTTCGAGGCGAGTCATGTTGCGAGTAATGCTGATCGACGAGGACGAGGAAAGACGCGCCCTCCTGAACGGCGCGCTGCTCGAGAACGGCTATGAAATCGTGTCTGAAGATTCAGGCACGCAAAATCTTCACGACCTCGTGAAGAAAGCTTGTCCGGACGTGATCATCGTCGGAACGGACTCGCCCAGCCGGGACAGCCTGGAAGACATCTGCTTGCTGAGCCGCGATGCGCCTCGCCCCATCGTGATGTTCACGCATGACGGGGATCGGGAAAAGATCCGGGAAGCGATCAGGTCCGGCGTATCGGCCTATGTCGTCGACGGATTGAAAGGCGATCGCATCAGATCCCTTGTCGACGTGGCAATCGCCCGCTTCGAAGCGCACCAGGCGCTGATGAACGAGCTCGATGCGATGCAGGGCAAGCTGGCTGACCGCAAGGTCGTCGAGCGCGCCAAGGGCATTCTGATGCAGAAGAAGAATTGCAGCGAGGAAGAGGCTTACCGGATCCTGCGCAAAGCGGCCATGGACAAGAACATGAAGCTTGTCGAAGTGGCGGCGCAATTGATCGACATGGCCAATCTTTTTACTTAGGGCGATTCTCCAAAGGGGGGGAAACGCTCCGGGACCGAAGTCCCAACGGCAAAGGCGCCATCTGGATGATTTCATCCGGATGGCGCTTTTTTTTGCAGTTCCTTCAGGAGAATCACAAATGAAAAAAATTTGGCCAGGACTCTTTCTTCTCGCATCTTGCCAGGCGAGCGCCGATTCGCTGTCAGACATGATAGCAGCCGGCAAGGCGGATCTGCAGCTTCGCCCTCGCTACGAATTCGTGCAGCAGGACGGCAAGCCGAACAATGCCAATGCCTATACCCTGCGCACGCTGCTGGGCTACAGCCTGAAACCTGAAGCGGGGTTCGGCGGAACGATCCAGTTCATCAACGTCAGCGCCCTGGGGGCCGAGCATTTCAACAGCACCCTGAACGGCCACACTGCCTATCCTGTCGTGGCCGACCCTGGTGTGAGCGCCGTCAATCAGGCATTCCTGAGCTACGGGGGAATGCCCCGGACGAACCTGAAGCTCGGCAGGCAGATCATCATCCTCGACAATTCGAGATGGATAGGCAATGTCGATTTCCGCCAGAACATGCAGACGTTCGATGCCTTCAGTATCGAAAACAGCAGCCTGAAGAACACGAAGTTTTTCGTTTCGCGAATCGCCCGGGTCAAGGGAAGCTACGCCAATTTCCAGAGCCCCGTCGGATACAACCTGCAGCATGTGAAGGCAGACATCCTCCATGCGTCCTTTACGCCCTTCAAACAGACGACCTTGACGGCCTATGAATATTTCTACCAGGACGAAAGCTTCCCTCAGGGCTCGCCTTCGAATATTTCAAGCGCAACGCCCGGCCTGCGCGTCGATGGCTCGATAGGCGAGGGGCTCAGGATTCTCTATACCGCAGAATACGCGAAGCAGCGAGGCTACGCAGGGGGCCACTCCGGGATGGATGCCAGATACGAGCTGATCGGGGGAGGGGCCGCCTATGGAAAACTCTACGCGCGTCTGGACTACGAAACGCTGGGTTCCAATTCGACCGGCACATACGGATTGCAGACCCCGCTCGCCACGAAGCATATCTTCAACGGCTGGGCGGACATGTTTCTCATGACGCCTGGAAAGGGCTTGAAGGACCTGTTCGCGACCCTGGGCGGAAAAGCGGGGCCATTGGACATGGTCGCCATGGTTCACGACTACAGGGCCGACTTCGATTCGACGCACTATGGATCGGAATGGGATCTTTCGGCTTCCCATGCCTTCACCAGCCACCTTTCGGGAAGCCTCATCTATGCCGACTACAGGGCAAAGGACGGCGCGGGAGCCTTTTTTCCAGGCACCGCGGCGCCGAATGTGAACACCAAGAAAATGTGGCTTACCCTTTTGTACCGCTACTGACGGGAACGATTATTGCTTCGGGCAGGGATGTCGATAAATTCAGGAGGTGGAGATGAGCGGAGAAGCCGATTCCGGGCGGCGTGATTTCTTCAGGCAGGGGGCAGCATTGCTTGGCGGGGCCGCGCTCTTTGGAATCATGCCCGCTGGAGCGCGCAGTTCAGCCTATGCTGCAGGTTCCGATGCGCCTGAAATGCAGGAAGTGAAAATAGGCTTCCTGCCTTTGACGGACTGCGCATCCGTGGTCATCGCCTCCGAAATGGGCTTCGACAGGAAATACGGCATCAGGATCATCCCGAAAAGGGAAGCTTCCTGGGCTACCGTGAGAGACAAACTCGCAAGCGGCGAACTGCAGGCATCTCAAGCGCTTTACAGCATGGTTTACGGCATCCATCTCGGCGTGGGCGGGGAGAAGACGGACATGGCCGTGCTGATGACCCTCAACAACAACGGCCAGGACATCGTGCTGTCAAGCAGGCTCAAGGAAAAAGGCGTGAGAAGCGGAGAAGCGCTCAAGCGCCTGGTGTCCATGGAGAAGCCCCATTCCGTCTTCGCCCAGACCTTCCCTACCGGAACGCATGCGATGTGGCTTTATTACTGGATGGCCGCGCATGGCATCGATCCGCTCAGGGACGTCAACACCATCACCGTTCCCCCGCCCCTAATGGTTTCGGCCATGCAATCGGGAAACATGGACGGATTCTGCGCCGGCGAGCCATGGGGACCGATCGCCATCCGGGAAGGGATCGGTTTCGCCGCCGCTTCTTCCCAGCAGATCTGGAAGGATCATCCGGAAAAGGTGCTGAGCGCGACACGGGATTTCGTGGACAGCCACCCGAACACGGCCCGTGCGATGATCATGGCCATACTCGAGGCCTCCAGCTTCATCGATCACCCGGCAAACAGGCCGACGGTGGCCAATATCATCGCCGGAAAAAACTATGTCGACGCCCCGGTCGGGATCCTGGAAGGCCGCATGCAGGGCATCTACGATAACGGCCTGGGAAAGACATGGCAGGATCCGCATCACATGAAGTTTCACGGGGACGGGGAGGTCAATTTCCCTTACCTCTCCGACGGCATCTGGTTCATGACCCAGCTGCGGCGCTGGGGTCTCCTCAGGGAAGATCCGGATTATGATGCAGTGGCCCGAACGATCAACAGGACTGAACTCTACACGGAAGCCGCGGCAGGGGCGAAGGTTTCCGTCCCCGCCGAACCCATGCGCTCCTCGACGCTGATGGACGGCAGAACCTGGAACGGCAAGGACCCGAAAGCCTATGCCGACAGTTTCGAAATAAGGGCCTGACCCATTATCGTGCACGCCGGCACCGTCATGGTGCACGGCAATTTCCTGGTCAAGACATGGCCTGATTATCATTCAAGAAGTTACAGTCAGGCACGGATGTTGCTTTTCCAGCATTGACAATTCAGGGTTTCCCAAAGGCGGGGAGCCGTTTCTCAGGACAAAGGCGTCCATGGCTGATATTTCAGCCATGGACGCCTTTTTGTTTTCGAAAGGAAAAGGAAATGAAAACGAGCTTCTGGAAGGCCGGGCATGCGCCCACGCTGTTTGCTGCGTTTCTCTATTTCGACGTCAGCTTCATGGTCTGGGTGATACTGGGTCCGCTCGGCGTCCAGATCGCTTCGTCATTGGGACTGAATGCGGCCCAGAAAGGCATGATGGTCGCCACCCCCGTCCTCGCCGGCGCGCTTCTCAGGATCGTGATGGGCATGCTGGTCGACCATCTGAAGCCGAAGCTGGCCGGCATCGTCGGCCAGCTTGCCGTGATGCTTGCACTCGTCCTGGCCTGGCTCTTCGGCATCCATGATTACAGCCAGGTGCTGATACTGGGCGCGTTCCTCGGCTTTGCCGGCGCCTCCTTCGCAGTGGCATTGCCGCTCGCTTCCCGCTGGTATCCTCCCGAGCACCAGGGCACTGCGCTGGGCATTGCCGGGGCGGGCAATTCGGGAACCGTTCTGGCTGCCCTTTTCGCACCCACCCTTGCGCTCTGGTATGGCTGGAACAACGTCCTGGGATTCGCCCTGATTCCGCTTTTCATCGCCTTCATGGTCTATGTTTTCGTGGCGAAGGACAGCCCTGAATGCCCTCCCCCCAAGACGCTTGTCGAATATGCCCGGGTATTGAAGGACAGGGATGCATGGTGGTTCATGTTCTTCTACAGCGTGACTTTCGGCGGCTTCGTCGGACTCGCCTCTTCACTCTCGATCTATTTTCATGACCAGTACGGGCTTTCCGCAGTCAAGGCGGGCTTCTACACGGCCGCCTGCGTATTTGCAGGGTCTCTCGTCCGTCCCATGGGCGGCGCGCTGGCGGACAGGATAGGGGGCGTGCGCACCCTTTCCTTCATGTACGTGATTGCCTCGATCAGCCTCTTCGTCATGAGCTCCGGTCTTTCCGATGTCAACGCCACGCTGGCCGTGTGCGTCTTGGCCATGCTTTCTCTGGGCATGGGCAACGGCGCGATTTTCCAGCTCGTTCCCCAGCGCTTCAGGAAGGAAATCGGGGTGATGACGGGGCTCGTCGGCATGGCGGGCGGAATCGGCGGATTCTATCTCGCATCGAGCCTCGGCTACTTCAAGGCGCATACGGGCGACTACAAAATCGGCCTGATGATCTTCGCCGGCATGGCCGTCCTGGCGCTGACCGGATTGAGCAGCGTGAAGAAGAGATGGAGAACCACATGGGGCGCACTGAATCTCAGCGCGGCGAAGATCTGATGGATTTCCTGAGCATCTCGCACGGCGCTTCAAGCGACAGGGGTCGGCGCGACCGCAACGAAGACTTCTTCGGCGCGGTGACCCCCGAAGACCGCCTGCTCGACACCCGCGGCATCCTGGTGGCCATCGCTGACGGCGTGAGCGGCAATACGGGCGGGAGGGAAGCAGCTGAATACACGGTGAGAAGCGTGCTGAGCGACTATTATGCGACGCCCGAGACATGGGGAATCCCGAATTCCCTGGACAAGCTTCTCTCGGCCGCCAATCGCTGGCTGCTCGCCCAGAAGGGGAGTCTCACCGGCATGGCGAGCACGGTGAGCCTGCTCGTCCTGAAAGGGGATCGCTATACCATCGCCCATGTCGGGGATACCCGGATCTACCTCAGGCGCGGCGAAAGCCTGACACTCCTCACCACGGACCATGTCTGGGAAGGCCCGGAACTGCGCCATGTGTTGAAAAGAGCCGTGGGCCTGGATCAGCACCTGACGGTCGATTACAGCGAAGGGCAATTGAGGGAAAAGGATGTCTTCCTGCTCGTCACGGACGGCGTGTGGGAGCGTCTCGGACAGAAGAGGATGCACGAGATCCTCAACCTTCACGAAAATCCCGAAAGAAGCGCAAAAGTGCTCGTCGAACAGGCCCTGGCTTCGGGCGGACAGGACAACGCGACCGCCCAGGTGGTGAAGATAGAAAGCCTGGGACGGGGCATGCTTCTCGAAGGCCGGGATCTCCCGCTTCCGCCCAGGTTGAAAGTCGGGCAGAAACTGGACGGATACGAGATCCTGGAAATCATGCACGATTCCCGGGAAACGATCCTCTACAAGGTCAGGGAAGAATCGAGCCGCAAGCATTTCGTGCTGAAAACGCTGCAGCCATCGATGCAGCAGGACGAGAAGGCCTGCAGCAGCCTGCTCACGGAGGAATGGCTGGGCAAGCGCATCCAGTCCCATTATTTCCCGCAAGTCGTCCCAGCCTCTTCCGGAAAACGCACTGCGCTCTATTACGTGATGACCTGGCATGACGGCGCGACGCTTGCCGCACATATCGAAAGCGGAAGGCATTTCCCCGTCGTCGAGGCCAGACAGATCGGCATCAGGCTGGCCAAGGGACTGGCCGCCCTGCACCGGCTCAACATCATCCATCGCGACATCAAGCCCGACAATATCCTGCTCGGAGAAGACGGAAAACTGCGCATCCTCGATCTGGGCGTGGCCCTGAATCCCGCCCTGAACGCCGAAGAAAACGATGCCAATCCGGGGACGCCGAGCTACATGGCGCCGGAGCGCATCAAGGGGGAAGAGGCGACCTTCGGCAGCGATCTCTACAGTGTCGGCGTCACGCTCTATCATCTGCTGACAAGGAAATATCCGTACGGCGAAATCGAGCCTTTCCAGCATCCCAGATTCCCGGATCCTGTTCCGCCCACGCGCTATCGCCCGGACATCCCGGGATGGTTCGAAGCCATCATCCTCAAGGCTGTGCAGAGAAACCCGTCGCATCGGTACGAATTTCCGGAAGCGCTTCTTCTCGATCTCGAACTTGGCGAGCAGCCTGCATTCCAGAGCCCGTCAAGCCCGAAAAGAAGCCGGCCTTCCGTCTGGCAGATTGCTGCCGTCCTGTCCGTCCTTTTGAACCTTTTCCTGCTCTACCTGGCTGGAATCGGCTGAATTATCGAAACTTGTGAAGGAGATTGAAATGCAGAAACTGAAGCTTGTGGTAGTGGGAAACGGCATGGCCGGCATGAAGGTCGTGGAAGAATTGTTGAAAATAGGGCCCGATCTCTACGAAATCACGGTATTCGGCGCAGAGCCCTATCCCAATTACAACCGCATCATGCTCTCCCCGGTTCTCGCCGGGGAACAGAAATTCGAAGACATCATTCTCAACAGCCTGGGCTGGTACGAAGAAAACGGCATCAGGCTGCATCTGGGCAAGAAAGTCCTCAGAATAGACAGGCAAAGGCGGATTGTCGAAGCCGAAGAAGGCATGGAGGTGGAATACGACAGACTGCTGCTCGCCACCGGATCGAGCCCTTTCATCCTGCCGGTGCCGGGACGGGATCTCGATGGGGTGATCGCGTACCGCGACATCCAGGATACCGAAAAGATGATCGAGACGGCAGAGAAGCACCGGCATGCCGTGGTCATCGGCGGCGGACTGCTGGGGCTGGAAGCGGCGAACGGCCTCAGGCTCCGCGGCATGGACGTGACCGTGGTTCATCTCGCGTCATGGCTGATGGAGCGCCAGCTCGACAGGCATGCCGGCAAGATGCTTCAATGCGAACTCGAGAAGCGGGGATTGAAATTTCTGCTCGAGAAGAAAACCGAAGCGCTGCTCGGGAATGAAGGCCGGGTATGCGGGGTGCGCTTCTCCGACGGCGGGGAAATCCCGGCGGACCTGGTGGTGATGGCAGTCGGGATCAAGCCCAACACGCAGCTTGCGGAATCGGCAGGAATACATTGCAACAGGGGAATCGTGGTCGACGACACGATGCAGACATTCGATCCGAAAATCTACGCAGTCGGGGAATGCGTCTCCCACAGAGGAACGAGCTATGGTCTGGTCGCGCCGCTCTTCGACATGGCAAAAGTCTGCGCGAACCATCTGGCGATGATGGGAATAGGAAGATATGCCGGATCGTTCACCGCGACGAAGCTCAAGGTGACGGGAATCGATCTCTTTTCTGCCGGAAAGTTCGAAGGCGACGAGCATTCCGAGGAGATCGTGCTGAACGACGTGGCGGGCGGGGTCTACAAGAAGATCACGATCCGCGACGGCAAGATCGTCGGCACGGTGCTTTATGGCGATACCGTCGACGGACAATGGTATTTCAGGATGCTGAAGGAAGGGCAGGACATCGGCGAAATCAGGGGCAACCTGATGTTCGGCCAGAGTCATCTCGGCAACGCGGGACACGAGGGTCGCGTGCAGGCGTCCAGCATGACGGACGACATGGAAGTGTGCGGATGCAACGGCGTGTGCAAGGGCACGATCACGAAAGCGATCAAGGAAAAGGGGCTTTTCACGCTCGAAGAGGTGAGAAAGCATACCAAGGCATCGAGCTCCTGCGGATCCTGCACCGGACTCGTCGAACAGATTCTCGCATCCGAACTGGGAGGCGGCTATTCGCCGAAAACCAGCGCCGAAAAGCCGCTCTGTGCGTGCACCGAGCATACCCATGCCGACCTGCGCAAGGCCATCAGGGAAGAGAAGCTGCTCTCGATTCCGGAAGTGATGGCCTTCATGAACTGGAAGACGCAGAACGGCTGCTCGACCTGCCGTCCCGCGCTCAATTATTATCTCATCTCGACCTGGCCTCACGAGGCGATGGACGACCCCCAGTCGCGCTTCGTCAACGAAAGGGTTCATGCCAACATCCAGAAGGACGGGACTTTTTCGGTTGTGCCGAGGATGTACGGCGGGATCACCAATCCCGAACAGCTGCGCAGGATCGCGGATGTCGCCGACAAATACCGGGTGCCGATGGTCAAGGTGACGGGCGGGCAGCGAATCGACCTGCTCGGCGTCAGGCGGGAGGATCTGCCTGCAATATGGTCGGATCTCGACATGCCGTCGGGCTATGCCTACGGCAAGTCGATACGCACCGTGAAGACCTGCGTCGGCACCGAATTCTGCCGCTTCGGCACGCAGGATTCGACAGGCCTCGGCATCATGCTCGAGCAGGCATTCGACAGGATGTGGGCGCCGCACAAGGTGAAGATGGCCGTATCGGGATGTCCGAGGAACTGCGCCGAATCCACCATCAAGGATGTCGGCATCATCGGGGTCGAATCGGGCTGGGAAATCTATGTCGCGGGCAACGGCGGCATCAAGGCGGAGGTTTCGCAATTTCTCGCGAAGGTGAAGACGAAGGAGGAAGCCATGGAATATTCGGGCGCCTTCCTCCAGCTCTACCGGGAGGAAGCCTATTATCTGGAAAGGACAGTCCACTGGATCGGGCGGGTCGGACTCGACTACGCGAGATCGAGGGTGGCTGAAGATGAGGAAAACCGGCGCGCATTGTACCAGCGCCTGCTCTATGCGCTCTCCGGCGAGCGCGATCCCTGGAAGTCCGTTGTCGAAAGGGAAAGAAAGCCTCTTTTCGAATCGCTCATGGTGGAGGCATGATGGAAAACTGGATCAAGGTATGCGAACTGGAAGACATCCCTCAGCTAGGCGCCAGGGTGGTCAAGGGAAAGTCGTGCGAAATCGCGCTCTTCAGGGAGGGCGACAGGATCTATGCGCTGCACGACAAGTGCCCTCACAAGGGCGGCCCGCTCTCGCAGGGAATCGTCAGCAAGGGTCGGGTCACCTGCCCCCTTCACGGCATGAACATCGGCCTGGAAGACGGACGGGCGATTTCTCCTGACGAAGGCTGCACCGAGACTTTTTCAGTCAGGATCGAAGAGGGCGCAGTCTATATTTCACTCTGATCGGGAAGAAATGGGAACAAGGACAGTTCGCTCGACCTGCTGCTATTGCGGCGTCGGCTGCGGCGTGATCATAGGCGCGCGGGAAGGCGTCATCGAATCGGTCAGGGGCGACCCCGACCATCCCGCCAATCACGGCAAGCTTTGCACCAAGGGCGCCACGCTCCATCTGACCGCAGGCGGCCATGGCCGCCTGCTTCACCCTTCCCTTTCAGGGAAGAGAATCGGATGGAACGAAGCGCTCGACCATGCCGCAAGGCGCTTCGCCGAAACAATCGTGAAGCACGGGCCGGAAAGCGTGGCATTCTACATTTCCGGCCAGCTCCTCACCGAGGATTATTACGTCTTCAACAAGCTGGTCAAGGGCCTGATCGGCACCAACAACATCGACACCAATTCGAGGCTCTGCATGTCGTCAAGCGTGGCGGGGTACAAGGCGACCCTCGGCGCGGATGCGCCGCCAGCCTGTTACGAGGACATCGATCAGGCGCAATGCATCCTGATCGCCGGATCCAACACCGCGCTCGCCCACCCCGTTCTTTTCAGGCGCATCGAGGCAGCGAGGGAGAGAAACCCCGATCTGAAGGTCATCGTCATCGACCCCAGGAAAACCGACACCGCAAGAGCGGCAGACCTTCATCTGCCCATCCTTCCGGGGACGGACGTCGCCCTCTTCAACGGCATGCTGCATGTGCTGCTCTGGGAAAACCTCATAGACAGGGATTACATCGATGCCCATACGGAAAATTTCGATCGCCTCAAATCGATCGTGCACGAATATACGCCGCGTCATGTCGCCCGCCTTTGCGGCATCACTGAAGAAGATCTCGTCAGGGCATCGCTCTGGTTCGGCAATTCGCCATCATCCCTCTCCCTCTATTGCCAGGGTCTCAACCAGTCCGTCCATGGCACGGACAAGAACGGCGCGCTGATCAATCTCCATCTCGCAACCGGAAAGATGGGAAAGCCTGGATCGGGACCCTTTTCCCTGACAGGTCAGCCCAATGCCATGGGCGGCAGGGAAGTGGGCGGGATGGCGAATCTCCTTTCGGGTCACAGGGATCTCTCGGACCCTAAGCACAGGCAGGAGGTGGCCGATCTATGGGGAATCGATTCCGTTCCTGAAAAACCGGGAAAGACCGCAGTGGAGATGTTCGAAGCGCTGCAGGCAGGGGAAATCAGGGCGATCTGGATCGCCTGCACCAATCCCGCCCAGTCCATGCCCGATCTGGCGAAGATCCATGATGCGCTGGAAAAGGCGGATTTCGTCGTCGTCCAGGATGCATTTCGCGACACCGAGACGGCGCGCCATGCCGATCTCCTTCTTCCCGCCTCGACCTGGGCCGAAAAGGAAGGCACCGTGACCAATTCGGAAAGAAGGATCACGCGGGTGAGGGCTGCGGTCCGTCCCCCTGGCGAGGCAAGGGCGGATTGGGAAATCGCGGCCGATTTTGCATTGAGGCTGGGGAAGCTGCTGGGGAAAAATGCCGGTCGCCTTTTCCCGTACAGGCATCCCGAGGAGATATTTCTCGAGCACAGGGAATCGACAAGGGGAAGGGATCTCGACATCACCGGGCTCGGTTACGCCATGCTCGAAGAGCAGGGTCCCCAGCAATGGCCTTGTCCGGAAGGCATGAAATCCGGGAAAAAGCGCCTTTACGACGAAGGCATATTCCCGACTGCGACAGGACGGGCGAGATTCCACGCGGCCGAATACCAGGGTACCTCGGAAGAAACGGATGCCCGCTATCCTTTCCATCTCACCACGGGCAGGCTGCGCGACCAGTGGCACGGCATGACGAGGACGGGCAGGACGGGGCGCCTCTTCAGCCACGATCCGGAAGCCAGTCTTTCCATGAATCCCGAAGACATGAAATCGAGACAGCTGATTTCGGGCGACATCGTCAGGGTGAAAAGCAGAAGGGGCGAGATGATCGTCTCTCTCAGGCCTGACCCCGACATCAGGCAGGGGCAGGTCTATCTGCCGATGCACTGGGGCGGCCGTTATACAGGCGGATTCGGGGTGAACGGGCTCACCGTCGGGGATTTCGATCCCGTTTCCAAGCAGCCTGAACTCAAGCATGCAGCCGTGATGGTGGAGAAGGTCGAACTCGCCTGGACAGTCTCGGTGCTGAGAAGCGGCGACGCCCTGGAATTCATGGAAAGGGCTCAGCCCATTCTGAAGCATTTCGATTACGCGAGCGCCACGCTTTTCGGCAGGGAAGAGACGATATTCTCCTTGAAGGCCGGCTGCCTTGCCGCGCCGGATGCCGATCTCGTTCGCGAGATCGACCGGGTCTTCGATCTGGATGCGGAAGACTGCATGGTTTACCGCGACATCGGATCAGGGATCGACAAGCTGGTGAAGATCGAAGGGGGGCTCGCGGCAGGGGTCCGCTTCGTCGGCGAATCCGCGGCGCGTCAATGGCTGATGGAAGCGATGGCATCGCGTGCGGATGTTTCTCTCGTCCGCAGATGGCTGCTTGCGCCGATGTCCGCTCCTCCCACAGTCGAGATGCGGGGCAGGATCGTCTGCAACTGCCTGGACGTCTCAGAGAGCGAGATAGTCGGATCAGGCCTCGATCTCGCCGGGCTTCAGGCAAAATACAAATGCGGCACCCAATGCGGATCCTGCCTGCCCGAGATCAGGAAACTCCTGGAATTGAACGGGCATTGATGCCTTTCGCAGGGGCGGATGGCTACCTGTGCTGGATGGTTGGAATCTTCTCTTCGCGAGGATCGAGCGCATTCCCGTTCCCGTCCATCATCGCGCCTGCGCCCCACAGCAGCATCGTTACCAGCAAAACGCTCAGCAATTTGTCCGTCAGGCTCATGTCCTGCTGGTACCAGGCCAGGATGAGCATGGCGACCCCGGCAAGAATGAAGAAAACGACAGCGGAAAAACGGCGCCCCCGTGTAGCGGGCGGATCATGTTTTTCCTGACTTGTCCGAGAAGGCATTCCGGGTTCGGGCCAGTCAGCCGGCCTCCAGCCTGGCGGCTTGTAGAGGAATTGGAGCTTGTCCCCCCATGATTTCGCGCGAAGCATGTTTTGGATCATTTCCACAAAAACGGCGCTCAATGCCTTGACCGGATTCAGGCTTTCGAGCGGCGTCAGCGTGCCATAGATGCAGGGCTCGTCTTCAGGCTCGAATGTCCCGAACATGCGATCCCAGATGATGAACACGGCCGCATAATTCTTGTTGATGTATTGCCTGTTTATCGCATGATGAACACGATGGTGAGAGGGCGAGTTGAACAGGTAATCGAACCATCCGAGCTTGCCGATATGTTCGGTATGGACCCATACCTGGTAAACGAGAACGACAAAGGCGGCAGTCCCGTACACTTCCGGAGGCATGCCGATCAATGCCAGGGGAAGGAAAAACACGCTGTCTATGACCGGAGACGCGCTTTCGTGGCGAAGCGCGGTCGAAAGATTGAAATGCCGGCTTTGATGGTGAACGACATGGGATGCCCAGTAGAAATTGCATTCGTGATCCACCCTGTGCAGCCAGTAATTGCAGAGGTCGTAAAGCACGATCGCCAGGGCAACGCCATACCACGTTGTCCAGAAATCCCTGTTTCCCCAGTTTGGCGCGTGCTCGTAAAGAAGGGTGTATATGCCGATTTCGAAAAAAGTGGTGCATACCGCAACGGCCTGGCTGAGTACGCCCTGGCTCAGGCTGCCTATCGTATCGTCTAGACGATAGTTGTTGTTCCGGCTCAACAGGCCATAAAGGAATTCGACGGCCATGAGCAAAACAAAAATGGGTATGGCAAGAAGAATGGGTTGAGACATTTCCCGATCCGCAAATTCTGATGTTGCAGGAAATCAGCACCGGCGCCGAGATCACAACTCAACTATAGTCCCGCGACATTTCAATTTAAAGCGACATCTGCGGGCCCGAAAATCGAATTCCCGCTCCAGTCGTTTCCAATTTGAGCTCAAGCGTCTGCAACAGGTTCAATTCATGACGCCTGCGTTCCATTCAGCGTTTGCTTGCCGGGCGCTCGATCCATAACTGAGCATGGTATCGCCCGGATTCGGCATCGCTGGCAAATATATCCAGCATTTCAACAAGAAGGCAATCATCACGATTGCCGGTCAGTATCCTATACATAAGATTGGATGGTCTGACGGGAAATCTTCGGAATGAATCTGCTGGCGTGGATCCTTGTTTTCGCCTTGCTGGGAAGCATAGGCGCTGTCTCGGGTGCGTCCTTGTTCCTGCTTTTCCCGGAACACATGCGCAAGGGGCTTGTTCCTGCACTGGTCAGCTATGCGACGGGGACGCTGCTCGGCGCAGCCTTCCTGGGCATGCTTCCTGGCGCACTGAATCTCGCTCCCGCCAGGGAAATCATGGAAACGGTGCTTTGCGGAATGGTGGGATTCTTCATCCTCGAAAAATTGGTGATCTGGCGCCATTGCCACGAGGAAAGCTGCGAAGCCCATGATCAGGCCGGGATTCTGATCCTGATCGGAGACGCCTTCCACAATTTCGTTGACGGGGTGGTGATCGCGGCTGCATTCCTGGCTTCTCTCGAGCTTGGCATTGCCGCTTCACTTGCAGTCATTGCGCATGAAGTTCCCCAGGAAGTGGGCGATTTCGCAATTTTGCTCGACAGCGGTTACGGCCGCGTAAAGGCTTTCATTCTGAACGGTCTTTCCTCTCTGGCCACGCTGCTTGGCGCTTTGCCTGCCTATTTCTGGCTGGGCGAGACGCGTGCGGCATTGCCCTACATCCTCGCCATCTCGGCATCGAGCTTCATCTACATTGCAGCTGCGGATCTCATTCCGGGACTGCACAGGCAAACCAGCAGAACCGCTTCACTGAGGCAACTCCTGCTGCTCCTTGCCGGAATCGGCACGATATCTTACTTGCGCCTGGGAGACTGAAATGAGCATAACCGCAGAAAAGGGAGGGGGCAGCTTTCAGGGGATCAAGCTGCTTCTTTGCGAAAATCCCCTTCCGCCGCTGGACGAAGCCATCGCCGCAGCTTGCGCAGAGGCTGCTCACGGCAATTATTACACCGAACCTTATTCTGAACCATTGCGCAAGCTGATCGCTGCGATGCTCGGCGTCCCGGAAAACCTGATCCACATCAATTCGGGCTCCGAGCTCATCCTTCGCCAATTATTCGACCGATTCGGCAAACAAGTTCATTTGCTCACGCCCACCTATGCGCTTTTTCCGGAAATCGCCCGACGCTATACCGAGACCAGGCTTTTGCCTGAAAACGATTTCGCCTTTGATCTTCGCCGCCTGGCGATTCCCCAGGGCACTACGCTCGTCGTCATCGTGAATCCGAACAATCCCAATGGCAGCACATTCGACATGACGTCTTTGCCCGATCTTCTGAATCGCCATCCCGGCATCCTGTTTCTCGTCGATGAGGCATTCATCGGGCTTGCCGGGATGTCCGTTGCGCATCTCGTTCCGCATCACGAAAATTTGCTCGTCACCAGGACCCTCTCCAAGGCTCACAGTCTGGCCGGCTTTCGGGTCGGCTATGCGATCCTGCCCAAGGCCATCGCCGACGACATGAACCGTTGCAACGACGCCTATCCACTCGCCCGTCCCAGTCAGGCGGCAGCCATCGCTACGCTGTCGAACGAGGACAGGATCCGCGAGCGCAGCAGGATTCTGCGCGCCTGGACCGAACAACTGGCCATGCAATTGGGTGAAATGGGCGTGACAATCTACCCGAGCGAAACGTATTTTTTCCTTGCCGATTTCTCGCCTTTCGATGCCGGGATTCTGGCAAGTGCGCTGAAGGATCAGAACATTCTCGTGAAACCCATGAACGACCCCAACCTGGGGAAAGGATTCATGCGAATCACGACCGCTCTTCCACAGGACAATGCGCGTTTCCTCCATGCACTGCGCGGCATTCTCGATCGATTCTCGAAACCATGAATCAAGATATCCTGAAGGGCATGTCCTGCAGGAAGGGAATAACTCTTTTGCCGGATTTCAGGGAACTGGAATGATTGACATGGGCCATGCACATCTGCCGAGCGCCGACGAGAAAGCGGCCATTGGGGTCAAGAAGCATTTCTGCCCGGCCAGAACTGCTCACGCATTTCGAAAATGCCTTTCCCTGCCGCTCTGACGGACGATTCCGATCGGTTGCACTGGATCAGGGGAAATGACATCCGGCTGATCTATATTGGTATTGTCCACAGGAGGAATTTCCATGAAGCGCATCTTCCTTTCCCCGCTCGCCAATCTTGCCATGTGCAGGAATGCTTCGCTCGTTGCCGCCTCGACAGTTCCCCCCGAAAGCATGACCGAGGAAGAGATCGATGCCGCATGAATACTGCTCTTTTGAAATGCCTGATGATTTTTCTGGCGATGGTGGTCTGTGCCCGGCAGATCCAGGCTGCGGAATCCGCGAAGACTGTCGACGTGTATTTCTTCTGGATGCAAGGATGCCCTCACTGCGAAAGGGAAATGAAAGTCCTGCAGAAAGTCGAGAAGGAGCTGCCGCAGGCGAAGGTGAAATACCTGGAAATCACCGGGAACAGGAGAAACAACGCGCTTTTCTCCGAAATGTCGAGCAGGCTCGGCATCCGGGAACCGGCTGTGCCTTTGACGGTCGTTGGACGCCGGTACTGGATAGGCTATTCACCTGAGGACGGCAAGGCGATCAGGGAAAGCATAGAAGCATGCTCGGCTGGAAAATGCGAAGGGGGCATCGAAACCGCGCGCAGCATCGAGGTTCCCCTTCTCGGAGAAATCGAGCCGGCCAGCTATTCCCTCCCCGTTCTGACGGTCATTCTCGGCGCAGCCGACGGATTCAATCCCTGTGCGATGTGGGCGCTCATCTTTCTGATCGGACTCTTGCTGGGCATGAAGGACAGCTTCAGGATGTGGGTGCTTGGAAGCGCCTTCATCGCCGGATCGGCGGCGGTCTATTTCCTGTTCATGTCGGCCTGGCTCAGCCTGTTCCTTTTCATCGGCAGGATCGAAGCAGTCAGGATAGCGATCGCCTTCGTTGCCCTGGCGGGAGGCATCCATTATCTGCGGGAATACCGCATGAACAGAGAGGCATCCTGCGCCGTGATTGCACCCGAGAGGCGGCAGAAGGTGTTTTCAAGAATGAAAGCGCTGGCTCTGGATCGCAATTTCCTTGTCGCCCTGTTCGGCATCCTGCTCCTGGCATTCCTGGTCAACTTGATCGAGCTCATGTGTTCGGCTGGAATCCCGGCTGTCTATGCCCAGGTGCTTGCCATGCACAGGCTTCAGGCATGGCAGCATTACGTCTACATGGGGCTCTACATCCTGGTTTTCATGGCCGACGATCTGGCTGTTTTCGTGGCCGCCATGCTGACGCTGCGCGTGAGCGGGATGACGGGGAAATACGCTCGATTTTCGCATCTTCTCGGCGCAGCGGTGTTGCTGATCATCGCCGTCCTGATGCTGTTTCGTCCGCAATGGCTGATGCTGGGGTGAAGCTCAGCCCTTCAGAGAGGCAAGACTTCGCCTGGCCCTCCGCGCTTTCCGGTTTGGCGAGTGCTCGCGCCCAGCCCCTTGCAACAAGGCCGAAACCCGCTCGTATACCGCCTTCCGGGGACCCGGCGCTTCCTTCACCACCTTCATGATTTTCCGAAACCACTCCGGATTTCTATCGTCTATTATCTTCGTCACAGTGATTGCTTTCCATTCGATTCTTCGTGATAGACATGACCTTTCAAACAACAGCGATATCTTTTCATAAAACTATTAAACTGAACTTAAGTACAGCGCTGGTCGTTTCAGGATATCCAGGGTCACGGTGCCTGAAAATGATCTATATTCTGCCTATGGAAGCGGGGCAAGACGGGACGGGAGATTGAATATGGACAGCACGGACGGGGCCAAATGCCCGGTGATGCACGGCGGCGCGACGGAGACGGGCATGTCGAACATGGCATGGTGGCCCAGGGCGCTCAACCTCGACATCCTGCATCAGCACGACGCCAAGACCAATCCGATGGGGTCGGCATTCAGCTATCGAGACGAACTCGAGAAGCTCGACATCGCCTCGCTGAAAAAGGATCTGCGCGCACTGCTGACCGACAGTCAGGCCTGGTGGCCGGCAGACTGGGGCCACTATGGCGGCCTGATGATACGCATGTCCTGGCATGCCGCAGGGACTTACCGCACGGCTGACGGAAGGGGAGGCGCCGGAACGGGCAACCAGCGCTTCGCGCCGATCAACTCCTGGCCGGACAACGTCAACCTGGACAAGGCACGCCGCCTGCTCTGGCCGATCAAGAAGAAATACGGAAACAGGCTGAGCTGGGCCGACCTGATCGCCTGCGCAGGCACCATCGCCTATGAATCCATGGGGCTCAAGACCTTCGGCTTCGGCTTTGGCCGCGAGGACATCTGGCATCCCGAGAAGGACACCTACTGGGGCTCCGAGAAGGAATGGCTGGCCTCTTCCCGCCATGAAGGAGAAAACCGCGATTCGCTCGAAAACCCGCTGGCCGCTGTCCAGATGGGGCTGATCTACGTCAATCCGGAAGGCGTGGGCGGCAAGCCCGACCCGCTCCGGACCGCGCAGGACGTGCGCGTGACCTTCGCGCGCATGGCGATGAACGACGAGGAAACCGTGGCGCTGACCGCGGGCGGCCATACCGTCGGCAAGTGTCACGGCAATGGCGATGCGAGCCTCCTGGGGCCGAATCCGGAAGCTTCCGAGGTCGAGGATCAGGGCCTGGGCTGGATCAACAAGACCAGGCGCGGTATCGGTCGAGACACCGTGTCGAGCGGCATCGAAGGGGCCTGGACGACGCACCCCACCCAGTGGGACAACGGCTATTTCCATCTGCTCTTCACTTACGACTGGGAACTCAAGAAGAGCCCGGCCGGCGCCTGGCAATGGGAACCCGTCAATATCAGGGAAGAAGACAAGCCTGTCGATGTCGAGGATCCCTCCATCCGCTACAACCCGATCATGACGGATGCCGACATGGCCATGGTCAGGGATCCTGTCTATCGGAAGATTTCGGAGCGCTTCTACAAGGATCCGGATCATTTCTCGCAGGTCTTCGCGAGAGCATGGTTCAAGCTGACGCATCGCGACATGGGCCCGAAAGCGCGCTACTTCGGCCCGGACGTGCCTGCGGAAGATCTGATCTGGCAGGACCCTGTGCCCATGGGGCGGACCGACTACGACATCCTGGCAGTGAAGGCGAAGATCGCGGCAAGCGGCCTGAGCATCGGCGAGATGGTCAGCACGGCCTGGGACAGCGCAAGGACATTCCGGCATTCTGACAAGCGCGGCGGCGCGAACGGCGCGCGCATCCGCCTCGCCCCGCAGAAAGACTGGGAGGGCAACGAGCCGCAGCGCCTGTCCAAGGTGCTCGCCGCCCTTTCAGCCATTGCCGGATCGAGCGGGGCGAGCCTGGCCGACGTGATCGTTCTGGCAGGGAATGTGGGAATCGAACAGGCGGCGAAGGCCGCGGGATTCGAAATTGCCGTTCCCTTCTCGCCGGGCCGAGGGGACGCCACTGACGCGATGACCGATGCCGGCTCGTTCGAGGTGCTCGAGCCCATCCATGACGGCTATCGGAACTGGCTCAAGAAGGATTATGCCGTCAGCGCCGAAGAGCTGTTGCTCGACCGGACGCAGCTGATGGGGCTGACCGCCCCCGAGATGACGGTTCTGGTCGGCGGCATGCGCGTGCTCGGCGCCAACCACGGCGGCGCCAGGCATGGCGTATTCACCGACCGAATAGGCGAACTGACGAACGATTTCTTCGTCAACCTGACGGACATGAATCTCAAGTGGAAGCCTGCAGGAAACGATCTGTATGAGGTCCGGGACCGCAAGACGGACAGGCTGAAATGGACGGCGACGCGGGTCGATCTGGTTTTCGGTTCAAACTCTGTCCTTCGCGCCTACGCCGAAGTCTATGCGCAGGACGACAACAAGGAAAAGTTCGCACGGGACTTCGCTGCAGCATGGACGAAGGTGATGAATGCAGACCGGTTCGATCTGGCCGCCCGGTAGCTATGTCCCGCCCGCCCCGAAGCGGCGGAGGATTGCCTTTTCGGCTTCGACTGCCAGAAATACCCCCAGCGCCAGAGCGAAAATGACGAGCCAGGAATGCAGGTCCAGCGCCCTGGTATGGAAGAGTTCCTGCATGGGACGATAATAGGTGAACAGAAGCTGCAGGCCGATCAGGATTGCGCTCATCCAGCAGGCCATCGGGTTGCCGGCAAAGGCGTCAAGGGTGAAGGCAGTGTCGGTGAAGTAGCGCGTATTGAAAAGGTAGGCGAGCTCCCCTGCGACCAGCACGTTGACCGATGCGGTGCGCGCGGTCTCGATGTCGCTGGCGCGCATGAGCTCCCATTCGAACGCCGCGAAGGTCACCCCTATCATCAGCAGGATCACGTAAAGGATGCGGAAAGCCATCCTGCCGGTGAGCAGCGCCTGCGATGGCGGCGAGGGCGGGCGAAGCATGACACCCTCCTCGGCTGGCTCGAAAGCCAGCACCAGGGAGAGGGTCACTGCCGTGACCGTATTCACCCAAAGGATCTGGCCTGCCGTGACGGGCAGGGAAAGTCCGGCGAAAACGGCCACCATGATGACGCCCGCTTCACCGCCGTTCGTGGGCAGCATGAAAAGCAGCGATTTCCTGATGTTGTCGAAAACGACACACCCCTCCCTCACCGCCCTCGCAATCGTGGCGAAATTGTCGTCGGTCAGCACGAGATCCGCCGCTTCCCGGGCGGCATCCGTTCCCCTGTTTCCCATGGCCACGCCGATGTCGGCGGCCTTGAGCGCAGGCGCATCGTTCACGCCGTCCCCGGTCATGGCGACCAGTTCTCCCCTGGCCTGCATGGCGGTCACGAGACGAAGCTTGTGCTCCGGACTCGCTCTGGCGAACACGTCCGCTTCCATGCTGGCATGCGCGAGCGATGCGTCGTCCATGATCTGGATTTCCCTGCCCGTCACCACGCGACCCGATCCGAGTCCGAGCTTTCGCGCGATGGCCACTGCCGTTGAAGCATGGTCTCCGGTGATCATCTTGACATGGATGCCTGCCCGGCGGCAGTCCGACACTGCGGCAATCGCTTCCTCGCGGGGAGGATCGATCAGACCGACCATGCCGAGCAGGGAAAAGCGCCTTGAAATGTCTTCCATGGAGAGCGCAGTGGCGCCGATGGGCATTTCGCAACGCGCCAGCGCCAGGATGCGCAGCCCGTTTCCAGCCGCGTCCTCCATCCTGGCTTCCCATGCAGCACGATCGATCGTGCCGCCATCCGCGTCCTGAGCGCACAGTTCGAGAATGCGTTCGGATGCCCCCTTCAGCATGACGAAAGCATGGCCTTCATGGTCGTGATGCAAGGTCGCCATGAAGCGATATTCGGAATCGAAAGGGATTTCGTCGATCCGCGGCATTTCCGCCGAAACAGTCGAGGGATCCAGTCCGGCCTTGTGCGCGAGCGTTAGAAGCGCGCCTTCGGTTGGGTCTCCCACGAGCTGCCATTCCGCGCCTTCCCTGAGGTGGGCGTCGTTGCAGAGCAGTGCACAGCGCGACAGCGCCTGCAATCCCTGATCCAGCGCGGGTTCGATCATCCCTTCCTTCGAATGAAAGCCGCCGTCAGGCGCATAGCCGACGCCGCTCACTTCCAGCGTGCGGGCGGGCAACATGACGCTCACTGCGGTCATCTCGTTTCTGGTGAGGGTTCCCGTCTTGTCCGTGCAGATCACCGTCACGGAACCCAGGGTTTCCACGGCAGGCAGCCGCCGGATGATGGCCCTGTTTCTCGCCATGATGCGGGTCCCGATGGCAAGGACGATGGTGACGACGGCAGGGAGCCCTTCCGGAATGGCAGCCACCGCCAGCCCTACGACAGCCAGAAATGTGTCGAACATCGACATGCCGCGAATCAGGTAGCCGTAAATGAATGTGGCAAGCCCTGCCAACAGTATGAACAGGGTGATCTGCCGGGAGAACCGATCGAGGCGGCGGGTGAGCGGCGTCTCCACCGTCCCGACTTCGCCGACGAGCATCCCGATTCGTCCGATTTCCGTCGCTGTGCCGGTTGCGACGACGAGCCCGTGCGCCTGCCCGGAACCGACCACGGTCCCTGAATAGGCCATGCAGGTGCGATCGGGTGTTGGTGTATTCGCCTCCACCGCTTCCGTTCCCTTTTGCGCCGCTTCCGATTCGCCGGTAATCGCCGCCTCGGAGACGCGCAGGTTTTTTGCGTTGAGCAGGCGCAAATCTGCCGGAACGCGCATGCCCGACTCCAGCAGCACGATATCCCCCGGCACCAGGAGCTGGGCGTCGATTTCGTGGCGCTCGCCTTCGCGAAGCACGGTTGCTCGGTTTGCCAGCATGGCCCTGACGCCTTCCAGCGCTTCCTCGGCGCGGCCCTCCTGCACGAAACCGATGATGGCATTGACGAGCACCACGGCGGCAATCACGGCGGCATCCGTGTAGTCCTTGAGCCAGAATGTCATGATTCCGGCAGCGATCAGAACATAGATCAGGGGATTGTGGAATTGCAGGGCGAATCGAAGCATGGCGCTTCGCCTTCCCTGCACAGGCAGGCCGTTTTTTCCGTATTCGGCGAGCCTGCGCTCTGCTTCCTCGTGGCTCAGACCGGCGGCGCCTGACGCGGAAAGGATGCGCAGGGCCTCGTCGGGAGACAGTGCATGCCAGTTCGATGTGAATTCGTTTCGCGCCATCTGTTCCCTATCCTGCCGATGGTGTTTCCGGACGGCTTGGTCGCTACGCCCGCGCCCTCTGAATCTTTTCGCCGAAGACCATGAACGTCACGTTTTCATCTTAGAACAGAATCATCGCAGCAGCGTCCGAGCAGGCCAGGCTGGCCTTTGCCGGCGGGAAATCAGGGTTTCAAGGGAATGAATCACGGCGTCCGGCGCAGGCGGCCGAAAGACCCGGTCGTGATTCACTCGGATCAGGGAGTGCAGTATGGCAGCGACGACTGGCAGCGCTTTTGCACAGCTCACGGACTGGAAGTCAGCATGAGCCGCAGAGGCAACTGCTGGGACAATTCGGTTGCAGAATCCTTCTTCAGCAACTTGAAGAAAGAACGCATCCGAGGAAAAACCTACATCTCTAGGAAGGAAGCCAGGCAGGATGTGTTCGATTACATTGAGGTTTTCTACGACCGGAAACGACGCCACACTTTCCCTGGTGGCGTCAGTCCGGTAGAGTTTGAAGCGGCTGCCTCAAACCGGCAGCGATAACCGTCTACAAAACTTGGGACGTACCAGGAGAGTGAAATGTGCCAGTTGCTCGGAATGAACTGCAACGCTCCCACCGATATCTGTTTTTCCTTCACGGGATTCCGGAAGCGGGGGGGAGGAACCGATATACACAGCGACGGGTGGGGTATCGCCTTTTTCGAAGGCAAGGGCGTCCGGCTTTTCGTCGATCCGCAGCCGTCCGCACGATCCCCCTTCGCTGAATTTGTCCGCCATTACCCCATTCGATCACTCAGCGTCATCGCGCATATCAGGAAGGCGACCCAGGGCAGGGTGGCCCTCGAGAACACGCACCCGTTCATCCGCGAACTTTGGGGAAGATACTGGATCTTCGCACACAACGGCAACCTCCCCCATTTTCATCCTTTGATCAACGGCGCTTTTAAGCCCGTTGGCGAAACGGACAGTGAGCGCCTGTTCTGCTGGATGCTGCAACGCCTGGCAGCGCGTTTCGGCGATGCGATGCCAGAACGCGCGCAGCTCTTTTCTGCATTGAGCGACGTCGTTTCCGAATTGGAAGGGTTGGGAACGTTCAATTTTCTCCTATCCAACGGGACCTGCCTCGTTGCACACTGCTCGACCAATCTCGCCTACATTGTGCGGCAGGCCCCTTTCGCAGTGGCCCATCTGAAGGACGAGGACGTTACAGTCGATTTCAACGAACTGGCCGCCAGCCGCGACCGAGTCGCGGTGATCGCCACCGCACCGCTTACTGACAACGAAACCTGGACGATCATGGAGCCGGGTACGTTGTGGATGTTCCACGAAGGCCAGGTGGAGTGCGTATCTGGCGGTCATCAAACGAAGTGACCATGCCGGAAGAGACGCTCGCCGGGCCGATTGACCTGGCCGATTCGGCTGCATATTGATCTTGATTCGTTCTAATGGCAACAGAATACGGACCTAGGTGAGTTCAAGGACAGGCTCCGTACTCCAACTTCAACAGGTTGCTATGACAGCGCAGGGCACGGAGTACGTATTCGACCGGATGGTTCGAAGCAGCCAATCCCGCAACCCCTCAATGCCCATTCAGGATATATATGCCCAGATTCAGTGTGCTGGCATAGGCAACCCAGGCGAGATAGGGAACCAGCAGCCATGCAGCGACCAGATTGCGCGAGAATGCAAGCACCGCAAGCCACGCAATCGTGACAAGCAGCAGAACCATGTCCAGCATGCCGAGCAACACCCAATGCTGGCCGAAAAACAGCCAGGACCAAAAGCCATTCAATGCCAACTGCAGAACCCAGAGCTGCTTCAGTATCCTGACGGAACCTTCGAACAGCAAGACGCCTGCGACTGCGATCATCAAATACAGGACGGTCCAGGCTATTGGAAAAACCAGGTTTGGGGGAGTCCAGAAGGGTTTGACGAGGCTCGCGTACCAGGCGCCCGGCTTGAACAATGCCCCCGACAAGGCGGTCACGCCTACGGCCAGGAAACAGAACACCCTGATGGAAAACTTAGTCTGCATGCCAAAACATCCGAGGGGGCTTCATGATTCGGGGGGCTGCGCCTTTCTCCACACGGAAGGCGGGACGCCCACCATGCGCCTGAATGCCCTGGAAAACGTCGCCTCCGACTCGTATCCGGCTTCGATTGCAATCGCCGCGACTTTTTGATTGGTCTCCCGCAAGAGCCTGGACGCAAGCTGGATGCGCCAGTTCGCAAGATACTGCATGGGGGGAAGCCCGAGATATCTGACGAACCGATCGAAGAACGCGGAGCGCGACATTCCGACTTCATGGGCCAGCGAGTCGATGCTCCAGGTTTTGTCCGGCCTTTCATGGATGAGAGCAAGAGCCTGACCGACGTATCTGTCGCGCAACCCCGCCAGCCAGCCCGTGGCATCTTCCGGAAGATCCTCAAGATAGCGCCTGGCTGCATCGACGAACATCATCTCCGAAAGCCTTTCCAGAACGGCACTTCCTCCTGGCCTCGGGTCGCTGGACTCGACAACGGCCTGATCGATGACGCGCGAAACCCAGTCCCCTGCCCTTGCCGCAGGCAAGTGCAGCATCCTGGGCAAGGCCGCAATCAGCGGGTTGAACGGCCTCAGATCGCATCCGAGAAAGCCGCAGACTGCAATGGTTTTCGCTTCCTCTACTGGAATCTTCGCCCCCGGTTCCAGGACGCCATGATGGTAGGCTATGGGAAAGGGCTTGGGCACGTTGCGCGTGGAAAAGATCCAGTCCGCCGTGAGGCGGAATGGCT
The DNA here is from genome assembly GCA_021848825.1 of Pseudomonadota bacterium. Lineage (GTDB taxonomy): Bacteria > Pseudomonadota > Gammaproteobacteria > Burkholderiales > JABEVD01 > JABEVD01. Next base: position 79,291 of record JAJZTQ010000008.1, read on the forward strand.
CGATGCCGGGCGCACTCGAAAGAACATGGCTGTCACCATGAGGGAACATCACGATGTCTCCGGCTGCCAGCTTGACGGGCGGCTGACCTGAAATGGCAGCCCAGCCGCTTCCCTTGGCGATCATGTGGTATTCCATGGCATGCTCGCAGCCAGGAATGACTGCTTCCGCGATCTCGCTGCCGGGAGGCGCTTCGGCCGACCACTGATCCCGGAAGCTCACGTAATAGAAGACGGCACCCCTGAGCCGCACGGTGCGCAACAGGGCCGACAGGGTGTCCCGGCTCACGGGTAACCCCTTCCCAGCCGGATAAATCGCCTTTTCAATCGACGGCCTCCCGAATTTGGACGGTAGATCAAGTCTGGAGGACGCCGCGCAAAGTGTCAACGATGTCTTTCAGGCACAATGGTCTCTCTGAACCGCGACAGGAGATGCATCATGGAAAGAAAGCCGACCGCCTGTATGGCACGCTCCCTGAACCCAGCCGGCTGTTCCGAGCCACCCGATGTCAACTACCAGGCGATCAAGCAAAAGCAGCAGGCCGTCTGGTCGAGCGGAGACTATGCCATCATCGGCACCACGCTCCAGATCGTCGGCGAGTCTCTCGCGGAAGCATTGGATGTGCGCGCCGGAGAAAAGGTGCTTGATGTGGCTGCCGGAAACGGCAATGCCTCGCTTGCGGCTGCAAGAAGGTTTGCTCGCGTGACATCGACGGATTACGTTCCGCAACTCCTCGAAAAGGGGGAGATCCGTTCCAGAGCCGAAGGGTTCGACATCGAATTCCGAACAGAGGATGCAGAAGCCCTGAGTTTCAACGACGGATCATTCGACGTCGTTCTGTCCACGTTCGGCGCCATGTTTGCACCGAATCAGGCTCGAGTGGCAAGCGAATTGATGCGCGTAGTCCGAAGGGGAGGCCGCGTCGGCATGGCTAACTGGACGCCTGAAGGCTTTCTCGGCGAACTGCTTCGCCTGATCGCCATGTATGTTCCCCCTCCTCCTGGAACGCAATCGCCGCTATTGTGGGGAACGGAACCCGGAATAGTCAGTCTGTTCGGCGGCCAGGCTGCGGACATTCGTTGCGTGCGCCGCCATTTCAATTTCCGCTACCTTAGCGCCGAGCACTGGACAGAAGTATTCACCAGTTATTACGGCCCTCTGCACAAGGCCTGCGCAGCCCTTTCCACAGACCGCCGCAACGAGCTGCTCGCCGATATCGCGATTCTATTGAACCGGATGAATATAGGCGGACCGAATTCGCTCGTCGTTCCAGGAGAATATCTCGAAATCGCCATCACAAGACATTAGCTGCTGATCCCCCATTATCTTGCCGATTTCCCGCTTTGGGTTCGCGTTCCCAAATCGGGAAGAGCAGGTTCTGCGCATTGCCGGATTGACGGTATCGGCGGCATTAGTTCGCCTCCGCAACCTGAAAGTTCCATTAAAAATAATTAATATCCAATTGATATCAAAGGAGGAACTCGAAACGTGACGGAAAGTCACATGATTGTCGGCCGGGTTTTTTTCGGCTGATCAATCACTGAATGGAGGAACAGATGAAAAAGAGCATATTCTCGATCGCCATGATCACGGCGTCCATTGCAACCGCGCAGGCGTCAACAGGATTCTATGCGGGCGGCACAATCGGGCAGGCCAGGGACAGCATGTCAGGGCTCAGCAAGAGTTCCGACACCGACTATTCGCTTCTCGCCGGCTATCAATTCGATCGCTATTTCTCGGTCGAAGGAAACTACGCGGATTACGGCAAGCTGACGGATTACCTTGGCAATTCGGCAAAGAATTCGTCCTGGGGAATCTATGCGGTAGGCTATCTTCCCATTCCCTCGATTTCGGACTCCTTTTCCCTTTACGGAAAGCTCGGTCTGGCTGACGCCCACACCTCCACCGATCTGAACGGATCGGCCAACCGCAACCATCTCGCCTACGGCGCAGGCGTGCAGTATGCGATCAGCTCGAATGTCGATCTCCGGGCCGGATACGACAGGGTATCCGTCGGGAATGGAACAAGCATCGCGCAGTCGAACATCAACAGCTATTCGATCGGCGCAATCTATCGATTCTGAAAGGAGCCACGGCGCAGGCCGTGGCTCGACCGGCTGCTTCATTCCGCAGCAAGCCTGTAGCCCACCCCTATCTCCGTGAGCAGGAAGCGCGGATTGGCCGGCTCCTTTTCCAGCTTGTGGCGCAGCTGGCCCATGTAGATTCTCAGGTAGTGCGCATCTTCCACATGCGTCGGCCCCCAAACCTCCTTCAGCAGGAAGCGGTGCGTCAGCACTTTCCCTGCATGTCGCGCGAGCATCGAGAGAAGCCTATACTCGATGGGCGTAAGATGGATTTCAATCCCGTCGCGGCTGACCTTGCGCTCCGCCAGGTCGATGAAAAGCCCTCCCACCTCATAGGCGCTTCGCCCCTGCGGGGCAATCATCTGTCGCCTCAAGGCCACCCTGATCCTGGCAAGCAGCTCCCCCGATCCGAAAGGTTTCGTCAGGTAGTCGTCTGCGCCTGCATCGAGCGCATCTATCTTTTCCGACTCCCTGCTCCTCGCGGAAAGAATGATCACCGGGACGTCGCTCCACTCGCGAAGCTTTCCCATGACCTCTATGCCGTCCATGTCGGGAAGGCCGAGATCGAGTATGACGAGATCGGGCTTGCGGGTCGCCGCCTCGATCAGGCCCTGCTTCCCCGTTTCAGCCTCGAACACCTGGTAGCCTTCCGCCTCGAGCGATGCCCTGACGAAGCGCCGGATGTGCTTTTCATCCTCGATCAGGATGATCGAATTCATGCCTTTTCCTCCGGATCGATGCCGGGGGGATGTCCCAGCGGAAGCGTGAATATGAAGGAAGCGCCGCCCGCATCGAGATTCTCGGCCCATATTCTGCCGCGATGGGCCTCGACTATGGCTTTGCATATCGCGAGCCCCAGCCCGACGCCCGGCGTGGCCGATTCCTTCTCTCCCCTGGTGAATTTCTCGAATATGGCTTCCTCGCTACCCTTTGCGAGGCCAGGGCCGTTGTCCGAAATTGAAATGCGCGCGTTCCCGCCTTCGATCTGCGCTTCTATCCTGATGCGGCTTCCTTCAGGCGTGTATTTGGCTGCATTCTCGAGAAGATTGCAGAAAACGCGCTCTATGAGCGCAGCATCGTATTCGAGAAGCGGGAAATCGTCGGGCAGAAATATCTCTATCCTGTGTCTGGCCAGAAGGCTTTCTCTCGATTTCAATGCGCTTCCTATGACTTCCTCGATCGCATGCCAGCCCGTGGTCAGTTTCACATCGCCCGACTGCAGTCTCGCCATTTCGAGGAGATTGTTGACCAGAGAGCTCATGCGCAGGGCCTGGCTCTTGATCGCCTCGGCGATCCCTGCCTGCTCTTCGCTCAAGGGCGGACGGGTTCTTTCCAGGGATTCGGCAAAGCCGGAGAGGGAAGTGAGCGGGGTTCTGAGATCGTGGGAAAGCGCGGAAAGGACGGAATTTCTCAGGCGTTCCGATTCTATCCTGACGAGCGCCTGCTGCGCCACTTCGATGTAATGGACCCGCTCGAGCGCCGTTGCGATCAATGCCGCGAAACCGTCGAGCTGCCTTCTCTGCTCCGGAATCATCAGCCATCTCGCATTCTTCGGCTCCACGGCGAGGACCCCTCTCGTGCGCATCGGGGCCTGCAAGGGAAGGTAGAGCATGCTGCTTCCGGCAAGGGTATCGGTCGAAAGCCCTGCAGGGGTATTGTGATCGAAGCACCATTGCGCAATGCTGAAATCCGCTTCCGGCACGCCTTCATCCCTGACAAGCTTGTCGCCATCGTCGACCAGCAAGACCGCCGCGCGGACGCCGAAGGTGGACGAAACGAATTTCTTGCTGATAGAAACCACTTCGCTCTGCACCAGCACGGAAGAGAGATCGCGCGCCATTTCGTAGAGGGACCTGAGCCGCAATTCGCGATGCGAGGCAACCCTTGCCTGATATCTGAGATTGGCGGTCAGCTGGCCGATGATGAGGGCAATGATGAGCATGACGGAAAATGTCAGAAGATACTGCACATCGCTTACCGCGAAGGAGAACCTGGGAGGGACGAAGAAGAAATCGTAGAAGCCCACGCTCAGGAAGGAAGCGAGAACGGCCGGGCCCCTGCCGAATTTCAGCGCGACAAGGACGACGTCGAGCAGGAAAAGCATCGCGATGTTGGCGAGGTCGAAATAGGGGAAAAGCAGCGCCGCAATTCCCGTGGCGAAAGCGCAGGCGCCTGCCGCATAGAAATACGGTTCGATGGATCCCTGCTTCGGCTGGGAATAGGCTGTCTCGCCTGTGCCTGCGTTTTCCGCTCCCGAAGTCTGGATGACATCCGCATCCGGAAATGCACGCCCGATGCGCTCGGCGAATGTCCTTCGCCACGGCAGGCTCCTGTCGCGCCCCACGACGATTTTCGCCAGATTGTGGGTGCGTGCGTAATCGGCCAGGACAACAGCCGCGTCCTGCCCTGAAAGGGTCGCCGTTCTTGCCCCGAGGTCCTGGGCGAGCTTGAGCGTCTTGAGTATTCTTCTGCGCGCCTCCTCGGTCAGTCTCTGCAGCGCAGGCGTTTCGACATAAACGGCATGCCATTCGACGCCGAGCTGCATGGCTAGCCGGCTCGCGCTCCTGATGATCTTTTCCGCACCCGGCCTGGGCCCGACGCAGACGAGTATCGATTCCTGGGTCTGCCAGAGCGCCTGGATGGAGCGCTCCTGGCGGTAAGTTCTCATCTGGTCGTCGACGCGATCGGCAGTCCGCCTCAGGGCAAGCTCCCTGAGCGCGATCAGGTTTCCCTTTCGGAAGAAGTTGCGTATCGCGCTCTCGGCCTGCCTGGGCAGGTAGATTTTCCCTTCCTTCAGGCGCTGGAGAAGCTCGTCCGGGGTGATGTCGACCAGTATCACTTCGTCCGCCTCCTCGAATATCTTGTCCGGAAGCGTCTCGAAAATGCGTATGCCGGTGATTCCCCCGACGACATCGTTGAGGCTCTCGAGATGCTGCACGTTCACTGTCGTGAAAACGTCGATTCCCGAATCCAGCAGTTCCTCGACATCCTGCCAGCGCTTGGGATG
>JAJZTQ010000009.1 GCA_021848825.1 Pseudomonadota bacterium
TCAGATATTCGATTCCACATGGATCGTACCTAAGACCAGCATATACGGCGAGCGCTTGGCGGCGTCCTGTAACAATGCAGAAGACTTACAACAATGATTATGATGATCTTGAATCGTTCTAATGGCAACAGATAGCCACTACCGGTCTGCATATAGATCGATTGCGGACGTTTATCACAATTCATCGAAAGGCTGTTGTGGCCGAAGAGCGGAAGGTCCGGCATTCGACGCTAAGTGTCCGTGAAGGGCACACGACGGACAATGCAAAACAACTAATGCAGCGTCGAAATGTATTTCGCAAGCGCATCGATCTCCGAATCAGAAAGACTGCTGCCTCCCCGCATGGGCATGTAGCCCATATTCCAGCCGAAGGTTCCGCCAGACTTGATGTGCGAGGCGATCAGGAACGCAGCCTTCGGGTCGTTGCCGTAGCGGATCCCGACTTCCCTCCAGCCGGGACCTGCCAGCCTTTCGTCCATCCTGTGGCAGGAGAAGCAGTTGCCGCGATCGCCAAGCTTCATTGCCTGATCCTTGGTAAGATCGGCCGATATCTTCATGGATTTCCCGGCCCCAGGCGCCTTGTCGTCGAAGTTGCAGGAAGCAAGCAGCATTGCCGCAAGCAGAATCAGTAAACGGGACATGTGCAAGGCTCCTGGAATAAATTTGCGATTATTGGCGCAAAATGGCTTCGTGGCAAACCTTGCCCGGGCTGCCGAAAACTGGCCCATGTCATGCAAACCTATGGCCTCGTACCGGCAGCGCCCCCTACCGCGCCGGCGGCTTAGTCCCGGTGCGCCCTGGTCAACATCACCAGCCGGCTTCCTTCTCGGGCGTGGCGCTGATGTTGTGGATGGAGAGATCCGCGCCGTTGAATTCCTGCTCCTGGTCGAGCCTGATGCCGACGAACTGCTTGAGCAAGCCGTAGACCGCGAAACCGCCGGCGAGCGCAATGCCGATGCCCATCAGGGTCCCGATGAGCTGGGACATGAAGGAGACGCCGCCGGTTCCGCCCAATGCCTTCAGACCGAAAATCCCTGCGGCGATCCCGCCCCATGCGCCGCATACGCCGTGAAGGGGCCAGACGCCGAGGACGTCGTCTATCTTCCATTTGTTCTGGGTGATCGTGAAGAGATGGACGAAAACCACGCCTGCGACGATGCCTGTGAAGAGCGCCCCGACGGGATGCATGATGTCGGAGCCTGCGCAGACTGCGACGAGTCCTGCAAGCGGCCCGTTATGAAGGAAGCCCGGATCGTTCTTTCCGGCGAATAGCGCTGCGAGTATCCCGCCCACCATCGCCATCAGCGAATTGACCGCGACGAGACCGCTGATCGATGAAAGCGTCTGGGCGGACATCACGTTGAAGCCGAACCAGCCCACTGACAGGATCCAGGCGCCCAGCGCAAGAAAGGGAATGGAAGAAGGTGGATGGGCCGATATCCTGCCGTCCTTCGTGTATCTCCCCCGCCTTGCCCCCAACATCAATACCGCCGCGAGCCCTATCCAGCCGCCCACCGCATGCACCACGACGGAACCCGCGAAATCGTGGAATTTCGCGCCGAAGGAACCGGCGAGCCAGGCCTGTATGCCGTAATGGTCGTTCCAGGCAATGCCCTCGAAGAAGGGATAGACGAATCCGACCAGGATGAATGTCGCAGCGAGCTGGGGATGGAATTTCGCGCGCTCAGCTATCCCCCCCGATATGATCGCGGGAATAGCCGCGGCGAAAGTCAGCAGGAAGAAGAATTTGACGAGCTCGTAGCCGCTCTTCTGCAACAGCTGGTCCGCGCCTGAAAGGAAATGGATGCCGTAGGCGATGCCGTAACCGATGAAGAAATAGGCGATGGTCGAGACGGCGAAATCAGCCATGATCTTGACGAGCGCATTGACCTGGTTTTTCTTCCTCACCGTGCCGAGCTCCAGGAAGGCGAAGCCGGCATGCATAGCGAGCACCATGATCGCGCCCAGCAAAATGAACAATACGTCGCCGCTCGTCTTCAAAGCCTCCATGTCCGCCCTTTTCAGTTCGTTCTGATCCGCATCGATTCTGGATGCACTATTGCGGTGCATTATATATCAAAGGAATAGCGAATCGAAGCGGGCATGGCGGAAAAAATACTTTCATAAAACCATGCCATACTTGAAGCGGATTGCAGGCCAAACAAGTCGAGCTATAATAGCTGGAAAAATCGGCCGGAATGCGCGGCCGGTTTCATGCTGCACGATTTGCGGCAATGATGCGCTTTTCCTCGCTTCGCGTCATAATGGCGCTTTCCAACAACCAATAGAGGTATATCCATGGCAAGGGGAAATTCGGAATCGGATCAGATCATGCTTTCGCAGTTCCTCAGTCATCAGTATCTCTGCGAATCGCTGACTGTCAGCGAGGTGCAGATGCTGCTCGACTATCTGACCCTCCTCGATTTCGAAAAGGGCGATATCCTTTCCGACATCGGCGACATCGGAGATGCACTCTATTTCGTGGTCCAGGGTGAAATCGCCCTCACCTTCGACGACCACGGGCAGGAAAGCGAGATCGTGCGCGCAGGTCCGGGGGAAATGCTCGGGGAAATGTCATTCTTCGACAAGCAGCCGCGCTCGGTGAGGCTGGTTGCCAAGGCGCCCGGAACGCAGGTTCTGAAGCTTTCCAGGATCAAGTACAAGCGCATGAAGGTCGAGCACCCCTATATCGCCCTCAACATCGTGGAGCATGCCATCATCAGCCTCGACAAGCTTTTCAGGAGGGTGAGCACGAGCTATGCCCAGTTCTCGCATTATCTTTACGGCACGGCAAAATAAATTCGATTCAACTCAAACAACAAGGAGCAAAAATGTCAGTACTCGTAGGAAAATGCGCCCCGGACTTCACGGCAGCAGCCGTCCTGGGCGACAACCGGATAGAAGACAACTTCAACCTGCACGCTCACATCAAGGACAGGTATGCGGTCATCTTCTTCTATCCCCTGGATTTCACCTTCGTCTGCCCTTCCGAACTGATCGCATTCGATCATCGCCTGAAGGAATTCAAGGACAGGAACGTGGAAGTGATCGGAGTATCGATCGATTCCCATTTCACCCACCTTGCATGGAAGAACACCCCCATCGAAAAAGGCGGGATCGGGCAAGTCGGCTATCCCCTGGTTGCAGACATCAAGCATGAGATCTGCAAGGCTTACGATGTCGAGGCGGGTGCAGGCGTGGCCTACCGCGGCTCGTTCCTGATCGACAAGACAAGAACGGTTCGCCACCAGGTCGTGAACGATCTGCCGCTGGGGCGAAACGTCGACGAAATGCTGCGCATGGTGGATGCGCTTCAGTTCACCGAACAGCACGGCGAAGTCTGCCCGGCGGGATGGAAGAAGGGCGCAGCAGGCATGAAGCCGACAGGAGAAGGCGTGGCAAGCTATCTTGCCGAACACAGCGCAGAACTCTGATTTTCGGGGCCGCAAGGCCCCGATTGCATTGCGGAGGAAGAACATGTACGGATTCGAAACAAAGCTCGACATTTCCTTCGATGAAGCCGTCGTCAAAGTGACGGAGGCGCTCAAGAAGGAAGGTTTCGGCGTGCTGACCGACATCGACGTCAAATCCACGCTGAAATCCAAACTGAACCTGGACATGCGCCCCTACAGGATACTGGGCGCATGCAACCCCCCGTTCGCTCATCGCGCGATCGAAGCAGAGCCGGACATCGGCCTTCTTCTTCCGTGCAATGTCCTGGTGAGGCAGGAAGAAGACGGCGCCATCACCGTTTCCTTCATGGATCCTGAAGCCGTCCTGAAACTCGTCGAGAAGCCCGGGATAGAAGAAATCGCCCAGGAAGTGAAGGCGAGACTCGTGCGGGTGCGGGACAGCCTGGCAGCCTGAAATGGCGACGCTATCCGAAATAGATGCGGCTGGCCAGCGCATCTGGCTCGACAACCTCTCCAGGAAAATGATAGAGGAAGGAGAGCTTGCCAGGCATATCGCTGAAGGCGTCACGGGGCTCACCTCCAATCCTTCCATCCTCCTGAAGGGATTGAAGGGAAGCGCTTACTATCGCGATCTATTGCAGAAGGCGCGCAGACTTCCGCCTGAAAAAGGGCTTGAGAGCATCATCATTCCCGACGTCAGGGATGCATGCGACCTTTTCATGCCCGTCTTCGAAAAAAGCGGGCACGAGGACGGCTATGTCAGCATGGAAGTCTCCCCCAAACTCGCATTCGACGAGACGGGCACGCTGGATGACGCGATCAGGCTCTTTTCCGAAGTCGAGCGCCCCAACCTGATGATCAAGGTGCCGGCAACGAAAGAAGGCATTGCCGCATTCGAACGGCTCACCAGTCTCGGCATCAACATCAACGTCACGCTGATATTTTCCCTCCACCAGGTGTTCCATGTTCATGAAGCCTATATAAGGGGACTGAATCGCTTCGTCGAATCGGGAGGCGACCCCGAAAACCTGAGGTCTGTTGCAAGTATTTTCCTCAGCAGGATAGATACGTTGGTCGACAAGATGCTCGAAGAACATCCGGAACTGAAGGGAAAGACAGGGGTATCGCTCGCGAAAATCGCCTATCAGCGCTTCCTGGATCTCTTCCACGGGCCGCATTCGAAACTCGAAAAGGGGCATCCCCAGAAGCTCTTGTGGGCGAGCACCGGGACGAAGAATCCCGCCTACAGCGACCTGCTCTATGTCGAACCCCTGATCGGGAAGGAAACGATCAACACCGTCCCCGAAGCGACCCTTGCCGCATTCATCGATCACGGCAGGGCCGACAATACGCTGATCAGGGACGTCGAGGAAGCCAAGGCCCATTTCATTTCCCTGGAGGCGGCCGGGATAAGCATGGAGCAGGTCTCAACCCAGCTTTTCGAGGAAGGGCTCAAGGCTTTCGACGACGCCTACAACGATCTTCTCGCCATGGTGGCCTGATGCACAACGAATTCATCCACCAGAGCCGGATCGCCTATTTCACGATGGAAATCGCGCTGACGAGCGGCATTCCGACCTACAGCGGTGGCCTGGGCGTGCTGGCAGGAGACGTGATGAGGGCGGGCGCGGATATCGAGCTTCCGCTCGTCGCAGTGAGCCTGGTGAGCCGGGCGGGCTACTTCAGGCAGGAAATAAAGGATGGCAGGCAGATCGAGCATCCTGACACATGGGATCCTTCGAAATACGCCTATCCTCTCGATGCCAAGGTTGCGGTCAGCATAGAGGGCCGGGAAGTCTGGGTGAGAGGATGGCTCTACGTGCTGCGGGGCCATCTGGGAGGAAAGGAGCCGGTGATCCTGCTCGACACCGACCTGGACGAAAACGAAAAGGACGACAGGGAAATCACCCATCTATTATACGGAGGGGATCTCGTCTATCGCCTCAAGCAGGAAATCGTGCTGGGCATCGGGGGCTTGCGCATGCTCCACGCATTGGGATTCCAGATCCGCCAGTACCACATGAACGAAGGCCATTCCGCGCTGCTCGCGCTCGAACTCCTGAGGCGGGATGCGATCACCGAGAACGGGGAAAATGACCGTCTTTCCTACGACATCCCCCAGGTCAGGAAAGTCTGCAATTTCACCACCCATACCCCTGTCGAGGCGGGCCACGACCAGTTCCCCTACGAAATGGTGCAGAGCATATTGCGGGATTTCATCGATCTTCCTGAACTCAAGATGCTGGCCGGGGAAGATCGCCTCAACATGACGAAGCTCGCGCTCAATCTCTCGGAATACGTCAACGGCGTCGCGATGAAGCATGCTGAAGTCTCGAGGCAGATGTACCCGGGCTATCGCGTCCATGCCGTCACGAACGGCGTCCACCCGCAGACTTGGACATTCGAAAGCTTTGCTGCCATCTACGACAAGTATCTCCCCGGCTGGTGCCACGAACCCCAGCTTCTCGTCAGGGTGGACCAGATTCCGGATGAAGAAGTATGGGAAGCGCACAGACAAGCCAAGACGGCGATGATCAGCCTGATCAAGAATCTCGGCGCAAAGGAATTCAACCCCGACTATCCCATCATAGGATTCGCCAGAAGAATGACGGCCTACAAGCGCCCCGATCTGCTCTTTTCCGATCTCGAAAGGCTGAAGGCCATTGCAGCAAAATATCCGTTCCAGATCGTCATGGCAGGGAAAGCCCATCCCAAAGATGAAGGCGGCAAGAAGCTGATAGAAATGCTTCACCATCATCTCCAGGAAATATCCCCTTTCATCCCCAGCGCATTCCTTCCCGATTACGACATGGACCTTGCCCTCACCCTCGTTTCAGGCGTGGACATCTGGCTCAATACGCCCCTGAGACCGCTGGAAGCTTCAGGGACGAGCGGAATGAAGGCCGCATGCAATGGCGTCCCGAGCCTGAGCGTCCTCGACGGATGGTGGCTGGAAGGATGCATAGAAGGGGTGACGGGATGGGGGATAGGCTCCGAAAGCTCCAACGGCGAAGACGTGAACTCGCTCTATGAAAAGCTCGAAAAAAAAGTCCTTCCGCTTTATCATGACGACAGAAAAGGATGGATTTCAATCATGAAAAACGCCATAGGCAAGAATGCATCCTATTTCAACAGCCATAGAATGATGAGACGCTACGCGACAGAAGCCTACATAAGATGAAACCTTACCATACAGAACTATCGAACCTCGGATTTCTCCGCATTTCAGGGGAGGATGCGACGGATTTCCTGCAGAACCTTACGAGCAATGACATCAGGCTTCTGGACGAAAAATCTTCCCAGCACGGCAGTCTATGCTCTCCGAAGGGAAGGATGCTGGCAAGCTTCCTCGCATTCAGGATGGACGGGGATTACGTTCTCCAGATGCCCGCTTCGATGACCGAAAGGGTGAAAAAACGCCTTTCCATGTACATCTTCAGATCAAAAGTCGCTATCAGCGATGCGGACCTTGCCGCGATCGGCGTCTCGGGAAAGGATGCGGAATCGCTTCTCGAATCGGTTCCCGATTCGGTCATGAGCCTGTCCAGATCGGGGCAGGGCGTCGTGATCAGGCTTTCAGGATCGCGCTTCGAGATCGTTTCCGAGCCTGAAACACTGGCCAGGACCATCGAAAAAATCGAAGAAAAAAGCGAGAAGGGCACGCTCGCCTCCTGGGAAAGGCTGGAAATACTGGATGCCATACCGGTCGTCCTTCCCGAAACAGAAGGGCTTTTCGTTCCCCAGATGGCGAATCTGGAGCTGATAGGCGGAGTGAGCTTCCAGAAGGGATGCTATCCGGGTCAGGAAATCGTGACGAGGACCCACTTCCTCGGAAAGGTCAAGAGAAGAATGGTGCTCGCCCATGTCGACTCGAAAATGGAACCTTCTCCGGGGGAGGAAGTCTTCTGCGGCGGGGAAGCGGCGGGAACGGTTGCAAGATCAGCCCCCTCCCCCGATGGGGGATTCGACATCCTCGCCGTCATCCACATGGAAAACAGGACGGCCGAAATCAGGCTCAAGTCGGGCGAGATGCTCAGCATGCTGCCCATGCCCTATCCTCTCCCATGAATTTCGACACCCTGCGTTACCGTTCGGGATGCCTCGAGCTCCTGGACCAGAGGCGCCTTCCCGGAAATATCGAATACCTGAAACTGCGCAGCGCCGAGGAAGTCGCGAAGGCGATTCGTGAAATGGCGGTCAGGGGCGCGCCTGCCATAGGCTGCGCTGCCGCATTCGGCATCGCCGTGGAAGCGATGAGAACGAGGCATCGGGAAGGCTTTCGTGGCGAAATGGAAAAGGCTTTCGAAATGCTTTCGAAGAGCCGCCCTACCGCCGTCAACCTTTTCTGGGCGCTCGAAAGGATGAGAAGGATCCTCGACCAGGTAGAGGAACAGGATGAGGTCGCCATGCTGCTCGAAAAGGAGGCCGAATCGATATTCGAGCAGGATATCAGGGACAATCTGAAGATGGGCGAGAACGGCTCGGCACTCGTCCCGGAAAAATGCAATATCCTCACCTACTGCAATGCCGGGGCGCTCGCAACGGCGGGGCACGGCACGGCGCTCGGCGTGATCAGGTCGGCTGCATCAAGGGGAAAGGCGATCTCCGTCGTGGCCTGCGAGACGCGCCCGTTTCTGCAGGGCGCGAGGCTCACGGCATGGGAACTTGAAATGGAAAGCATCCCTGCAACCCTGATCTGCGACAACATGGCGGGGTATCTCATGAAAAAGGGGGAAATCGATCTCGTCATCGTGGGCGCCGACAGGGTCGCTGCAAACGGGGATGTGGCGAACAAGATCGGAACCTATACGCTTGCCGTACTGGCCAGAAGGCATGACATTCCGTTCCATGTCGCCTGCCCCACTTCGACGATCGATCCCGACACGCCGAACGGGGAAGCAATACCGATAGAGGAGAGGAACGGATCCGAGGTGAGGGGGTACAATGGAATCGAATGGGCGGCGACAGGCATTTCGGTCAGGAATCCTGCATTCGATGTCACCCCCAGCGAACTCGTCACTTCATTGATCACTGAAAAGGGAGTGATCATGTTTCCGGATGACAAGAAGATCAGCGCCTTGCTGGCTTCCTGACGGGAGGCTCCGCTTCCAGTCCCGCCCATTTCATCAATGACGCCACTTCTTCCTCCGAAAGCTCCAGAAGCATGCCCCGCTTCAGCCGGGAAGGAAGAATGATCGGGCCGAATCTCGTCCTGATCAGCCGGCTCACGGTGAGGCCTAGCGATTCGAAAAGCCTTCTGACGACCCTGTTTCTTCCCTCCTTGAGCATCACCCTGTACCAGTGATTCGCCCCTTCTCCCCCCTCGTCGGAGAAGGCTTCGAATTTCGCTCGTCCGTCTTCGAGTTCCACGCCAGAGAGCAGCATTTTCGCCTGGTCAAGGCTCACCCTGCCCAGGATCCTGACCGAATATTCCCGCTCCACCTCGAATCCGGGATGCATCAGCCTGTTGGCGAGCTCGCCGGAAGTCGTGAATATCAGAAGCCCGCTGGTGTTGTAGTCCAGCCTTCCTATCGATATCCATTTCGAGGAGCGCATCCTGGGCAATTTTTCGAAAACGCTCGCGCGCTTCTCGGGATCGTCCTGGCTGACGATCTCCCCTTCCTGCTTGTGATAGAGCATCACCCTCGGAAGGCGGGGCGTGAACTTCAGCTTGATGATGCGCCCCTCGAACCTGATCATGTCCTCTGGCCCGACGCGCAACCCGACTTCGGCAGGCTTGCCGTTCACCGTCACCCGCCCGGAAGCGATGGCTTCCTCCATGGCCCGGCGGGAGCCGAGGCCTGAATGGGCGAGCATCTTGTGCAGCTTCTGTTTTTCCATCTCAGACCTGTCTGCGCTCGAAGACGGCCTGGGCGAGCGTGCCCGAGTCGACGTGCTCGAGTTCCCCTCCGACTGGAACGCCTCTCGCTATCCTCGAAATTCTGATATCGCTTTCCTTCAGCAGTTCGCCGATGTAATGCGCTGTCGCCTCGCCTTCGACGGTGAAATTCGTGGCGAGGATCACTTCCTTGACGACGCCGTCCCGAGCCCGCTTCAGGAAACGATCAAGATGGATTTCCCTGGGCCCTATCCCGTCGAGCGGCGAGATTCTCCCCATCAGGACAAAATAGAGCCCGCTGTAGCATTGCGCCTGCTCCATCATCAGGAGATCCTGGGGCATTTCGACCACGCACAAAACGGAATGATCCCGCGATGAAGATCTGCAGAGCCCGCATATTTCCTCTTCGGTGAAGCTGTTGCATTTGCCGCAGTGCCTGAGCTTCTCGATGGAGCGGTTGAGCGCAGCAGCAAGCCGCGATGCGCCGGCATGATCGTGCTGAAGCAGATGATAGGCCATTCTCTGGGCGGATTTCGGCCCTATCCCAGGCAGGCAGCGAAGCGACTCGATCAGCTCCTCCAGTGGCGATTTCATTTCAGAACGGCAGCTTGAATCCCGGAGGAAGTCCCAGCCCGCCCATTTTCTCCTGGATGGCCGCTTCCACCCGCCTGTTCGTGTCGTTGATCGCCGCTGCGATCAGGTCCTCGAGCATTTCCCGATCGTCGTTCATCAGCGAAGGATCGATCGAGACCCTTTTCACCGCATGATGGCAGGTCATCACGATCTTCACGAGCCCCGCTCCCGCCTGCCCTTCGACTTCCACATTGCCCAGCTCTTCCTGCATCCGCTTCATGTTTTCCTGCATCTGCTGGGCCTGCTTCATCATGTTTGCCAAGCCGCCTTTCATCATTTCCTTCTCCTAGATCGGTTTGATCGAAGATTCGATCAGTTTAGCGTCGTAATTGTCGACCAGATTGCGGACGACCGGATCCTGCTCGATAGCGGCGACCGCCTCCATCTGGCGTTCCTGCTTCCTCTCGTCTTCCAGCTTGGCAGGCGTCGTTCCCTCCCCAACCGAGAAGGCCGCTTCGACTTTCCTGCCGAGATGGTCAGAAAGCGCAGTTTTCACCCTGTCCCCGTATTCCATCAGATGCCTGTGTTCCTGGGGCACTGCGAATTCGAACCTGCTCTCGTCAAAAGACTTCAATGCACAATGCATCGCCAGCATCTTCGCCATGCCGCTCAGATTGAGCTTTCCGGAAACGGAAACCCAGTCGAAGCCTTCTGCCGAAGGCGATTCCCTCACTTCAGGCTTGGCCTCCTTCAATTCAGGCTTGGCTTGCCTCACTTCAGGCTCGACCTTTCTCGCCTCCTTCCGAACGGGCTTTTCAGATTCGCCTGCAGGCATGAAAGCGAGCATCCTGAGCAGCGTCATCGAGAAGCCGGAAAATTCGTCAGGCGCGAGAAAGAGTTCGTTCCTGCCATGGTTCGCGATCTGGTAAAAGAGCTGGATCTCCTCCGGATCGAACCTTGAGGCCAATTGCGTCAACCTTTCCTTCTCGATGTCTTCCTCGAGCGCTTCCGGAACGATCTGCATGAGCGAAATCCTGTGAAGCAAAACGCCCAGATCGGAAAGCGCGACTTCGAATTCGAGGCTCCTCTCCTCCATCGCCTCGGCGATCGAAACAAGCCTTTTCCCGTCTTTTTCGGACAATGCATCGAGGATTTCGTAAAGGTAATCTTGATCGATCGCCCCGAGCATCCCTGCGACCATTCCGTCTTCCACTTTTCCGCCCGAATAGGCGATGGCCTGGTCCATGAGGCTCAGCGCATCCCGCATGCTCCCTCTCGCTGATTTCGCTATCCTCTGCAGGGCACGGGATTCGGAGGCCACCCCTTCCTCGACCAGGATCGACGAAAGCCTGCTCTCTATCAGCGATTCAGGGATCTTCTTCAGATTGAACTGGAGACATCTGGAGAGAACCGTGACGGGGATCTTCTGCGGATCCGTTGTCGCGAGGATGAACTTCACATGTTCCGGCGGCTCTTCCAGGGTCTTCAGCATGGAATTGAAGGCCTTGGTGGAAAGCATGTGAACTTCGTCTATGATGTAAACCTTGAACCTTCCCGAAGTGGGAAGATATTGCGCGTTGTCCAGCACTTCGCGCATGTTGTCTATGCCCGTGTTGGAGGCCGCATCGAGCTCGAGCAGATCGACGAAGCGCCCGCTGTCTATCTCGGTGCATGCGGCGCATTTGCCGCATGGATTGGGCGTGATCCCCGTTTCGCAGTTCAACGCCTTGGCAAGTATCCGGGCGACCGTGGTCTTTCCGACCCCCCTCGTTCCAGTGAAAAGATAGGCATGATGGAGGCGCTGCTGTTCGAGCGCGTTGGAGAGCGCCTTGACGACATGCTCCTGCCCCGTCAGTTCAGCGAAGCTTTTCGGTCGCCATTTTCTGGCCAGTACCTGGGTAGTCACCAGGGTCCCTAAAAATGGTATTCGAAGCGAATCTGGTTGAAATTGATGCCCTGGTTCGGCTCCTTGATGCTCCCGTTCGAGAGGTGCTGGAAGCGGTATTCCAGATCGTATCTTCCGTTCTTCCCGAAGCGAAAGCCTGTCCCCACATGGTCCCCGAACTGATAGGCCGTGCTGAATTTCCTGTCGGCATTGATGTATGTCCGGGAAATCAGGTGAAATCCCACTGCAGCCTCGACATAGGGAGAAAACCCGTAAATGCTGTCGCGCTCGTAGCGGAAGACCGGGGTGAGACCGAAGTCAGTGATGTTCTGGTTGTCCCCGATCTGGGCATGCCCGCGCCATTCTCCAACCGACGCGTCCCAATACCCGCCGAGATGCCATGCCCCGTTGTCGAACCATCTCTTGTGCCAGTCCCACTGGACGCCTACCCGCATCATGTCGGTCCCCATGCCGTTTCCGGCCTCGACCGAGACGCCGTCTATGGCAAAGGCTGCCGTTGGAAAGAGCAGAGACAAAAACAGGATCTTTTTCATATGTCTTCCGGAATAAGGGCGGCGAGCCCGACCCCCGGCACTTGCATAGAGTAGCTGTGGCTGCTTCCTTCCGGACCTGACCAGGTTCACTACCGTACAATGCGGGGAGACCCGCCATGGAAAAAGGATTATACCAAACTTTTCCATTTGACCGGGCCACTCTTGTGCACGGATTCGCCATGGCAATCGACCGCTACCGTGACGGGCATTTCCTCGACTTCGAATTCGTAGATCGCCTCCATCCCGAGATCCTCGAATGCAACGACTCTTGCCTTCCTGATCGCGCGCGAAACCAGATAGGCCGCTCCGCCCACGGCGATCAGATAGACCGATCCGTGCTTCCTGATCGACTCGATCGCATCGTCTCCCCTCTCCGCTTTCCCTATCATGCCGAGAAGCCCGAGCTCGAGCATCATGTCCGTATACCTGTCCATCCTGGTCGCAGTGGTCGGCCCTGCAGGCCCGACCGCCTCAGTCCCAACGGGATCGACCGGGCCGACATAATAGATGAATTTTCCCTCGAATTCGACAGGCAGCTTTTCCCCCCTCGCCATCATCTCGGCTATCCGCCTGTGCGCGGCATCCCGCCCGGTCAGGAGCTTACCCGAAACAAGAAGCGGCTCGCCCGGTTTCCAGGAAGCAATCTCCTTCCTGGTGACGGTATCGAGATTCACGCGTCTCGCGGAAAAATCGGCATGCCATTCTATTTCCGGCCAGTCCGAAACCTTGGGCACGGGAAGATGGAAAGGGCCCGAGCCGTCGAGGACGAAATGAGCATGCCTGGTCGCCGCGCAATTGGGGATCAGGCCCACAGGGAGCGATGCGGCATGGGTGGGATAATCGAGGATCTTGACATCCAGCACGGTATGAAGCCCGCCCAGGCCCTGTGCGCCTATGCCGAGCGCATTGACCCTGTCGTATATCGCCATCCTCATCTCCTCGATCCTGTCGTTCGGCCCTCTTGCCTTCAGCTCGTGCATGTCCAAAGGCTCGAAAAGCGCCTCCTTGGCAAGCAGCATGGCCTTCTCCGCAGTTCCTCCTATGCCTATCCCGAGCATGCCCGGAGGACACCATCCCGCCCCCATCTTGTCCACGGCGTCGACCACCCATTCCACGATGTCCTCGTTGGGATTCAGCATGGCAAGTGCCGCCTTGTTTTCGGACCCCCCTCCCTTTGCCGCCACTTTCACTTCGACCTTGCTTCCCGGCACGATTTCCATGTGGATCACTGCGGGACTGTTGTCCCTGGTGTTGATCCTCTTTCCCGCAGGGTCGGAAACGATGGAACTCCTGAGGGGATTCTGCGGATCCCTGTAGGCGATCCTCACCGCCTCGTTCACCATTTCGGATGGGCTTCTGCTCGAATCCCATCTCGCATCCATGCCAATCTTCAGGAAGACGACGACGATCCCGGTATCCTGGCAGATCGGCCTGTGATGCTCCGCGCAAAGCCTCGAATTGGTCAGGATCTGCGCTATCGCATCCTTCGCTGCTGGAGATTTTTCGAGCGCATAGGCTTCCCCCATCGCCTTCACGAAATCCAGTCCATGGTAATAGGAGATATGCTGAAGCGCGGATGCGATGCTTTCTATGAAATCTGCTTCCCTGATCATTTTTCAACCTGAAATTGAATTTGCCTTTGCATTATAATCCCCCTGTCTATCCCATGGAGAAGCGAATGGCCACGATCGAGTCCGTGATGCACGAAACCAGGATTTTCCCGCCGAGCGAAGCCTTCTCGGAAAATGCGAACGTTTCAGGCATGGCAGCCTACAGGGCGCTTTGCCAGGAGGCGGAAAAAGATTACGAGGGATACTGGGGAAGGCTGGCCAGAGAGATGATCCTCTGGAAGAAGCCCTTCACCAGCGTGCTCGATGACGGGGAAGCGCCTTTCTACAAATGGTTCGCCGATGGCGAGCTCAATGCTTCCTACAATTGCCTCGACCGCCATCTCGAGGAAAGACCGGAAAAAACCGCGATCATTTTCGAGTCCGACGAAGGCGAAGTCACTAAGGTCACATACAGGGAACTCCATGCTTCCGTCTGCAAAATGGCGAACGGGCTGAAATCGATAGGCATCGCAAAAGGCGACAGGGTAGTCGTCTACATGCCGATGAGCATAGAAGCGGTCGTGGCGATGCAGGCCTGCGCCAGGATAGGCGCGATCCATTCCGTCGTGTTCGGAGGCTTCTCGGCCAAGAGTCTGCACGAGCGGATAGACGATGCGGGCGCGAAGGCCGTGATCACTGCCGATGCGGGGATGAGGGGAGGACGCGCGGTTCATCTCAAGGATGCAGTCGACGAAGCACTTGCCATGGGCGCGGATTCGATCGAGAAAGTGATCGTCTACAGGCGGACAGGTTCAGCGGTTTCATGGAACGGAACAAGGGACATCTGGTGGCATGAGCTGATATCGGGCAGGGAAGCTTCATGCGAACCCGAATGGGTGAATGCCGAGCATCCCCTCTTCATCCTCTATACTTCAGGCTCGACCGGAAAGCCGAAAGGGGTTCAGCATTCCACAGGAGGCTATCTTCTCGGGGCGATGCTCACCATGAAGTGGGTTTTCGACCACAAGGATACCGACATTTTCTGGTGCACGGCCGATGTCGGCTGGATCACGGGGCATTCCTATGTCGCCTACGGTCCGCTCGCGGCGGGCTCCACCCAGATGATCTTCGAAGGCGTTCCGACCTACCCCGATGCAGGGCGTTTCTGGAAGATCATCCAGGACCACAGGGTCACGACATTCTATACCGCCCCCACGGCGATCCGGTCCCTCATCAAGCTGGGTTCAGACCTCCCCAAGCAGTACGACCTCTCTTCGCTCAGGCTCCTGGGCTCAGTCGGCGAACCCATCAATCCTGAAGCTTGGATGTGGTATTTCGAAACCGTCGGGGGGGGACGCTGCCCGCTGGTCGACACCTGGTGGCAGACCGAAACGGGAAGCCACATGATCGCGCCCCTGCCCGGCGCTGCCGCCCTGAAACCGGGCTCATGCACCTTTCCCGTTCCAGGCATAGAGGCGGCCATCGTCGACGAGGCAGGGCACGACGTCGAGCCCGGAAAGGGTGGGTTCCTCGTCATCAAGAAACCCTTCCCCTCCCAGCTCAGGACCCTCTGGAATGACCCGGATCGCTTCAGGCATGCCTATTTCCCTGAAGAGATGGGCGGGAAATACTATCTCTCAGGGGATTCGGCGAATCGGGATGCGCAAGGCTATTTCTGGATCATGGGCAGGATAGACGATGTGCTCAACGTTTCGGGGCACAGGCTTGGAACCATGGAAATAGAATCAGCCCTCGTCGCCAATCCGCTCGTGGCCGAAGCGGCAGTCGTGGGAAAACCGCATGACATCAAGGGAGAAGCGATCGTCGCCTTCGTCGTATTGAAGGGATCCCGGCCTGAAAATGCAAGGGAAATGGCGTCGACGCTGCGCGACTGGGTCGCAAAGGAGATCGGCCCCATCGCCAGGCCGGACGACATCCGGTTCGGCGAGAATCTGCCCAAGACAAGATCCGGAAAGATCATGAGGCGGCTTTTGAGGACACTCGCGCGCGGAGAGGAAATCACCCAGGATGTCTCGACCCTTGAAAATCCCGCGATCCTCGACCAACTGAAACAGGCCACATGAAACGCCGCTCGCAGGATTTCGGCGAAGGCTAACCTTCAGGTTATGCCGGAACCAAAATCCCGCGATCCTCGACCAACTGAAACAAGCCATGTGAAACAGGGAGCAGACATTGGCAATCGATTACAGGGTCAATGCGCCGATAACGACAGATCAGTTCATCGAACTCTTTCGCGAATCGGGATTGGGCAAGCGCAGGCCGATCGACGATCTGCACTGCATGGAAGGCATGCTGAAGCATGCCAATCTGACGGTATCAGCCTGGGATGCGGAGAAGCTCCTGGGTATCGCGCGATCGATGACGGACTTTCATTACGCCTGCTACCTTTCCGATCTCGCGGTCCATGAAAAATTCCAGGGAACGGGCATAGGCAGGCAGCTCCAGATCATCACCCAGGCGCAGCTCGGCCCGAAGTGCAAGCTGATTCTGGTCGCAGCACCCAATGCCGATTCCTATTACGAGCATCTCGGATACCAGCGCAACCCGAGATGCTGGGTGCTGGAACGCTGGCGGAGCATCGATGCATGAATCAGGGCATGAAAACAATACCGGTCGCAATCACGGCGCTTGACGCCGAGCCGAGAAAAAAGCCTTCGATCTATCCCGAGCCTTATGCATCGAAAATGAAGGGAAGAGAAAAAAAGCCGCTTGGCGACATTTTCGGCCTGAAGAATTTCGGGGTCAATCTGACCAGGCTGTCCCCCGGATCGATTTCGGCGCTGCGACATGCCCATTCGAGGCAGGACGAATTCATCTACATCCTCGAAGGAAACCCCACCCTCGTCACCGACGAAGGCGAAACCCTCTTGGCTGCCGGCATGTGCGCAGGATTCAGCGCGGGCTCAGGGAACGGCCATCAGCTCATCAACAAGACGGCGTCGGAAGTGCTCTACCTGGAGATGGGAGACAGGACGGCGGACGATACGGCGACTTATCCGGACGACGACCTGAGGGCCTGCATGCAGGACGGCACGTGGCTTTTCACCAGAAAGGACGGCTCCTCCTTCTAACCCGAAAGTGTTCCCCCATTGAATTGAATTCACGGAGGATTTATATTTAATCCATAAATTCTACATGGGTAATGCTGACCGGGAGGGGACGATGCGTGAGCGTGTATTTCTTGTTTACGAACTGATCAACAATCCAACCCCTGACCCACTCGTCATCGAGGAACTGGAATGTTATGGCCATTCCTGCGAGAGGACGCTTGGCCTGGTCACGAAATCGCATGTCTTCTCGATATTGAAAAAGATGCAGTCAGGCGAACTGACGCCTGAAGATGTCACATCCTGGGCCAGGCGGCTCGAAGGAAGGGCGGATCTCACCTTCGAATTCGGAGAGGAAGGCGCTGTCAGGGAAGTGATATTCTGGCTTGCCAATCCGGAGATCAACTGGCCTGTGGACGAATGCCTTTGCGACAGGATCGCAACGCTCTTCGAGCGAAGGAAATCCCCGAGGGATTGATCACATCTTCCAGAAATGGAGCTTTTTTCCTCCTGCCTCGACGACCTCGTCTGCCTCCAAGCCGGGAACGGAAAAGCTGTTGCTGATGAAAAGCGACCCCTTCTTCATCTCGCGCCTCGCCTTCTCATAAAGCCTTGGCATGGGAACGGGAGAAAGATAGGCATAGACATAATCGTATCCTGAAAGATCGACCTTTTCATAGTTCCCCCATTTCATCTCGCAATTGGAAAGATGAATGCATCTCGTTTTTCCGAACAGATAGGGAAAAGGCGCGCTTTCCACGCCGACAAATCTTCCCATCGGCTTTTCTTCCGAAAGCCTCGACACCACTCCGCCAAGTCCTGAGCCCAGATCGATGAAACTGAACCCGCATTCGGGAAGGCGCCCAGCAATCTCCCTGATGACATCCCCGCCTGTGAGATAGAGCGGCACCCCCCTTTTGAAGGCATTCCAGAACACCATGCCCGTGAGGAAAAAACCGATGAGATAGAAGCGCGAATCGATGTGGAAAGAAGCGGCGATCACGACCATGGGGAAAAAGAAAAGCTGTATCGGCAGCCACCATCTTTCGAGCCTGATCGAAAACAAGGCAGCGATCAGCCCTTCGATGAAAGCAAGCGTGAGGACGGAAAAATGCCATCTCGCCAGGAGCGGACCCAGGATCATGACGAGCGCAAGGGCTGAAATCTGGGCAATGAACGGCTTTTTCAATCTGTTTCCGCAGGATGGATCTTGTGGAAGTATAATGGCATTTTCCGATCAAGTCGCCCATGCATACAAGAAAAACAGCCACTCTGCTCGTCACCTGTCCGGACAGGAAAGGGCTCGTCGCGGGGATTTCCGAATTCCTTTTCAGCCACAACGCCAACATTCTGCATGCCGACCAGCATCAGGACGGCACCCTTTTCCTGATGCGCATAGAATGGGACCTGGGGGATTTCTCCCTTTCCATGAAAGACTTCGCGCATCGCTTCGAGCCGCTCGCAAGGAAATTCGAAATGCAATGGCGGATCGCCGATTCGGGCGCGAGAAAGCGCATGGCGATCTTCGTTTCCCGCTATGACCATTGCCTCGTCGACCTGCTCTACCGCCATCGGAGCGGCGAACTCGACTGCGAAATCCCGCTGATCATAGGAAACCATCCGGATACCGAATCGATTGCGGGCTTCTACGGCATCCCCTTCCATCTCGTCGTCGTGACCCCTGAAAACAAGCGCGAAGCGGAAAGCGCGCAGCTCGATCTCCTCAGCAAACACGAAATAGACTTCGTCGTGCTGGCAAGATACATGCAGGTTCTTTCAGGGGATTTTGTTGCGAGCCATGCCGACAGGATCATCAACATCCATCATTCGTTCCTCCCTGCATTCCACGGCGCCAAACCGTATCATAGGGCATTCGACAGAGGGGTGAAGCTGATCGGGGCGACAGCCCACTATGTCACCGACCTGCTCGATGAAGGCCCGATCATCGAACAGGACGTGATCAGGGTATCGCACAGGGACGCGATCGAGGATCTCATCCAGAAAGGAAGGGACCTCGAGAAGATCGTGCTTTCGCGCGCCGTTCGCTGGCACCTGGAAAACAGGGTCGTGATCTGCGGAAACAAGACAGTCGTTTTCGACTAATCAGTGGTTCCCTAGTTTTTTCCAGATCTTCTTCTTCAGGAAGAAGAGCAGTATGGTGAGAAAGACGAAATAGGCGATCACGTATTTGCCGAGCGTCGTCCGATCTTCCGCCTGCGGGTCTGACGCCCAGGCGAGGAATACCGAAACATCCCTCGCTTTCTTCTCGATCGCCGCTTTGCCGGCGGCATCCGCCTGCGCGATCATGAACACGTCAGGCATCTTGATGCCGGGAAACACCTTGTTCTGCGTCTGCCCCTTGGCGTCGGTATAGAACCCCGTGATCATCGAATAGATGTAATGCGCGCCCCCTTCCCTTGCCTTCGCCATCAGGGAAAGATCGGGCGGGACGGTGCCGAACATGCCGAGCTCGTCCTGCGGCGCCATCTGCGAAAGAAGCGGGGCACCCATTTCCTTGTCCCCGCGCATCGCATCGACCTGCGCCTTGGTGAAGCCTATCTTCATCAGGTCGTCATACTTGATGTATTTCAGGCTGTGGCAGGCATTGCAGACTTCGAGTGCGACGTGCGCGCCCCGCTGCACCTGAGTTTCTTCCGATTGCCCCGAAAGAGGAAAGACCAGGCAGAAAAGGAGCCCGACTATTCTTGATTTACGCATTGCCTTCCGCCTCCGCTATTTCTCTTCTGGCCTGTTCTTCCACTGCAGCAGGCAGGCCTCTTGCCAATACCATTCTCTCTTCCCATCTCGAAACAAAGGGCAGCAGCAGGAAGATCAGGAAATAGATCGTCGTCGAAATTTCCCCGACCGTCTTCAGCGGCCCGGTAGGCGGGTTCGCCCCGACATAACCCAGCACGAAGATGTTGATCACGAAGATGTAGAACATCGCCCTGTAGACAGGCCTGTACCTCGCCCCGCCCGTAATCCTGGAACGGTCGAGATAGGGCATGGCTGCGAAGATCAGAACCGATATCGCCATCGCCACGACCCCGCCCGCCAGATCGGGCACCGAGCGCAATATCGCGTAGAAAGGCAGGAAGTACCATTCGGGAACGATGTGCGCAGGGGTCTGCATCGGATTTGCAGGGATGTTGTTCGCCGCCTCGATGAAGAGATCGGGCTTGAAGAAGACGATCAGCAGGTAGACGATCATGAACACGCCCAGGCCGAACAGATCCTTGATCGTGAAATAGGGATGGAAGGGAATGTTGTCCTTGTCGGCAAGATTGATCCCCGAAGGATTGCTGCTCCTCACTGTATGCAGGGCGACCAGATGGATCACGACTGCGGCGAAGATGAGGAAGGGGAAAAGGTAATGCAGGGAGAAGAACCTCGTCAGCGTAGGATCATCCACCGTGAACCCGCCTCGCAGCCAGGTCACGATCTCCTGCCCGTATACGGGCGTGGCCTTGAAGAGGCTGGTGATCACCTGAGCGCCCCAGTATGACATCTGTCCCCAGGGAAGCAGATAACCCATGAAGGCTGTCGCCATCATCAAGAGCAGAAGTCCCTGCCCTGTCCACCACAGCAGCTCTCTCGGACGCCTGTACGAACCGTAATAGAGCGTTCTCGCCATATGGGTGTAGATCACGGCGAAAAATGCCGAAGCGCCGGTCGAATGCAGATAGCGTATCAGCCAGCCGTAATTGACTTCGCGCATGATGTGCTGGATCGAGTCGAAGGCGAGCTTGGAATCCGGCTTGTAATGCATGGCGAGGAATACGCCTGTCACGATCTGGATGACGAGCACGAATCCTGCCAGAAAACCGAATCCCCACCAGTAGCTCAGGTTGCGGGGAGTGGGATAATCCGTCAGTTCATGCTTGATGAAATAGCTCAGGGGAAAACGCTGATCAACCCAGGAAATGATCTTGCTCATCACGCTTTTCCTATCAGTATCTTGTTTTCTGCGACGAAATGATAAGGCGGGATATGGAGATTCTTCGGCGCAGGCCCGGTGATGATTCTCCCGCTGTTGTCATAGACGCTGCCGTGGCAGGGACAAAGCCAGCCAGTCGCGGTCTTGTTGGGCACGCAGCCGAGATGGGTGCATATCCCGATCACCACCAGCCATTCCGGTTTTTCGACGCGCTTGGAATCGGGTTCCGGATCCTTCCCGCCGGGTGAGGCCTCCATCGCCTTGATCTCGTCAGGCGTCCTGTGAACGACGAATACAGGCTTGCCCTGCCATGGAAATGTCTTTTCCTGGCCGGGCTCGATGCCCGAAAGATCGATTTCTGTCGTCGCCTTTGCCAGCACATCCGAAGAAGGATTCATGCTGCTGACAAATGGCACGCATGCCGCAGCCACTCCTGCTGCCGCGACCCCCGCGGTCACCGTCCCGAGGAAATCACGCCTCGATAGGTCCGTACCTTCCTTGATGATATGTTCTTCTGCCATGGCTCACTATATTAAGAAAGTCTTATGAAAAATCCTAGCACAAATTCGATGCCGGAGAATAACCCTATTAGCGTAACTCCTAATTGTTACAATTCATGTTCAAAGAAATCTGGCGACGAGCGCATCCTCCAGTCCTTCGTCAAGCGGTATGAAAACCCTGTGCCCTGCGCCGGGCGCGACAGCAATCTCTTCCCCCGATTCGCTCTGCATTCTTTCGACTTCCACGACCCTGTTGCCTTTCGGATGGATGATCTCCAGCCTGTCCCCCACCTGGAACCGGTTCTTGACGGAAATTTCAGCCATGCCCGATTCGATTTTGCCGATATCCCCGACATAAAGGCTGCGTGACGACTCGGAATGCCCCCTGATGTAATTCTGATATTCGGGGGTATGATGGCGCTCGTAGAAGCCGTCGGTATAGCCGCGATTTGCAAGCCCTTCCAGCTCCGCAAGAAGAGCAGGATCGAAAGGCCTGCCGCTTGCCGCATCGTCTATTGCTCGCCTGTAAACCTGGGCAACCCTCGCTACATAATAGATCGACTTTGTCCGTCCCTCAACCTTGAGCGAATCGACGCCTATCTCCGCGAGCTTTCCGACATGCTCGACTGCCCGCAGATCCTTCGAGTTCATGATGTAGGTGCCGTGCTCGTCCTCGAGTATCGGCATCAACTCTCCAGGCCTCTTCGATTCTTCTATGAGATAGACCGAATCGGCCAGAGGATGGCGAAGCTGGCTGCCGCAATCGGCGATCGAGGCCTTTTCGAAGTCGAAATCGATGATGCCGCGCGCCTCGTCTTCCAGTGCCGGAGAAACCTTGTAATCCCATCTGCATGAGTTGGTGCAGGTCCCCTGGTTCGGATCCCTGTGATTGAAGTAGCCAGAGAGCAGGCAGCGTCCCGAATACGCGATGCAGAGCGCGCCGTGGACGAAAACCTCCAGTTCCATGTCGGGGCAGTTCTGCCTGATCTCCGAGATTTCGTCCAGGGAAAGCTCCCGGGATAAAATGACCCTGGCGAGTCCCAGATTTTTCCAGAATCTGACTGAAGCATAATTCACGGTATTGGCCTGGACGGAAAGATGGACAGGCATTTCAGGCCATTTTTCCCTGACCATCATGATGAGACCGGGGTCCGCCATAATGAGCGCATCGGGCTTCATGTCTATGATCGGTTCCATGTCCTTCAGATAGGTTTTCACCTTGGCATTGTGGGGCATCAGGTTGCTCGCGACATAGAATTTCCTGCCGAGCATTCTCGCCCTTTCTATCCCTTCCCTGATTTCGTCATGACCGAATTCGTTGTTTCTCGCCCTGAGAGAATACCTGGGCTGGCCCGCGTAAACGGCATCCGCCCCGAAGGAAAAGGCTGCATTCATTTTCTCCAGGCTGCCTGCTGGAAGCAATAGTTCCGGTTTCATTTCATCCTTTTGCGACATTCTTGACAAAGTCCGGATATTATCCGAGGATCGACGCTTAAATAATATATTCACCGGAAATATTTCTCTAAAGAATAGCGGATCCGGCCCGATATAAATACAGGCAGCACTGGAGGCACACATGAAAAAGAATTTTCCCGTCACGCAGGTGGAGAAGCCGTTCCCGGAAAAACTCCGCCTCGTCTCGAAAACGGATCTGAAGGGGATCACCACCTACGCCAACGACGCATTCGTCGAAATGAGCGGATTCTCAAGGGAAGAACTCGTAGGCAAAAGCCACAACGTGGTGCGTCATCCCGACATGCCGCCCCAGGCCTTCAAGTGGCTGTGGGACACCCTGAAAGAGGGGAAGCCGTGGCGCGGCCTCGTCAAGAACCGCTGCAAGAATGGAGACCATTACTGGGTCAAGGCGCTCGTCGTTCCTGTCAAGGAAAACGACAAGACGGTCGGCTACATGTCAGTGAGGAATCCCCCTACCCGGGCCGAAGTGAGCGAAGCAGACAGCCTTTACAAGGCGCTCAACGAATCGGGGGCGCAGATCGGATCGAAATTCGACAAGTACCGCTTCAAGAATCTCAGGCTCAAGACCAAGCTCCAGATCGTGATCCAGGGAACCCTGCTCGTCGTGCTGGTTTCGGCGCAGCTCTGGATTTCACACAATTTCAGGGAAAAGACCCTGGCCAATGCGAAAACCCATGCGGAGCAGGTTGCGAACGAAACCATAGACAGCGCCAACATGCTGATGGAAACGGGCACGATCAGCGATCCCGCGAACAGGAAGCTGCTGATCGAAAAACTCGAATCGAGCGGAAACATCAAGTCGGTCAGGCTTGTCCGGGCGCAGCAGGTGGTGAATCAATTCGGCCCGGGGCTTCCGGAGGAGCATGTCAGAGATGAAATCGAGCAGAAGGCCATCGATTCCAAGAAGCCCATTTATTCGCTGACCCTCGATTCATCCGGCGCCCCCCTGTTCAGGGCGGTCACCCCTTACATCGTCAGCCACAACTTCCACCATACTGACTGCCTGAATTGCCACATGGTCCAGGTCGGAAGCGTAAACGGCGCATCCGACATCCTGATCGATCTGAGCACCGACTTCGCTCAGCTTCATGACATCCAGCTGAAGCTCACGATCGGGCAGCTCCTGCTCCAGGTCTTCCTGTTCTTCTTCATCGGCAGATGCGTCGAGGTTTTCGTCAAGAAGCCGCTTGGCCTTGCGATGAAGCAATTCGACAAGATCATCCAGGGCGATCTGGGCGCCGACATCGACATCTCCGGACGAGACGAAATGGGCGATCTGCTCTGCGCCATCCAGACCATGCAGGCGCATATCCAGGTGATGCTGGATGAAATGGGGCTTGCCGCCTCGATGATCGAAGAAGGATGCAGCAATCTGAATTCCCAGGTGATCCAGGTCGCAGAACATTCGAAGGAACAGAACGACCATGTCAGGCAGATCGCAAGCACCATGGAGGAGCTCAGCCAGTCCGTTTCAGAAGTCGCCAATTCCTCCAACGATTCCGCTTCAGCCGCCGTCGCCTCCCAAAAGATCATCGAGGAAAACAACCAGCGCATGGAGGAAAGCCTGGCCGCCACTTCGCGCGTTGTCGAAGCCGTCCAGTCTTCCAGCCAGACCATACTGGACCTGAAGGAGGCGATCCAGAAGATCGGCGCCATCACCAAGGTCATCAAGGAGATCGCGGACCAGACCAACCTGCTCGCGCTGAATGCAGCGATCGAGGCTGCGAGGGCCGGAGAACAGGGAAGAGGCTTTGCCGTCGTCGCCGATGAAGTCAGGAAGCTCGCCGAAAGGACGACTTCGAGCACCATAGACATCACCGAAATGGTCGACAATATCCACCAGGTGACCCAGGCTGCAGTGGTCTCGATGAATCAGGCGGTCGATGAAGTGGGCAGGAGCATCGAGCTCAGCAATGCCAACACAGAAGGACTGAAGCAGGTCATGCAGGCGAGCAACCAGGTCACCGAAGGCGCGCAGCATATCGCCACGGCATCCAAGGAGCAGTCGCTTGCAAGCGAGGAAGTCGCGAGAAGCCTGGAACATATCACCGGGCTCGTCGAGCACAACAGCAAGCTCGCTGAAGCAGCGAAAGAAGCGTCGACCGAGCTCACCAGAAAGGCTGCAGAACTGCAGGCGATGGTCCAGCACTTCGAGGTGAATTCAAACTAGGAAGGCAAGCAGCACACCGGCAAACGAAAGGGCGACGAGGCATGCCGTCGCCGGAAGGCTGGACCTGAATCCAAGGAAGATCGCTGCGTAAATCGACTTCAGGATGTTGTTCGAAGAGGCGGCGATCAGGATAGCCGAATCGAGCACATGGAGCGGCGCCCCACCCGCTCCGCCCTGCGCCATGCTCAAGACGAATGGATCGATGTCCGTCACGCCGACTATGCTCGCAAGCCAGTATATGCCGGATTCGCCGAATTTCATCCTGACCCAGGTCGAGGCAGCCGAAATTGCCACGAAAAGGAGAGCGAAAAGAAGCGCTGCGCTCAGTTCGAGAGGATTCGACTGCATGGCGATTTGCCCGCCCCCATCCGAATTGCCGTTCTTCCGGCAAAACCAGGTAAGCAGCAGTCCTGCCAGGAAAAGCCCGGCAAGATCGGGAAGAAGCGATATCGCCAGCTGAAGATTGAAAATGGCCACCACGACGCAGAGCCTCAGGTACATCAGGGAAGTGGCGAGAACGATGCCGGAAAGGATTTCAGACCTCGCGAAAGCCCCTTCCTTTCCCTGTTTCGCGAGCACCACGGTCGTTGCCGTGGAGGAATAAAGCCCGCCAAGGACGGATGCGGCGAGCAGCCCTTTTTCAGGGGAAACATAGCGCCTGATCATGTAGCTTGCATAGGAAAGCGTCGAGACGACAACCACGGCCAGCCAGACCTGATGAGGCGTGATCGCGCTCAATTTCGTGACCGGGTGATCGGGAAGAAGCGGAAGCACGATGCCTGTCAGGACCAGAAATTTTCCTCCCGTCATGATCTCGTCCGAAGGAAGCTTCTGGGCGAGCTCATGAAGACTCTGGCGCGCGCCGAGAAGCAGCACCGCGGCAACCGAGAAGGAAACGGCGACCCAGTGGGGCTCCATCAGGGAAATCGGCCCCAGGAGATAGGCGATCAGGTTGCAGACCGGAATGATGAGCCCGCCCCCCGGCTCGGCCGCGGGCGTTCCTTCCGACCATCTTGCATGGTAATAGGCATAAAGCCATATGCCAAGGACGACGAGCCCGGCGCAAAAGGCGGCTGCATGAACAGGATCGACGAGATAGAGCCCTGCGCCTGAAAGCGCGAGCATCGGAAATGTCCTGACTCCGCCGGGGCGCTTTTTGGGACTCTTGACATAGAATTCCTCGAAAGCGAGCCCGAAGAAAAAGGAAAGCCCGAGCACGAGGGCGAGATTTTCAGGTTCGAGCGTCAAGTCTTCTCCTTCTCAGCTTTCGGAAATTTCACCCTCACCCACAGCCCTTTTCCGTTCTCGCCCGTATCCAGCGTCACTTCGGCATGATGCAGATCGGAGATGCGCTTCACGATTGAAAGTCCCAATCCGCTGCCGCTCGCCCTGTTTCCCAGGGTCCTGTAAAAACGCTCGAAAACGTTGGCCCGTTCCTGCGGATCGATGCCCGGTCCGTTGTCGATGACGTCGAGCCAGACCGCCTCATTGTCCTCCCCTGTCCTGACCTCGACCTGCCCCTCCTCGGGCGTGTATCGGATGGCGTTCCTGACGAGGTTGCTGGTCAGGATCCCGATCATTTGCGGATCTCCCTTGACCATCGTTCTCGGCGCTTCCTCGAAGGCAAGCTCTATGCTTTTCGCGAGCGCCTCAGGGGCGAGCTCGGTCAAGACCCCTACCACGACAGTGTGGAGATCGAATTTCTCGTTGTCCACCTTGGCGAACTGGGGGTCCAGTCTCGCCAAAGTCAGCAATTGTTGCACGAGATGAGTGGCGCGGTCGACCCCGCCTATCACCTGTTCGAGCGCCTTCTTCCGCTGCGCATCTTCGTTCGCCCTCATCGCCACCTGCGCCTGCGTCTTGAGCGCTGCAAGCGGGGTGCGCAGCTCGTGCGCAGCATCGGCAGTGAAGCGCCGCTCGTTCTCGAAGGAATGCTCGAGCCTGGCAAGCAACGTATTGATCGAATCGACGAGCGGCCTGAGTTCCCCCGGCACATCGGAGATGACGATGGGCTTCAGATTTTCGACTGCGCGCTGCTTCACTTCGTCGGATACCCAGTTGACCGGCTTCAGCCCCCGCTCAATGCTGAACCAGACGAGCGGCGCGATCATCGGAATGGTCAGAAGGAATGGCACAAGCAGGCTCAAAGCGATCCTTCCGGCCAGTTCGTTGCGGATCTGCTGGAGCTGTCCGACCTGGATCTGCAGCGTGTGTTCGCTGTTCCAGTGAGAATAGACGCGCCACCTCTTCCCGTCTATCAGGCTGTCGCTGA
Source organism: Pseudomonadota bacterium (assembly GCA_021848825.1). Classification (GTDB taxonomy): domain Bacteria; phylum Pseudomonadota; class Gammaproteobacteria; order Burkholderiales; family JABEVD01; genus JABEVD01. The sequence goes on from JAJZTQ010000009.1 coordinate 27,238, forward strand.
AGCCCTCGGAATGTTCGGAAAGAATCCTTTCGGGCGTGGTCGCCGAGCGTAGCAGCAGGTTGCCGTTGCTGTCCCTGATCTGGAAAGCGATTTTTCTTTCGTATTCCAGGGTGGGATGTTCGCTGTCGGAGACGACGCCCGTCCCTTCCGAAATCGCCGTGCTCGCCTGATCGAGCAGCACTCTGGCGGATTCGGCAAGCTGGGCATCGAATAGTTCGTCAGTCTCGCGATGGGAATTGAAATAGGCGAGAAGCGAGATGAGCAGCAGAAGAAACGAGATCGAGGAAAGAATGAGCTTGAGCAGGCGCCTTCTGAGCGAATTCCCGGTGAAGGAGAGATGGAAGGCGCTGATCCATTTCAAAAGATCGGCAACGGTCAATTCACCCCGCATCCTCATTCCTTCTGGATGACGTACCCCACCCCCCTGATCGTCCTGATCAGCTTGGTGCCAAGCTTCCTTCTGAGATGGTGTATGTGCACTTCGAGGGCATTGCTTTCCACCTCCTCGTTCCAGCCATAGAGGCTTTGCTCCAGCCTGTCCCTCGAAAGCACGATCCCGGTATTTTCCATCAGTTCCCTCAGCACGGCGAATTCCCTCGGCGACAGGCCGACTTCCTCTCCCTCCAGCGTCACCTTGTGGGCTGCGGGATCGAGCACGATGTTGTCGTGCACCAGCAGGGGTTCCGCTCGCCCCATCTTTCTTCTCGTAAGGGCTCGAATTCTCGCCGCGAGCTCGTCGAGATCGAAAGGCTTGACGACATAGTCGTCCGCACCGCAATCGAGGCCGAGTATCCTGTCGGCAACCGTATCGCGCGCAGTCAGGATGATCACCGGGACGGTCATTCCCCGGTTCCTGATCAGCTTCAGGAGATCTATTCCCGAAAGACGGGGAAGGCCCAGATCGAGAATCATCAGGCCGTAATTTTCCGATTCGAGCGCGGCAAGCGCTTCCCTGCCGTCCTTCACCCAATCCACCGTGAATCTCTCCTGGGCAAGCCCGACACGCACCCCGTCCCCCAGGGATTCGTCGTCTTCAACAAGGAGGATTCTCATGGAATCATCTGCTTTCTTGAGCCTTCTTCAGATCCGCCTGAATTTCAATCCTTCGCCCGGCGTCGGCCACTTCCCGGCCGCCCCTGGAGGGCGCCGCCAAAGCCTTTTTCAGGTAGGTTATGGCCTCATCGTAATGTCCGTCTTCCAGCATCAGATCGCCGTAGAAATAGTTGGGATCCATCCCGTTCGGATTCAATTTCAGGGCCTTCCCAAGGTATTCCCTTGCTTTCTCGTGATCTCCGAAGCCTATCGGCCAGCCCGGCACTTTATAATAAAGCGAGCCAAGCGTTGTGTAAATGGAGCCATCCAGCGCATTGGGATTGATTTTCTCGGCTGAAAGCAGCAGATTCCTCGCGTTCTTGGCGAGCCCGAGTGCGCCGAACCCGCCCTTCACCTTCGCCTCGGAGGCCATCACGATCGCCTCCCATACGATGGGCTCCGCATGATCGGGATAGCGGATCGAAACGTCGTGAGCCATTCCCACGAGCGTCTCGAATGCCGACTCCTTCCTGTCTTCAGGCGTCTGGTAATTGACGATGGCCCATTCATGCTGGAGGCGGGAAATCGCTTCGTCCAGGCCCGGATCGGCATGCGCATTCGTCATGAAAAAAGCTGCCGAAAAAAATGCAAACTTGAAGTAGTTCATTTCGCCATTCCTCGCTAACATTTAAACAATCCCCCTTCCTTGATTGTTTTCATCCTGGGCCCAGGAGCGCCGCAGCATCCTCGTTTGTCGCGGCGCGCTGCACGCCCTCGGCTCTCGAAGCCATCATCGTGTCGGAAACCCGCAAATTTGCCAGAAATATCCTATCACAGGCGAGCTCACCTTGAGCTGTTTGACAGGATATCGTCGAAATGCACGGGGATCTTTTCGACATCCAACTTTGTCGCCCCTTCACGCCGCGCTTTATCGGGACTGAGGCATGGACCGCACGCAACGGAGGGCAACTGAACATGACACGCTGAAATTCCCGAAAAGGCCTTGAGCATCGCCTGATCCCGCTGCCTGGATTCGAATAGCTTATTCATGCTGGCTTAAGGATTTCTTATGATTCTGAATGTAAAAAAGCCCCCCTCTTCGGAAGAGGGGGGCTTTTTGGCAGGATCCTTTTCAGGCGGCCTTTCTCAGCATGGGATTGAGATGGAGCACGGCTGCCTCGCGGAAGCTGTACCAGATTTTCTTCTCGTAATCGTAGAGCTGGCAGCGCTTGAAAATCCCGACAACCGTGGAGAACCTGAAGCGGTATTCGTGGATATACTGGCCATACTCCCGCTTGATGTCGCGATACGCTTTCTTCAGGTGGTAGAAGGGAATCCTGTTGTCCACATGATGAGGGATATGAATCATGATGTTGTGGATCAGCACTTCGCTCAATGCGGAACAGCGCACGATCGTGCTGCAGTAGACCTGCCCGATGGTGTTGCTCCATTCATTGCGCTGGTCGAAATAGGGAATATCGGGGTGGGTGTGATGCAGGAAAACGAAAAGCGCGATGAAATAATTGAAAACCACGAAAGGCAGGATCACGGCCGACACCACACCCCATATTCCGCCTGCATAACGGTAGGCCAGCGCCGAATAGGCCATGAAGAAGATCAGCGTGAGCACCTTGGAAATCGAGAACAGATGCCTGTCCCTCAGGTTGTGATCGGGCTTGAAGCGAACCATGCCCGCCCACCAGACGCGCAGCAGGTAATGCAGCGCACAGGTATAGGGGCTCCTTTCCATGCGGTAGACGAAGCGCTGGAATGCGGATTTTGAAGCATATTCCGCCGGGGTCAGGGGGCGCCAGATCCAGTCTATGGGCGTGAAGGAAGTGAATCCGTGATGCACCTTGTTGTGTCCATAGGACCACAGCCTGTACATGTTGAGCGAAGGCAGCATGAAGAGCGTCCCCAGGATTTCCGACACACGCTTGCTCTTGAAGAGGGTGCCGTGCGCCGCATCATGCGCCCAGACAAACATGAAAGCCACAGAGCAGCCTGCGAGAAGGCCGAAAAGGAGTTTGGCCAGCAAGGCATGGCTGAGAAAAACGCCGCTTATCGACCCGAGATAAAGCGAAAGATCAAATGCATACCAGAAGAGCGCACGAAGCGTCGAGCGATTGTAACACTCAGGCGAAATCGCCTGCCTCACCGCCTGAAGCTTGACGTCGTGCAATTCCCTGTAGGATGGAAGGCTCATGTATTTCCTCAAAAAACTTAAAAAAACTCGGTAGTTACGTAATAACTGAATGATAACGGAATGATATCACGAATTCGAGCATTTCTTTTGATCCAGATCAAATCGCAAATTTTGACGAACGGTAGAATGGTCTCTGTCGCAACGGTGTATGCAGGCATGATCGGTGCGGGTTCAAAGGTTGCTCCGTTCCACGCCATTTCCCGCTTCGAGCCATAGCGGGAATGGCGTGTTTTTTTTGACATGGCCTTGATCGTCCTTGCAGCGTTGCATTTTTGCGACAGTTTTTTAAAACCATTTTAACAGTGTGGTTTAAGGTGCTAGATTTTAAATGGCTGTCGATCAAGGCAGTCGGAACCAGAAACCAGTCCTTTCTCAAGGAGAAATACATGAAAAAAACTATTATTGCCGCAATGCTTTCCTTTCCTTTCTGCGCCAACGCAGCCGTCACCAACATCGACGGCCAGGCTGGCGGCGGAATCGTTCCCTGGGCGCTGCTTTCCTCAGGCCCGACTGTGGCGTACACCCATATCGAGACCCAGAATCTCGGCATCAACAGCCTGGCGATCAACACCAGCTTCGCCAACCGGGTTGAAGTATCTTATGCGCGCAACATGCTGAACGACAATGGCTCGGCTCTCGGCAACAGCAACAATACGGACAATGTCGACAATTTCGGCATCAAGGTGAAGATCAACGACATGAGCGACTCCATGCCCCAGTTCGCCGTGGGCGCCGTGTACAAAAAGGTTTCGGGCAATCTCTACGACAACGTGCTGAGCCCCGCACTCGGCGTCAACAATTCGTCGACCGATCTCTATGGCGCAGCCAGCAAGATCGTCAATATAGGCGGCAAGAACGTGCTGCTCAACGGCGTGCTGCGCGCGACGAAAGCCGACGAACTGGGCCTCCTCGGATTCGGCGGCGGAAGCACCCCCGGCGCACCGAGTGGATACAAGATCGTGCCTGAAGTGTCGGCCGAAGTTTTTGCGGCAGCCAATGTCGTGGTGGGCGCGGAATACCGCAAGATGCCGAATTTCTCCGTAGCCGGGGCGACGGATGGCATCCTGCATCCCAATTCCGCTTATGATTTCCACGTCGTCTATGTCGCGAACAAGACCTTCACCTTGACGGCGGCTTATGCCAACCTCGGAGAAGTCGCACCGGCAGTCAACGGCACGAACAGGCAGAACGGCCTTTTCCTTCAAGGGCAGGTGAATTTCTGAGCTGAAAATTCCTGAATTGCAGGCCATTCCGGGCAAAGCCCGGAATGGCCTTTTTTAGGGCGTGTTAACTCTATTGTCACATTTGCGACGGCGGCGATTTGGGGGGAGCACATCCGCGAAGCAAGTCGCGCAGTATTGCCAGTCACTACAAGCGATTCGCGACAAAGGAGGGCGCCCAAATCACCCCGTCCCATACTGGTTGTAAAAATACTATTGAGGGTTGGCTCTGGAAGAGCCGCGTCTGCGGTGTTGCAAGACTTGTGAATGGAATAACCATTCGCTTCATCTTGCGCCTAGCATCCACAGCCTTCCAGAGCCAACGCAGATGCGAAAATAGAGTTAACACGCCCTAATGGAACTGCGTCATGTGGGGCGCAATGAAGAAATAGAATACCAGCGTCGCCACGATATTGAAGGCGATGATGACCCCGAATACCTTCAATCCGAGGGCCAGCCAATTCGGTCCTGTCTGCCTGGCTTCTTTCTGTTCCTGCTGTTCTTCCATTTCCCCTCCGCGTGACCGTAGGGGACATTATAACCCAGCTTTGTCAGCAATCGATTGCCAAGGTAGAATGAACTGATTCACCCTAGGAATTCGTCATGACCCACCATCCCGCTTTCGAATGGCTTCGATCCGAGAAGATCGATTCGCTGAAACTCACTGTCGAAGAATACCGGCACAGACAAACCGGCGCACAGCATTTTCATCTGAGCGCAGACAATCCTGAAAACGTTTTTTTCGTGGCCCTGCGCACGGTCCCCATGGATTCCACCGGGGTCGCGCATATCCTGGAGCATACCGCGCTCTGCGGAAGCGAACGCTATCCCGTTCGGGATCCCTTCTTCATGATGATCAGGCGATCGCTCAACACCTTCATGAATGCCTTCACGTCCAGCGACTGGACAGCCTATCCCTTCGCGAGCAAGAACAGGAAGGACTTCCGGAATCTGATGGAGGTCTATCTCGACGCGGTGTTCTTTTCCCGCCTGGACGAACTGGATTTCGCCCAGGAAGGGCATCGCGTCGAATTCGAAAAGCAGAATGATGCGACGAGCGATCTCGTGTTCAAGGGCGTCGTCTACAACGAGATGAAAGGGGCGATGAGCTCCCCCGCGAATGCGCTCTGGCATACGCTTTGCAGGTATCTCTTCCCGACTTCCACCTATCATTACAACAGCGGCGGCGATCCCGAGGCCATACCGGACCTCACCCACGATGCGCTCAAGCATTTCTACAGAACCCACTACCATCCTTCCAACTCCGTCTTCATGACCTACGGCGACATCCCGGCCTATGAGCATCACAGGCTCATGGACGAGCAGGCGCTTTGCCGCTTCGACAAACTGGAAGAACAGATCGCTGTCCGGGACGAGAAGCGCTACTGTGCCCAGGTGACCGTCGAGGAAAGCTATGCATTCGACGAGACGGAGGGCAAGACTCATGTCGTGATGGCATGGCTGCTCGGCAAGAGCACAGATCTCAAGGCGCTGTTGAAGGCCCATCTTCTGTCCAGCGTCCTGCTTGAAAACGGCGCCTCTCCGCTCAGGCACGCGCTCGAGACGACAGAGTTGGGATCCGCGCCTTCCCCGCTTTGCGGGCTGGAAGACTCGAACAGGGAAATCAGCTTCATCTGCGGCCTCGAGGGCTCGGAACCTGGAAATTCGGAAGCGACCGAGGCACTCATTCTTTCGGTATTGAACGAGGTCGCTGAAAAGGGAGTGCCATTCGAGAGCATAGAAGCGGCGCTCCACCAGATCGAACTCTCCCAGCGGGAAATCAGCGGAGACGGTCATCCATATGGATTGCAGCTGATCCTTCACGCCCTTCCCCAGGCGATACACAGGGGGGATCCCGTATCCGCGCTGAATATCGACCCGGTACTGGAAGAACTCAGGCAGGAAATAAGGGATCCTGATTTCATCAAGCGGCTGGTCCGCGAATCCCTGCTTGAGAACGAACACAGGGTGAGGCTGACTCTGAAGCCGGACAGCAAACTGAGCGAGAAGCGCAGCCTTCTGGAAAAGGCCAGGCTTGCCGAAATGAGATCCAGCATGTCCGAAGAAGCAAAAAAGGCCGTGATCGATCAGGCCGAGGCCCTCGCCGAACGCCAGGCCAGGCAGGACGATCCCGAGATCCTGCCCAAGGTGGGACTGGAAGACATCCCTGAAAAGATTTCGATTCCCGAAGGCGAAAGTGCAAAGGCAGGGAGCCTTCCTGCGACATTCTTCGAGCAGGGAACGAACGGGCTCGTCTACCAGCAGATCGTGGCAGACCTGCCTGATCTCGACGGGTCTTCGCTGGACCTGCTGCCCTATTACACATCCTGCCTGACCGAGCTTGGCTGCGGCGGCAGAAACTACCTCGAAACCCAGGCCCTGCAATCCGCCGTCACAGGGGGAATCCACGCCTACACTTCGATGAGGGGGAAAATCGACGACGAACAGGCCGTGAAAGGTTATTTCGTTCTTTCAGGCAAGGCGCTCTCCAGAAATCTGACCAAGCTTTCCGCCCTGATGAAGGAAACGCTGGAGACCGCGAGATTCGACGAAAAGAACAGGATCAGGGAGATCATCGCGCAGGAACGGGCCAGCCGGGAACAGAGCGTCACAGGCCAGGGACACAGCCTCGCCATGACGGCCGCATCCAGCGGCATGAGTCCTGCGGCGATGACCATGCACAGGCTGAACGGCCTTGCCGGCATCAGATCGCTCAAGGGTCTCGACGATGCCCTAGACGAGCCGGGAAAGCTGGATGAAGTCGCATCGCTGTTTTCGAAAATCCATGAATCGATACGGAGTGCGCCCTGGCAGCTTCTGGTGATCGGGGAAGGGGAAAAGCGCAATGAGCTGATGCGCGACCTGGACGAGAAATGGAAGGAAGAGGGGCCGTCACTCGCCTTCTCGCCCTTCTCGCCCCCTCCTTCAAGAAGACAGGTGAAAGAACTCTGGATCGCCAACACCCAGGTCAACTTCTGCGCAAAAGCCTATCCCACCGTGCCGACCGAACATCCTCATGCCGCGCCCCTGGCTGTGCTGGGCGGATTCCTGAGGAACGGATTCCTGCACCGGGCGATCAGGGAACAGGGCGGGGCCTATGGCGGCGGGGCGGGTCAGGATTCCGACAATGCAGCCTTCCGATTCTTCTCCTACCGGGATCCCAGGCTCGTCGAAACGCTTGACGATTTCGACAGGTCTGTACAATGGCTGCTCACCGAAAAGCATGAAAGCCGTGCGCTAGAGGAAGCGATACTCGGCGTCATCGGCAGCCTCGACAAGCCCGGGTCCCCTGCAGGGGAAGCCAAGCATGCCTTCCACAATGCCCTTTTCGGCAGAACTGCCGAAAAGCGTCAGCGCTTCAGGGAGCGCGTCCTGAAGGTGACGATCGAAGATCTCGTCGAAGTCGGCAAGGCCTACCTCTTGCCTGAAAAAGCGAGCGTCGCGGTCATCACCAGTCAGGCGAAATTCGATGAAACAGGCGATCTCGGGCTGGAGATATTCAGGCTTTGAGGGATCTTGCCCAGGATTCCAGTTCGTCCAGGATGACCGGATCCTTCCCTTCGCTTCTCAAGACGGCCAGCCTTTCCATGTAGGCTTCAATGTCGAGGCGGCTTTCGCAGAAGGCCTTCCAGCGCATCCTTTCGGAAGCGGAAAGCGTTTCAGGATAATTCCTGGCGCGGTACCGGAAAAGCATCTCGGGAATCCTGGCGTCTTCGTATTGAAGGCCGAGATGAGCGAGCTTTTCCGGCGAAGTCGAACGGATGATCTCCATCTTCGCCCTGTCAGAATTGGAAAAGAAACCGCCGTAGAGCGCAAGATCGGGGTCCTGCAGCGACTCCCTTTCTTGTCTGGCGAACACTTCCTCCATCTTTTCTTCCAGCCCCTCTGCCTTCCTGATCATCTCCGCATGCCGATGGCAGTTCGCGATATCGATCTGCAGCCTTTCCGCGATTTCTGGCGTGAGCAGCTTTTCGGTTGCAACGATGGGACATTTGTTGAGATGGATGGTCTTGAGCGGAATCCTCTCCGCATCGAGCGCTTCCCTGGGGGTGAAGAGCCTTCTTCTTATTTCAGCTGCGTCAAGGTTCAAAAGATCCGAGGGATCCTGCCTCAGATCGTAGACGACCACTTCGTTTCGACTCACGGTCGCAATGGGCAACACAAGCGCAGTCGAGCCGTATTCCGAAGGATACATGGAAGAGACATGGATGACGGGCATGCCAGGAGAGAGCAGGCCTGACACACGCTTCTTTTCCCTGTACCGGTAGACATAATCGTACAGCTTCGGCTGCTTCTTCCTGACGAGCCTGGCGAGATCGATCGTCGCCCTGACATCCGACAGCGCATCATGCGCCGATTCGTGCGAAATACCGTTTGCCGCAGTCAGTTCCTCCAGCCTGAAGCTCGGCTTCCCGTCCGCACCAAGAGGCCATTCCATCCCTTCAGGCCTGAAGGCCCGCACCAGCCTCATCATGTCGATGATGTCCCATCTCGAACAGCCGTTCTGCCATTCGCGTGCATAGGGATCGAAAAAATTCCGATACAGGATGTTGCGGGTGAATTCGTCGTCGAACCTGATGCTGTTGTAGCCTACCCCGCATGTCCCTGGGTAGGCCAGCTCGCGCTCGATTTTCGAGATGAATTCCGCTTCAATCAACCCCTCCCTCTCGGCAGTCTGCGGGGTGATATGGGTCACGAGGCAGGACTCGGGCTGAGGAAGGCTGTCGAAGGAAGGTTTGCAGTAGATGACCAGCGGCTCCCCGATGACATTCAGTTCCTCGTCTGTCCTGATGCCTGCGAACTGTGCCGGTCTGTCTCTCGCAGGATCGATGCCGAATGTTTCGTAGTCGTGCCAGTAGAGCGACATCTAGCTGAGATCGAACATGTTCTTCACCGTATCATGACCCATTTTCTTGTGTATCACCGCGGCGGCGATATGTCCCCACCAGTAGGCCCAGATGAAATTGGCGATGAAGCCATGGATGTCGTGAAAGAGCTCGGCCGTTGCATTTTTCGAGCCGTCCTCGGGCAGGATGAAGAAAAGGATTCCGCCTGTCAAAGCCATTCCCGTTGCGGAAAGAAAGCCCAATCCGTGCACGAATCCGGGCAATCCCCCTCTTCCCCCACCCTCAGGAAGCTTCAAGCTTTTGATCTCGCGAAGATCCTTCATCATCGACGAGAAGCCTTCCTTTCCCCAGGGAAAAAGAAATCTGAGATTGCTGTTGTCCTTCGCCCTGAGGCTCCATATCCAGTGAATGATCACGACAAGAAGCGCTGCCATGCCGACCCATTCGTGGATCTCGAAAGTCGTGGACTCGAGCACGCTGCGTTTTTCGCCGGCTTCCGGCGCCTCCATGACCAGGCTGATCAGGAGCTGGAAGGTGACGGTCGCAGCAAGCCCGAAATGCAGAAACCTGGTTTGTCTCGCCCATACTTTCGATTCATTCACGCCCGATCCCCTCCATGCCAGTAAAAGTCCAATTATAGCCTTCCCCAATTCTTCGAAGCTTAAAAATGCCGTCACAATTTGATTTTATCATGCTGCTGGACTACCCTTTTATCGTCCATAATGACTCTGGAGAAACGCAATGGAAAAGACGGACGCAGCGAAACCCAAGACAAAAACCGCAGCGAAAGCTGCAGCAACAAGCGAAGCTGTAGTGAAGGCTGCACCCAGAAAAACGGTTTCGAGAACCAAGAAGGATCCGCAGATCAGCCCGGAAATTCGCCACAGGATGATCGCCGACGCGGCCTATTACCGCGCGAAGAAATTCGGCTCGGCCGGCAGCGGAGACGATCTCGTGCATTGGCTGGCCGCGGAAACGGAAATCGATGCGATGCTGAAGAAAGGCGAAATGTCAAGCTAGGGAACCGAGGAGGCGCTTCAACGCATTCGCATCCTTGAGTTCTATGAATTTCTTCTGCACGGCGATCAGCCCTTCATCCTGGAACTTGGAAAAGGTCCGGCTGACGGTTTCGAGCTTGAGTCCAAGGTAGCTGCCTATTTCCTCCCGGGTCATCCTCAGCTGGAAGCTCGCCGCGGAATAGCCTCTTGCCGAGAAGCGCTGCGAAAGGTTGAGAAGGAAGGCAGCGAGCCTTTCTTCGGCGCGCATTTTGCCAAGCATCAGCATGATCTCGTGATCGAAAGCGATTTCCCTGCTCATGATCCTGTGAAGATTTTGCTGAAGAACCGGCATGCACATGCTGAGTTCCGAAAGCCTGTCGAAGGGGATCTCGCAGATCTCGCTGGTTTCAAGGGCCACCGCATCGCAGACATGCGCCCCTGAGCCGATCGCGTCGAGCCCCATGATGTCGCCCATCATGTGGAAACCCGTGACATGCTCCCGTCCATCTTCGTGCAGCACCGAAGTCTTGAAAAAGCCGCCCCGGATGGCATATATGGCACTGAAAGGGCTGCCCGTACGGTAGAGATATTCCCCTCTTTTCACGAGCTTCTTGCTTCCTGCCAGCGCATCGAGCTGCTCGAGTTCCTGCGGACCGAATCCGATGGGCAGGCAAAGCTCCCGGAGGCTGCACAGCGAGCAGACCACCTTGAGCTGATTCAGGATATTGTCCTCTTTCAAGATCCGTTCCGTCTTTCGATGGTGAAATATGACATGGATTATGACTTATATCAAATTGTTTCGTTATACAATTGATCATAATAATCGGTTTACCCAGGAGCAAACATGGATTTAGGCGAAGCCCTTCCGCCGCTAGAGGTGGATATCGACCTGATCAGAAGACTGGACCGGAACGGTCCGCGTTACACATCCTATCCCACAGCGGACAGGTTCGGGAATTTCACCGCCGACGACTACAGATTCTGGGCCGAAAAGCGCGACAAGGCGAATCCGCTCTCGATCTATGTCCATCTGCCTTTCTGTAACACGATCTGCTATTACTGCGCCTGCAACAAGGTGATCACGAAGGACAAGGAGAAGGCTGCCGAATATCTCCGCTATCTCTTTCTTGAAATCGAAATGCAGGGCGAGATTTTCGGGAAAGATTCGCCCGTCGAGCAGCTGCACTTCGGCGGAGGAACGCCCACCTTCCTCTCCGACGAGGAAATGGCCGCCCTCGTGGAGAAGATCGGAAATCATTTCAGGTTCGTGGAAAACGGCGAATATTCAATCGAGATCGATCCCAGGAAAGTGAACGAGGCGACGATAGCAAACCTTGCGAAAATCGGCTTCAACAGGATCAGCCTCGGCGTCCAGGATTTCGACCGGCAGGTTCAGCTTGCAGTCAACAGGATTCAATCGGAAGAAGAGACATTGAGGGTCATCCATGCCGCGAGGGCCGAAGGATTCAAGTCTCTCAGCATAGACCTCATCTACGGACTGCCGAAGCAGAGTCTGGACGGATTTCTGAAAACGCTGGAAAAGGTGATAGCAGCGGGCCCGGACAGGATTTCCATCTACAATTACGCGCACCTCCCTCTCGTTTTCAAGCCGCAGCGGCGAATCGAAGAAAAGGACCTGCCCTCGCCTGCCGAAAAACTCGACATACTGGCGCAGACCATCAGCCTGCTCACTCATTCCGGCTTTTCTTATATCGGCATGGATCATTTCGCCAGGCCTTCCGACGAACTGGCGATCGCCCAGCGAAACGGCAAGCTTCACAGAAACTTCCAGGGCTATTCCACCCATGCCGACTGCGACCTCGTCGCCCTTGGCGTGAGCGCGATCGGCAGGATCGGACCGACCTACAGCCAGAACTTCAGGACGCTCGAAGACTATTATTCGCACATCGAAAGGAAAGAACTTCCCATCATGCGCGGCCTCGTTCTGGACCAAGACGACCTCCTGAGGCGCGAAATCATTCAGGCGCTGATGTGCCATTTCTCGCTTTCGAAATCGGATTTCGAAAGGAAATTTTCGATCGTCTTCGACGAATACTTCGGAAATGAGCTCGAAAAGCTCGGAGAATACGAGAAGGAAGGCCTGATCGAGCTCGAAAGGAATGCCGTCACGGTGAGCCCCAAGGGACGCCTGCTGATCCGCAACCTCTGCATGGTATTCGACAGATATCTCTCCCTGGACGAAAACCAGGTCAAATATTCGAAGGTCATCTGAGCCGAATGAGCATCCAGTGGTACCCTGGGCACATGCACAAGGCGAAACGGGAAATCATCGAAGCGATGCCCGTCGTCGACGTCGTGATCGAAGTGCTCGACGCAAGGATCCCCCGTTCCAGCGAAAATCCGCTGATCGGTTCGATCAGTCAGAACAGGCCTACGCTGAAGGTATTGAACAAGTGCGATCTTGCCGATCCGGAAGTGACGGCATTGTGGCTCTCCAGCATGAAGGAAACTGTCGCTGTCTCGCTTTCCGATTCCCTTGGCGCAAAAGCGGTGATAGCGCGGTGCAGGAAGCTCGCCCCCGATCGAGGCACGACCCTGAAGCCATTGCGCATCATGATCCTCGGCATTCCCAATGTAGGGAAATCGACGCTGATCAACCATCTCGCATCCAGACGAGCCGCGAAAGTCGCGGATGAGCCGGCAGTGACCAAGATGCAGCAGAAGGTCGAACTCGAAAAAGGCTTGCTGCTCGTCGACACGCCCGGCATCACCTGGCCAAAATTCGAGAACGAGGCAGGCTACCGTCTTGCCGTGACTGGCGCGATAGGAAAGAACGCCATGGATGTGGTCGAAGTCGCATCTTTCGCTGCTGATTACCTGGTTTCGAACTATCCTGGATTGATCAGGTCGCGCTACGGGATCGATTCCGGGGAAGGCCACGATCTCGTCGAGAAGATCGGGCGGCAGCGAGGCTGCCTGAAATCAGGCGGCCTGGTCGACATGGAAAAGGCGTCACAAGCCTTGCTGCAGGAATTCAGAAGCGGAAAAATTGGGCGAATCAGCCTGGAGAAACCAACTAGCGAACCGAAATGAAAAATCCGAAAACGATCTATCTCAAAGACTATGCCCCGCCACCGTTCCTCGTCGACCAGATCGACCTCAAATTCGACATCCACGAAAGCCATACCCTTGTCCATTCCCGCATGCTGATATCGAGGAATCCCCTGAACCCGCAGATCCACTTGCGGCTCGACGGCGAGGCGCTCGAACTCAGGGAAGTCATCCTGAATGGCGAAGTGACCACTCGCTTCGGTACGGATGAGGAAGGCATGACGATATATGACGTGCCGGACGATTTCACCCTGGAAGTCGCGAACGTCATCCATCCCGAATCGAATACCTCGCTGATGGGACTCTACCGCTCGAATGGCAATCATTACACCCAATGCGAGGCTGAAGGATTCAGGAAAATCACCTATTTTCCGGACAGACCGGATGTCATGTCGAGATATACGACGACGATCATCGCGAGCAAGAATCAATGCCCCGCGCTGCTTTCCAATGGCAATCTCGTCGGGGAAGGGGTCTTTGACAAACACAGGCATTGGGCCAAATGGGTGGACCCGTACCGCAAACCATCCTACCTCTTCGCCCTCGTCGCAGGCAATCTCGAGAAATTCGAGGACGAATTCGTGACGATGCAGAAACGTCGCGTCCTGCTCCAGATCTACACCGAACCGGGCAACCTGCACAAGTGCAAGCACGCCATGGCGTCATTGAAGCGCGCCATGGACTGGGACGAAAAGCATTTCGGCCTTTCATATGATCTGGATCGCTACATGATCGTCGCGGTATCCGACTTCAACATGGGCGCAATGGAAAACAAGGGGCTCAACATATTCAATTCGAAGTATGTGCTCGCTACCGAGGAGACAGCAACAGATTCGGATTTCGAAGCGATAGAGAGCGTGATAGGACACGAATATTTCCACAACTGGACGGGAAACAGGGTCACCTGCCGGGACTGGTTCCAGCTCTCTCTGAAGGAAGGATTGACGGTATTCAGGGACCAGGAATTCTCTTCCGACCTGCACTCCAGGGCGGTGAAGCGCATCCGCGACGTCCGGAGCCTTAGGGCTTACCAGTTCACCGAAGATGCAGGTCCCATGGCTCATCCGGTGAGACCTGAATCCTATATCGAAATCAGCAATTTCTATACTGCGACCGTGTATTCTAAAGGCGCAGAAGTGATCAGGATGATCAGGGCGCTTCTGGGGCGCGCAGGTTTCAGGGCGGGAATGGAGGAATATTTCAGGCGCCATGACGGCTGCGCCGTGACCACGGAGGATTTCGTCAGCGCAATGGAAGGCGCGACAGGGGTCGATCTTTCCCGGTTCAGGCTCTGGTATTCGCAGGCCGGCACGCCGAAAGTGGAGGTCCATTCCTTTTTCGATCAGGACAAGAACAGCTATACCCTGACCTTCCGTCAGTCCTGCCCGCCCACCCCAGGGCAACAGGAAAAACTTCCCTTCCATATCCCGGTTGAAATCGGTCTCCTGAAACGGGACGGAACCGAATTCGAACTCGGACTGGAAAATGAAACAGGGCTTTTCGCATCGAGCCGCCTCATTGAGCTCAACGAGAAGGAATCCTCGTTCACTTTCGTCGGAATAGACCACCTTCCCGTTCCTTCATTGCTGAGAGGATTTTCTGCGCCCGTCAGGCTCGAGTTTCCCTATCAGGATGAAGAACTCGCCTTCCTCATGATGCACGACACGGACACCTTCAACCGGTGGGATGCGGGACAGCGCCTGGTGATGAAGTCGCTCGTCTCGCTCTCGATGAAAAACGCTGAATCGATAGACGAGCGCATCCTGGACGCGATGGGGAAAATCCTGAACGATGCTTCGGACCCTGCCTTCAGGAGCCTGATGCTGACGCTGCCTACGGAATCGGAAATCGCCGAAGAAATCGAGTCTTTCGATCCCGTTTCCATCCACCTCGGCAGGAAATCGGCAAGGGCTTCGATCTCTCGCGCACTGAAGGAAGGCTTCCTGGAGCGATACGATCAGCCGGCTCCGGACGACGGTTCGAGGGCATTGAGGAATGTCTGCCTGGGTTATCTGATGGAAAATCCGGATCAGGAAATCATCACCGCCTGCAGCGAACAGTTCGCGAAATCGACCAACATGACGGACAGCCTGGCGGCGCTTCAGGCCTTGTCAGGATGCGATTGCCCTGAAAGGGGTTTCTCTCTCGACGCCTTTTACGAGCGCTGGAAGAAGGATGCGCTCGTCCTCGACAAATGGTTCGCGATCCAGGCCACGTCGCCTCTTCCCGGAACGCTTGAAAGGGTGAAGGCGCTCGCCTCCCACAAGGCTTTCGACGAAAAGAATCCCAACAAAGTGCGCGCACTCATCGGCGCATTTGCGCATTCCAATCCGCTTCATTTCCATACGCGGGAAGGCTATGGCTTCGTGAAGGAAAAGGTGCTCGAGATAGACAGGCTGAATCCGCAGGTCGCGGCGAGGCTCGTCACCGCGTTTTCGCGCTGGAGGCGGGTGGAACCTGAAAGAAGGGAAATGATGAGAGCGAATCTCGAAGCGATTATCGACGCTCCCGGACTCTCCAAGGACACTTTCGAAATCGTTTCGAAAAGCCTTTCATGAAGCCAGAACGAGGCGGGCCCGATGCCCGTTTTCTCCGAACAGAAAGGCATTCTGCCCGAATTCCCCGGCGAGCGTTGCCGCTTCATGTTCAGTGATGCCGCAGACGAGCACGCTCTCCTCGGGCGGCCAGCTTCCCCTGTCAGGAATGCCGATTCCGCGGAAAATGCGGAACGGCTTCAGCCGCTCGAGAAGCAGGGCATGACGTCTTTCATTGTCGCTGCAGAGTACAGAGCCGGGGTTTGTTGCCGAAACGAAGGCCCATGACCTGCCTTCGAGCAGTTCATCCAGCCTCTTGTGCTTCATTCCTGTCCTGATGTCGACATGTTCATCGCCAAAGAAAACGCGATAGGTCGTATCGAGATAGGCTTGAAGCAATGCTTCCTTCAAGGCTTTCTTGCGACGAGATCGATGAGGGCGGATCGGCCGCTGTGTCCTTCTCCTTCATCGACCATCGCCTCCCTTGACTCGAGATGAAGGATCTCGAAATCGGAGAACGCCTCCCTCAGCATTTCCTCGGTGTAGAGATTCTCGAGCTGGGAAGGTCCGCCCGTCCTGTATTCGAGCTGCTTCGGGGAATACCCCTCGAGGATCAGGAGCCCGCCTTGCTTCAGGCAGTTCTTGATTTCGCCGAACATCTTTTCCCTGGCTTCCCTTCCTGCGAACTGGATGAAGATCGCGACCACTGCATCGAAGCGCTCGATCCCCCATTTCCATTGCGTGAGATCGGCGAGCTCGAATTTCACGGGAAGGTCGCCCGCCAGTTTTTTGGCCTTTTCCTGCGCAATCGGCGAAAAATCGACGGAGAGCACATCCAGCCCCTGCGCCGCAAGCCACGCGCCGTTTCTTCCCTCGCCGTCTGCGACGGCAAGCACCTGCTGCCCCGGATGAAAACGGAATTGCTGGGAAACAAGAAAGGCATTCGGCCTGGTGCCGAAAAGATAATGCTCGCTGGCGTAACGGTTGTCCCAGAATTCTCTCATGCTTGCTCCAAAATGATGTTTCCCATGTAAAATTCACGGCATGGGCACCATCAACATTCTACCAGACCTTCTCATCAGCCAGATCGCTGCAGGCGAAGTCGTCGAGCGCCCCGCCTCCGCGCTCAAGGAGCTTCTGGAAAACAGCCTGGATTCAGGAGCAAGCGCCATCACGGTGCAGCTCCTTGAAGGAGGAACGAGGCTCATCAGGGTGACGGACAATGGTTCAGGCATAGGCAGGGAGGACCTGAAGCTTGCGCTCACCCGGCACGCAACGAGCAAAATCTCGACCCTGGAGGAACTGCAGAGCGTGAAAAGCCTGGGCTTCAGGGGAGAAGCGCTGGCAAGCATCGCTGCCGTGTCACGCCTTTCGCTCACGAGCAGAAGGAAGGAAGATCATCACGCCTGGAAAATAGAAGGACAAGACGATCCGGTTCCGGCCTCAGGCGGGATCGGAACCTCGGTCGATGTTTCCGACCTCTATTACAACACGCCTGCAAGACGCAAATTCCTGAAGTCTCCTGCAACGGAATTTTCCCATTGCCTGGAAGTTTTCAGACGGATCGCCCTTTCCTCTCCCGAGGTCGCCTATACCCTCCAGCACAACGGCAGGACATTGCATCAGCTGAACAAGGATACGCTCGAAAAGCGGATTGCCGACATCCTGGGCGATGAATTCGGAAAAGCGGCCTTCATCGTCGATGAGGCCTCATCCGGGCTCGTTCTGAAAGGAATGGCCGGGAAGCCCGCCTTTTCCTCCTCATCGAGGGAAAGCCAGTACTTCTTCGTCAACGGCCGCTTCGTCAGGGACAAGCTGCTGCATCACGCGCTGAAGCAGGCCTATCAGGACGTGCTGCACCATCAGCTTCATCCCGCTTTCGCGCTTTTCCTTTCAATCCCCCCTGACGAGATCGATGTCAACGTCCATCCTGCGAAGACCGAAATCAGGTTCAGGGAATCGCGTCCAGTCCACCAGTTCGTCTTTCATGCGCTCGAAAAGGGACTGTCCATGCCTGCTGCCGAAAGACCTGTCAGGGAAATGCCATTCCAGCCGGTTCAGCAGAAAATGGAATTGCGCGCTTCCCCCGCCTTTTACGAGAAGCTTTTCGAGAAGCCGCAGGAGCCGGAAGCAAAAAACCCTTCGGAATTTCCGCTCGGCTTTGCGATCGGCCAGCTCTCCGGCATCTACATCCTTGCGCAAAACAGCGAAGGACTGGTCGTGGTCGACATGCATGCCGCACACGAGCGCATCGTTTACGAAAAGCTGAAGATGTCCGCCGGCAAGTTTTCCATGCAGCCCCTGCTCGTGCCCGCCACTTTCAATGCCACACCGCTTGAAACGGAGATCGCCGAAATCCATCATGATTTCCTGCTTGAACTGGGCTTCGACATCTCCGCTCTTTCCCCCACCACGCTCATCGTCAGGGGCATTCCCGCGCTCCTCAAGGGAACGGATGCGACGGCGCTTGCCCGCGCCGTATTGCAGGAAACAGCGGAATACGGCACGGCAAGGACCCTCACCGAAAGACGCAACGAACTTCTCGCGACGATGGCCTGCCATGGCGCGGTAAGGGCAAAGCGACTGCTCACCCTTCAGGAAATGGATGCGCTGTTGAGGGAAATGGAGGAGACGGAGCGGTCAGGCCAGTGCAATCATGGGCGACCGACATGGTTCCAATTGACGCTCTCGGATCTGGACAAGCTTTTCATGCGGGGAAAATGAAGCCGATTTTCCTGATGGGCCCGACGGCAAGCGGCAAAACGGCTGCCGCAATCGATCTCGCATCCAGATTTCCCGCCGAGATCATCAGCGTGGATTCAGCCCTGGTTTTCCGCCACATGGATATCGGCACGGCGAAACCCGAAAAGGAGATCCTTTCGACAGTCCCCCATCACCTGATCGACATCATCGATCCGGATGAAGCTTATTCCGCAGGGCGATTCAGGGATGACGCGACCCGGCTCATCTCCGGAATCATGGCGAGAGGAAAAATCCCGCTCCTTGTCGGCGGAACGATGCTCTACTTCAAGGCGCTTTCGGAAGGACTGAACGAACTGCCGAAAGCGGACATGGCTGTCAGGGCGCAGATAGACGAAATGGCGAAGGAGCGGGGTTGGCCTGCAATGCATGAAATGCTTCGTGGCGTCGACCCGGAAACCGCTGCAAGACTCGAACCTGGCGACTCGCAAAGGATACAGCGCGCGCTCGAGATCTGGATGATCACGAAAACCCCGATGTCCCGCCTCATTTCGCAAAAAAGATCCGAACCTGATTTCGAGTTCGTCCGCATCGCCCTGATTCCTTCCGAAAGATCGGCGCTGCACAGAAGAATAGAGAGCCGATTCCTTGCCATGCTCGAAACGGGACTCGTAGAGGAAACCGAATCGCTCAGGAAGAAATTCACCCTCGACCCGTCCATGCCTTCGATGCGGACTGTCGGCTACAGGCAGGCATGGCAATACCTGGAAGGCGAATTCGGAAAAAGCGAACTCATCGAGAAAGGAATCGCCGCGACGAGGCAGCTTGCAAAGAGGCAGCTGACCTGGCTCAGGAGCATGAATAACCTGGAAAATTTCGATTGTCTGGAAAAGGATGCAGGCGGCAGGATATGCGATTTCCTGCAGCGCACATTGTTCGAATAAAAATATTGCATTTTATTAAAACTGCCATTACTATTTCAGTAAGCAGATGTTTTTGTTGGAAGCCATAGGGAGCGTGAAGATCGACATGCAGGTCACGGAAAGAAGAAAGAATCCCCGCTCGCCCCTGCATTCGAGAGGCTTCGCAGTGCTCGACGGAATCAGGGTCAACCTGAAGACGCATGATGTTTCCCTGGGCGGATCGCTCATCGAACTCGAAGAAGCGCCTCACCTTGCCGAAGGAGCGAGCATAGACGTTCGCCTCGAAATCGGCTTCGACGTCAAGGCCAGGATATGCAGGATATCGAAATCGGAAAACGGCAAGCTGATGATAGGGCTGATCTTCGACAAGCTTGATTTTTCAGCGAACTCCGCCTATCAGCTGCATTGATCCGCTGAAAGAATCATCGCTTCCGCGCATCCCTTGCCGAAGGTGATGCCGACTTCCTCCCCCTTGGAAACCTGGGATGCATGCAGCACGATTTCCCCGCTCTTTTTCTGCACCATGCTGTATCCTCTTGCAAGGACGGAAGAAGGATTGAGGTGCTCGAGATGCGCCGCGATTTTCAGCAATGCATTGCGAGTCAGCTGGAAGCGGCTGGAAACCGAACTGGCGAGCCTCGCCCCCGCCTCCTTCGTTCTTCCTGACTGAATCGACAGATCTGGTTTTGAAAGCCGCTGGGAAAGGTGCCTGACCTGCCACACCCGCTGTTCAAGCTGCCTTCTCCATGCGGAATCGAATCTCGCCGAAAGATGCTTCAATTGCGAATGCTGGCCTGCAATTTTCTCGCTAGGATGGACGATTCGCCGCCCCAGATGATCGACATGCTGCATCCTTGATTCGAGCCCATGCCTCGCCATCCTGCGCATCCTGGCATGCAAAATCCCTAGCCGTCTTGCCAGATCCTCCCGGTCAGGGCTCGCGATTTCCGCAGCGCCTGTGGGTGTGGGCGCCCTGACGTCGGCGACGAAGTCGGCGATCGTGAAATCGGTTTCGTGACCGACGCCGCAAACGATGGGAATCGGGCAATCGGCAACCGCGCGCGCGACGATCTCGGCATTGAAGGCGGCGATATCCTCGATGCTCCCCCCTCCCCTTGCCAGAATGAGCACATCGCATGCGTCATGACTTGACGCTTTTTCGATCGCCTGCGCGATCTCTGCGGCGGCTCCCTCTCCCTGCACCGCAGCGGGGTAAATCAGGACGGGGATGGAAGGCATGCGCCTTCGCAGCGTCTTCAGGATATCCTGAAGCGCGGCGGCCTTGAGGGACGTGACGACGCCTATTCTTCGCGGGAAGAACGGAATGCGCTTCTTGCGCGCCTGATCGAAAAGCCCCTCGCTCGAGAGCTTCTCCTTCAGCCTGAGAAAGGCTTCAAAGGCTGCGCCCTGGCCGGAACGCCTCAACCCTTCCACGCCAAGCTGAAATTCCCCCTTGGCCTCGTATAGCGTCACCAGGGCTCTCGCTTCAACCTGCATGCCGTCTTTCGGAACCCAGTCGAGGTACTGGTTTTTCTGGCGGAACATCACGCAGCGAACCGAAGCGGATGGGTCCTTCAGCGAGAAATACCAGTGACCCGAAGCCGCTCTGGTGAAATTCGAAATTTCTCCCGCGACCCACATCAACGGAAAACCCTGCTCAAGCATTTGCCGAACGGAGCGGTTGAGTTCGCTGACTGTCAGGATGTTGTTCATGACTTTCATTTTATCTCAACATCATTAACAAAATTGCATTGATCCATTGAAATCGATAAACGAATCGAGGACGACCTATTATGTATCTGTTTTTAAATTGAAAAATAAATGCCTAAAATTTGACCGGCACTGGTAAAAACCTTACGGAAAGCTTACTTAAGTCTAAAAAAGACGAGTTACAAACAAACTTATCCACAAAAAATGTGGATAGATCAAAATTCTTTTACTGTTCGCCGGTTATTCCATCTTGATGAAACCGGCTTTGCAGGCTAAAGTATCGACCTATTCTCGGAGGAATTCGTGTTTACCATCATTGAAGCTGCAGGCTGGCCGATCTGGCTGATTCTCATCGCGTCTCTCTTTTCCGTGATGATCATCGTCTATTGTCTCATCTCCCTGAGGCAGAACGCCATCGCACCCAAGACGCTTCTGCCGAAGATCGTCCAGGAATTCAGGAGAAACGGCGTCACCCAGGATCTGATATCGAAGCTCTCCGCAAAAGACGCCCCGCTGCTGGGCCACGTGCTCGCAGCCGGTCTGAAGAACGCCAGGAATCCCAGGGAAGTCATGAAGGAGGCTATAGAAGAGGCGGGAAGAATTGCCGTCCATGAAATGGAGCGCTTCCTGACCACCCTCGGCACCATCGCCTCCATCAGCCCGCTTCTCGGCCTTTTCGGCACGATGATCGGCATGATCGAGCTTTTCGGTTCCCAATCGGCGAGCGGCGCCAATCCGACCATGCTCGCTCACGGCATTTCGGTGGCGCTCTACAACACGGCCTTCGGCCTTGCTGTCGCCATTCCCAGCATGATCTTCTACAGGCATTTTCGCGGGAAAATCGAGTCGCTCGTGGTCGAAATGGAGCAGGAAGCGATCAGGCTGATCGAAATCGTCCAGGGCGAGCGCCAGGACTGACATGGATTTCAGACGCGGCAAGCAAAGGGAAGAACCTGAGATCAACCTGGTGCCGTTGATAGACGTGCTGCTCGTGATTCTGATCTTCCTGATGGTCACCACCACCTATTCCAGGTTCGGCGAACTGAAGATCACCCTTCCCGAGGCATCCGCCGAGAAGCCTCCCAAGCTCCCGAACCCGATCAATGTCACGGTCGATGCCCAGGGGCATTACATGGTGAACAACGATCTTCTCTCTTCAAGCACGGTCGAAGCGCTGAGCCTCGCCTTGAGGAAAGCAGCGGGCGACGAGAAGGAACCCGTCATCGTCATCAATGCCGATGCGAAATCGACGCACCAGTCCGTCGTCAATGTCATGGAAGCAGCAAGGGTTTCAGGCTACACCCATATCACCTTCACCACTCAATCGCAGTGATGTCGCGGCTCGAGCGGTGCTGGCATGGCCCCTGCCGTTTCCTTCTCCTGCCCTTCAGCCTGATCTTCGGCCTGCTCGCCTCCCTGCGCCGAATCTTCTACAGATGCGGCCTTCTCCGTTCGAAGAAATTGCCGGTGCCGGTGTTGATTGTCGGCAACATCACCGCCGGCGGCACGGGGAAAACCCCCCTTGTCGCGGCGCTCGCAAAGGCGCTTGCGTCGAGGGGATTTCATCCCGGCATCATCAGCCGGGGATACGGCGGCAAGGCAACGAATCCGGTTCCTGTGGAATGGGACAGCGACCCCGCCATTGTCGGCGACGAGCCGATATTGCTCAGGAAATCCGGATTCCCTGTATGGGTGGGGAAAAAGAGGGTCGAAGTCGCGCAGAAACTCCTCGAAGCCCATCCGCAATGCGACATGCTGATAGCGGACGACGGTCTTCAGCATTATGCATTGAGGCGGGACTTCGAAATCGCCGTCGTGGACGGCGAAAAGAGATTCGGAAACGGATTGCTTCTTCCTGCAGGTCCGATGCGCGAACCCCTGGGCCGATTGAAAAGCGTGGATGCCGTGGTTTTCAACGGACGTCGCCTCGATCTTTCCATCGACACCCCGAAATATGACATGAAGCTTTCTGGAACTACATTCATCAGCGTCGATAATCCCGCAATTTCTGCCAATGCGCAGGATTTCACGGGAAAGAAAATTCATGCTGTGGCCGGCATAGGCAACCCTGAGCGCTTTTTCAGGCACCTCCAATCCCTGGGATTGTCTTTCGATCGGCATTCTTTTCCTGACCATCATCCTTATATTCCGGAAGACCTGGAATTCGAACAATGCGACATTGTTCTCATGACCGAAAAAGATGCTATAAAATGTGAAGGATGCGCTCAGGGAAAATGCTGGTATCTGCCTGTCACGGCGGAGATCGACAATGCCCTCTTCGAACTGATTTCAAAGACAATGGAAAAAAGGGATGGATCCTAAACTGCTGGACATTCTCGTCTGCCCGCTCTGCAAGGGCCCGCTCGTATACAAAAAGGAAGTGCAGGAACTCGTCTGCAGGCCTGACCGGCTTGCCTATCCGATCAGGGACGGGATTCCGGTGATGCTGGAAGAGGAAGCGAGAAAGCTTCCCGCCGAAGAAGAAATCTGAATGACCGATTTCATCGCCGTCATCCCTGCAAGATATGCCTCATCGAGGCTTCCCGGAAAACCTCTTGCGGAAATCGGCGGGATCCCGATGGTGGTTCATGTCGCAAGGCAGGCAAGGTCGAGCGGTGCATCCGAAGTATGGGTTGCGACAGACCACGAAGGCATCGCGTCCAGCGTGGAAAGCCACGGATTCAGGGCGAGGATGACTTCCCCTCATCATGCCTCCGGAACCGAAAGAATAGCCGAAATGGCCGGCGATTGGCCGGAAAATTCTATCGTCGTCAATGTGCAGGGAGACGAACCATTGATCGACCCGGACCTGATTTCGAAAGTGGCTGCAAGGCTCGCGAAAGACAGGGAAATTGCGGCGGCAACGGCGTGCAGCCCCATTTCGGACTGGGCGGAAATGACGAACCCGAACAGCGTCAAGGTCGTTCTCGACAGGAATGACCATGCGCTCTATTTCAGCAGGGCGGAAATCCCCTTCGGTCGGGATGCCGAGAGGATCGGGCCGATTCCCGAAGGATTTCCCGCCTACAGGCATATCGGGATCTATGCCTATCGGGCAGGATTCCTCAGGACCTATGCTTCCCTTCCCCATGCCTCGATAGAGAGTATCGAGGCCCTCGAACAATTGCGCCTGCTCTGGAATGGGTACAGAATAGGCGTGATCAGGACCAATGCCCAGCATGCCGGCGTCGACACGATGGAAGATCTTGAAAGAATCAGGAATTTTTTCACGGAGGAAAAGCGATGAGAGTGATACTGCTTGGACCGCCTGGTGCGGGAAAGGGAACGCAGGCCAACCTGATCAAGGAAAAGTTCGGCATTCCCCAGATATCGACAGGAGACATGCTGAGGGCTGCCGTCTCGGCGGGCACACCCCTTGGGCTTGAAGCGAAGAAAATCATCGATGCCGGAAAGCTCGTCTCGGATGAGATCGTCATCGGGCTGGTGAAGGACAGGGTAGCGCAACCCGACTGCAGGAACGGATTCCTGCTCGACGGATTCCCGAGGACCATTCCCCAGGCCGAAGCGATGAAATCGGCCGGAATCGACGTCGACTATGTGGTGGAAATCGATGTGCCGGACGAGGAAATCGTCAAGCGCATGAGCGGGCGCCGCGTCCATCTTTCATCCGGCAGAACCTACCATATCCTCTACAATCCGCCCAAGAAGGAAGGGCTAGACGATGTCACCGGCGAGGCATTGATCCAGCGGGAAGACGACAGGGAAGAGACCGTCAAGAAGCGCCTGGATGTCTATCATTCCCAGACGAGACCGCTCGTCGACTATTATTCATCCTGGGCCGCAAAAGCCGACGAAAGGGCGCCTAAATACGTCAGGATTGCCGGAATAGGATCAGTCGACGAAATCAAGGGTTCGATCCTGAAAGCGCTCGGCGTCTGAGAATAGCCATTTGCCTGTATCCGGACTATAAATTTAAAGGGGGCGGCTGAGGCGAAATCACGCTTTTTTAATCACTTGCTCATGAGAGGGGAAAAATGGCCGTCAAAAACGCTTTCTATGCCCAGTCGGGAGGCGTCACTTCCGTCATCAATGCATCCGCCTGCGGCGTCCTGGAAACAGCGCGCGATCATCCCGACAAGATCGGAAAGGTCTATGCCGGGCGAAACGGCATCATCGGTGCGCTCCAGGAAGACCTGATCGATACTTCGCTCGAATCGAGTGACGCGATTGCCGCTCTGAAGCATACCCCTTCCGGAGCCTTCGGTTCCTGCCGCTACAAGCTGAAGGGCCTCGATACCCACAAGGCGCAATACGAGCGGCTGATAGACGTATTCAAGGCCCACGACATCGGCTATTTCTTCTACAACGGCGGAGGCGATTCGGCGGATACCTGCCTCAAGGTTTCCCAGCTCTCGAGTTCGCTCGGCTATCCCATCACCGCAGTCCATGTCCCTAAAACAGTGGACAACGACCTGCCCATCACCGACTGCTGCCCAGGCTTCGGTTCCGTCGCGAAATACATCGCCATATCGGTCAAGGAAGCGAGCTTCGACGTGGCTTCCATGGCGAAAACCTCGACCAAGCTTTTCGTCATCGAAGTCATGGGGCGTCATGCCGGATGGATCGCAGCTGCAGGCGGGCTTGCGAGCAGCGAGGATTGCCCCCTGCCGATCGTGATTCTGTTCCCCGAGGTGCCTTTCGATGAAGCGAAATTCCTCGCCAAAGTCGACGAAATGGTGAAGCGCCATGGCTACTGCTCGGTTGTCGTATCGGAAGGCGTTCAGGACCGGGATGGCAGGTTCCTCTCGGATCAGGGGCTGAGGGACGCGTTCGGTCACGCCCAGTTGGGCGGCGTCGCCCCCATCATCGCGAATCTCTGCAGGGAAAAGCTCGGTTACAAATTCCATTGGGCGGTTGCAGACTATCTGCAGCGGGCGGCTCGCCATATTGCCTCGAAAACTGACGTCGACCAGGCCTATGCACTGGGATGCGCAGCGGTCGAACTCGCGCTCTCGGGAAAAAATTCCGTGATGCCGACCATCGTCAGGAAATCGGATTCTCCCTATTCCTGGGAAATAGGCGTTGCGGAGCTCAAGGATGTCGCCAACGTCGAAAAGAAGATGCCGGAGAATTTCATTTCGGAGGATGGCCTGGGCATCACTGAAGCCTGCAGGCGATATCTTCAGCCGCTCATCCTGGGGGAAGATTATCCGCCTTACAGGAACGGCCTTCCTGATTACGTGAGACTGAAGAATATCGCTGTTCCGAAAAAGCTCGAGGGGGAATTCCAGATCTGACCAAAAGGAGGTAACGATGTCCGCCGGCCTGATTTTTGCGCTCGCCTGTGCAGTATCCGCAATTCTTTACGGTATTTTTTCGAGCAGATGGATCCGCAACCTTCCTGCAGGGTCCGAAAGAATGAAGGCAATTGCACTCGCGATTCAGGAAGGGGCATCTGCCTATCTGAAACGTCAGTACGCCACCATCTCGCTTGTCGGTGCGGTCCTTTTCGTGGTGATAGGGATTGCGATAGGATGGAAGACGGCGATTGGGTTCGCGATTGGGGCATTCCTTTCCGGATCCGCCGGATTCATAGGCATGAACGTTTCCGTGAAAGCCAATGTCAGGACGGCTGAAGCGGCGAGCCGCGGACTCAATGCAGCGCTCGATGTCGCCTTCAGGGGAGGAAGCATCACCGGACTCCTCGTTGTCGGCATGGGGCTGCTCGGCGTGGCAGGCTATTACGCCCTGCTCTCGAAAGGCGGGATGGATGCGGGGAGCGAAACCATCGATCCGCTGATAGGCCTCGGCTTCGGCGGATCGCTGATTTCGATTTTCGCCAGGCTGGGCGGGGGAATATTCACCAAGGGAGCCGACGTCGGGGCCGATCTCGTCGGCAAGGTCGAGGTCGGCATTCCGGAAGACGATCCGAGGAATCCGGCCGTCATCGCCGACAATGTCGGCGACAATGTCGGCGACTGCGCAGGCATGGCGGCAGACCTTTTCGAGACCTATGCCGTGACCCTGATCGCCACCATGCTGCTCGGCGGGATGCTCGCCAAGGATGCCGGGAGTGAAGCGCAGCAGGGCGCCGTGATCTATCCGCTTGCGCTGGGCGGCTTCTCGATACTCGCCTCGATCGCAGGGGCATTCTTCGTCAAGGCGCGCGAGGGCGGCAGAATCATGAACGCCCTTTACCGCGGGCTGATCGTCTCGGGCGTGCTCGCGCTTCTGGCCTTCTATCCCATCACCCAGTGGCTGATGCCGGACGGGATCCCGTCCAACGGCGGAATCGTGTCTCCGCTGAACCTCTATCTGAGCTCCCTCATCGGCCTCTTTCTCACGGGCGCCATGGTATTCATCACTGAATACTACACCGCGACGGAATATGCTCCGGTTCGCCATATCGCCAAGGCTTCCACCACGGGTCACGGCACCAACGTGATCGCAGGGCTGGGCGTCTCGATGAAGGCGACAGCGCTTCCGGTTCTGGCAGTCTGCGCATCGATCGGCGCAGCCTACTGGCTCGCCGGGCTTTACGGGATCGCCATCGCTGCGACATCGATGCTATCCATGACAGGGATCATCGTGGCGATCGATGCCTACGGCCCGATCACCGACAATGCAGGCGGGATCGCCGAAATGGCCGAACTTCCGGAAGAGATCAGGAACATCACCGATCCGCTGGACGCAGTCGGCAACACCACCAAGGCCGTGACAAAGGGTTATGCCATCGGCTCTGCAGGTCTTGCAGCGCTCGTGCTTTTCGCCGACTATACCCATGCGCTCGCGGCAAGCGGCAAGGCGCTCGCATTCGACCTCTCTGATCACAATGTGATCATCGGCCTTTTTCTCGGCGGCATGGTACCCTATCTTTTCGGCGCGATGGCGATGGAGGCGGTGGGACGGGCGGCGGGATCCGTCGTGGTCGAAGTGAGGCGGCAATTCAAGGAAATTCCGGGCATCATGGAAGGCACTGCAAAACCCGACTATTCCAAGGCTGTGGACATGCTGACGAAGGCCGCCATCCATGAAATGGTCATCCCTTCCCTTCTTCCCGTCGTGATCCCGGTGATCGTCGGGCTCGTTCTCGGACCGAAAGCGCTCGGCGGGTTGCTGGTCGGGGCCATCATCACGGGCATCTTCGTTGCGATCTCGATGACGGCGGGAGGAGGCGCATGGGACAATGCCAAGAAATACATCGAACAGGGCAATTTCGGCGGCAAGGGGTCCGACGCACACAAGGCGGCCGTCACGGGGGACACGGTCGGC
Source organism: Pseudomonadota bacterium (assembly GCA_021848825.1). Taxonomy (GTDB): domain Bacteria; phylum Pseudomonadota; class Gammaproteobacteria; order Burkholderiales; family JABEVD01; genus JABEVD01. Next base: position 55,713 of record JAJZTQ010000009.1, read on the forward strand.
GACCCTTACAAGGATACTGCAGGACCTGCCATCAATCCGCTCATCAAGATCATCAATATCGTCGCGCTGCTGATCGTGCCGCTCCTTTGACTTCTGCTATCATGGAACCTTTTTCCTAGGGGAATCATGATCTATTCGGTGGGCGAAAAGAAGCCTGAAATCCTGGGCGAATATTTCGTCGCGGAAAACGCCACCGTTGCAGGCAACGTCGAACTCGGGAATCATGTCAGCATCTGGTTCGGCGCTGTGGTCAGGGGAGATGTCGACCGCATTCTGATCGGGGACGAAACCAACATCCAGGACTGCTCCGTGCTGCATGTCGACATGGGCAGCCCGCTCAAGATCGGGAAAAGGGTGACGGTCGGGCACGCCTGCGTGCTGCACGGCTGCACGATAGGAGACGAGAGCCTGATCGGGATCAAGAGCGTGATCCTGAACGGCGCGAAAATAGGCAGCAACTGCCTGATCGGCGCAAACACGCTGATCACGGAAAACAAGGTGATTCCCGACGGCTCCCTCGTCGTCGGTTCTCCGGGGCGCGTGATCAGGGAACTCACCATCGAGGAAATCGAAGCGATCAAGGCCAATGCCAGGCATTACGTCGAAAATGCCGAAAGCTACAGGTCAGGCCTGAAATCATTCACGCCATGAATTTCGACGAAATCGTAGACAGGAGACACACTTCCAGTATCAAGTGGGACAGGTACGGAGACCGAGACATTCTTCCGCTATGGGTGGCGGACATGGATTTCAGGGCGCCTTCTCCGGTCATGGCGGCGCTGGAAAAACGCGTCCGTCACGGCATATTCGGCTATACCCATGCGCCTGCCGAGCTCGCGACCACCGTCGTGTCGATGCTTCTGTCCGAATACGGATGGCAAGTCGAAAAAGAGGCGATAGTCTGGCTCCCGGGGCTCGTCACCGGGTTGAATCTCGCCTGCAGGACCGCGGGAGGGGGAAACGCGATCACCTCCATCCCCATCTATCCGCCCTTTCTTTCCGCGCCCATCCATTCGAAAATGAATGTGTCGAAGTCGCCCATGATCCTCGATGAGGGGAGATGGATCGACGACATGGATGCGCTCGAAAAGTCTGTCACTTCAGGAAGCAGCCTCCTCCTTTTCTGCAATCCGCACAATCCGACCGGCAGGGTCTTCGAAAGAAGCGAGCTCCTGCAGATCGCGGAATATTGCGAAAGGCATGATCTCCTGATCTGCTCCGACGAAATCCATTGCGGCATCTTGCTCGACGACAAGAAGCATATCCCGATCGCTTCCCTTTCGAAAGAAGTGGAAAAGAGAACCATCACGCTGATGGCGCCCTCCAAGACCTACAACATCCCCGGCCTTTCCATTTCCTTCGCCGTGATCCCCGACCCAGGTCTCAGAAAGCGGTTCGTTGCGGAAATGGAAGGCATCGTGCCCCATGTCAACGCCTTGGGATACGAGGCTGCGCTCGCGGCATACCGCGACTCGGGAAAATGGCGCGGGGCATTGATCGATTATCTCCGCGGAAACCGCGATCTCGTCGAAAAATCGGTCAAGGAAATGGGGCTCGAGATGGCCCATGTCGAGGCGACCTATCTCGCCTGGATCGATGCGGGAAAAATCGAAAATCCCGCTTCGTTTTTCGAAAATGCCGGGGTCGGGCTCTCCGATGGCTCGGATTTCGGATTCCCCGGCTTTGTCAGGCTCAATTTCGGCTGCCCGAGATCGAGATTGACCGAGGCCTTGAACAGGATGGAATCGGCGCTGAAATGAAAAAGGCCGGGCATGCCCGGCCTTCCAGGTTAGATCCTCTCAACGACGGTCGTGTTCGAAATCGAACATGTTCATGAGGTCCCCCAATGCGGGCTTGTTCAGCGGAACATAGGGATTGTCGTCCGATGCGACCGGATTGGGCAGGCTGTCGCGGCTGCGGTGCGAAAGCGGCTTCAGATCCCAGTTCTTTTCGATGAACTTGAGGATGGAGGCATGATCGGCATAGACGTGATCGACATGACCCTTCTTCGCATAAGGCGATACGACGATGAGCGGAATCCTCGTGCCGTCGCCGAAGAAGTCGATCGGCTGGATATAGCCTGAATCGTAATAGCCGCCGCCTTCGTCGGTGGTGATGATGATCGCCGTGCTTTCCCATGCCTTCCTGTCGCTCTTCACCCTGTTGATGATGTCCATCACGAAGCCTTCATAGGCGGAAAGCGTGGAATCTGCGGGATGGCCTGCCTGGCTCTCGAATGGCCTGATGAAGGAAACAGCAGGCAATGTCGATTCATCCTGGACATCCTGGTAGAACTGCGTGACATCCTGAAGATTGGATTTCATCGGACCTGTCATCACCGACTTGAAGAACGTGAAGGGGTCGCAGATGTTGCAGTACTGGTTGGTGGGATTCACGCCGTCGGCTCTTCCGCCGCTGTACCATTTCCAGGAAACGCCCTTCGCACTCAAGGCATCGGCGATGGTCGGCATATACTGGGGAGGCAGGGTGAAATGGGTCGGACCCAGCGGATTCAGCTCGCCTGAAGGCGTATAGCCGGGAGCATAGTTGTTCAGGAGATAATAGGTCCTCGGTGCGCAATTTCCGCCCCTGAACGTCCTGCCGGGTTGGCTCCTGACATAGTTCCTGATCTGGCTCACCCCCGGCTGGCTGGAATCGGCGCAGTCAACGTAGGAACCGCCTCCGTAGCCGTCCTGAATGTAGAAATTATTTGTGCCGGGCTGGGGATCGGGATTCTCGATCTGGTTGGCAGGCGGCATGTCAGGCGCGCCGTTCTGGTTGTGAAACGCAACGTCTGCACTCGCTATGGAGATGAAGTTCGCTCCCGTTCCGCCCATCACGAACTGATGATAATTGTCGCTGATCGCATACCGGTCGGCGAGCGCCTTGAATTCGGGAACATCTCCTGCGCTCATGTTGTAGAAGCCGAGCGCTTCTCCGCCCGAATACGTATTGGCAGGGGTCGGTGCAGGCGGGCTGTTCTGGGGCCCGATGCCGACGGTCTTGTCGACCCAGGCGAAAAGATCCATTTTTCCGCCGTCGACCTGCTGCCACATCTGGAAGAAGCGATGCACCGGGTCGCCGAGATACGCATTCTGGTACGGCACATAGCGTGTGATCTGGAAGGGGCCGCTCGGCAGGTTGGCGGGGAAACGCGCATCCGGAACGCCTGGAGGCTGGCCGAAAGCATAGGTCGTCTGGGGCTGCGGCAAATAGGGAAAAGGCTGAGTGATGGCGGGCTCGAGGCTGTAGCGGTTCAGATCGCTCGCCTGATTCTGCAGCGCCTTCGAGAAATTCGGTCCGGGCGTGCCGTCTGCATTGACGATCCCTTCGGAAAGCAGGTTCCTGATGGCCTCACTGTGTTTCGGCTGATAGGCGCCGAAAACATTGTCGAACGAATGGTTCTCGCCGATGATGACGATGACATGCCTGATCGGCGTTCTGGCATGGACCTTCTTTTCGTGATCCGGTTTATCCATGTCCGAGGCATGAACGAACCCGCTGCTGCCCATCAATGCGATGCTCAGCGCGACTAGCGACATCCTGTATTTCATCTTGGTCTCCCGTTGAAAATGCGCGATGAGTCGCGCCGGAAGATCAAGTTAACCCGGAAAGATGTCAATCATGTTATCAGGAGACCATGTCGAGAAACACCGAAATAAAATAGATAACCATTTAAAAACCAACAGTTATCAAAAAAACAGGGCATAGTCACCCATTCACATTTTCTTCACATAAGGCTCTGATCAAAAGACATTATCCATCGAATCATGACGCTGCGGAAAAATCTGGCTTTCGTCCAATTTCAGACAATCAGGTGATCACCGTCGGCTTTTCCCTTCCGGTCTTTCTTTCGATATCCGATATTTCGCCTGCAATCGAAATGAGTTCACGAAGCGCTTCCTGTGCATCCAGTCCATGCCTGGACGGATCCGGTTCGAAGGATTCGAGATAGATCCTCAATGTCGCACCCTGCGTCCCGGTTCCTGACAGCCTGAAGATGATGCGCGAACCGTCTTCGAAGAGGATCCTGAATCCCTGGCCCCTGCTTGTGCTGCCGTCTATCGGATCGTGATAGCTGAAATCGTCGCAGAGGCGAACCCTGTATTTTCCGAGACATTTCCCGGGAAGATCCGTCATGCGGTTCCTGACCGTCTCCATCACTTCTTTCGCAGCCTCGAGCGGAAGATCCTCGTAATCGTGGCGAGAATAGAAATTCCTGCCGAATTGCCCCCAGTGTTCATACAAGATCTCCTCGACCGACATCCTTTTCACCGCGATGAGATTGAGCCAGAAAAGGACGGCCCAAAGCCCGTCCTTTTCCCTGACATGATTCGATCCCGTTCCGAAGCTCTCTTCGCCGCAGAGCGTCACTCGCCCCGCATCCATCAGATTGCCGAAGAATTTCCATCCCGTGGGGGTTTCGAAAAATGGGATGTTCAGCGCCTTTGCCACCCGATCCACCGCCCCCGAAGTGGGCATGGAGCGCGCAACGCCGAGAAGGCCTTCCCTATAGCCGGGAACCAGCTTGGCATTGGCTGCGAGCACGGCCAGGCTGTCGGAAGGGGTCACGAAGAAATGGCGGCCCAATATCATGTTCCGATCGCCGTCGCCATCGGACGCAGCGCCGAAATCCGGCGCATCTTCCCCGTACATGATCTTCACCAGGTCTCTCGCATAGGTGAGGTTGGGATCGGGATGCCCTCCCCCGAAATCGGGGAGGGGGACAAAGTTCAGCACGGAACCCGGTTTCGCCCCCAGCCTTTTTTCGAACATTTCCTTCGCATAGGGTCCCGTCACGGCATGCATGGCGTCGAACCTGATATCGAAGCCGTCATTCAGCAGGCTTCTGATCGAATCGAAATCGAAAAGGGAAGCCATCAGTTCCGCATAATCCGAAACAGGATCGATCACCTCGACCGTCATCTTGCCGATTCTCGACTCCCCCAGTTTTTCCGGATCGAAATCGAAACCTTCGAAAATTCTGTATTCGGAAATCGCGAGGCTTTTTTCAAAAATCGCCTCCGTCAGCTTTTCGGGGGCCGGGCCGCCGTTTCCTGAATTGTATTTGATGCCGAAATCGCCATGTTCCCCGCCCGGATTGTGGCTTGCCGAAAGGATGATGCCGCCGGATGCGCCCCTCTTCCTGATCAGATTCGACGCGGCGGGCGTGGAGAGAATGCCGCCTCGCCCGACGATCACCCTTGAAAAACCGTTCCCTGAAGCCATGGCGAGGATGACCCTGATCGCCTCGAGATTGTAATAGCGCCCGTCCCCGCCCAGGACGAGCACGCTTCCTGCCGGCGCTGCTACACTGTCGAATATCGACTGGACGAAATTCTCCAGGTAGTTTTCTTTCATGAAAACAGCCACTTTCTTCCTGAGCCCGGAGGTTCCGGGACGCTGGTCCTGAAATGGCTGCGTTTCCACGATACGAATCGACATGGTTCCTCCTGCCAGAATGGCTATTCAATATGGAATTATGGAGTAGAATCTTCTCATCAATACCGGAATTCCTGCAATCATGCCAGACAAACGCCTCGTCAGAAGCAACCCCGTCCCCAACATCACGGAACTGCCCCCGCTCGGGCTCGCCTCCGTCAACATTGCCGAAGATTTCAAGCGGCACTTCACCCATACCCTGGGTCGGGACAAGTATTCGAAATCTGTTCATTATGTCTACAGCGCATTGTCGATCACGATGCGGGACAGGCTGATGGAGCGATGGAAGAAGACGAAATACGCCTATCATGAGCAGGACTGCAAGCAGACCTACTACCTTTCCCTCGAATTCCTGATGGGCAGAGCGCTCGGAAACGCCATGCTGAACCTCGGCATCACGGATGAAACGGAGCGCGCCATGATGGATCTCGGACTGGTGCTGGAAGAACTCACCGAGAAGGAAAAGGATGCGGGTCTCGGAAACGGCGGTCTGGGCCGCCTTGCAGCCTGCTTCCTGGACAGCTGCGCGACATTGCAGCTTCCGGTCATGGGATACGGCATCCGCTACGAATACGGCATGTTCAGGCAGATCATCCAGAACGGCTACCAGGTCGAGGAGCCTGACCATTGGCTGAGGGACGGAAACGTCTGGGAAATCGAGCGCCCCGAATACACGCAGCGCATCCATTACGGCGGAAGAAGCGAAGCCTACAAATCGGAAAGCGGCCAGATGAAGATGCGCTGGGTGGATACCAGCGACGTGCTTGCCGTCCCCTACGACGTGCCCATCCCCGGCTACAGGAACGGCACGGTCAACACGCTGAGGCTATGGAAGGCTGCCGCGACGGACGAATTCAATCTCACCGAGTTCAATCTGGGGGGATACGCCGAATCCGTTTCCGCCAAGAATGCTGCGGAAAACATCACCATGGTGCTCTATCCGAATGATGCGAGCGAGAACGGCAAGGAACTCAGACTGAGGCAGCAGTATTTCCTCGCCTCCGCAAGCCTTCAGGACGTGCTCGCGCGGTGGAAGGCCTCTCACGGAAACGATTTCTCCGAATTTGCCGAAAAGAACTGCTTCCAGCTGAACGATACCCACCCGACCTGCGCGGTCGCCGAACTGATGCGCCTGCTGATGGACGAGCATGGTCTCTGCTGGGACGAAGCATGGGCCATCACGTCGGATACCATGGCCTACACGAACCATACGCTTCTTCCGGAGGCGCTCGAAAAATGGCCGGTGAGGATGTTCGAGAAGCTCCTCCCCAGGCTGCTCGAAATCATCTACGAGATCAATGCGCGATTCCTCACGAAAGTTGCGGCCAGATGGCCATGGGACTTCGAGCGGCAGGCCAGGATGTCTCTGATAGAGGAAGGCGAAGTTCCCCATGTCAGAATGGCCTATCTCGCGATAGTCGGCTCCTTTTCAGTCAACGGCGTGGCTGAACTCCATTCCGATCTTCTGAAGAAAGGGCTCTTCAGGGATTTTCATGATCTCTGGCCTGAAAGATTCAACAACAAGACGAACGGCGTCACGCCCAGGCGATGGCTCGCCTGGTGCAATCCCGGCCTTTCAAAACTGATCACCTCCCGGATAGGGGAAGACTGGATCACGGATCTTTCCGACCTGAAAAAACTCGCGCCGCTTGCCGAAGATAGGGAATTCCGGAAGGCCTGGCGGGAAGTGAAGCGCAACAACAAGCTGAAGCTGATCGAATACCTGAAGGATCCCGGTCATGGCGGTGTGGAATTCGATCCCGATTCGCTTTTCGACGTCCAGGTCAAGCGCATGCACGAATACAAGCGTCAGCTTCTCAACATCCTGCACGTCATCCATCTGTACGACAGGATCAAGGAAGGGGATACGCTCAACTGGACGCCCAGATCCGTGTTGATAGGCGGGAAGGCTGCACCCGGCTACTACATGGCGAAATGCATCATCAAGCTGATCTGCAACGTCGCCAACATCGTCAACAGCGACGAATCCGCCAACAGCTTCCTCAAGGTCGTGTTCATGCCCAACTACCGCGTCTCGGCAATGGAGATGATCTGCCCCGCCACGGATCTCTCGGAACAGATTTCGACTGCCGGGAAGGAAGCATCCGGAACGGGGAACATGAAGTTCATGATGAACGGCGCCGTCACCATCGGCACGCTCGATGGCGCGAACATCGAAATAAGAGAGGAAGTGGGAAGCGAAAATTTCTTCCTGTTCGGGCTCGATGCGCATGAAGTGGAGGCGGTCAGGCAGCATTACAACCCGGGCGAGATCATCGAGCGGGACAGGGATTTGAAGCGGGTGATGCGCCTCATCGAATCGGGGCATTTCAACAAGTTCGAACACGGCATTTTCGACAGCATCATCCATTCCATCTACAGCCCTCACGATCCCTGGGTTGTCGCAGCGGATTTCAGGAGCTATGTCGATGCCCAGGAACGCGCAGCCAAAGCCTACCAGGACCAGGACAGCTGGACCAGGATGAGCATTCTGAACACCGCTGCAAGCGGAAAGTTCTCCACCGACAGGACCATGCGCGACTACAATCAGAGCATCTGGCGGCTCGAAAGGGTCGACCCCGTTTAATTCTCGAAATCCGTACATAGCCAAAATGAATTCAATTCAGACTGCTCCTGCACTCGAACAGGAAGGAAATTTCTTCGAAATTCTCGAAGGCATCGGAAAAAAGCGCTTCTACCCGAAAAACGCAATCATCCTCAACGAAGGGGACCCTTCAAGCTTCCTTTACCTCATCAATTCGGGGAGGATCAAGGTCTACCTTTCAGACGAGCAGGGGCACGAAATCGTGCTCAACATCATGGAGGAAGGCGAATACTTCGGCGAAATGGCGCTCATGGACAACCGCGCCAGATCGGCCTCCGTGATGACCCTGGAAAACTCGCAATTGACGCTCATCTCCAAGGAAGATTTCGACAAATGCCTGTCTGACCATCCCGAACTCATTTCCTCCCTGATCCTTGGCCTCATCGGCAAGATCAGGAATGCCAACAAGAAAATCGGCAGCCTCGCGCTGATGGATGTCTATGGAAGGGTGGCGAGCGCGCTGCTTCAGCTCGCCAGGGAGCATCAAGGCAGGCTCGTCATCGAGAAGAAGCCGACCCATCAGGAAATCGCAAACCTCGTCGGCGCATCGCGGGAAATGGTGTCGCGGATCATGCATTATCTCGCCGAAGGCGGTTATATCTCGTATGACGAGAAAAAGAGGATCATTCTCAACGAAAGGCCATGAAGGTATAAATTCACCCGCGCCATGTGAAAATTTCACAGACATGGGCAGGAATGAAAGCGGAAAATCTCCCTGCATCTTATTCAAGGAGAAAACCATGTCAGTTGAGAACATCGAAAGATTCTACCGCATCGCCCTGGAAAACCCGGAAGTCGTCAGGGGACTGCAGCATGCAACCAGCGCAGAAAACTTCGGCACAATGGCCGTCCAGCTCGGCGCAGCCCAGGGCTGCCAATTCACGGTCGAGGAAATCGGAGAATGGGTCAGGATGAAATCGGCTTCGATTTCAAGCGAAAACAGCCTCGCTTCATGATCGTTCTCACACTTCGAGAAGAGAACCGTCTGTGAAAATGAGGGCGCACCTGACCGGCTTGTCGTATACCGACTGCATGGCAATCCTGTATTCGGAAAGCTGGTCGCGGTAGGAAGCCTTCATTTCCCCCGTCTTGTAATCGAGTATCCAGATTTCATCTTCGAATTCGACGAGCCTGTCCATTCGCCTGATCTCACCGAACGCCGAGACATAGGCCACCTCGTTCCTGGCTTCGACATGAAGGTCGGGGTCGAAAAAACGCCTGAGGTTCGGCGCATCGAGGATTCTTCTGACATCGTCGGCAAGCGCTTCTTCCCCCTTCAATCCTTTCTGCAGCAGCGCGTGAAGCCTGATGCCATAGCGCATTTCAGGCGTCGATATCTCCTTCTTCCCGGTGGGAAAAGGCTTGTTGAAATCCGGAAAGGAAGGGGGCGTCTCTTCACGAATTTCCGAATGTTCTGCCTCGACAGGCAGGAAGCTTTCCGGTTCCGCAGCAACTTCGGCAATTTTCCTGTACCAGCTTTTGTCGTTCCGGCCGGGGCTTCCGCTGACGAAAAGCGCCTGGACGGCCCTCGTCATCGCGACATAGAGCAGATTCCGGTCCTCGCGCTCGGCATGCATCGCTTCCAGCTCGAAATAGCGCGCCCTGCCCGCCCCCCTCTGCTCCTTCATGGAATGCAGAGAAAAATGGACAGGCTTCTCTTCTTCGGGTGGCCAATCCAGGATCACCGATTCCTCGCGCACGACACTTGCCGAATTTGCGCCTAGGAGCCAGACGATGGGCGCCTCGAGCCCCTTTGCGCCATGGATGGTATGAAACCTCAGCGCATCCTCGACATCCCCGAGCATTCCCTCGTCAGGCGCATCCTCTTCGAACCTTCCGAGTTCCGCGAGCCCGTTCATGAATTTCGGCAGGCTGGGATAGCGCCCCGAATCGACTTCCAGCGCAAGCTCGAGGAAAGCCTGAAGATTGGCGCAAACGGCCGACTTCATCGCGAGCGGCGCGGCATCCCTGTAGCGTGTGACAAGATCCCCCTCGAAATAGATCCTGTCCAGCAGATCGTGAACAGGGAGCTTTCCCGAGATTTCAAGCCATGAACCCAGCATTCTGCAGGCATCGTTTAGAGGCTCCGCCTCCTTCAGCCTTTTCCACCAGCTCCCCCCCTTCATGAGCGCAAGCTTCATCAGCGCTTCGTCTTTCCAGCCGAAGATCGGGGATCTCAATACATGGGCGAGATGGAGATCTGCGAAGGGCATGATCAGAAAGGAAAGCAGCGCGGTGAGGTCCCGGGCTTCGAGCGTTTCCAGCAACCCCCCCCTGTTCGAGCCGACATAGGGAATGCCCTCTTCCCGCAATGCCTTCTCGAATATCGAAAGATGCGTTCTTTTCCTGACCAGCACCATGATGTCGCCATATCTTGCCGCCCTCACGCCTTCGGGAGCATGGACCGGATAGCGCCCTACCAGCTCCTTCACCCGCAATGCGAACTGTCTCGCCTCCAGCTCGACTTTTCTGTCTACCGACTCCGGCCTCGGGCAGCGGAGCGGATTTCTGAGGGAGGACAAGACTCCCTGATCATTCCTTTCTTCGTTCACAAGGGGAAGCACTTCAATCCTTCCCGGAAGATCCTGCCTGTGCGCTTCATGCTGCGGAAAATCAGGGAAAACCCGGTTTACGCAATCGATCACCGCAGGCCCGCTCCTCCTGGAGACATTCTGTTCGTACCTGTCTGCGCCGTATTCCTTTTCCAGGAAACTCGATGCGACGTCGAAAAGCCTGGCTTCGGCGCGCCTGAAGCGATAGATCGACTGCTTGGGGTCGCCCACCATGAATACGGAAGGACGAAGACCTGCCTCGCTCGATGCGGAAAGCCATGATTTCAGGATCTGCCACTGGAAAGGATTGGTGTCCTGGAATTCGTCGAGCAGGATGTGGCGGTATCTGGAATCGATCTTGTACTGGAGATATTCGGCATGATCCGAATGCCTGAGCAGCGCATAGGTTTTCCATTCCACGTCGGTGAAATCGATCACTCCCCTTTCCGCCTTGAGTTCCTGGTAATAGCCCAGCAATGCCTGCCCAGCAGTCAGTCCCGATTCGTTGTAGCGATAGATCTGCTGGTGGATCAGCCTGTCATGATAAGCCTGCAGCCTTTCCGCTATCATCTTGTGGAGCTCGAGATACCGCGACTGACCGACGCTTCCCATGCGCTTTTCCTGCGCAGCGCTTTCCTTCCTGATCCTTCTTTCCCCCTCCCTCGTGAAGAAGACTTCCCGGACAATGTCGAAATCGCCCTCCGAGACGGCCTGCTCGAGCCTCACTGCATTCGCCTTGTCGCTCTCGGTATTCTTTCCAAGCAGAACGGCGAATTCACCAAGCATCTCCTTCAGATGCAAATCCGACGCAAAGCCTGTCATGATATCTTCCAGGGGATCGACATCGAGCTCCCTTTTCAGCTGATCCAGGGCGTGAGCTACCGGGTCGCTTTTTCCAAGCGTGTAAATCCACCATTCGGCCCGCTTCTCCAGGAAACCTGTCAACAGCCTTCTCGTGCCGTAAAGACCGTATTCGGAGAAAAGCGTCATCAGATGGGGTGATGCGGGATGATCGGACTGCATGCCTTCGGCGAAGCGCTGCCAGGCCTCCTCGACGAGCAATGATTCAGATTCTGCAAGGGTTGCGCCGGGAAGTCCCGAAGAAATCGGCGCGAGCTTCAGTATCTCCAGGAACCAGCCGTGGAAGGTGGTGATGTTCATGGCGCTTGAAAGCGATTCCTCGAAAAGCTTTCTCGCTTTGGGGAGCAGCCGCTCTATCTCGTCTTCGGAAAGGAATCGCTCTCTCAGGAAGTCTCTCGCCTCTTCTTCCGGCGCGAACGCCAGAAGCTTGAGCCATTTCCTGAGGCGGTCCTGCATTTCCCTGGCCGCCTTCCTGGTGAAAGTGATCGCGAGTATTTCCGAGAGATCGACATCGGAAAGAAGCAGTCTGATCATCCGCGACACGAGCAGCCAGGTCTTGCCGCTCCCGGCGCAGGCTTCTATGACGGCGCTTTTCCCCGGATCCAGCGGATTCACTGCCAGTAATCCTTCCTGCAAAGCCCCCTCATCTCGCAATTTGCGCAGACGCGCGCGATGCCCTGCGCGGGAAGACCCGCCCCGCCGCAAATCTCTTCGAAGATCGATGCAAGGCGATCCCTGTTTTCCTCGACCCGGAGTTCTGCGCAAGGCACCTTTTCGACCTTGCCGTCGAGGCTCAGGAAAGCCGCCTCTTTCACAGGCTCGTCCAGAAGCAGGGCATAGACTTCAAGCTGCACATCCTCTCCCGGCTCCTTCAGCTTTTCCCTGAGTTGAGCCGCAATCTGCGTCTTGTAGTCGATCACGGAGACTCCTTCCTTCGAGACATCGACCCTGTCAATCCTGCCCTTCAGAATCAGCCTTCTTCCCTGGTCGAGTTCGACCTGCAACTGCCTTTCTTCCTCCATGCTGTCGATCCGCCATCCTTCAGCTTCCCTCGCCTTCTGCCATTCGAGATATTCCGGAATCATTTTCTTCCAGCGAAGCGCCCATCCGTTGCTGAGGTAATCCGCCTCGACCGCCTCCCTGAAAACCGAGTCGCTGATCCTTTCGAGCTCGATTCTTGCTTCGTCGACATCGGCAATTTCAGGATGAAGCGTGTGGAAACGATGAAGGATCCTGTGGAGATGGCTGCCGTAATCCGCCTTCTCCATGATTTTTTCGGCTTCCTCGATCGCAGAAAGCTTCAGGATTCTGCTCGCATAATACTGGTAAGGACAGGCGAGCAGGCTGTTGTATCCGCTGGCTGAAATCGATCCCGGGACGAGTCCCTCGACGACCGAAGGGGAAGGCGGAAAGGTCGGACCGATTTTTTGGCGCCTTTTCTCGAGGCGCATCATCGGCATGAATCCTGAAAAATCGCGCTCGACGAGATCGATGCCGAAGGCATGGACATGGAATGCATTGAGCTCTTCCAGGAACGGGCTCATGAGATTGGGCTCGCCCTTCTTCATGAATTGCCAGCTCGCCCATATTTCTCCGGCTCTGGAAAGGAGCCCGGAGAGATTTTCCAGCTGCCTCAGCCGCTCCGTCTCCTTCAGAGGCAAGCCCAGTTCCGCACGCACCGCCTGGTTGAAGAAGGGGCTTTTTGCCGATTCCGAAGGCAGGTGCATGGCGTCGCACCCCAGAAGGACGACTGCATCGAATTTCCTCAGCCTGGTGGCGTGGAGATGGGTGAAAACGACCGGGCTCCTGATGCTGCTGTCCCTGAAAGTCATCGATTCGAGCCGCATGTCCAGCCATCTCCGCCATGACCTGAATCCGAATCTGCCCTTCTCATTCGAAAGCTCGTTTCTCAATTCAGAAAGACCTTCGAGAAGCGCCTCCCCCGCCAGGTCTGCTTCAAGTCCCGGGGAAATGCCCAGGCGCACCAGGCATTCGGAAAGCGCATCGAGCCATCCGGAAAGCGTCATGGTCTTCGCGGAAAATCTCTGACGAGCGAACCTCAGGGCATCCATCGCCGCTTTCGATTCGGTCTCGAGGACCAGTCTCTCGTAATGATCTAGCCCCGAGACCACATGGTGCTTCCTGATCGCCTGTTCCAGCGCATGAACCGCCTCCTGTCTCGATTCTGCAGGCCAGTCCGTGAAGATGAATGGGGATTTCAAGAGATCCAGCATGTCCTCGTGGTAGAAGTCGCTGGCGATGGCATCGAGCAGGCGGATGATGACCGTGCTCGCGGAAGTGGTCGAAAGCGTCCATCCCGTCTCGTCCGAGACGAGGATTTCCGCCCGCTCCAGGAGCGCACGTGTTCTTCTGGCCGCAAGCCTGTCCAGCGCCACGAGCGCGATGCTTTTCTTCCCCGCCATCAGCCATTGCCTGATCCTGATCTGGGCGCTTTCCGCCTCCTCTTCGAGATCCCTGGCGCAAAAAAGCCTGATATTGGAAAGCGGCGCAAAGCTGCAATCCTCCGCCCTCTGCATGATGTTCCTGTCCTTCTTCTCCGGCCAGAGACATGAGTAGAATCCGCTCCTCTCCTCCGAAAAGACCCGGACAGGGGCCTTTTCAGCCCATGAAGCAAGGAATGCCTGTTCCGCCCGGGTGAGTTCGTCCGGCGCGAGGACATAAAGGGGGCCTGAAGGATTCGTCGCCAGGCTCGCAAGCTTCAATTGAGAGGCTGCCGCCTTGCTCGATCCATCGAGTTCCATGGCGTACCACAATTCATGGATCAGCATCGCCTCGAACCTCAGCGACTCGGAATTTCCCGATTTGTAGGCCTTCTCGAGCATCGAAGAAAATTCTTCGCCATTCCGGTGCAGGGAGACCTTCCATCGGGTCAGTTCCTCGAAAAGGCCGGAGAGCTCGCTGCTCAGATGCCAGAGATCGTTTTCCCCGAACCAGCCCTTTTCCCTGAGGGCGAGATAGAGCCGCGCCCCCCTCAGGCTTTCAGGCACGAATTCCTCAGGGCAGGCAAAGCCTGAAAGGGTTTCCATTTGCGGAAGAAGAACGAAGGGGAATCCCGCAGCTTTCCTGATTTCTATTGCAAATTCAGAAGCTGCATGGAGATTGGGAAGCAGCACAGTGATGCCGGAAAGATCTGCCTTTCTGTTTTCAGCGGCGAGAAAATGCGCCGCATCGTGCAGGAATGATTCCGGGGGAAATCGCCTCGCTTCTATCGGCATCGAAAGGCTTCAGCGCTCCAGGTATTTCAGCTTGTCTTTCACGTTCAGCCATTCGTCCGCATCAATCGGCGCATCCTTCTTTTCCGTGATGGGCTTGAAGGTTCTCGCGAGTTCCGCATTCAAGGCGATGAACTTCAATTGATCCTCGGGCACATCGTCTTCGGCAAATATCGCTTCCGCAGGGCATTCCGCGACGCAAAGCGTGCAGTCGATGCACTCGTCAGGATCGATCACCAGGAAGTTCGGCCCTTCCCTGAAGCAATCGACAGGGCAGACATCGACGCAGTCCGTGTATTTGCAGCGGATGCAATTTTCCGTCACTACATAGGTCATGATCCATCCTCAAGCGAAAACTATCATTTTAGCAGCCGTGCCGTGAGAGCGGTTTATTTTTGATTTCCGCTTCCCACGGAAAATTATTTTGGTTACGATATGGCATTTTCATTTAAGAATCCGGGGGCCCGATGAGCGAGCATATCCACTATGTGACCGATGACACTTTCGAGGAAGAGGTGCTGCAATCGCAGACGCCTGTTCTGGTCGACTACTGGGCGGAATGGTGCGGCCCCTGCAAGATGATTGCGCCCATTCTCGACGAAGTCGCGCAGGAATATTCGGGGCGCCTCAAGGTGGCCAAGCTCAACATCGACGACAATCAGGCCACGCCGCCCAAATACGGCATCAGGGGCATCCCGACGCTGATGATATTCAAGAACGGCGAAGTCGCGGCGACCAAGGTCGGCGCCCTGATGAAATCCCAGCTCACCGCTTTTATTGACAGCCACATCTAAACCGGTTAATCTTCGCCAATCAGCCCGCAGCCTGACGGCTGCGGGTCTTCCCTTCGACACCGCTTCCAATAAGAGTTTCTCCGCCAATGCATTTATCCGACTTGAAATCCCTTCCGGTCACCCAACTGGTAGAAATGGCCATCGCCAACGAGATAGACGGCGCAAACCGTCTCAGGAAACATGAACTCATCTTCGCACTGCTCAAGAACCAGGCCAGAAAAGGCGAGAGCATCTACGGAGAAGGCACGCTCGAAGTGCTCCAGGACGGATTCGGCTTCCTGCGATCGCCCGACATCTCCTATCTCGCCGGCCCGGACGACATCTATGTGAGCCCAAGCCAGATCAGGCGATTCAACCTCCACACAGGGGATTCGATAGAAGGGGAAATCAGGACACCGAAGGACGGCGAGCGCTATTTCGCGCTCGTCAAGGTGGACAAGGTCAATGGCGAGCCGCCTGAAAATTCCAAGCACAAGATCCTTTTCGAAAACCTCACCCCGCTTTTCCCGACGCAACCCCTCACCCTGGAGCGCGACAACCGCTCCGAGGAAAACATCACCAGCCGGGTGATCGACATGATCGCGCCGATAGGAAAGGGGCAAAGGGGATTGCTGGTCGCCTCACCGAAGAGCGGCAAGACCGTCATGCTTCAGCACATTGCGCACTCCATCGCTGCGAATTTCCCGGATGTTCACCTGATCGTGCTGCTGATCGACGAGCGCCCCGAGGAAGTGACGGAGATGACCCGTTCTGTCAGGGGCGAAGTGGTTTCCTCGACCTTCGACGAGCCGGCAACGAGGCATGTCCAGGTCGCCGAGATGGTGCTCGAGAAGGCGAAGCGCCTCGTCGAGCACAAGAAGGATGTGGTGATCCTGCTCGACTCGATCACCAGGCTTGCAAGGGCCTACAATACGGTCGTCCCGGCATCGGGAAAGGTGCTGACGGGCGGCGTCGACGCCAATGCGCTGCAGCGCCCGAAGCGCTTCTTCGGCGCTGCGAGGAACATCGAGGAAGGGGGCTCTCTGACGATCATCGCGACGGCCCTGGTCGATACGGGTTCCCGCATGGACGACGTGATCTACGAGGAATTCAAGGGAACGGGCAACATGGAGATCCATCTCGACAGAAGGATCGCCGAGAAGCGCACCTACCCCGCCATCAACGTCAACCGCTCGGGAACAAGGCGAGAGGAGCTTCTGATCAAGCCGGACGTGCTTCAGAAGATATGGGTGCTGAGGAAGCTGCTCTATCCCATGGATGACCTCGAGGCGATCGAGTTCCTGCTCGACAAGATCAAGGCAACAAAGACCAATTCGGACTTCTTCGATTCGATGCGCCGCGGCTGATGCTTGCGGAACTCCGATTTTTGGAAGATAATACCGCGTTTACCGCCTTAGGATTTGCGATGAAATCAGGAATACACCCGGAATACAACGAAATCACCGTGACCTGCAGTTGCGGTGAAGTCTTCACGACCCGCTCCACGATCGGGAAGCCGCTGAAAATAGAAGTCTGCTCGGCATGTCATCCCTTCTACACCGGAAAACAGAAGATCGTCGACACGGCAGGCCGTGTCGAGAAATTCCGCCAGAAATACGGAAAGAAGGCAGCCGCCTGAGTCGCGCGAAACTCCTGAAAAGGCAGCTTCGGCTGCCTTTTTCGTTGCAATGCGCTAGACTGATGCGTAAATGAAAGCCTGCTTCCCGTTCGCGCTGACGGCTGTCTCCCTCCGGGGCTGCGGCCAGGATTCTGTTTCCGGAAAGCAGGATTTCGTCATGACGTCGGAGACCGGCCGAGGCGACGCTTTCAGTTCCCATGACGAGAAATCCCCTCTCGGCGAAAACGCCCTGCACCTTTTCTTCCTTCTCGACCAGGCCTGTCCTGACTGGGAACCGCATCAGAGTGATGCAGTCAAGCGGGTGGCATGATGTTCTATACCGAACCCCTGCCTGAACCCGATCCGCCGCTCGACAAGACGGAACTGGCTCTGATCGTCTTCCTGACGCTTGCCTGGATGCTTCCCGGCCTCCTCGGCCATGAACCCTGGAAGCCTGACGAAGCGTACAATTTCGGCCTTGTCCGCCACATGATGGAAAGCGGCAACTGGCTCACATTCCATCTCCCGGACGAATCGCCTTTTGCCTCCCCCCCTCTCTATTTCATGACGGCGGCGGTTTTCGGCAAGCTGCTCTCCCCCATCCTCTCCCTTCCCGATGCGATGAGGCTTGCGACAGGCTTCTACATGGGTCTCGCGCTGATTTTCATCGCCCTGTCAGGCCGCATCCTTTACGGCAAAGGGCGATATGCGGTCCTGATCCTTGCAGGAAGCCTGGGACTTCTCGGGCATGCCCATCAGCTCATACCGGATTCGGCCCTTTTCGCAGGCTGCGCCATGGCGATTCTGGGCTTCTCCATGATAGGGAAAAATTCGTTCGGCGGAGTGCTCGCCGGGACCGGAATGGGCATAGGTTTCATGTCGAAGGGGCTCATCGCCATCGCCTATTTTTTCCCAATTCTGCTCATTCTTCCACTCATGGAAAAGCGGGGCATTTCCTTCCTGCTCGCGGCGCTCCTTTCGCTTCTGCCATGGGGAATCTGGCCCTATCTTCTTCATCTTCAGCATCCCGCGCTTTTCGAGGCATGGTGGAAATCGAGCTTCAGCGATACACTGGGGCTTGCCTCGGCCCCCAGGAGGAGCCTGTTTTTCTATCCGGGCACCCTGGCATGGTTCGCCTGGCCCACGCTTCCCCTTGCAGCCGTTGCGCTCTGGCGGGAAAGGACCAGGCTTTCCGATATCGGCATAAGACTCCCCCTTCTGATCTTCTCGGTGATGCTGCTCGTCCTCGTCCTGACAAGAACCGAAAGGGAGCTCTATGCGATGCCGATGCTGCTCCCTCTTTCCCTGCTAGCCACGGCTTCCATAGCGAGAATGAGGCGCAGCGCTGCAAGCGCATTCAACTGGTTCGGCATTCTCACTTTCGGCATGATGGCGCTGCTGTTCTGGACAGGATGGATCGCCATGATGACGGGGCATCCCGCCTACATCGCTGCCAGAATCCATCATTACCATCCTGATTTCTCGGGGCATTTTTCATTCTTCCCGTTCCTCTTCGCATCACTCGTCACGCTGCTCTGGGTCTTCCTGGTGATCCGGACGGAGCACAACGGCGTGCGCGCAGTGATCAACTGGACGAGCGGCATCGTCATGGTATGGGCGATACTGATGACATTGTGGCTGCCTTTCCTCGATTCCGTGAAAAGCTACAGGGAAATGTTCCTCTCGATGAAGAAGGCGATGCCACATCGATACACCTGCATGAAAGGAAGGCATCTCGGGGACGCGCAGCGCGCCATGCTCGATTATTATCTCGGCATAGACACCGTGAAGAAGGGCAATTGCAGTCTCGTGCTTGTGCAGACAGTCTCTTCGGACAGGCATCGTCCAGAGGGACTCAGAAAGATATGGGAAGGGGCGAGGGCCGGGGACAGGAAGGAAAGATACAGGCTGTATGAAAAAGGGGCGGAATGACCGCCCCTTTGAAGACATCAGCGCAAGGTCCTGACGCCTCCCCTGTTGGGAAGACCATTGCCCTGCAGCGAGCCGCCTGAAGCCGTTCCGCCGAGCGGAACGCTGCATGAAACGCCGGATGCATTGCAGCCTGGCGCAGCACCCGACCAGGTCTGACCGTTTGCGAGCGTCACCGTCACGGAAGTCCCGGCAGGCGCGGAAAGGCATGCCTGGACGCTCGTCGTGATGTTCGAGCTCTGGCTCAGCTTCTGCCTGGGCACGGTATCGTGGGAAGGATCGCTGTCGTTCTCGTCCTCGCATCTGCCTATGGTGTCGAGAGGATGAATGCCATGGCCATGCGCCTTGACGCCGTTGATCTGGTCATCCGGTATGTTCAGCGTGACTTCCGCTCCGCCCATGCGATGGCAGATCGTGATCTTGCCGTCAGGAGAAGTGCCGAGACGCTCGCCGTTCGTGACAGTGACTACCTGAGCACCCGCAGGCACGGAATTGCCTCCGGTTACTTCCTGCATGTTTCCGTTGGAATCGTAATAATACTGGAAGCCGAAATCCTGACCGGGATGATTCGAGGGAGAATCCCTGTCATCGGTCGTGTAGGCATGACCGTTGTTGTCCTTGTCGTTTTCGCGGTCGTTGCTGTCGGCATCCTCATGCTCCTCGTTCTCGTGGCCATCGTGCTCGGCGTCCGTGCTGGTGCTGCAGACGGATTTGACGATCTGCAGGCCGCAGGCGGAGACGACCGTTCCCGTGCAGCTCGAGCTGGAGCTTCCGCCGCCATCGTCTCCTCCATGACCATTGTTGCAGCTATTGCCGTTTCCGGTCGAGCAGCTTCCGCCACCCCCCTTGCCGTCCGCATAGGAAAGCGAGGCAAGGGAGAGGGTGCTCAATCCGAAGATGAGCGATACCAGCAATTTGGTTTTCATGATTTGTCCTTTCGATTGGTAAATTGAACGAGCGAACACTGCCTTCATTTCATCCATATCCCTCCATTTCCGGAAACGGCATCATGTGACGTTGTCCTCCATTCCGATGTAATACTGGGCCTGTCCTGTCGTGTTTCTCGGCCCGTTCACCCTCACCGTCACCCTGAAGAAAAGCCTGCCCGTGCCGCCCACCGCGACAGGCGGGGTCTGGGTATTGTCATAGACGGGAGAAGCCATGCAGTTGGCGAAAGTGGGGGCGGCGCCGTTCGTCTGCACCCCGCCGACCACCGTCCCGCACATCCTCTCTATGATGTACTGCACTGAATATCCGGAAGGCAGTCCGGCAGTCGATGCAGTACTCCAGTTGAGCGTGTTGCCGGTACCGGGATTCGGAAGATTGGTGGTTGAATCCATGGGCAGTACGTCGGCATAGTAATAGTTGGGGCAGTTCGAGCTCCCGTTTGCCTGCGTGTACTGGCAGCTTCCGGTATTGCTGTAGGCATTCCCGATGATCCAGTTGTATGCGGCCTCTTCCCCGATGTCCTCCATCTGGACTGCCGCTTCGTCGAAAGCCAGATTTCCGGAGATCAGGTTGGCCGTATCGACGCTCCTCATCAGCGAAATGCCTGCAAGCGACATGGCGACGAGCGCGATCAATGCGATGACGAGAACGACGCCTCTCTCACGCTTCATAGGTTCCCCCATATCACGTTCCTGAGCGGGATGATGGTCGAATAGACCTTGTACCGGTAGCATTTCCAGTTCGAATCAGAGGAAAGATCGATCGTCGGCGGATTGCTGCTGCCAGTCGGCAGCCCGGCGGAAGGCCATGCGGCGGGCGCGCTGGTGGTGGCATCGCATGTCGTGCCCGAACTGGGCTTTTCCTTGATCGCGCTTCTCGCCACGATGGCGAGCCGGATCGCCTTGACCCTTTCGAAGTCTGCCGAAGTTGGAGCGGACCAGTTTCCGGATGCAGGCGAACAGTTGTTTCCCGTCGCATCCGTCCAGCAGCTGATCGACTGGCTTCCCGCAGGGGCGACGCCGTACTGGGCCTGGATATTGACGATGTTGGCGACGACAGGCTGGGCGGTCGCGCCGTTGTCGGACTGGACGAGATTTCCGCTGGAGACGGAATAGGTGGAAGTCGTGAAAGGCGCGCTTTGCCCGATGTCGACGATGATCGCATAGGGATTGGAAGTGTTCCCCGCATAGCTCGGAAAGTTCGCCGTGCCTGCAGTTCCCCCCGAATTGGCAACGGCCTGCACACTGACATTCGTTCCCGAAACGCTCGTCACCTTCAGCAAGGAGCAGGCAAGCCCGGTCTGGGAGATCATGATGTAATCGTTCGCCTTGATTCCTTCACCGGTGTCGACGGTGATCGCTCCGGGAAGGCTCGAAACCTGAGCCGCAAGCTGGGCGCGTCCCCCGCCTGTCGCCACGCCTCCGGTATCGGAGCCCAGCCTCGCCGTCACCAGGCTGTCGGAACCTGTTCCTCCGTCCACGATCTGGATCGGAATGCTCTGGAATACGCTCTGCGGACTGCCATAGGCATTGATGTTGAAGCAGGGCATGCTGCCGTTGTCGATGAGCCCGTATCCGCCCAGCCTGATGTCCTGCTCCAGCGTATAGAGCGCCGAAAGGCCGTTCTGCTGCATGTTTGCGCCCGAACTGGTCGTCCTTCTCTGGTTCTCGAAAAGCGCGAGCGTCTGGAAGATCGCGAGAAGCGCGAGCATTCCGATCACGAGACCGACCAGGATCTCCACGATGCTGAAGCCTTTCTGTCTATCCATTGATCTGCGCCATCGTCGTGTAGGTATGGGATGTGTTTCCCTGGGGAGACTTCCAGGAAAGCGTCACCGTCACCTGATTGCTCGAATTGACTGTTATCACGGGCTGGTTCGCGCTGTCCGTGACGCCGGGAAGATAGGCGCTCTGGCTCGTGGTGTTCTCTATCTGGCTGACCCATGCCTGGGTCGAGACATTTCCGCCGGAGGACGACTGGCAGGGGTTGCAGGCATAGCTTGCGATATTGACCCGATCTGCCCATATCTGCGAGAGAATCTGGTTCGCGAGAAAAGCCGCGTCCGCCCTGTAGCGCGCATCCATCGTCTCGCCTATCGTCCTTGCCTGCATGCCTATCACGGCGAGCACACCCATGGTGAATATCAGGAGCGATATCAGCGCTTCGAGCAGCATCACGCCTTCCTGTTGCTTCTTCACATCGATTCTCCTAAGCGCAGCCCTGCGGATTCGAGGAATGGGTGAGCAGGGGATCGCAAAGCCTGACGAGCCCGTAAGACGAGATGATGATGACGAGCCTCCTCGCGTTGCTGTCGGAAGAATTGGTCACATCGATCCTCGTGATCCCCGTTCCCACCATGTGCCCCATCGCATCGAACGTCACGGAGGCGGGAAGGCCGGCCCCTGCCGACAATGCGGCTGTATAAGTCTGGGTAGATGACGTGCTTGCGCCCACCCTCGCGTTCTTGTCCTGAGAGCCTGCCCAGCTTTGCACCTTGTTTATCGACGTTCCGCTGTTGCCGCTGCAGTCGGTATTTCCTGAAGTGCTCTGGACAGTCGTGTCGACGCACCAGTCAGCCGAACCGCTCGAAGAAGTGAGATGGAATGTGGCCTGGTAGTTGCGTCTGATCGCCTCCGCGCGGGCGACCTGAACGCCGTTCAGGATCGATTCCGCCGCACTCCTGATCTGGGTATTCTCCATCCATGAGGTGAGGTTCGGGATGGCGAGGGCGAGCACCAGCCCAAGCACTGCGAGCCCTATCAGCAATTCGACCAGAGAGACGCCTTCCTGTCTCAACATGAATCTCCCGATTTTGTGATCCAGCAGCTGTAAGAGACGCTCGATCCCGCGAACATGGTCGTGGCCTGGCTGTTGTTGTTGTCGACGGTATAGGTGTAGTCGCCGGAATTTCCTAGCCCGGTGCCCGCGTTGCTTTTCGCCGTCGCCGTATAGCTGTCTGTCGTCGAACCCACTGTGCAGCTGTAGGTGAAATATTTCCCCGTCGGCAGGGTCGCGCCGCATGCGCCTCCGGCCGTGCCGTACGCCCTGTTGTCCTCGTAATACTGTTCCATCTGGACCCTGAATGTGCCGAGGTTGCCGGGGGCCTCGGCGAGTTTTCCCCTCACCACGTACGAGCTGTATATCGGCAGCGCAATCGCCGCGATGATGCCGATGATGGCGACCACCACCAGGAGTTCTATCAGTGTGAATCCGTTCCTTTTCATGCATCGTCCCGTTGCAGTTTTGTCCTAGGGTAATTTAATCAAAGCGTTTTCCCAACCACAACATGAATCCGACAAGCGGTCGATTTGGTAGAATAAGCGGTCGATTTTCACCAAGGATATCCGTTTGTCCCCTGACATCATCATCATCGGAGCAGGGATCGTGGGCCTTTCCAGCGCCTACGAACTCGCCGGAAGAGGCGCGAAAGTGTCGGTGCTTGAGCGCGGCAAAGCCGGCATGGAGGCTTCGTGGGCAGGGGGCGGGATCCTCTTTCCCCTTCTTCCCTGGGACTATCCGGAAGAAGTGACTTCCCTCGCCCTGATGGGCGCTTCCCTCTATCCCGATCTCGCAGAAGCATTGCGGCGATCGAGCGGAATCGACCCTGAATATGTCAGATGCGGCATGACCGTTCTTCCGGGAAAGCGCCCGATGGGAAATGCCGCATCCTGGTGCGAATCCCACGATGTCAGCCATTTCGAAAAGGAAAACGGCGAATTCGTTCTCCCGGATGTCGCGCAGCTGCGAAACCCCAGGCTGATCCGCTCCATGAGATCAAGCCTCGAAAGCCTGGGCGTGACCATAAGAGAAGGCTGCGAAGCGCTTTCCCTGGAAAAAAAGGGAGGACGCATCATCGGCCTCAATACGAATAAAGGCTTCCATTCGGCGGGAAATTACGTCGCCTGCGCCGGGGCCTGGAGCAGAAAGCTGCTGGGTGACGACAGCCCGGACATCTTTCCGGTCAAGGGCCAGATGCTGCTCTTCGAGTCAAGCGGGCTGCTGGATACCATCCTCTTCAGGGACGGCATTTACATCATCCCGAGAAAGGACGGGCATATCCTGGCAGGAAGCACCCTTGAAAATGCGGGTTTCGACAAGACAGTCACTGCAGAGCGCTTCCTCCATGAAGCGGCGGCTGAGATGCTTCCCGAGCTGGAATCCCTGTCGCCCGTGAAGAAATGGGCAGGACTCAGGCCGGGTTCTCCGGGCAATATCCCTTTCATCTGCAAGCACCATCAGTTCGACAATCTCTACATCAACAGCGGACACTTCCGCTACGGCGTGACCATGGCGCCCGCCAGCGCGAAGCTCCTCGCCTCCCTGATTCACGACGAAACCCCGATGCTCTCGACACAGGCCTACAGCTGTCAAAGATGACAGTTGAAATTGATTGAATGAGTGCTAAACTCATTCCATGAAAAAGAACGACACCAAGACAATTTCGGAGCTCCTGAGGAACAGCGGGATCTCCCCGACCTCCCAGCGAGTCAAGATAGCGCATGTGCTTTTTTCCTGCATGACGCATCTTTCCGCAGATCAGATTCTGGCTGCAGTCAACAGCAAGAAGGCGGAAGTCTCCAAGGCGACCGTCTACAATACGCTCGGACTTTTCCTCAAGAAAGGTCTGCTGAGGGAGGTCATCGTCGACCCCACCAAGGTCCTGTATGACCCCAACACTTCGGATCACCATCATTTCTACGACATCGTGACAGGCGAGCTGAGCGATATCGACGCATCCGTGGTATCCATCCCGGAGCTTCCGCCGCTCCCCAGCAACAGGATATTCGACGGCGTCGACATCATCATCAGGACGCGCCCGGCGACGGCCTGATTGCCGATCCATTCCGAATTCTTTATAATCGGCGATCCAGCTGCTGATGTAGCTCAGTCGGTAGAGCAACTGATTCGTAATCAGTAGGTCGGAAGTTCGATTCTTCTCATCAGCACCAAAAAATCAAGGGCTTGCAACTGGCAAGCCCTTTTCATTTTACGCCCCGGAAATGCTGAAGCCGAAAACAGACGAAGAAATGGCGAGCTTTGGACACGCTGGCAGACTAGGCTCATGGCTCATCCGGCAATCCCTGAATCCCGCCGAACAGTATGCAATGTGGTTACCATTAGTTACATTTCCATGCGCTTATACTATTGCCAGTTTTTTCCATGGAGATCAGCTTCATAATGAAATTATCAGGTTAAGTCTAAAGAGATGTAGTCCTTTCAGACTACATCTCTGGCGATTCATCACCTGATTTCCGTCATACGCCCCGTCTAGAGTGTCGCCGAACATATCCATCTTTCTATTCGGGAACAACATGAAAAATTTGTATGCCGCAATATTGCTGATAGCGTTTGGCACCGCCGCCACTGCCAAAGCATCTGTCATTTACAATGTCGATATAATTGGCAATTCCGCCAATTTCGGCAGCGGGGTAGTCACCCTTGCTGGATCCATCGCCACCGATGGAGCGAAGGGTTCCCTGAAACCATCGGACATCACAGGCTTTCATCTTTCCGTTTCCGGTCCGACCTCACATACGATCGATTCTGCTAATACGAGGCTAACCTGTGCACAGGCGGGATGCGATCTCTTCGTTTCTGGCAATCAGTTGATTGCGGGCGATATGGCCGAGCTTGTCGCCGCAGGCAATCACGTGGCGACCACCTCAGGGGCGGAAAGCTTTTTTGGATATGGAAGCTATGACAACGTCGACTTTGCATCGAGGATAGCATCGTGGGGCGGCCTCATAACTCAGGCACTGTTGTTTGTTAATCCGGGATACCCATTTCCCCCGCCGCCTTATTTTGTCGGAATCCCATACATGATAACAAACGCGCAATCCACGATTGTCGTCGGTAATGCCGTCAATCCTGTACCCGAACCTTCCGCAATATGGCTGTTCGGCTTCGGAATGATATCCCTGGTTGGGGCAGCCTTTGCGCGCAAGACAGCTTGAAAGTCA
>JAJZTQ010000035.1 GCA_021848825.1 Pseudomonadota bacterium
TACTGCGAGCGCCTGCGCGATGCAGGCGTTTTTAACGTTAGGGCGATCAAGCTGGTGGATGGCTTTGATTCAAGCGCGTTGCGCGAGGACGGGCAGAAGGGGTTGAATCTGGATCAGCCGATGACGCTTGATAACGGACAGTATTAAATTTCTTCCAGGCGCGAGGTTTGAAGTAAAACAGCCCTCGCCAGAGTAACCTTTATTTTCTTCTTTCTTTTTTTTACTGGGAAAAGTAGTATATTTTCCCATCAAAACTGCTTGCATGGTATTTATGCAATCACTTAATAAAAAAGCAATTTCACGAATATATGGGCGCGGTAGGGGTTGGGCGTTCTCTCCGAATGATTTCGTCGAGGATTTTAGCCGTGACCAGATCGAAAATGCGCTGGTGGCATTGTGCCGCGAAGGCAAGATACGTCGTGTCTGCCGAGGTATTTACGACTACCCCAAATTCAGCGAATTGTTGCAGCAGGAGTTGAGCCCGGATTTCGACCAGGTGGCGCAGGCGTTCGCGCGCAAGTTCAATTGGCGCATCCAGCCTTCGGGCGATGCTGCGCTGAATCTGCTAGGGCTTTCAACACAGGTGCCCGGTCGGCTGGTGTATCTATCCGATGGGCCAAACCGTCAGTATGACATCGGCAACCATACGCTGGAGTTCAAGAAGTCGGCGTTGAAGGATGTTGGGTTCAAACATCGCGAGAGCGGCTTGATCGTGCAGGCGCTGAAGGCGCTGGGGCAGGATCGGGTGGACGATGCGGTGATTGCGACACTGCACAAGCAACTGGATGAAACGGCCTGCAAGCGAGTGCTGAAAGATACGGTGACGGCGACGGGCTGGGTGTACGAGACGATCAAGCGGATTTGCGGGGGGCGCGGCTGATGGAATCGGTCGCGCGTCTTTCACCCGCCGAACGGCGCGAACTATTCGTGGAAACAGCGGCGCGCAAGGGTATGACGCAGGCCATTGTGGAGAAAGACTTCTGGGTGTGCTGGACGTTGAGCAAATTGTTTGCGCACCCCGAACTGTCGCGCTTGCTGATGTTCAAGGGTGGCACGAGTTTGTCCAAGGTGTTCCATTTGATCGAGCGTTTTTCCGAAGACATTGACCTGATTCTGGACTGGCGTGTGGTAATTGGCGAAGATGATCCGCAGGCAGAGCGTTCGAAAACTAAGCAAGATGAGTTGAACAAAGAGATTGATGCCAAGGCAGTGGATTACATTGGCGGCCAGCTGTTGACGATGATTTCACAGGCAGTTGATCCGGTCTGCCGCTGTGAGCTGGATGATCATGATGATAGTGGTGGTGGCGAGCAACATCATGATGATCATGCAATCAATATCGTTTATCCGGCAGCATTTGCGGATGACTATCTGCGTCCGGAAGTGCGCCTTGAAATCGGGCCACTTGCAGCCTGGATGCCCCACGATCATTACCGGATCAAACCTTATGCCGCCGAGGAGTTCCCGCAACTTTTCAAACAGGCGGATTGTGCAGTGAGTGCCATCCGAGCCGAGCGCACTTTTTGGGAGAAGGCGACGATACTTCACCACGAGGCCAACCGCCCGGAAAGCAGCCCGCAGCCGTTACGCTATTCCCGGCATTATTACGACTTAGCGATGATGGCGACAGCCTCGGTGAAAGATGCAGCCCTGGCAGACCTAGAGTTGCTTGCAGATGTGGTGGCGTTTAAAGAGCGTTTCTATCCGCGAAAGTGGGCACAGTACGATCAGGCAAGACCGGGGACATTCAAGCTGGTTCCATCGGGGCACGTATTGGCGGCGGTCGAAAAGGATTACGTGCAGATGCGCAACATGATTTTTGGCCGTTATCCTGATTTTGCCGAGATCATGGAGACGTTGCGCAAACTGGAGGCAGAGATCAATGGGCTACACCGAGGATAGCCTGGTCGAGCAGCCTGCCATCCAACTCTTCGCTGAGCTGGGTTGGGAGACGCTGTCTGCTTCGGATGAGGTGATGGGTGCCGATGGCACACTGGGCCGCGAGACGAAATCCGAGGTGGTGCTGGCCGTGCACTTGCGCAATGTGCTGGTGCGGTTGAATCCATATTTACCACCGGAAGCAATCTCCGCCGTCGTCGATGAGTTGTCGCGCGACCGTTCCGCAATGTTGGCTGCTGCCGCGAACCGCGAAGTTTGGGCACTGATGCGCGATGGAGTGACGGTGTCCGTGCCTGATCCGGCGAAAGGCGGGATGAAAACCGAAAGGGTGAGAGTGGTGGATTGGGATAATCCTGCCGCCAACGACTTCCTTCTGGTCAGCCAGATGACCATCGTCGGCCAGCTCTACACTTGCCGCCCAGATTTGATCGGTTTCGTGAATGGCCTGCCGTGGGTGGTAATTGAGCTGAAGAAACCTGGCATTCCAGCCAGGCAAGCCTTCGATGCCAATCTCACCAGCTACAAGCACGCGCAGAACGGCGTGCCCGCACTGTTCTGGTCGAATGCCTTGCTCATCGCTTCCAACGGGACGGATAGCCGTGTCGGCTCATTGACTGCCGATTGGGAACGCTTCTTTGAGTGGAAGCGGATCGAGAGCGAGGACGAGCCGCGCCGCGTGTCGCTGGAGGTAATGCTGCGCGGGCTGTGCGAACCTTCGCGCCTGCTCGATCTGACGGAAAACTACACGCTGTTTTCCGAGCATAAGAGCGGGCTGACCAAGATCATCGGGCAGAACCATCAGTTCATCGGAGTGAACAACGCTATCCGGGCGATGTTGAAGGCGCGCGAGGAAGGCCACGGGCGCGGCGGTGTGTTCTGGCAGACACAAGGTTCCGGCAAGAGCTTTTCAATGGTGTTCTTCGCGCAGAAGATACTGCGCAAGATTCCGGGCAACTGGACGTTTGTGGTGGTCACCGACCGCGTGGAACTGGACGAACAGATCGCCAAGACCTTTGCCGCTTGCGGCGCGGTGAGCGATGCCACGGCTTGCCATGCACAAAGCGGAGCACAGTTGCGTGAACTGCTTTCGGGCAACAATCGCTACGTTTTTACACTGATCCACAAGTTTCAGACTTCCGAAATGCTGTGCGACCGGCGTGATGTAATCGTGCTGACTGACGAGGCGCACCGCAGCCAGTACGACACCCTAGCGCTGAACATGCGGGCTGCGCTACCGAATGCCATGTTTGTCGCCTTCACCGGTACGCCGCTGATTGCAGGCGAGGAGCGCACGCGAGAGGTGTTCGGCGATTACGTTTCCATCTACGATTTCCAGCAGTCCGTGGAGGACGGCGCGACCGTGCCGCTGTTCTATGAGAATCGTACGCCGGAACTGCATCTCGATAATCCCGATCTGAACGACGATATCTACGAGTTGATCGAGAACGCTGATCTCTCCGATGAGGCGGAAAAGAAGCTGGAGCGTGAGTTGGGGCGGCAGTATCACCTCATAACCCGCGATGACCGGCTGGATACGGTGGCACAGGACATTGTGAAGCACTTCCTCGGGCGCGGATTCCAAGGCAAGGCGATGGTAGTGTCGATAGACAAGGCGACAGCTCTGCGTATGTATGACAAGGTGCGCAAATACTGGCCAAAGGATGACAAGACCGATATGGCAGTGGTGGTGTCGGCAGGGCAGAACGAGATCGAGCAGATGGCGAAGCTCGGCATTGACATCCTACCGCACCGCAAGCGCATGAATGAGGAGAAGCTGGACGAGAAGTTCAAAGATCCCGGTGATCCCTTACGACTGGTGTTCGTCTGCGCGATGTGGCTGACCGGTTTCGATGCGCCGAATTGCTCGACGGTATATCTCGACAAGCCGACGCGCAACCACACACTGATGCAGACTATTGCCCGCGCCAACCGTGTATATCCTGGCAAGCAGAGCGGCTTGATCGTGGACTATGCCAACGTGTTTGCTTCGCTGGAGAAGGCGCTGGCGATCTATGGCAAGGGTATGGGCGGGTCGATGCCGGTGCGCGACAAAAAGGCTTTGGCCGAGGAGTTGCGCACCGCGGTGAATGACGCGAATGTATATTGCCTGGAACATGGCATTACGTTGGCGGAAATTGAGAACAAGCCAACCGCTAACTTTGTACAGGCTGGTGCAATTCAGGCCGCAGCCGACCGCTTGATGGCGCCAGAAGCGGTTAAGCGCGACTTCCTTGCGTTGGAGGCATTGGTTAGCAGCTTGTATCGTGCGGTGAAACCTGACCCGGTAGCAATCGAGTTTGCGCAACGTTGTGGTTGCCTCGCTGCTATCGCCGCGTGTATCCGCGACGTGAGCGAGCCACCGGATATTTCGCACATCATGCAGGGTATCCAGGATTTGCTGGATGAATCCATCGCTGCCGAGCCATTCAAGATTCGCCAAGCTGCGTCTGATTACGCCCAGATCGACTTGTCGAAGATCAATTTCGAGGCGTTGCGCAAACGCTTCGAGAACAAGAAACCGAGCAATACGGATGTCGAGCGACTGAAGGCGGCGGTGCGCGCACAACTGGAACGTATGGTGCGCCTCAACCCGACCCGTGCAGACTATTTGGCTAAGTTCCAGGAGTTGATCGAAGGCTACAACTCAGGCAGCCGCAATATCGAGGAAATTTTCAAGGAACTGCTTGCCCTGTCGCAGATACTGACCGACGAGCAAACCCGCCATGTTCGCGAGCATCTATCTGAAGAAGAACTGACCATTTTCGATATCCTGACCCGCCCCGCGCCTGAACTGACTACCGAGGAGCGCGAAGAGGTGAAGAAGGTTGCGCACCAATTGCTGGAGAAACTGCACAAGCTATTGGTTCTTGGCTGGCGTCAGAAGGTATCGACACGCGCCCGCGTGAAGATGGAGATTGAAAATGTACTGGATGAAGGCTTGCC
Organism: Pseudomonadota bacterium; assembly: GCA_021848825.1. Taxonomy (GTDB): domain Bacteria; phylum Pseudomonadota; class Gammaproteobacteria; order Burkholderiales; family JABEVD01; genus JABEVD01. Next base: position 4,843 of record JAJZTQ010000035.1, read on the forward strand.
GCGCGCCTATTCAAAAGATCTCTATGAAGCCAAGTGCTCAGCCGTTTTTGAGCATGTGTATCAGAGCTATCAGGGGGAAGGGCGGAGTGTGTATGCGTACAAGCTCTAAAGCAGGCTCGAATTCATCAATATGAGGGGAAAGGTATGACCTTCGATTGGAATCTCAAAATTACAGACATTGCCATTACTTTTGCAACGCTTCTCGGCCCAATATTGGCGGTGCAGGCTCAGAAATGGCTTGAAAGGAAGAGGGAAATTAAGCAACGTCGTGCATGGATATTTCGAACATTGATGGCAACTCGCGCCACGACTTTGTCGCCAGTTCATGTAGAAGCATTGAACGCAATTCCGATTGAGTTCTATGGCAGCAGCAAAGGGCTCAAAGCAATTATTAATAAGTGGAAAACATATTTAGATCACCTCAAAAAATCCCCTGAAAATCAGGGTTGGGAACAGGAAAGATCGAAGTTTCTTGTTGATCTTTTACAAGAAATGGCTGGGTATCTCGGTTATGAATTCAATACTGTGGAAATCGCCAATGAAGTCTATATTCCTACAGGCCATGCATGGGCACAAACAGATCAGGATATCATCCGAAGGGGCTTGGCTCAACTGTTGAGCGGACAGCTTGCCCTTCCGATGGAGGTGAAAAGCTTTCCAACAGATCAAGACGCGGTTACGGAACAGGAAGAGCTCCGCAAATTGCTTCTTCGGTGGCTAAATGGTGAATCCACAGTATCCGTTGATCTTAAATCAGAAATGAAACCGCAAGAATGAAAGGTGGCTTAATGGAATATCAGCATTTGTTCTACGATGAATTGCAGAAAATGAAAAGAGATACCCTGCCACAAGGTACGCAACTATACCGAGCACAACAAGATTCGTTTAAAAACTGGAAAAAATATCCTCATATGTGGATGTCAGCGTCAGAGGAATGGGCTCGCGAATATTCTAGAACACGATACCAAAATGGGGTGATTGGAGCGTTCAAAACGTCGAAGCCACTTGTACTATTAAGAGCAACTGCAGGATTATACAACATTTGTGAAAAAATTTACGGATTGAGCGTTTCCAATTATCACTGCCAACAAGATGTTGATCTTGATGATGTGCTACCGGTACTGGGTAAGCTCCAGGGGATTTCCGGAATAGTCACGGTTGACAGTTACAAGGAAATACTCATCCATTCGCCAACGATATGGCTCGAATTCAGTAGTGAGACACCTTGCAAAGAAATGTAGGGAAGATGCGTAGGGATTTTGTAACATTACTACCGCTAATATCGGCTATTCAGGGCTATCTGTGGCTAATAATAAAAATTGCAGGCGTCGTAAGTGACTGATATTAAATGCGCCAGATTTTGGATTCGGTCCTACGAACCAAGGGGTCGGGAGTTCGAATCTCTCCGGGCGCGCCATACAAAAGAATGGGTTAGATCATAAGCGGTCTGGCCCATTTTTCTTTCTGTCACCGAAACATCACGCAACGCCTGGCCACGACTCACATAGTCGGCCAGATGCCCTGTCGAGAGGTCTAAACGGGCACGACATTTGAAACGGGCCGCTTCCCTTTTGCGGTTTTATCACTCCGGGCGCGCCATATAATCAATTGGTTAGGCATATTTTGCTGGGCCCGTTTTTCTTGTCTCAGGGATTCCTGATAGACGACCTCGAACGGGTGACGACCGCTCGCGGCGCTTGACCGAACCATATCCGATCGGTTTTACTCCGGATGAGCGGTTTGCCACGAAAGGCGGCACAGACAATTTCAGCAGAATTCCGCTCATGAATTCTGAAACAAAGTTCAAGTAAAATGGCGCTTTGTCTTCATTAAGTGCGCTCAATCAACGACTCGGGGGAGCCGGAATTGCTAAGGGGTGTCAGAATCCTGATGTTGGGCTGCGGCTCGGTTGGCCAGGGGCTGCTTCCTCTGCTCTTCAGCAAATATTCCATCGATCCTTCGCAGCTCACGATCGTCTCTGCAGACGAGGCTGGGGCCGAGGTCGCCACTCATTTCAATGTATGCTATCTGGTCGACCCGGTGACGCCCGATAATTGCGAGTCTCTTTTAAGCCGGTATCTCAAGGCCGGAGGGGTGCTCCTCAACTTGTCGGTGGATGTGTCATCAGTCGCATTGATCGCTTGGTGCAAGGCCCATGACGTATTGTATTTGGATACCTGCGTCGAGCCTTGGCGTGGCGGATACGCCAATGCGTCAGATGAGCCGATGAAGTCGACCAATGCTTGGCTGCGCCGTGAGGCGCTTGAATTGCATTCGCCCGGCGGGCCGACGGCCGTGATTGCGCATGGAATGAATCCCGGCTTGATCAGCCATCTGCTCAAGGAGGCCTTGGTCGCGCTTGCCTGCAAGATGGGTGTTTCTTCCGATAAGCAGATGCATGCTCTGGCGCGGGAACTCGGGGTAAAGGTCGTTCATATCACCGAGCGCGATACGCAGGATGATGGAAGGCCGCTTGTTCCGGGCACTTTTTCCAATACCTGGTCGTCGACAGGCTTGTACAACGAGGCTTATCTGCAGGGGGCGGAAATCGGCTGGGGCACCCACGAGGGGAATTTGCCGGAAGGCGCACGGACTAGCGAGCACGGAAATTCGAAAACCCTCTGTTTCGAAGGGCGTGGCGATGCGAAATGCCTCAGGTCCTGGACGCCGTCGGTGGGAGAGCAGCAAGGGCTTCTCGTGACGCACCACGAAGTCATTTCGATATCAGAGCTTCTTTCCACGGAGTCATATCGCCCCACGGTTTGCTATGTCTACAACCCATGCCAGAAGGCAAGGGAAAGCCTCTCCATTCTGCGCAAAGGGCAAGCTGTCAAAGAATTCAAGGTAATGGCAGCCGACATGCTTTATGGCCTGGATGAAGTCGGCGTTCTGCTTTTTCACGAAAAGGGCGCCTTGTGGCATGGCTCAACATTGATAACGGCAGAGGCACGAAGCTTGGTACCGTACAACGGCGCAACATCGCTCCAGGTGGCGGCAGGGGTTCTCGGCGCGCTTGCATGGATGCTCGAACATCCCAAAAAAGGGGTCGTGGAGCCGGAAGACATGGATAGCGCCTATATCCTGGAAATCGCAAGACCCTATCTCGGAAAAGTGGCGACATTCGAGACTTCCTGGCGGCCCGGCGCCCATCTGGAATTCGGGGAATTCCTCGTACATGAGTCCAGACCTCGAGACAGCGCGAGCGTACGCACAGTTGAAAATGTGGCTTCGGGCGGCTACATGAAGCGATCTGGCCAAATCGTGCTTTGGATGCTGGGGATAGGGCTCGGGGTATCTGTCCTTTCCGAAAAGAAATCCGTGGAAGATCTCAAGCAAGACGAATATGCGAGCCGACAAGCCTGCATGCGGGATTGGGGCCAGTCGCCGGCAAATTGCAGGCCGGTGGGGGGCGGATCGGGAGGGGGGGGCGGAGGAGGCAGATACCAGGGGCCGAGATATTATTGGGACAGATCGACCGGGCGCCCTGTGGTCGTGACGGAAAGCGGGGCGCATGTGCCCGTGGAAAACGCCCATCCGTCCGGGAGCCCGTTCTCTCACAGCATAGAAAGCGTCAAAGTTGGGACGATAACTCGAGGCGGGTTCGGCCATTTCGGTTTCCGAAGCGGTGGCGGTTGAAGGGATTCATGATGGAACGCATAAGCGCTGCTGCAAGGCCCGATTATGGCAAAAAGCTCGAAGCAATAGGACTTTCTTTCTGGCAGTGGGACAATTACTGGAACGAAGAGGCTTATTACAGGTTCCATGCCAAAGAGATCGAAGAGATCGAGGCTGCGACGGAAGAGCTGCATTGCATGTGCGTAGAGGCAGCCAAGTTTGCTATCGCGAATGACAGGCTTGCCGAACTCCGGATCCCTGAGCCTTTCCACGCTTCGATCAGATCTTCTTTTGCCGCAGATGACTTCAGTCTGTATGGAAGATTCGATCTCGCCTACGACGGCGTGACCCCGCCCAAAATGCTGGAATACAATGCCGATACCCCCACTTCGATTCTCGAATCTGCCGTCGCGCAATGGTACTGGCTGGAAGAGGTCCATCCGCGGGACGACCAGTTCAATTCTCTCCATGAGCGGCTGGTTGCGCGGTGGAATTCATTGGATGAGCCGCTCATCCATTTTGCCTCGATTTCCGGCAATGAAGAAGATTGGGTTGCGACCACTTATCTCATGGAAACCGCATTGCAGGCCGGAAAGGCGGTCAGGCACATCACACTGGATGAGATAGGATGGGATGCAAGTCTTGCGATATTCGTCGACATGCAGGGCATGCCGATAAAGTGCCTCTTCAAGCTGTATCCCTGGGAATGGATGATGCGCGAGCCTTTCGGCGTCCATGTCATTGGGGCGGAAACCCGCTTTGTCGAGCCGCTGTGGAAGTCGGTACTCTCATGCAAGGGCATCCTGCCGCTCCTCTGGGAGCTTTTTCCGAATCACCCTAACCTCCTCGAAGCGCACTTCGGCGAGCCCAGGGGGCTGTCCGCTTTCGCCAAAAAGCCGCTTTTTTCCAGGGAGGGGGCGAATATCGAGCTCTATCGACAGGGGATGCTCGCATATCGAAGCGGCGATGGGCCGTATGGAGAGGAGGGCTATATCTATCAAGCGCTCGCGTCACTCCCATGTTTCGAAGGCAGGTATCCCGTCATCGGCTCCTGGGTGGCAGGCGGCGAGCCCGCAGGAATGTGCATTCGGGAAGACATCTCCCCCATCACTACGAACATGAGTTATTTTGTTCCGCATGTCCTTCGCTAAGGCGCGTTTTTCGGATTCTTGTTTCTGAGCAGTGGGGTGCAAAAAGAAAGGCCAAGCCCCGGAGTGATGCTGAAGGGAATAAGCGATGACAGATGGTAAAAGGGGCCGCATCCCCTTTAAACGGAGAAGAAGAGGTGGCGCGGCGCGCCTGTGCGCAATGGTTCATGGCTTTCCGCCGAACGACGAGCTCAGTTAGGTAAAGAAAATTGAACATGCAAATCTATGATTGCGAATCGCTAGACGATTTTTGGGAGTGTATCTCGCCAATTGGAAGTATTTTTAGAAGCCCGCAATACACTTTTATTTATCGGGGGCAGAGTGATAGTGACTGGCAATTAACTCCGGCCGTTTATCGCAGGGATGTGATCGAGAGATATAAGTCTGGGTTGGCAGGCGCTCTTAAAGATCATTCGGGGCAAACCTTCTTTGAGTTCATGTTGTTGCAATCGTTTATTTATCATTGCGACCTAAGAGGGCTACCAATACCTTTCGACTCCATGGAGTTTCGAGACTATTTTAGTCTACAGAGAATTATGAACATGAATAGCATAGAGAACAGCGCTTGGCCTCAAGATAGGGTGTTGCCACTGATGGCGATGGCACAGCATCACGGGGTTCCAACCCGCCTACTTGACTGGACTAGCAACTCGATGGTCGCATGCTATTTTTCTGCGTCCGGTGCGGTTAGCGCGACGCGCGCCAAAAAAGGTAAAAAGATAGCCGTGTTCGGCCTTACCTTCAATGAGCATGACAAGAAGTTGCCGTATCGATATGTCCGCGTTCCTGGAAGTACGTCACCGAATATTCCTGCGCAGGGAGGTTCCTTTTTATTGATCGATAATTATGGCCGCAGAGGCGAAGAATTTACCTATGATGTTTGCCTCGAGGACAAGTTGCGCGACGGGGGGAAATTGATAAAGGTGACCTTACCTATTCAATTTGCCGGCGACCTATTGCTGAGGTGCCATCAGTTCGGTATTTCCGCGGCATCTATATACCCAGGTTACGATGGTGTAGCCAAGGCAGTAATGGAAAGAAATTTAGCCCAATCTTTTGTGGATAGGTTAGATTGAAATGAAAAAATGCTAGGGCCTGTTGATTTTGAAAGCTGCCGACGATTCCTCCGCGGGGTCGACTGGCCGCACTTGGCGCGGAATTATCTAAGTGGAAGGATGTCTCTTAGGTGCCCGGGTAAAAGGGGCTACCTCCCTTTTGGAGCGTACCAGCTCCCAAGGGAGGTAAGAGTAGCCTTTTTACCGCAGCTGAACGCTCCGAGCGGTGTCGAGAAATTTTACATTTGGCCATCCATCCCATCCCATGCATACGTCTTCACAAACTGTCACGTTGCATAACAACATGAAATTATGTTCATAAAATAATTATATAAGAGCATGTGGCAAGGTTATTGCTTTGCATCTCAAGACGTTGTCTCAAACGACTAAGAAATTTCCAAGATGGCGATAGCCAAACTTCTTTTCAAGGGGATTAATCATGAAGCACAAGGTCATTGCAGCGGGCATGCTTGCTGCGGGTATGTTTGGACTGAATGTAGCGCAGGCGAGCCTGGTATCGGTGGGTACGGGGCTGGTATATGATTCCGTGGCCAACGTGACATGGAGTTCGGATGCGAATCTGCTGGGCACGATGGAAGCAGCGAACCCGAATCTGATCAGCCAGATCATATCAGCGGTGCCGACGGTGCACGATACGCCTAATCTTTTTGACAATGCCGGCCCAGGCAATTACAACCTGAGCGCAAGCGATTTCTACACGGCCGGGCATGCCGACTGGTTTGGCAGCATGGCCTTCATCGGCTATCTCAACAGCGTCAATTACCTCGGGCACAACACATGGGAACTGCCGACGACCTACGATCAGACCTGTGGCGGCTACAATTGCACCAACAGCATGCTGGGGGAACTGTTCTACACCGCCCTGGGCGGAACGGCAGGTACGACCATGCCGGCAAGCGGCCTGTTCACGAACGTCCAGGCGGACTACTGGTCCGGTACGGAGGCCAATGCCCTCCTGGGGTGGAGCTTCGCAACCGTCAGCGGCTACCAGAGCGGGAGCTACAAGCCCAGCAGCTTTTTCTCGTGGGCTGTGCTTCCTGGCAATGCGGGCACCGTACGGACGCCGGGAGCAGCCGTGCCGGAACCGGCGGGGTTGGCGCTGTTCGGGCTGGGGCTGCTTGGATTGATGGCAGGACGGCGGCGTGGGTGACTGGGCCATTCGGATGACTTGAGCCTTTTGCGTTGCAGGGGGCGATAGCCCCCTGTGGACTGTCGAGAAATTTGACACCCGCTGGCACGATGCGGGCATTTGTCGATTTGCAGAGCCAAGCATCTGGATTCCTTAGGCACTAATCACGGTAATAAGCTGTTTCCAGTTCCCGGATTCGTCTCCTGGGGCGCGTTACAAAACGATGGGTCAGACCAAAGTCTGACCCATTTTCATTTCCAAGGGGCTTTTTCTTCGAGCCCCTGATCCAGGTGCGTGACACGAAAACCTGGGGATGGATTCACGGGCAGCCGGCAGAATTTTAAAAGCCCCAGGAACACGCTAGAATTGAATTGCATCCACCCGGGGGTTATCCATGTCCGACACGCGGACTTTTTTCAAGAGACTGGGCATAACGCTTTCCGGACTCTTCGTCCTTTATGCGCTTGCCGGCTGGCTGCTGCTGCCTCGGATCGTCCAATACGAAGCCCCGAAATATGTCCTTGAAAAGACGGGATACCGGTTGAGCCTCGATCTTCCCAGATTCAATCCTTTCACATTCGAGTTCGCGCTTTCCAATCTGCATCTCGATGCGCCGGACGGAAAATCGCTTCTCTCCTTCAGCAAGTTGGATGCCGATCTTTCGGCGTCCGGCATCCTTAGGCGAACGCTGGTGCTGCAATCGGTCGATTTCGAAAATCCGGATGCCACTTTGGTCATTGAGAGGGGAGGGAAATCCAACTGGCAGGAATTCATGGAAAAGTTCGGAGGGAAGGGCGGATCCTCTTCGGCGACCAGGATCGAATTGGACCATTTCAGGCTTGCCCGTGGAAGGCTTGATTTCAGGGACGAAAACAACGGGTTCTCGACAAGGATAGAACCTGTCGAGATCGATCTCAGCGAAATTTCGACGTTGCCTGGAAAGGAAGGGCAATTCAGGCTTTCAGCCAGGACCGATTCCGGTGCCGATCTGGTTCTGACAGGCAAAATGGGGCTCTCTCCCGTCATCCTTTCAGGAAACATGGCAATCCGAAACCTGGATGGAGAGTCGCTTTCCGCCTACCTGAAAGGGACGCCTGTGGCCTTCGGCAAGGTCTCCGTTTTTTCCGATTTCCGCATCACCGACTCGGGAAAAGCCGATCTCGATCTCTCCAACCTGAAAGCGCAAATTTCGAAGATCAAGGTCGCCCCGGCCATTTCTGTCGAAAACATGGAAATGGGGAAAGGAAGCTTCGATCTCGCAGGACAGAGCCTGTCATTCGGATTCGCGAATCTTTCGGGAAGCAGGGTGGCTTCGAAAACCGGGGATTTCCTGAGAATCGACAAAGTGAAGCTCGAAGATGTCGGCGCGGGTTTTTCCAAAAAAAGCATTTCCGTTGCAAGAATCAGGGCGGAGAACGGGCGCCTCGATTTGGTCAGGAACCGCAATGGCGGAATCGATCTTCCCGAACTCTTCGAATCTTCCAGGAAACCGGAAAAGGCATCCCCCCCCTGGCATTACCTTGCGAAAAAAATTTCGCTTTCTGGATTCTCTGCGAATCTGCAGGACAAATCGGCGGATGCTTCGCTCAAGCTGAAGAACATGTCTCTTGCGCTCGATGGCGCGAGCGACAATCTTTCCAGGCCGCTTCCGGTTCGCTTCTCGCTTGAAAGCGGGGCGGGGGGGCGCATCGAAGCGGATGGCAAGGTCATTCCTTCGAAAAAATCTGCAGACCTGAACCTGAAGGTGGCGGATCTTTCGCTCGATCCTGCGCAACCCTATCTTTCGTCTTTTGCAAGGCTTTTAATCGCCAGCGGCAAGGCGGATGCCCAGGGGCATGCTTCCTATGACGAAAACGGGCCGAGGTTCGCGGGGCAATTCGATGTCAAGGATCTGCGCCTGCTCGAAAAAGACACGAAACAGGTTTTCCTCTCGTGGAAATCGCTGTCGAGCCCGAATCTCTCCGTGACCGGCAGCAAGCTCGACATCGGACTGGTCGATCTGGACAATCCCTATGCCAAGCTCATCATCGCCAAGAACAAGTCGGTCAACATCTCCGATATACTGGAAAAGCGCAAACCCGGGCAAGCTCATGGAAAAGCGACCCCTTTCCAGGTCAACATAGACAGGATACGGGTGAAAAACGGCGAAATGGATTACGCCGATTATTCGCTTGCCCTGCCGTTCGGCACCCGGATCCACAAGCTGCGCGGCTTCCTCAACGGCATTTCTTCGGCTCCTGGCGCATTGGGTCAGATGAGGCTGATCGGCCGTGTCGATCGATACGGCTCGGTTCGCGCCGCCGGGCAGATCGATCTTTTCGACCCGAAGCAATTGACCGATATCAAGGTCAAGTTCAACAACATCGAGATGACCCGCCTGACTCCCTATTCCGCCACTTTCGCCGGCAGGAAAATCGACTCCGGCAAGCTTACGCTCGACCTCGATTACAAGATCAAGAACCATATGCTGACTGGGAACAACCAGATCATCATGGACAATCTGACGCTGGGCGAGAGAGTCAGGAGCCCCCAGGCCAAGGATCTTCCCCTCGATCTAGCGATTGCAGTATTGCAGGATTCGAACGGAAGGATAAATCTGGGCCTGCCGGTATCAGGCAGCCTGGATGACCCCAAATTCAGCTATGGCGCCATCATCTGGAAAGCCATCAGCAATGTACTGGAAAGGATCGTCACCGCGCCCTTCAGATTGCTGGGCTCGCTTTTCGGGGGCGGGCAGAAATTCGAGAATATCGTCTTCGATGCAGGAAGAGTCGAACTTGCGCCTCCCGAAGAGGAAAAGCTTTCCAGGCTTGCAAACGCGCTCAGGAATCGCCCGGGACTTTTCCTGACCGTCCATGGCGTCTATTCCGATGCAGACAGGATGGCTCTCCAGGATCTCAGGGCGCGCAGGGCTGTCGTTATCGCATCAGGGCAGCATATAGCCAGGAACGAGGATCCCGGTCCCCTTGCGAGAACTTCGCCTGCGATCCGGAATGCAATAGAGAAGCTCTTTTCAGAGCGGTTCGGAAAAGGGGAGCTTTCCGCGATCAGGGAAGGCTTCAGGAAGGCCAATCCTGGAAAAATGCAGGAAGGAACGATGGAGCGGATCAGATCCAAACTCTCCGGCCTCTTCCGCAAGAAGAGAACGTTGAGCGAAGAGGAAGTCCAGAAACTCAAAGGGACGGATTTCTACAGCGTGCTCTATGGCCGGCTTCGGGATGCCGAGCCTGTTCTGGACGCCGAATTGCAGCGGCTGGGGGAAGCCAGGGGAAATCTGATCGAATCGAACCTCAAGGCTTCCGGCGTTCCGGACGACAGGATGAAAATCGAGCCTCCGGTCAAGGTTCAGGGTACGGCAGAGGGGATTCCCGTCAAACTGGAACTGGGCTCCAGATGACTTTCATCTGGATGGTATGGAAAGAATCCTGGCAGATGGACCCATCCTTCTCACGAAGGCTTCGAATTCTTCAGCGGGAAGCGGCTTGCTGAAGTAATACCCCTGAACCACATCGCAGCCGTTCATTTTCATGAATTCGAGCTGGGAAGGCGTTTCCACGCCTTCTGCGATGGTGTGGAGCCCGAGGCTGCTGGCCATGTTGATGATCGCGATGACGATCGCCTTGTCGTCCGGATCTTCGCTGATGTCCCTGACGAAGGACTGGTCTATCTTCAGCTTGCTGACCTTGAAACGCTTCAGATAGCTGAGAGAAGAATAACCGGTTCCGAAATCGTCGATCGAAATCCTGATTCCCCGCTGATGAAGATTCTTCATGACATCGATCGCCGCCAACGGGTTGTCCATCGCCGCTGCTTCTGTCAGCTCGAGCTCGAGGTAGCGGGGGGAGAGCTGCGCCTCGTCGAGGATGCCCGAGACGATATTCAGCAGGCTGACATGGCGGAACTGGACAGCTGATAGATTCACCGACATCACCATCGGAGGGAGCCCTCTGTTCAGCCATTCCTTCATCTGCATGGCGGCAGTCCTCAGGACCCATTCGCCTATCTGTACGATCTGCCCCGAGCTTTCTGCGATCGGAATGAATTCCGCGGGGGAAACAGAGCCGAATTCCGGATGATGCCATCGCAGCAGTGCTTCTGCCCCGGTGATTCTGCCATCCTGCATGGAAATCTGGGGTTGGTAGCAGAGCGTCAGCTGGTTGTTTCCGATTGCGCGCATCAGCGCATTGCCGAGCTTCATGTTCCTCACCGAGCGGTCCTGCATTTCCTGGGTGAAGAAGCAGGCCCTGTTCCTCCCGGTCTGTTTCGCCTGGTACATCGCCGCATCTGCATTCTTTGACAACGTTTCCATGTCAGACCCGTCGTCCGGATACATGGCTATTCCGATCGAAGGCGTTGTCAGAAGCTCATGGGATTCGATCTGATAGGGCGAGGAAACGGTTTTTATCAGTTTTTCCGCGACGATGGCCGCGCCGTCTGCATCCGTTCTGGGCAGGATCATGATGAATTCATCTCCTCCCAGGCGGGAAACCGTATCCTCTTCCCTGATGACGGTCTTGATGCGACCCGAAACCCCTTTCAGCAACCGGTCGCCGATGCTGTGTCCTAGCGTGTCGTTGATATTCTTGAAGTGATCGAGATCGAAGAACATCACCGCAAGCTGTTCGCCATTGCGATGCGCCATGCTCAATGCATTCCTGAAATGGTCCTGGAGCATCACGCGGTTGGGAAGCCCTGTGAGCTGATCGAAGTGCGCGAGCTGCTCTATCTTTTCTTCTGCAGCCTTTCTCTCTGAAATGTCCGAAAAAATCGCGACATAATTGATGGCCTTCCCATCCTTGTCCTTCACCGAGCTGATGCTGTAGGAATGGGGGACGATCTTTCCATCCTTTCTTCTGTTCCAGAGCTCGCCTCGCCAGTGACCAGCCTTCGTGAGCGTGTCCCGCATGTCTTCGTAGAATGCATGATCATGCTTTTCTGAAGAGAAAATCTCAGGGGGTTTCCCCAGCACTTCCTCCTGCGGGTAGCCGGTGACTTCGCTGAAGGCCTTGTTCACGGAAACGATCCGGTTTTCGCTGTCCGTGATCATGATGCCTTCCTGGCTGTTTTCGAACACTTCCGCGGCAAGGCGGAGCCTTTCATTGACGACGCGCTGAAGGTTCGATTCATGTTCGATCTGGAGAGAAGCCTTGAGCCTTCCTACCAGGTCATTGACGTCGCCCACCAGTTGACCGAGTTCGTTTGAAGCATGATTGGGCGGGATGGGAAGGATTTCCCCCTTCGAGGCATTGATCGAATGCAGCTTTTCAGAAATCGCATTGACCGGCTGGATCACGAGGTCGATGATGACGATGGCGATCGCGCCGACGATGCCGATGGCGATCAGGGTCATCATCAAAGCTGTGTAAAGCATCTCTTCGGATGCCTTCCTGTGGATCGCTCCCCAGTTCGGCTCCACTTCGATTTCTCCTATCTTGTCATACTGGTCGAAAGGCGAATAGAGGGTGCGTTTGAGGGGCGTAAATCCACGCAGCGCCGCAGGTTTGCCGTCAGCCCGGACAGCCCTTGCGAGTTCCTTGCCGTCCGAGCGGATGACGACGCTGTATACATCGCCGTTCTTGACGAAAGCCTTCGCGGTTTCCCTTGCCAGTGCGATATCGTGCGCAAAGCAGGCTGCGCTCGCCATCGATCTCGTCGATTCGATGAGTTCGTTGAGGCGCTCCATCGCGTGTTTCTCTGCGCGATCCTGGGTAATCTCGAGCGTGACCAGGATGAAAATGACGGCAACCACGCCCGAGGCGATGCCGATCAGGACGAGCGTCTTCGCCAGGAGCGATTTCTCGAAGAGGCTTTGGCGGGAAGTTTTTTTCAATTCCAGATCCATCATTTTAGGGTCAGCGCCGCCCTGATCCTGGGGTCGTTGACCGGGCCTTCCAGGTATCCTACCGCTTCGGGATGGGACGACACGAATTTTATGACATCCTCCTCGCTTTTCGCCTGAATGGGCGGTGCGGTGCTCCCTGCAAAGACGAATCTTGACCAGTAGGCTGCCATCTGGTCAAGATCCCTGTTGACCAGAAGCCGGTAAAACAGGGCTTTTGTGGGGTTTCCGGCAGGCAGGTCGACTGGCATTGCAGGTCTCCCGCTGGGAAACTCCCTGTTTCTGCCCAGGAAGATGTTGATCACCTGCGATCTGGAAAGATGCGAAACACCGCTATCGGCATTGACGATCACGACCAGTTCGCCTGCTTCGGCGGAAAACGAAAAAAGCAGGGAAAAGGCGAAAAGAAGAAGTGGAATCAGCTGACGCATCATGATTTCAGAACACAAAATCCAGCGCCAGGCTCATCACGGTGGTTTTTCCGTCCCACCCCGGCTGAATGTTCCTGTAGAGCAGGTTGGAAGTGCCGTCTCCCCCGCCTATGAAATCGACCTGAGCCTTGAGATCCACATCCCGCATGAAGTCCCAGCGGGCACCGAGCGTGAGGGTATTGCCCTGTTGATGAAAATTCGTCACATAGGCCACCGCATTGTTGAGGGAAGCAAAAGGGGATGCGGAAGGTATGCCTGTTGGAATCGATTTCGCACTGGATCTGACCGAAGAATAGCCTGCAAACGGGGTCAGGTCGCCATACCTTCGCCCTGCCAGAAAATACCATGATTGCTCATTCTGAAAAACCTTTTGATGACGGATGGAGCTCACGCTCGCCTGAACCTGCCATGTTCCGTCGTCATATACTGCAGCCAGCGAATTGTAGCGATCCACCGATCCGACCAGATCAAGCGAATTCGCTGCAGAATAGGCGCCTGCGGCCTGCAGTCCTGCGGCGATAGGCGCAATGGCGTCACCCGCCCTCTCGAGTTCGATCTGACCGTAAAGGTAGCGGAGTTGCCAGTTTCCCTTGGTATACCCTATGGAGCTCAGCAGCAGCCGGGAGTGGTCGAGCGGATAGTCCGGCATATATTCTCGAGTGACGCCGCCCAGAATATTCCCCTCTAGCACGCCTTCGGCAAGCGGAACATGATAATTCGCCTCCATGCCGTCTGCGTAATTGACAGGGATGCTGCCGAAAAAGTCGACATTGGGTCTGACCGTCAGATAGGAATAGCCGACCCATCTCGAATCGGAATGCATGAGGAGTTCCGTGCCTACCCTCCCGATCCTGAAGAATAGCCTTGGACTCCAGTCGTACTTGATCATGGCCCGCGTCAATTCAGGCGAAAAAGTGCCGTCGTAGCGATAATGGCTCACCGCCTGAACGATCATTTCGGTGGCGTCATTGTACTGGTAATTGCCCTGAAGTCCGGCCAAGGTATCGATAATGCCCGACCAGTTGCTCGCTACGCCATTAGGCTGCGATATGTCCCTTATGAATTGCGCATCGCTGTTGGTCGACCTCGCCATCCCGACTGTTCCGAAGCCTTTCAGCGTGAACGGGGAGTCGCCGAAAGCAAATGCGGGAAAAAGCGCTGCGAGGCAGGCGGCAAGGAAAGACATTCCTCTTTTTTTCAAGCATGGGTAAGCCATGGGTATATCCGTGTCGTTATTTTCAAATCAGGGGATCTCGTCCCCGCATGATGGTAAATTTTTTTTTAGAGTCCCGTCCAGTCCTTAACGGCATTTCGCCGCCATTCTTGACAGGAAGTCGGGGATTTTTTGGATCAGATCCAGGTTCCGCTCTGTGGCGGTATCGGCGCGCCGATGAAGAGTTCGAAAATAAAACTGAGGATGGAAATGAAAATGCTCGCGAAGAAGGCAGTCCAGAATCCGGATACATTGAAGCCCCTGACGATGGATGAAACCAGCAGGATCATCAATGCATTGATCACGAGGAGGAAAAGGCCGAAAGTGAAGAGCGTCAGGGGAAGCGTAAGGAGGACAAGGAGAGGCCTCAGGATCGCATTGGCAAAGCCGAGCAGCAGCGCTGAAATGACGAGAGAAGCCGTATTGTCGAACCTGATTCCGCTGAAGACATGACTTGCCACCCAGAGCGAAAGCGAAGTGATGATCCAGTGAAACAGAAAAGGCGTCAGATTGTGAGGCATGGCGAAACTCCTTCTAGCGGGTGAGTCCGGCATAGAGAATGGGCAGCTTCTCCGGAAGCCGCTTCACATGATCGATGACCATGTAGTTCCTCTGGCCGAAAATCCGCGACACATACTGGTCCGCTTTCGGGTCGAGGCTC
>JAJZTQ010000036.1 GCA_021848825.1 Pseudomonadota bacterium
GCGATGATGCTCAATTTCATCTTCATGTCGAATTCTCCCGAAAATTGGTTAGGTTTCCCTCTAGGCAACCCGGCCATCTTCATGGAAGATCCGCGGCTTTCCGGCCCTGCCTCGCGGCAGGTGTGGCAATGACTACAGATTCTATGCGGCGCGTATTGCACCGGTTCGTCAACAACATGATCAATCGATAGTCCGTTCGGACCATGAGGCATTCCATGCCTGATGAGGCTATCCTAGCATCCGGAAATGACGAAAAAGTGTCGCGAAATACGAAATGAATAGTCCGTTAGGACTACTGGTAGAAAACGCCCAGGGGCTCCATGGTGGTACCGGCGAGGCACTGATTGTATCTGGCTGTCGCGGTCGTGAGGCAATATTGCCCCTTGGCGCTGCCGAACTTCTGCAGGATGTTGCCGCATATTGTGATGTCCGTCGCGTGATTCATGTCGCAGAGATACTTGTGTCTGTTCTTCGCATCGCTCGGCGGCGTGACGACAGGCGGGGTATAGGCGGCGGGAAGCTGGGGCGGCGGCGCCGCGGCAGGAGCGGCAGCGGTCGCTACGGCAACCGGCGCGCTCACAGCCTGATACGAAAACACCCATTCGGAATAATGCTTCTTTCCCGAAAGAGATGCATCGTCCTTGCTGAAATTCGCCTGCTTGACAGGAGGGTTTTCCGACAGGCTGTATACCCCCGTGATGCCGTCCCCGGCCTTGACCAGCCCCCATTCCGTGCCCCCCGTCATGGGATCGACATAGATCTTCCTGAGATAGCGCCTGATCGCAGGAAGCCTCTTGTCGAGAAGCAGATCTTCCAGGCTCGTCGGAAAGGAGCTGACTCCCGGAGAATGCTCGTAATAGGCGCCTATCGCCCGCCTGAACTCGTCTCCTATCTCTATGAGCTCCTTTTCCTTCTCGCGCTGCACGGTCTTCTGCCAGAAAACGGCGAATTCAGAAAGCAGCAGCCCCATGATGGCGACTGCGATGAGGATGCCGATGTAGGTGAAACCCTTATCCCTCACTTCCCGGATTGCGCCTCGTTGAGATAAGCCTCGATCTGCGGCTTTTTCAGCCCCCCTGGAATGAGCCTTCCGTCTCCGAAGATCATGCCGGGCGTCCCCGTAATCCAGAGCTTTTCGGCAAGCGCTGCGTTTTCGTCTATCGGCGTCTTGCATGTCGCCTGCCCGGAAGGCAGTTCCTTCTTCTCCAGCATCCAGTCATCCCAGGCCTTCCCCTTGTCCTTCGAGCACCAGATCTGCTCAGCCTTGCGCCTGGAATCGGGATGGATCGAAGTGAGCGGATAAAGGAAGGTATAGATCGTGACATCGGTCACGTCTTTCAGCTGACCTTCGAGTTCCTGGCAGAAGGGACAGTCGGGATCGGAAAAGAGAACAAGTTTCCTCTTCCCGCTCCCCTTAACCCTGACGAATGCCTGGTCCAGGGGAAGCGAGGCAATATCCACATGCCTGAGCTTTTCGGCTTCTTCGCCGGTCAGGTTATGCTTCGATTTCAGGTCGACCATGTTGCCGAAAAATCCTATTTCCCCCTTCTCGTCGGTGTAGAAAACGTTGTAGCCGTTTCCCACAACCTGGTATATCGCGTGATAGGGAAGCTTCGTGATCTTCCCTATCTTGACGTTGGGAAGGCTCGCTTCGAGCGACTTCCTGATGTTCGCCTCGTTGTCCGCATGGGCGGAAGCGGCAAAGGTCATGGCCAGAAGGGCGGCAAGCAGCTTGAATGACATTTTTTTCTCCTGAATGGGAAGCTGAAGTCTAAGACAGAGGGTTTGCAGTATTATTTCAGTTTGCAAGGATGCCCAGGTTGATCGCATGCACGACGGCATGGCCTCTCGTATTGACCCTGAGCTTCTTCAGTATCTTCTGCACGTGGTTCTTGACGGTCATGGGGCTCAGGTTCAGTTCCTCCGCGATCATCTGGTTTGTCATGCCGACCTTGATGAGGTGAAGGATCTGGATTTCGCGGGGGGCAAGCGATTCTGCCTGATGACGATTCGCTTTCGGCTTCGCGCCGTCCATCGCGACGACACGGGAAAGGGTCGCATCCAGTATCGGAAGCAGGATGTCGAGAAGATAAAGCGTTCTGCGGCCTATCTCCCCCTGAATCCTGAAAAAGCAGAAATAGCTCTTGAGCCTGCCGTCAGAACTGAGCAGACCATGCGCCGCAGCATTCTCGAGATCATGCCGCTCGAGAACCGAGAGCCAGGAAGCATCGCCTCCCGTGGAAAATTCCCTGCTCAGAACGAAAGCCCCGCACTTTTCCCTCGCACTGAACATCATCCTGGTGAGCAGGCCGTTGTCAGGGTTGCATATGTCGGACAGCGGATTTCCCAGAAATCCCGGAAGGCTCGAGAAGGGATAGAACCTCATTCCCGAGTCCGGCCCCACCGAGGTGCAGCAGACCAGAATCTCGTGGGGAAAGAGATATTGAACCTCCCCCTGGACCCATGAAAAGAAATGCTTCTCGTTGAAAACGCGGAGCGCGCTGTTCACCACTGAAACGAGCCTTCCCTGATCCTCGCCCTCGAGGGTCATGCCGTCATGGACGGCATGGGGCATAACGCCCTGACTCTGCATGTCCATCACTCCGGCGCCCCCGCCTTCACCATCAGGGCCGCGACATCCTGCCTGCCCAGTACCCTTGCCCAATGGAGCGGCGTATAGCCGTTGGCCGGAAGGCTCAGATTCGCGCCTTTTTCGATCAGCCTTTTCGCTATCTCGTCATGTCCTTCGTAGAGCGCGAAATAAAGGGCATTGGTCTGGTCATCTCCCTGAAGATTGACATGCGCCCCTCTCGAGAAAAGTTCATCGACATAGTCGAGCCGTCCCATCTGTGAAGCCAGCATCAGGGGCGTCATGCCGAATCTGCCTGAAAGGTCCGGGTTTGCGCCCGATGCAAGAATCATTCCGACATTCTCGTCTCGCCCGTATTTGATGGCGCCGAGGAGAGGCGTGCCGCCTTCGTCGTCATGCACATCGAGCCTTGCCCCGGCCGCAATGAGCATTTTCAGGATTCCAGGGTCGCTCCTCATTGCAGAAATTCCGGCAGGCGTATAGCCGATGCTGCCCTTGACATTGACGTCGACGCCGAGATCGACCAGCCTGCGGACCATGTCCCGTTGCTCGTGGTAGGCAGCCATGAGAATGGCGGTATTCCCTCCGGCATCACGGGCATCCGGGTTCGCCCCCATCTCCAGCATCATGTTGTAGAGGCGAAGGTCGCCCTTCCCTGCCGCGGAAATGAGGTTATGGTCGTCATCGGTTGCAGCCATGGCCGCCTCGAAGACGAAAAAGCACAAGCCTGCTGCTATGGCGAGCCTGAAATCCATGCCTTCCCCGATCTTTGAGATGGGGACATTATCATTGCCTAATTTGAAGCTTTAATTAAGGCTTTGTGACAATTTACCTTTCGGCGTCCTTGTCGAGGATTGCCCAGTCGCTCATGAATGGATCTGAAAGATCGTCGGTTTCGAATTCCATGGCTGGAATGCCGTGATAGCGCCAGGTATAGCCTGTTTCGCGGACGGAAACGATCTCGCGCCTGACGCCGCGAGTATGTTCCTCCGTTCCAACGACGATGTCGCCAGGCTTGAATTTCAAGAAATCTTCCCTCTATTGCTTGATTGAAGCATGGACATTTTCAAACCCAAAAGGTTGCAATCCATCGAAAATCTTACATAAAACCCTGATAGATTGAAATTCGGAGGCAATCATGTCAGGACCGGACTCTTTCATCAACAGAAACATCGAAGACGCAGTGAAGCATCACCAGGCGGGACGCCTCGAGGATGCAGAGCGTCTCTACCGCGCCATCATCAATGTCGTTCCGGATCATCCGGATGCGAACCACAATCTTGGCGTCCTCGCTGTGCAATGCGGCGAGCCGGAAGCCGGATTGCCCAATTTGAAAAAGGCGCTGGAATCCGTTCCGGAACAGGCATTGTACTGGTTCAGCTATATCGATGCCCTGATCAAGGCAGGACAGCTCCAGGATGCAAGACAGGTCCTGCAGAAGGGCAGGCAGCTGGGATTGAAAGGAAAATCCGTCGACGAGCTCCAGAGACTTCTGGATGCGCCATCCGAAAAGGAAATCGACGCCCTCTTCCAGGCATTCGAAAAGGGAGATTTTGCGGTGGTGGAACGCCTTGCGTCAGAAATGACAAGAAAGTTTCCGGATTTCCCCCTCGGCTGGAAGGCGCTGGGCGTCTCGCTGCAATCGATGGCCAGAACCATGGATGCGCTGATTCCGAT
Source organism: Pseudomonadota bacterium (assembly GCA_021848825.1). GTDB lineage: Bacteria > Pseudomonadota > Gammaproteobacteria > Burkholderiales > JABEVD01 > JABEVD01. Next base: position 4,268 of record JAJZTQ010000036.1, read on the forward strand.
GCAAAGAGCCGTTCAGTCGGCGCCCCGGGATGCTCAGGCGCACAGCAATCTCGGCAATGTCATGAGGCATCTCGGCAGGCTGGATGAAGCCGAATCGAGCTGCAGGCGGGCTATCGCCCTGAAACCCGATCTCGACCAGGCCCACAACAATCTCGGCAACGTTTTCAGGGATCTCGGGAGACTTGCAGAAGCGCAGGCATGCTACATGAAAGCCATCTCCATCAATCCGGATCTTGCCGAAGCTCACGGCAATCTGGGCGCGATACTCTATTATCTCAACCGATATAATGAGGCTGAAAAAAGCCTTCTCAGATGCATCGAAATCAAGCCGGATTGTTCTGACGCGCTTCTAGACCTTGGCAACGTCATCCGGGATCTGGGGCGCTTCGAGGAAGCCGAAGCGCTGCACAGGCGCTCGCTCGCCTTCAATCCAGGCCGTTTCGAATGCCATAGCAGCCTCTTGATGGGCTTCAGTTACCAGTCGAACATGCGAAATGCCTTGAGCGACGCCGTCAAATACGGCGACGCGGTCAGCAAGAAGGCTACGCCATTCGATTCCTGGTCCTGCTCGAAGGAAGAAAAGATACGGGTTGGCCTCGTCTCCGGCGACTTCAGGAACCATCCGGTAGGTCATTTCCTGGAAGCGATCATCGCCGGGCTGGATCCGGAAAAAATCGAGCTCATCGCCTATCCGACCAGCCCTTTGACGGATGCGCTCACCGCAAGGATCAGACCGCATTTCAGGCAATGGCACCCCATTTGCGGATTGAATGACGAATCTGCCGCCATGCTCATCCACAGCCATGGGCCTCATATTATGATCGACCTCTCCGGCCACACTGCGCAGAACAGGCTCCCGGTCTTCGCCTGGAAACCCGCGCCTGTCCAGGTCTCATGGCTGGGCTATTTCGCCACGACTGGACTTGCCGAAATGGACTATATTCTCGGCGACCCGTATGTCACGCCCCCCGGATCAGAAAATCAGTTCGTCGAGAACATATGGCGAATGCCCGAAACCCGGATGTGCTTCACGCCACCTCGGGACGCGCCTGAAATATCGCCGCTTCCCGCCTTGAAGAATGGCCATTTCACTTTCGGTTCTTTCCAGAACCTGGCCAAGGTGAGCGATGAAACCCTTGAAATCTGGTCGAAGGTGCTCAAGGCATTGCCTGATTCTCGCCTCCGCTGGCAGTGCAGGCAGTTCAATGAACCTGCCGCCATCGTGAACACCCTCGATAGGATGGAAACCCGCGGCATTGCCCAAAGCAGGGTAACGCTGATCGGCCCAGTGAGCAGGCTGGATTACCTTGCATCCCATTGCGAAGTTGACTTCATCCTTGACACTTTCCCTTTCACAGGCGGAACAACCACCTGCGAAGCGCTGTGGATGGGCGTGCCGACCCTCACCCTTGCAGGAAATACGATGATTTCCCGGCAGGGAATGGGAATCATGACTGCGGCAGGCCTTCCGCAATGGTGCGCCCATGCTGCCGAAGAATATGTCTCGAAGGCTGTTTCCCTGGCTGCCAGCATCGAAAATCTCTCGGCGTTGAGGATGGAATTGCGGGAAAAAGTCGGTTCATCTCCCCTTTTCGATTCTCGAAGGTTCGCAAGGCATTTCGAGGAAGCGATGAGCGAAATGCGCCAGGCCTGACCTTGAAGCGGAAACATGGTTCTGTAACAAATGACTGGCAAAGTAATGACTCTGCAGGCAAAAACTTGAATGACTGGAGGTTCCGGAATGAACGCACTGCTGAACCGGCTGCGATTGAAGCTGACCCAGGACGCATGGCTCGATGACATGATGAATTTTGAAGCCGCATTCGCCGAGTCTGTCGAGCCCTGCCCCGATGATTTCATGGATCCTGACTTTGAAGAAGAATACGACCGTGAATCGCATGCGTCGGCAAGGCATGCGCTCTTCAGGGAAGGCGATGCGGACTGATTGACCTTCCACGCATTACCAGTTCGGAAAGGTTTTGAATCAGGACTACAATGGTATTGTTTCCTTGTTCAGGAGGACGCCATGTACGAAGCCGTATCTATTCCCTTTGGAGCAAAGATGCTTTTCAACACCCTGAAGCTCAAGCCGGGCGTCGGAATGGAAGACGTGGAGCTTGCGCTGGGGGAGATGTGCAACGTGGTGAAGAACGCCTATGGCGGGAAGGGCGGATTCATCGCCGGACAGGTTTTCAAGTTCAGTGGTTTCGTCTCGGAGGAAGGTTCACTGAATGCTTCAGTTGCGGGAGAGGAGCATATCGCCATCCTGACCTACTGGCATTCCTTCGAGGAGCACGAAAGATCGCATGCCGACAAGCTGTTCCATGACAAATTTTGCGCGCTTCTCTATATGTGTACGGAAGCGAGCGAAATCGGCTACGAGATGCTCTGGCAGGGCGAACCCGAACCCGAGTGACGGCGGTCGTAAAAGCCCGCTTTTAGCGCCATTTGTCGAGCGTCGAATTTGCAGGCGTTCGCCCTGCCGCCATTCCAGGCGTCATGAAGCATTCCGTGTTGGCAATAGATACACACCCACATTGCCATGCGTATATCCATTGTCTGCACATCAGGGAGAACCCATGCGCAATGCCGCCATAAATCTGCGAGCGCTTCCGGAGCAGCGGGATCTGATCGACCATGCCGCCGAGCTCTTGGGCAAGAACCGTTCGGATTTCATGCTCGAAGCCGCTTGCGACAAGGCCCGTTCCGTGATACTGGACCAGGTCTTCTTCAGTCTCGATGCGGACCGGTTCCGTCTGTTCACCCAGCTTCTGGACACGCCGGCCGAAGCCAATCCGGGACTTGAGCGGCTCATGGCGGTCAAGCCCGTTTGGGGCGGCGCCGGGAAATGAGCCTCGTGTTGCGTGCGCCGGAAGCGCTTGCCGCTTCCCATCGCACCGACGAATTCGAGTGCGGCGGAACCGTGCTAGACCAGTGGCCCAGGCGCAAAGCCATGTCCAACCAGGTCGGCGGCGCCTGCCGTACCTTCGTCGCGGCAGATCCGGACAACCGGGTCTACGGCTATTACGCCATGGCAGCCGGCGTCGTCGCCCATGAGACGGCCACGGGACAGGTCAGACGCAACATGCCAGACCCTGTACCCGTGATGGTGCTGGGCAGGCTTGCGGTGGACCGTCAGGCGCAGGACATCGGACTCGGTGCGGCGCTGCTTCGGGATGCGATCGGCCGGGCAGTGGCCGTTTCGCAAAACGCGGGCGTGCGAGCCTTGCTGGTTCACGCGCTCAACGACCGTGCGCGGCAATTCTATGAGCACTTCGGATTCCGGCCATACCCAGCCCATCCCATGACGCTGATGCTGCGCTTGAATAGCGCGAGACCTTGAGATGAAACCAATAAGCCTATGGAATCATTGGCTTGTTTTGCTTTAGTTGGCAGAGAGAGGGATTGTGACGGTATCGCTTCAAAGCGATTCCATCATCCCTGCGGGACCGCCCTTCGGGCGTCCTGCGTCGCCCTTCCACCGGTCGGGCTCTTGGTCGAACCCGAGGGTTCTCATCCCTCGAAATGAAGAAAGCGCCTTTGCAGGCGCTTTCTTGGTCTTGGCGGAGAGAGAGGGATTCGAACCCTCGGTAAGGCTATAAACCCTACGCTCCCTTAGCAGGGGAGTACCTTCGACCACTCGGCCATCTCTCCGAAGGCGGCTAGAATACCGCGTCGTACCCAAAAAATCAAACCTGGCTCTCGAGCTGAAAGGCCTTGTGAAGCACCCGGACTGCAAGCTCGAGGTATTTTTCGTCTATCACGACGGAAATCTTGATCTCTGAAGTCGAGATCATCTGGATATTGATCCCCTCCTCGGCAAGCGTCCTGAACATCTGGCTCGCCACCCCGACATGGGAGCGCATCCCGACCCCCACCACCGAAACCTTGGCGATGCTCTGGTCGCCCATCACATCCTTTGCTTCGAGATGGGGCTGTATCCCCTTGAGGATGGAAAGCGCCTTTTCAAAATCGTTCTTGTGTACGGTGAATGAGAAGTCGGTCGCGCCGCCCTCGCCTATGTTCTGGATGATCATGTCGACTTCGATGTTGGCGTCGGCAACAGGACCGAGGATCTGGTAGGCGATGCCCGGCTTGTCAGGCACACCGCGAACGGTGATTTTCGCTTCGTCCCGATTGAATGCGATTCCGGAAATGATCGGTTGTTCCATTTGACCCTCTTCCTCAAAAGTTATCAGCGTCCCCTCCCCTTCTTCCTCGAACGAGGAAAGCACGCGCAGTTTGACCTTGTATTTCCCGGCGAATTCGACAGATCTTATCTGCAGCACTTTCGATCCGAGGCTCGCCATCTCCAGCATTTCCTCGAAGGTGACCGATTTCAGCTTCCTCGCCCTGGGTTCTATCCTGGGGTCGGTCGTATAGACGCCGTCGACATCGGTATAGATCTGGCATTCGTCGGCCTTCAATGCGGCAGCGAGCGCAACGCCCGTCGTGTCCGAGCCGCCTCGCCCGAGCGTCGTGATGTTGCCATCATTGTCCACGCCCTGGAATCCGGCGACCACGACGACATGGCCCGAATCGAGGTCGGCCCTCATCTTCCCCTCGTCTATGGAGACGATCCTGGCCTTGGTAAAGGCGCTGTCTGTGAGCACCCTGACCTGCGCCCCGGTATAGCTCTTTGCCTTTATCCCGATTTCCTTGAGCGCCATGGAAAGCAGGGCGATCGTCACCTGCTCCCCGGTAGAGACCATCACGTCGAGTTCCCTCGGATCAGGCTGCTGCTGTATCTCGCGCGCGAGGGCGATGAGTCGGTTGGTCTCGCCGCTCATGGCCGAGACCACGACCACGATGTCGTGCCCCTTCTCCCTGAATTTTGCAATGCGCCTAGCGACGTTCCTGATTCGCTCCGGACTGCCAACGGAAGTCCCGCCGTATTTCTGTACGATGAGTGACATGCTGATCAATGATAAATAGCGGATTTTACCTCAAAAACAGGCTTACAAGAAGATTTTGACTGGAAGGCCGGTTTTCATGATCTCCTCCCCGAAAGAAGAAAGCCATTCCTTCGATACGGGAGAAAGCCTGGGCGCTTCCGGCTGAAGGGATTTTCTGGCAAGACCATAGAGCAGCACCCCTTTCAGTTCGTTCGCAAGCGGTGAAACGAATTCGATATAGGCTTCCCTTTCTTCCCTTGACGGCGGTTCTTCGTCCAACAGAAAGACGCAGGTCTGAAGCCATGTCGGGCAAAGGGATGCCGAAAGCCTGAGATTCTCCAGGACCTTCTCGTTGCTCATGGCCGTGTCGTTGATCCGCTTTCTTCCCTCGGAAGTCGCCGAATCGAGCTTGAACCAGACTTCCCCGTTTAGTTGCGCCATCCTTTTCAGCCCTTCCTGGACATGCTGCTTCTGGATCAGGCTGCCGTTCGTGATCAGGACGAGCTTGACGTCCAGCGGGAGTTCGGAATCGTCTATGACCTCCCCTATCAGTTCGACGATGCTGCCGAATTCCTCCGCGCTCGTCGGCTCGCCGTTTCCTGAAATCGCTATGTCGTTGATCCTTCTCAAGTCCTCCGGAACGCGCTCCTGCATGAAATGGCCGTGGAGCAGTTCGTAAAGGAATTCCGTCAGCTCGCTCTCAAGCTTGTCGAGGTCGATCTCGGGCGCCCCGCCCCTCTTGAGATCGGGAACCTGACAATAGATGCATCGCCAGTTGCAGGCACTGTTCGGATTGAGATTGATCCCAATCGAGACGCCGCCGGAGCGCCTGGACACGACAGGGTAGACATAGGTCATTCCGGCGCTGTTCCTGCAGTGCTCATGGATGTTCAGGGATTGCGGCATGGGTCTCCGGGAATTGGTTGCTTGCAATGGTATAATTGCTCACCGTTCACCCAAATGCAAGTTGAATATGCTGATCACGAGACGCCTTGAATTCGACTCAGGGCACAGGATTCCAAACCATTCCAGCCAGTGCCGCCATCTCCATGGACACCGCTATGCAATCGAAGTCACCCTTTCCGGGCAGGTCATAGTAAAGGAGGGCGCTTCGGACCAGGGCATGGTGATGGATTATTCGGACGTCAAGAAGATTGCCCAGAGCGAACTCGTCGATCATTGGGACCATGCCTTCCTGGTCTACAGGGGGGACAGATTGGTGGTCGAATTCCTGAAATCCATTCCAGACCACAAGACCGTCGAGCTCGATGTCGTCCCGACAGCGGAGAATCTCGCCCTTGCCGCATTCGGCATCCTGGAGCCCGCCTATTCGAGAAAAGGGCTTGTTCTTGAACGCGTGAGGCTTTACGAAACGCCTAACAATTGGGCTGACGCAATCAAAAAATAATATTGATTTAGCCCGGCCGTTTGCCTTATGATGGAGTCGTTCTAAAAAATCTCGAGAGTGATGGAGAAACCCCTCAGCGCCCTGATTGCTGAAGATTCAGAGGACGATGCGTCGACGATCGCCCAGATGCTGCAGTCGGATTTCGTCCTGCGCTACGAATGGGTCGACAACATGGGGGCGCTCGCCCGCGCGGCTTCCAGCGCCGAATGGGATGTCGTCGTCTGCGATTCCTCCTCGTTCGACGTGCAGAAATCAATGGGGCTTGCAAGACAATCAGGCGCCCACATCTTTTTCATCGCCGAAGAGGACGATGCGCAAGCGGCGCTCTCCGCGCTCAGGACAGGCTCATCCAACATCCTGCTTAAAAGTCAGTTGGGCGACCTCGCCCGAAGGGTGAAAATGCTGCCGCGGAAGTCGCCCAGCGAATGCGCATTCTTCGACAGGATACACAGTACCCTTGCAGAAGCCGCGCTGATCACGAGCGAGGATTGTTATTCCGCAAACGAAGCGGAGCCCGAAATGCTTTCGGGCAAGGCTTCCCTCGACTTGATCGACATGATGTGCTTCGATGGCCTGGTCCAGGCGGTTTCCGGGAGCCTGTCCGATTCTTCCGGGCAAGACTTCCTTCAAACGCTGGTCGACAGCCTTGCGCAGGCTCTGGGCGCAGAAAGGGTGTTCATCGGCATTCCGACCGAAACGGATCGGGTGAGGGTCGCATGCTGTAGCAGCCGGGGAGATTTCGAATGCCGCGGATCGCCTTTCGTCGACGTCCTTTCGGGACTGGAAACCCTGCAATCGGGGGACGCAGGCTCGATTTATCCCGAATGCCAATGGCTGAGCGAATCCGGCAGCTTTTACGGTTTTCCCCTCTTCGATTCTGAGAAAAAGGCCATCGGTCTGCTCGCCATCGCAGATGATCTCCCCATCGGCCCACTGGAACGCCTCATTCCCATTCTGAGAATTCTCGCTTCCCGGGCGGCATCGGAGCTCGAATTGCAGCATACGCGCTCGCTTCTGAGGAAGAGCGAGGAGGATTTCCACCTGAACTTCGAGCTCGTCTCGACTGGCATGGCCCATGTCAGCCTCGACGGAAAATGGCTGAAGGCCAATCCGGCGCTTTGCAGAATCCTGGAATGCGAAGAGAAGGAACTCTGCAGCATGAGATTCCATTCCGTATTCCATGCCGAGGATCTGCCCAAGGCCCTGGAACTGCAGGCAAGCCTCCTGGTGGGGAGCATCCCTTCCTTCTCCGTCGAATTGCGCTTCAGGAAAAAGAACGGCCAGGCGATATGGGTCAATCTGACCCTTTCCATCCTCAGGGACGAGCGCAACTGCCCCAGGCATCTCGTCGCCCTCATCGCCGACATTTCGGGACGCAAGCGTTCCGAAGAGCAGATCCATTTCCTCGCCAATCACGATACCCTGACCAAGCTCCCGAACCGGAATTTTCTGCTGGAGAAGCTGGGAAACATATTGGCCCAAGCAGAAAGCTCGAATCAGAAGCTCGCCATCCTGCTTCTCGATCTCGACAGGTTCAAGCTCGTCAACGATTCCCTCGGTCATGCGGCGGGCGACAGGCTGATGAGCTTCTGCGGGCAATATATCGCCGGCTGCCTTGAGCATGGAGATATCTCGGCAAGGCTAGGCAGCGATGAATTCGCGATCGTCTGCTCGAAAGCGGAAACGGTGGAGGCCATCTCTTCATTTTCGGAGAAGATCCTCGGGGCCGTTGCCACCCCGACGCGCATGGAAGACATGGATATCGCCGTGACAGGATGCATAGGCATCGCGGTCTATCCGGACGACGGGGAGGACATCTCGACATTGCTCAGGAAGGCCGATGCCGCGATGTATTGCGCGAAGGATGCGGGCGGAAATCACTACCGTTTCTACAGTGACGACATGGATGTCAGGACGATGGATCACCTGATCCTGGTAAACGACCTCAGGCATGCGATCGAGCGGGAAGAGTTCGTCATCCACTACCAGCCTCAGGTCGACCTCGTCACCGGCGAAATGACCGCGGTTGAAGCGCTGCTGAGATGGAATCACCCCAAGAGGGGAACCATCCCGCCGTCCGAATTCATCATGCTTGCGGAGGAGACGGGCATCATCATCCCGATCGGCGAATGGGTGCTGGAAATGGCATGCAGGCAGGCCAGAAAATGGCATGACCTCGGCATGGAGAACCTCAGGATCGCGGTCAATCTTTCGGTGAGGCAGTTCCACAAGCAGAACCTGGTTGAAACAGTCGCAGCAGCCCTGAATGGAAGCGGACTCGCTCCCCGGTATCTCGAGCTGGAGATCACCGAGAGCGCGATCATGCGCAATGCGGAAGAGTCCGTCAGGACGCTCCAGAGGCTGAAGGAAATGGGGGTCAGGATTTCGATCGACGATTTCGGAACGGGCTATTCCTCGCTCAGCTACCTGAAGGAATTTCCCATAGACAAGATCAAGATCGATCAGTCTTTCGTCGAAAACATCGCCTCCAGCCCCGACAATGCCGCGCTCGCCAACGGCATCATCTCGCTCGCCCACAGCATCAAGCTTTCCGTCACGGCCGAGGGGGTCGAAAATGTCAGCCAGCTGAATCTTCTCTCCGATTCCAGATGCGATGCGATACAGGGATTCTATTTCTGCACGCCGCTTCCCGCGGAATCGCTGCAGAAGCTGATCGAGGAAGGCAAGGTGCTGGAGAGGCTCAGCGCCTGACGACTATCCCGGCAATCCCGAGCTTCCTTGCGGCATTCAGCGCTTCCTTCCTGCTCCTGTAGCGCCCCGCCCTCACCCTGGTCTCGAGCGTCGCCTTTATCTCCTTCTTGCCCAGCTCTTCCGCGAGATTCCTGGCGCGATCGAATGACACGAAGTCCCCGAACTGAAGCAGGTATTTCCCTGAACGATTGATCACGATCGCGCCTTCCCGCCTTCCCTTCATTGCGGCTTCCTTGTCAGGATAGGGGCCCGCCACGACCAGCGTGTCGAGAACGGGGATCATGCCCTTCTTCCTCAACATGGATGCCACCTTCTCCGCGTTTTTTCGGGAAGAAAAGACGCCGAACTGCAGGGCGAATCGCCCCTTTCCGGCGATTTCTTTCGCGATTTTCCTTTTCGGAATGACCTTCCTGGGAGATTCACGCTCCCCTTGAGCCTTCTCGGCGACAGGCGCGACATTGCTGACCGAGGGGGGCGGAGGGGTTTCGACGGCAGGCGGAGTTTCGACAGGAAGCGGCGCGGAAATTGGAGCAGATGCAGGTGCCGGTTCGGAAACAGGTTCAGGTGCCTTCGCAGGAGCCGGATTCAGGGCGGGCTTCTTGGGAACAGGCTGCTGCGCCTCGCGAGCCGGCTCGGTCTTGTCGAAATGCCCGATCAGCGAAACCACGCCGACTGCCACGACGATGAGCGAAACGGCGATAATCAGGCGCATCGGCAATTTTTCCGGATCGATCATTCTTCACTCCATAATGGCGTCATCATTTCCAGGAGGGCAGGCATCTTCCGGACTCGTCGAAGCGAAAGCGTCCTTCCATCCAGCCTTCCCCGAACAGGGACAGAACCTGGTCATAATATATAGGATTCGCTCCGATGAGGGAATTCACCGTGTTCCAGTCCATCCTGTATTCCTGGATCATCAAGAGCTTTTCCTCCCTCAAGACCTTCAAGTAAGGCAGAAGGGCAGCAGAAAATCCGACGGGGCCGATGCCTGTCGCTTCGCCGCTTCCGCCATGCAACACTGCCGGCGGAACGAGGTTCTGCCTCAGTTCCCGGCGCATCCCGTCAAGCGCCTGCAACAACTCCTGGCGGTAACCGTCTTTCTCCGAAAGCATGCCCGCCCACAGATAGACCCTGATTGCATCATAACTGCCGACATCCCCTTTCACCGGATCGGCTATGAATCCCTGCCCTGCCCGATAGCCAACCCAGTCCGGAACAATGTGAAACGGGCTCGAATCCCTGATCATCCTGTATGCATTTTCTCCAATCTTTCCCCATTTTCCTCCAGGCTCGACCGCCTCGAATCTTCTCAGGACCATGAATGGAAGATAGCTCGGGTTGAGGCGCCAGGTCGCATCATCCGGATGGAAGCCCCCGGGCCCCGGGAGCAGCATGGGCCCGAGCCCTGGCAGATCGGATACCTCCTGGCGTTCTATCCTCGAAAGCAGGCTTTTCCCGAGCGTCTCATAGCGCTCTACATGCCACAGCCTTCCCGCCTCGAAGAGTGTATAGGCCAGCCAAAGATCCGCGTCGCTCGCGGAATTGGAATCGATCACTTCCCACCTGCCCTCGTGCCTTCCCCAGCTCCATGCAGGAAGCCTTGCCCCCAGGTCGCCCCGCGCAAGATTGTTGTTGGCCCAGTTCAGCACCTTCTCGAAAGTCGCCCTGTCGTTTGCGACAAGCGAAAAAAACAGCGTATAGGCCTGCCCCTCGGATGTCGTCTTGTCATCTGCAGCATAATCGATCGTCCTGCCGTCCTGCTGGACGAATCTGGCGACATAGGCATCCCAAAGCGTCCAGGCCGAAGCGGTATCGGAAAAAAGCAGCCCCATGCACAGAACAAGAATTCTCATCTCGGAAAAAGCGGTAAGAAAGCATCATTCCGGATTATAAATAAGACGGCCGGCCAAGCAAAAAAACCTGTTTCGATTCCTATCCGTCGCTGCTATCATTGCATTCATGACCAGGGCCGAAACGGGTCTCTTTCCCGAGCCCTGGCACGACTATTGCTGTGAACTTCGCATGAGTCGAAACCGAATCTGACCGAAGATGCCTTCCAACCCATCCGAGATTGCGCGAGAGACGCTGAAAACGCTTTCGATGCGGCGCATCGCGCCGACGCCTGACAATTACCGGATGATCTACGACGAGATTTCCGGAACACCTTCCGATACGGCGAATACGGAGGTCGAGAGGATACTCGCCCGCATCATCAGGGAAGCCACGGAAGCCTCCCCTGAAATCACGAAATCGCTCGATCTGCTCGAAAAATCCCTGGGAAAAAGGGACAGCAAGGGAATAGAATCCGCCCTTTCCTCCCTCATCAAGGGCTCGAAACCGCTCGACTGGGGAAACCTTGTGCGCGATTTCCTGAGGGCATGGGAAACCACGTCAAGCGGCTGGACCCAGGCAAGGAAGCGCGATGGCCTGGAAACCGTGCTGAACAATTTCGGGTCGAATCCGGATGCCCTGCATCAGAAGCTGCAGTCGCTCTTCAAGTCCTGGTCGTCCGGCGCTTCACAAACCGACCTCGTGGATGAAGGCGCGGAAATAATTGCCGCCCCGGCCGGCAAGAAAGGCGAAGTCGCAGACATGCTGAGGGAGCTTCTGGCGCAATCCTATGCTGCAGGATTCACCGCACTCCTCCAGCATACGCCCGAACTTGCAAGCGAGGCGCTCGCCCTTTCGAAGAAGGCAAGGGAATCGATCAATGCGAAGGAGATCGCCGATCTCGCGGCAAAACTCAAGCAGTTCTGGTTCAAGCTCGAAATCAGGGCTGGGGACAATGCCGAAATCCAGGAAGGGCTGATCGGCCTCCTTCGGCTCGTCATCGAGAACATCAGCGAAATCGTCGTGGACGATCAGTACATCCAGGGGCAAATCGACGTCGTCAAGGACGTCATTTCGGGAACGCTCAGGCGATCCATGCTCGACGATGCCGAGCGCAGCCTCAAGACCGTCATCTACAAGCAGAGCGCGCTGAAGGTCAGCATCAACGAGGCGAAATCCAGCCTGAAATCGATGATCGCCGACTTCATCGAGCGGCTCGGGGAATTCTCCGAAAGCACCGGGCAATATCACGACAAGATCGACATGTATTCGCAAAAGCTCAGCCAGAGCGACGATATCTCGCAGATCACCGCCATCCTCGACGAAGTGCTGAAGGAAACCAAGGCGATCCAGCTCGACACATTGAGATCGAGGGACGGCATGCTGGAAACCCAGGGGCGGGCCAATGCGGCCAATCAGCGCATCATCGAACTCGAATCCGAACTCGAGAACCTTTCCGAGATGGTGAGGGAAGACCAGCTCACCCGAACGCTCAACAGGCGGGGAATGGAGGAAGCGTTCGACAAGGAAGTCTCGCGATCCGAAAGAAGGGGGCTGCCGCTCTGCATCGCGGTCATCGACATAGACGATTTCAAGAAGCTGAACGACACCCTGGGGCATCAGGCGGGAGACGATGCGCTCGTCCATCTCTCGAAAACGATCAAGGAAACGACCAGGCCGAACGACATCGTCTCCCGCTTCGGCGGGGAAGAATTCATCGTCATCCTGCCCGATTCGAACCTCGACGATGCGGCTCAGGCCATCACGCGCCTTCAGCGCGAACTGACCAAGCGGATTTTCATGCACAAGAACCAGAAACAGGTCATCACTTTCAGCGCGGGGGTTGCCATGAGGGAAGCTCATGAAAGCAGGGATACGCTCATAGGGCGCGCCGACCAGGCCATGTACGAAGCGAAGAAGGCGGGCAAGAACAGGGTTTTCGCCGCTCCGCCTTCGAACGCCCAGAGAAAGAATTCAAATGCATAAGAAAATACTGATCACCGGCGGCACCGGATTCATCGGCTCGCACACCTGCGTATCCCTGGTCAAAGCGGGTTACGTTCCGATCATCCTCGACAATCTCTGCAACAGCGATCAGAGCGTCATCGATCGGCTGCAAAAGATCACCGGAGTGCGTCCGGAATTCATCGAGGGGGATATCCGGGACAGGGTTCTTCTCGACGACATTTTTTCCAGGCACGACATCAAAGCCGCCATCCATTTTGCAGGACTGAAAGCCGTCGGAGAATCCGTGGCACGCCCCATCGCCTATTACGAAAACAATGTCTGGGGCACGGTGAACCTTTTGAAGGCGATGGCTCGGGCCAATGTCAAGACATTCGTATTTTCCTCTTCCGCCACGGTTTACGGGGAACCGAGCAGCGTGCCGATAAGGGAAGATTTCCCGAGAAGCGCATTCAATCCCTATGGCCGCTCGAAGCTGATGGTCGAGGACATCCTGGAAGATCTGCATCATGCCGAACCTGGCTGGAACATCGCACGGCTGCGCTATTTCAACCCTGTCGGCGCCCACGAAAGCGGATTGATCGGGGAAAACCCGAAGGGCATTCCAAACAATCTGATGCCTTATATCGCCCAGGTTGCGGCAGGACAAAGGGAACATCTGAACGTTTTCGGCGGAGATTACCCGACGATAGACGGAACGGGGATCAGGGACTACATCCATGTCATGGATCTGGCAGAAGGGCATATTGCCGCGCTGGATTACCTGATTTCCCAAGGCGGCTTGCTTTCGGTCAACCTTGGCACGGGAAATGGCATCAGCGTGCTCCAGATGGTCAAGGCTTTCGAAAAGGCAAGCGGCAGGGACATTCCCTACAGAATAGTCGATCGCAGAGCCGGCGACATCGCCGCCTGCTGGGCCGACCCGAGCCTTGCGCAACTGAAAATGGGCTGGAAGGCGGCACGTTCCCTCGATGAAATGTGTGGAGACGCCTGGCGCTGGCAATCGAACAGCCTTGCCGATTCAGGATCATGAACATGGCTAGTTGCTCAATCAACCTATCGGATCGCAGTCATGGCTGACAATTCTCGAATAGAAGACATCCTCCAGCGAGGGATCGAGTTCCACAGGAAGAACCAGTTTCTGGAAGCGGAGGCCTGCTACAAGGAAGTCCTGGGAATCGATCCGAAAAACGCCGACGCAATCCACCTCCTTGGCCTCCTTGCCGACTCGATAGGCGACAAGGAGCTTGCCGTCGACCTCATAGGGATTGCGATCTCCCTTCAGTCCGGCAGCGCCATTTTTCACAACAACCTGGCGAACATATTGAAAGGCCTTGACAGACATGAGGAGGCAATAGCCCATTACCTCGAAGCGCTGAAGATCGACCCAGGTTACCTGGAAGCGTCCTTCAATCTGGCGAATCTTTATCGTGACCTGGGGCGACCGGAGGACGCGATCAATCTCTACCAGCAAGCCACGACGATCGCGCCGGATTTTGCCAATGCCTGGATCAACCAGGCCGAAGTGCAGCA
>JAJZTQ010000037.1 GCA_021848825.1 Pseudomonadota bacterium
TGAATGTAAGGCGGGATTGCGTAGGGTCTAAACTTGATTGTCGTCTACAGTCAAAGATTTCCTCTTTGAGTAGCTGCATTATTGTGAAACCCGACAATTACGCTTAAATGACTTGAACGGCGGCTTCTGGCACCAAGTTGCCGGAACGGTCTCAGCGCTGCCGAAATTTGCGGATGCGGCTGAAGCCGACCTTTCATCCTCGGCGCAGAAGACGGAAGATCAGCCAAGCCGCTATCAGCGTCAAGGCGGAGGAAATCAGAAGCAATATCCAGAAGCCGATATCGCTTTGCCTGAAGGGGATGCCGCCGACGTTCATGCCGAAGAGCGCGCCCACCACGGTCATGGGCAGCGACATCACCGTCACGGAGGTCAGGATGAAAAGGCTGTGATTGGTTCTTTCCCCGACCCGAGCGGCGATGTCTTCCCCGAGCAAACTGATTCGCTCCTGCAGGTTCACCATGTCCCTTATCGCCACCGAAAAATTCTCGGTGGCGAATTGCAGGTAATCCAGTTCCTCATCCTTCGCCCATTTTGGCGGACGGCTTACTATCCTGAAGATCGAATCGGGTTCAGGTGCGAGCAGCCTCTGCAGTCTGATGAGGTCGCGGCGAAAGTGGCCGAGCGATGAGCGCCTTGGCAATTTGTTTCGCATGAGCCTGTCTTCGATTTCGTTGGCGGCATCAGCGATCTTGCGCAGGATTTCGAAAAGGACATCGGCCTGCTCCGAAAGAAGCTGCGTGACCAGAGAAAGCGGGCTGGGAAAGGGATGCCCGGCATCGATCAGTCTGACGAGTTCGTCGATAGAGCGAAGCGGCTTGTCCCATGCGCTCAGAAGCCAGTGCTGACGCAGACTGACCCAGCAGGTGGCGATTTCGGGCTCTTTCCCGTTGGCGTCATAATCGACGTCGTTCATCACCGCGAAAAGTCCATGGTGCCTCCGGGTGAGGCGAGAAGAGCGCCGCTCCTCGTGCAGCGTATCCTTGAAAGTCATGCTGAGCTCGAGGTATTGCAGCCAGCGTTCTTCGATGCCGTGCGGGCTGTCGAAGTGCAGCCAGATGTATTCCTTTTCAGGATGGAGCGGGAGTTTCAGCCAATCTAGCGCGGCTTGCTCATCGAGGCGCCTGCCTTGTCCTTCGCCGGAAAAGAGGTAACAGAAGACTAGCCTGGCGGGCTGGTGAAGGCTCATGCTGATTCAATCTGCCATATCAGGGGATTTATGGCGCCTACTTTATCACAGTCCGCCTTCGCCGGCCTGTCCTCTAGGGTGCGCGCATCGGCTGCTGCCCGGATCTCTCACGATATCCGTCGGTCAGGGTATTGAGGAAGGAGATGATGTCTTTCATTTCCTCCCTGTTCAATGAAGGGCGATCGCCGGGATGCCGATTGAAAGGCGCGTCCGATCTGTCGACATTTGTCCTGAATTCTTCAGGCAGATCGTCGAATTTTTCGACCTTGCCCGATTCATCGCGCGGGTAGAATCGCTCGGGGTGAAGATCCCTGTCGACGTACCAGTCGAGCGCATCCTTCAGCGAATGGAATATCCCATTGTGGAAGAACACGCGACGCACGGCGACGTTGCGCAGGCTCGGCGTCCTGAACATGCCGCAGTATCGATTTTCTTTTTTCATGTCTGTGCGCACCGGGCCGCAGATGCCCATGTCGTGGAACTGCGGGTCATGGTTCGCCGGGATCGCCGGATTTCTCGGCAAGCCGAGGGCTTCGTACTGGAAATCCGTGAAAAGGGGGGGCAGCCCATCCCTGGTCGGGCGGGACAGATGACAGGCTCCACAGTTGCCGCGTTCGGGATCGTTGAATGCGAGATAACCCCTCGTTTCGGCGGGGGTGAAGCGGGCTTTTCCTTCCAGCCATGCATCGTATTTGCTGCTGAAGGGGTGGAAGCTCTTGTCCTCGATCTGGAAGCGGGAGATGGCGAACATCGCTTCGGCCACCACCTGTTTCGGGTCCTCGAATATGTTGGGGCCGAAAAGAAGCTTGAAGCGCTTCGCATAATCGAATTTCCTGATCTTTTCAGCCACTGTTGCCGGCGAACCGGCGTCCATTTCATCCGGATTGAACAGCGGCCCCGAAGCCTGCTGCTGGAGGGTGTCCGCCCGCCCGTCCCAGAAAAGCCCGCCGCGGGGGACGAGATTTCCGGCAGACTCGTCCGGTTTACCCGCGCTCTTTGGAAGGCGCGCATGATTCATGGCCTGACTGGCCTGCGCTTCCAGCGACGGGGGGGAATCGTTGTCACCCGAATCATAGGGGCCGATGCTGAATGCAGGCTGTCTGTAAAGATAACGCAGAGAAGGCACGGCGCGTATCCCGTAGCCGCGAAGCGCTGGCCCGCCTGCCATCACTGAACCCTTGCCCGAAGGTCCGTAGGCATGATCGGGTTTGTGGCAGCTCGCGCAGGCGAGCTTTCCCGAGCTGGAGAGGCGCGTTTCAAAAAAAAGCGTTCGCCCGAGTCTGGCGACGGCAGAAAGGGAGGCTTCCTTTGGAAGCCTGAGCTTGACCGGATCAGGATTGAGGCCTGATTGCAGCATCTCGGCCGCCTGCATGTCCGGGATGGAGAGAATGCAAAATGCGAACACAGCCCATCTGAATCCTGAAATCTTCAACACGTCCTCCAAATGAAAAATCGGGCACGCAAATGCGTGCCCGATTGAACGAAGCGCTTTCCTGGAAGCGATCTTCAGCGCCTGTCGTGATCCTTTTCTTTGCCGGGCATGCCGGTCTTGGGATCGAGGAAGAAAGGCTCCATGTTGTGGGGGCCATCCTTGAAGTCGAACATGTCCATGATGCTGCCGGCAGTCGCATCGAAAGAGCCGCCGCCGATGCGCTCGCCGCCAAGCCAGTTGTCCTCGATGAAGCGGACGATGGAATCCTGGGAGATCAGGTCATGGCTGACATAGTTGCGCTTGGCATAGGGCGAGATGACGAGGAAGGGAATGCGTGTTCCGGGGCCGCAACGGCCGTTTACGGGAAGCCCCTTCAGGCCGTTCAGAGCCTGGCCCGTGCCGCAAACGCCGGGGCCGTTCAGCTGGTCCGCATTGGCATTATAGGAAGGGCTGGTGGGCTTTGCATAGGCATGGTCATACCATCCGTCAGAATCGTCCCAGGTCACGATGACAGCAGTCTCCCTCCATTCAGGCCTTGTCTGAAGGAAGTTGACGAGCTTCGTCGCGAAAGCCTGTTCGTCCAGCGGATCCGAATAGCCTGCATGGCCGTCCTGGTAGGCGGGCGCCTTCACGTAGACGACAGCGGGAAAGTTGCCGGACTTCACGGCTGCGAAGAAGTCGTTGATGTCGTATTCGTGATTTGCAGGATCCATGGTTGCGCCATCGGCTTCGAAGGTATGGCCGATTGCCTCAACCGAGCTTGGGCGTGCATGGTTCGGGTTGGATGTGGTCTTGTAGTACTGGAACCAGGCATGATGCGGGATGTAGTCCGTGACAAGGCTGTTCACGTTGTCGGAATAGGTGCTGCGGCCGCATCCTGTGGTGCCGTTGGCATTGACCTTTCCGAGATCGAAGCCGCCCATGAAGCTTCCCCAGGAAATGTTGCGTGCGTTCAGCAGGTCACCGATGTTCTTTCCAGTCATCAATACCTGGTCGGTTGCGCTCGAGCAGACGTCATATGCAGGATCGACGTCGCTGATCAGGGTGAAGGCGCCCTGGCCGTCCGGAATATAGTAGGAAGTCCTGGAAGACGCGACGAGCACCACGCCGTTGGTCTGGCCGGATACGGCTTCCAGCGCGCCCGGGGTCGAAGGCCCGTAGGTATCCGTGTAGGCATTGTCGCTCATTGCGTAGCGCTGAGCATAGTTCCACATCGAGGTCACGGTATTGCCGTCATAGTACCCCATCACCTGGCCCTTGGTGCCGAAAGCGCCGACTCCGCCGGGTGTGCCCTTTCCGGTATATTTCGGGAAAAGGTCGAGTGCGCCGTTGTCATAGGCGAGCTGCTCGGGTGTGTAGGCGTGATTCTGATCGGCTGTTGCGGCCTGCGTGCGGTCGAGGCGGAAAGGCTCCGCTGCGTCTGAACCGTTTGCAGCATTGGTGAAGTTGGGGTTGTTGGTCAGCAGATTGCTGTTCACCAGATTGTTGACCTTGGGCGTCCCGGGACGGGGGCGGAAATAGGGCTCGCCGTCGGGATTGGTCGCTTTGGGATAGGTGGCGAAGTAGTGGTCGAAAGACACGTTTTCGTTGTATATGATCACGACATGCTTGATCGGTGTCAGGGTCTTCATGCTGTCCGCATGGGCGGCAGCGCTCATGGTCATCGCGCCAATCAGCGCTGGCAACGCGCGCAGGAAATTCATAATGTATTACTCCTCTCAAATTGGGAACTGCCACCCGGTGTTCGGGTTATGGCCAGGGCGGTTTTTCTGGGTCATGGCCGATCTTGCGGATCAGGCCACCCGCCCAAATATAGAGTGGAATTGTGTCAGTTCTTCGCGCGAAGTCCATGGGCATCATGATCCGAAAGGATCATCAAGGAGGCTGGAAACAAAAAACCCCGCCTGAGCGGGGTTTTTGCGGAAGCCGTTCAGCTTATTTCTTGGTGCCGGAGACTTCGACAACAACCCTGCGGTCCGGCTGCAGGCACTCGATCAGCTTCTTGGTGACCTTCTTGCCCTTGCATTCGCCAGGCTTCGTCACGGGGTCGGATTTTCCTTTTCCTGCCGTGAAGATCTTGGTCGAAGCGATGCCGTGCTCGTCGACCAGATATTTCTTGGCCGAATCGGCGCGGCGCACGGAGAGCTTCATGTTGTAGGCATCCGAACCTATCCTGTCGGTATAGCCGGTCACGCTGATCGCATCGTAATTGACGCCTTCGAGATCATGCGCGAGCCTGTCGAGGGATTCCCTGCCTTGCGGCTTCAGCACTGCGGAGTCGAAATTGAAGAGCGAACCTGCGGAAAGGGTCAGCTTCTCAGGCGCAGCAGGCTGGGGCTTGACGACGGGTGCGGGTGCGGGTGCTGGCGCGGGAGCAGGGGCGGGCGCGGGAGCAGGCGCTGCAGGCTTCTCTTTCTCTCCGAAGGGGATTACCAGGCTGACCGTATAGGTGTTTACGGGATTGCGCCCGTTCAGCCCGTCGTTGATGACGTAGCGCTGCCATTCAGCACGCACATCGACCGCTGAACTGATGTCGTATTGCACGCCGAGACCCATGTGCAGGTTGAGCTCATGCTGGGAAGGTCCGGGATTGGTTGCGCCAGGGAAGGAATCCTTGGTGTTGGCATATTGTCCGCCGAGCCGAGCAAGGAAATCGAAATTTTGCGTGAGAGGAATGAAGCCAACGAGATCGAGATTGAAGCCGTCGACCTTCGAAGTGCCCGCGCCAGTCGTGGTATTGATGTCGAACTTGCCGAGATTGAAATAACCACCCTCAATAGCATAATAGGGATTAAACTTGTACCCTCCGAAGATGTTGTAAGCCGTGTCATGAGGCTTGGTGCTGACTATCGTGCCTGCACCCGCGCTATTGACAAGTCCTGCGTAATCGTATTTTGCGCTTGACTGCCCAGCACCTACGCCGGCATACCAGCCTTCATCTGCCAAAGCCATCTGGCTTCCGGCCGCACCGATCCCCACCAGGCCCAGTGTAATCCATAATCTTGCAGATTTCATTTTTTCTCCTTGGTAACTGAAAATCCTTAACGTCCCATGTGCAGAAGGCGTTGACAGGAAGAATTATAGGGTACCTCTATGACATTAGTATATCCGGTCGACATTTCAAGTCAAAAATATTATCGAGTCTGGAGCTCTAGATCGGCATCGGCTATAGTAAAAATATGGGAGGACAAGACATGGGAGAACTGAGCTCGACCATTCGCGGCATGGTGCGGCAGGGAAAAGGCATCCTGGCGGCAGACGAGAGCCTTCCGACCATAGCCAAGCGCTTTTCGCCTTTCGGCATAGATTCCACGGAAGAAACGAGGCGAAAGTACCGTGCCCTGCTTTTTTCTTCGCCAGGAATAGAAGAATTCATAAGCGGGGTGATTCTTTTCGAGGAAACGCTGACTCAGAAAGACGATGAAGGCAGGCTTCTTCCTGAATTGCTTTCATCGAAGGGGATCGTTCCCGGGATCAAGGTCGACAAGGGAACCGTTTCCCTTGCGGGTTCCCCCGGCGACAAGATCACCGAAGGGCTGGACGGGCTCGCAGGCCGCCTTGAGAAATACAAATCCCAGGGGGCGAGATTCGCGAAATGGCGTGAGGTTTACGTCATAGGCGAGAAGAATCCCTCGATGCTCGCAATCGAAGCCAATGCCGAAGTGCTTGCGAGATATGCCGTGATATGCCAGGAAGCGGGCATCGTCCCGGTTGTCGAACCCGAAGTGCTGATGGACGGGGATCACGGCATCGAACGCTGCTCGGTGGTGACGGAAAGCGTGCTTCATGCCGTATTCCAGGCGCTTCGAAGGCATGGCGCAATGCTGGAATGCATGGTCCTGAAGCCTTCCATGGTTCTTCCGGGAAAGGCCTTCGGTTCCAGGGCATCCCCGGAAGAGGTGGCAGAAGCAACGGTCAGGGTGCTCAGAAGGACGGTGCCTGCGGCAGTGCCGAGCATCAATTTCCTATCCGGCGGACAGGGACCCGAAGAGGCGACCGCCAACCTCAACGCGATGAATGCAATTCTCACGAACCCGCCATGGGCGCTTTCATTCTCCTACGGGAGGGCTCTCCAGAGGACGGCGCTCGAAGCCTGGGGAGGGAAATCCGAAAATGCCGGACCGATGCAGGAGGCCTTCATGAAAAGGGCAAGGCTCAACGGTCTGGCGAGAAGAGGGCAGTACAGGCCTGAAATGGAGTGAGAATGAATTACATACGCTGGTTCTCGGAACTCGGGGTCGAGGATGTTCCGATCGTGGGGGGGAAGAATGCATCGTTAGGGGAAATGTACAGGGAGCTCGGACGGGCAGGGGTGAGGGTGCCGAACGGGTTCGCCGTCACTGCGGACGCGTACCGTTACGTTCTCGATCGTTCTGATGCATGGCCGGGATTGCACGAAGCGCTCGACGGCCTCGACGTGAACGACGTGGACGATCTCGCGAAGCGGGCGCAGACGGCGCGTGAAATAGTCTATGGCGCTACGCTTCCGCAAGATCTCGAAAAGGAAATCCTGGAAGCCTATTCGAAGCTGAAAAAGGAATACGGAGCTGATCTCACCGTGGCTGTCAGGAGTTCCGCGACTGCAGAGGATCTTCCGAATGCAAGCTTCGCAGGCCAGCATGAGACCTATCTCAACATATCCGGTGAAGCGCAGCTGATCGACTCGGTCAGCCGCTGCTTCGCGAGTCTTTTCACTGACAGGGCGATCAGATACAGGGTCGACAACGGGTTCGATCATTTCAAGGTCTACCTTTCGGTCGGCATAATGAAGATGGTGAGATCGGATCTCGCTTCCAGCGGCGTGATCTTTTCCATAGACACTGAAACAGGCTTTTCCGATGTCGTCTTCGTCACCGGCGCTTACGGGCTCGGGGAAAACGTGGTGCAGGGTGCAGTGGATCCCGATGAATTCTATGTTTTCAAGCCCGCCCTCAAGATCGGCAAGCGTGCGGTATTGCGCAGGAGCCTCGGCGGGAAGGGGATAAGGATGGTTTACTCGATAGGGGCAGGGAGGGAGACGACGCGCAATGTGCCCACGCCGAAGGAAGACCAGAAGCGATTCTGCATTTCCGACTCGGAAGTGCTGGAGCTTGCCGATTGCGCCGTCAAAATTGAAGCGCATTACAGCGCCAGGGCGGGAAGGGTCATGCCCATGGACATGGAATGGGCGAAGGACGGAACGGACGGGAAGCTCTATATCGTCCAGGCCAGGCCGGAAACGGTCGCGTCCAGAAAATCTGCGGATCTTCTCGAAGAATACGAACTCGAGAAAAAGGGAGAGGTGCTGGCGAAAGGCAGGGCGGTGGGCGGGAAGGTCGCGTCGGGGCGCGCAAGAGTCATCACCAATGTTTCGGAGCTCGACCAGTTCCTTCCTGGAGAAGTGCTCGTCGCAGACACCACGACGCCGGACTGGGGAACGGTGATGAAGCGCGCATCGGCTGTCGTGACGAACCGCGGAGGGAGGACTTGTCATGCGGCCATCGTGGCGCGCGAACTCGGCATTCCTGCCGTCGTGGGATGTGACAATGCCACTGAAACGGTAAAGACCGGAAAGGAAGTGACGATCGCCTGCTCGGAAGGGGATGTCGGCCATGTCTATGCCGGCATATTGCCCGCCAAAAAGATCGTCACCGATCTCTCTTCGCTGCCGAGGCCGCAGACGAGGCTGATGATCAACATCGGAAACCCGGACATCGCATTCAAGACCCGTTTTCTGCCGAACGACGGCGTCGGGCTCGCACGAATGGAATTCATCATCAACGAATACATCAAGGCCCATCCCATGGCGCTGGTTCACCCGGAGAAGGTCGAAGACAGGAAGGAGCGCGGGGCGATCGAAAATCTGATCCGGCACCACGGGAACGGTTCCGAATTTTTCGTCGAAAGGCTTTCGGAAGGGGTGGGCACGATCGCAGCAGCCTTCTATCCGAAGCCCGTCATCGTCAGGATGTCCGACTTCAAGACGAACGAATATGCCTCCCTTCTGGGTGGGCGCTGGTTCGAACCGGAGGAGGACAACCCCATGCTCGGGTTCAGGGGGGCTTCGCGCTACTTTCATCCCGCCTACAGGGAAGGCTTCGCACTCGAGTGCCGCGCCATGAAGCGGGTCAGGGAGGAGATGGGGCTCGACAACGTGAAGCTCATGATTCCTTTCTGCAGGCGCGTCGAGGAAGGAAAAAAGGTGCTGGAAGCGATGGAAGAAAACGGGCTCGTCAGGGGGGAAAACGGTCTCGAGATCTACGTCATGTGCGAGATTCCCAACAACGTAATCCAGATCGATGCATTTTCACGTCTTTTCGACGGCTTCTCGATAGGATCGAACGACCTCACCCAGCTTGTGCTCGGCGTCGATCGGGATTCCCAGATCGTGTCCTTCGATTTCGACGAGAGGGACCCGGGCGTCAAGGAGATGATCAGGCTCACTGTCGAAGGGGCGAGAAGGAACGGCAGACATTCGGGAATATGCGGGCAGGCGCCTTCCGATTACCCTGAAATGGCCGAATATCTGGTCGAAATAGGCATCGATTCGATGAGCCTCAACCCGGATACTGTCCTCAAGACAACCCGTCATGTGCTGGAAGTCGAGAAAAGGCTGGGGCGCCAGGGAAAATAGGTGCTGTTGCTTGTCTATCCGCGTTGCGCAAGCCGGGGAAATGCTGAGGATTCTTTCCCAGGATCTAAGGATGCCTGGTCCTTCGGCGGGTCCTGGTGAGGAAGGTGAGCGTGATGATGCCGACGGGAAGCATCGAGACGATGTCGGGCTCGGGAACGGTCCCAACTGAGATGTTTGGCGAATAAATCGTGAAACTTGTAATGGGAAAGGAATATGCACTAAAACCAGCTCCTGCATTGAACTGGGAGTTGCCGCTGCCGATGGAGATGTTTCCCCATGGCGGGGTCGTTATCCAAGGAAACGCACCGTTACCGCCAGCATTGATTGTCATGGAGTTCGAGGCATCGATCGAAACGCCGGAACCGAAGACGAGGGAGTTTCCACTCAGGTCGATGTTTGGCGCAGTCATGTTCAGATTGTCGAGCGTCATCGATCCCGTCGCGGTCAGCACGATCTTGCTGTCCGAAAAAAGCGAGCCTCCCGAAAGAGACAGATTCCCAGCGCAGCTCAGTGAAAGAAAGCTCGTGAGGTTGGATGTCTCCGCTCCAGAGCAGCTCATGATCGGCACATCGATGTCCGAAATGGCATGAGCCGAAAATGGAAAGAGAAGCATCGCCCCGATCAATAGAGTATTTTTCATGGTCATCATCCATTGTTTTTTCAAATCATAATCGGCTCATGTGACATCCCCGTGAAGGCAATTGCATTCAGGATGAGCCGAAAGGACCTTTTTTGGTTCTTGCAGCTGCGCGGTGTATAATGTACAGAATATTGCACAAAGGAGGCGATCGTGGGCATCACTGCAGCCGATATCGTGCCGCTTTCCCAGGCGCGAGCAACGCTTTCGGAGCTCGCCGACCAGGTAAAGGCAGGTGCGGAGAAGATCATCACCAAGAATGGCGAGAGCTATGTCGCCATAGTGGATGCCGCCCGGCTGGACTATTATCACAGGCTGGAGCGCGAGCATATCTATCTGCTTCTGCTTGAAGAAGCTGCAAAGGGGTTGGAGGATGTCGCTGCGGGCAGGGTGAAGGATGCACGCGAGGCGCTCAGGGCGATGAAACGCAGGCATTCCGCCGGAAATGCCGCAGGTTGAAATCAGGATCACCTCGAATTTCGAACGAAATCTCGAAGCCATCGACGGGTATTTTCATGAGGCAGGAATTCCGGATGCCTTCGGCAATCTGCTGGATGAACTGAACGATACCGTGATGCCGAATCTAGAGCATTTTCCCGGCATGGGCAGGCCTTTCCTTGACCGGGCTGTCGGTTCGATGGAGGCGGCTAACAGAGAGGATGTCATGCGGAAAAAGCTCCGGATCGTTTCAGGGGAGCTTTTCGAATACATCATGACCGATTACCTCGTTCTTTATCTGCGGCAAGACGGAGTGATTCATTTGCTCTCCATAAAGCATCATAGGCAGCTTTCGTTCGACTTTGCGGGGCGCTGGTGAAATGATCGAGCTTCGAAACGTAGAACTCGATTCGGATCCTGACGCTTCATGGTATTTGAAGGAAGAAGCCGTTCATGTCGTCTTCGCCAAGGTGGCAGGAGAAGTGCTGAGCCTCGAAGGTCCCAACCGATACGGACCGGGCGACGCGTTGATCACAGGTTCGACGGGAAGCAGCTGGTGCGTGTCGCGGGACCGTTTCGATTCGAAGTACCAACCCGTCCCGCCCTTCAGACATGGAGAAGACGGGCATTACAGGAACAGACCGATCCCCGTCCTGGCGAAGAGAATGAACGAAGCCTTCAGCATAGCCAGATCGAATGGCGGCGACAGGCTTCATGGGGACGCCGGAGACTGGCTGATGCAGTATGGTCCCGGGGACTACGGCATCACGAAGCATGCGAGATTTGTCGAGGTCTACAGGCGCATCGCGGACTAGCCCCGCGTAGCGGGTGTCCAGGAAAGGACGAGCGGTCTCTTCCTGCCGGTCGGCGTACTTTGGTGTTCGGGAAAGCCGATGATGATCGGTACGGTCACCGAGAATGTCTCCGGAATGCCGAGCATCGCCTTCGATTCGGGGACGTTCAATATGCCGAGCGAAGAACCAACGATGCAGGTCCCGAGGCCGATGGCGCAAGCCGCCAGCAACAGATTTTCCGCAGCAAGCCAGCAGTCGGCTGAACGGAAAACAGTCGGCTGACAGCAGATCAGAATCAGCGTGCCTGCATCGTGGAAGAGGCTGGCTCCCGGCTCGCCGAATTCGCGCCGCACGGCATCGCCTTCAATCGATCTTGCACGCTCAGAGAGATGGTCGAGCAGAGTCCTGTCCTGCACGATGGCAAATGCCCAGGGCTCCTCGTGCAGATTCGTGGGGGCGCGCACTGCCGCCTCGAGAAGCGTGTCGATGGTCACCTTGTCGACTTCCCTGGACGTGAAGCTGCGGACGGACCGTCTGGCGAGGATCGCTTCGAAAACGGTCTGCCTGCCATCCATGTTGTCCAGTGCGGTCATTCGCTCTCCATCTGAGTTCTCTCTTTATAGGCCATATGCCTTCGATGTAAAGAGCATCAGGGTTCCTACTTAGGTGTTCAGGAAGGAAGCAGATTCGTCGCTTTCGCATCGTCGACGATCCTTGCGAGTTCAAGCAGACTGGCTGCACCGGTTTTTTGCATGACATGGGCGCGGTGCACTTCGACCGTCCTGTGGCTGATGCCGAGTGATCGCCCGATTTCCTTGCTGCTGTAGCCTGCCGCGGCCATGATCATGATTTCCTTTTCGCGCAGGGTGAGTTTCGAGATGCGTTCCGCGAGGGACTGATCTGCCATGCTCCTCGCGTGAATTTGCCTGCTTATCGCGAATGCCGCCTCGATCCTGTCGAGAAGCTGATTCCCGTCCACCGGCTTGGTGAGAAAATCGATGGCGCCCGCCTTGATCGTCCTGACTGTGACCGGGATGTTGCTGAATGCCGAAAGGAAGATCACGGGCAACCGGATGTCGCGACGCTGCAATTCCTCCTGAAGCGACGGGCCGTCGATGGAGGGCATGTGGACATCGAGAATGATGCAGCCCTGTTGCTCCGGTTTGATGAAGTCGAGGAATGCTTGAGCGCCGGGAAAAGCCTTGACGGCATAGCCGGAGGTTTCCAGCAGCAGGGAGAGTGCGTCCCTTACGTCAGTGTCGTCATCGACTATGAATACCGTCTCGTTCATTTGTCGAAAGGCAGGGTGAAATGGAAAACGGCTCCGCGATCTTCCGCAGGCGAGAACCAAAGCTTTCCGCCATGATCTTCGATCAGGGAACGGCTGATGGACAGCCCCATTCCGATTCCCTTCGGTTTTGTGGAATAGAATGTCGTGAAGATCTTGGCTGGCTCCCTGAGCCCCGGACCGTTGTCCGTCAGGGTCACCTGGGCGAAATGGCCGACGGAAGCGGTACTCAGCGTCATGCGCATCTCTTCGGGCGCCATTCCCGCTTCGGCCATCGCTTCAATCCCATTGTTGATGAGATTGAGCAACACTTTCTGCACGTGGAGTCGGGTGGCGCGGACGGCAGGCAAGCCTTTCTCCAGCTGCAGGTTCACCCTGAGAGTCCTGCCGAGGTTTGCCGAGACGATGTCGAGCGCATCCCCGATTTCATGGTTGAGATCGAGCGGCTCCGTGTTTTCCGTCGGTTTGTTGAGCTGGTTCAGCATCTCGCGGAGAGACTGTGCGGCGCGTTTCGTCTGCAGGACTGCCGATTCGAGGGCATCCGGCAGCCGCTTGTCCGCAATATTGCCAGCCTTGATCATCCTGCTCGCTGCTTCGCAGTAGGCGGAAATGGCGAGAAGGGGCTGGTTCAGTTCATGCGCAATGGCCGATGCCGTGTGCGTGGCGATCTGCCGGTTGAAAAGAGTGTTGATTTCCCTGTTTCGGTTCTCGAGAATTTCTTCCATTCTTTCCTGTTCCGTGATATCCATCAGCGTGATGATCACGCTGTTCTTTCCGCCGAGGACGATCTTCAGGGCGGAAGAAATCAGGGTGCAGATTTGCCCGTTCTTCTTCACCCCATGCATTT
Source organism: Pseudomonadota bacterium (assembly GCA_021848825.1). Classification (GTDB taxonomy): domain Bacteria; phylum Pseudomonadota; class Gammaproteobacteria; order Burkholderiales; family JABEVD01; genus JABEVD01. The sequence goes on from JAJZTQ010000037.1 coordinate 13,236, forward strand.
TGAACGGCGTGACTTTGCCTTGGCGCCCCAGAGTGTCAAGGACTTCCCTGCGCTGCTCCCGATCCAGCCAGAGTCCGAGTTCTTCCGGGGAATGCCCGATGATTTCCTCGCGTTCGTAACCATAGACATCGAGCAGGGCATCGTTGACGGCCACGAACTTGCCGTCATCGAGGTTGCGGATCCCGATCCCGGCAAGGCTTGCATTGAATATGGATTCAAAAGCCTTCTCGCTTTCCTTGCGCGCTTCCCGCGCATGCTTGAGATCGGTGATGTCCTGGATCAATCCTTCGAGTCTGACCACTTTGCCGTCTCTTTCCACCGGAACGCCCCGCGTGCGAACCCATTTGCGCACACCCTTCGCACTGATCAATTCCAGCTCTATGTCGTAGGGAACGCCGTTCTCGATGGCGTTCCGGATGGACGTTTCGATCAGCTCCCTGTGCTTTCCTTCATAGAAACTGATTCCTTTGCTGACGCTCAGCTCCGAAATGTCGACGTCGTGAATGCGCGCGACTTCTTCGGTCCACCTTCCCTGCATGGTCGCGACGTCGAATTCCCATCCGCCGATTCTTGCCAGTCTGCCCATGTGATCGAGGAGCATCCTTTGCTGCTGCAATTCATGCTCGTTTTTCCTCGCGTCGGTGATGTCGCGTCCGGAGGAAATCGCCCCGATGAGGCGTCCGTCCGGATCCGCAAGGCTTCTGCATTGCCAGGCGATCAGGCGCGGTTCCCCGTCATGCCTGCGCTGCCAGCTTTCCACGTAGACCGCCTCGGACTCGCCCTCGAAAAGCGGCGAAACAGTTTCATAGGTATGCTGCTGCCCGACGAAATAGAAGCTTGCCTCCCGCCCTATCATGTCGTCTCCGAAGAATGCCAACCCGGCTGAATTTGCCCATCGGTAGCGCTTTTCAACATCCACTTCCGTAATGATTTCCGGAATGGCCGCCAGCAGGGTCTCGTAACGATTCCGGGTTTGGTTCAACTGGTTCTTCAAATTCGCTGGCTCTGTCTCATCGCGCACGAAGATGATGGCGTGAGTCCGGCCATCGATGTCCAGAGGGCTGATCGTCAAATCGACCGGTATCTGGTCACCGCCGGCATGCAGGAAGCAGGATTTGAAATCCGTGCCTTGCGTGAAGCGGCACTGCGGTACGAAAGACTCGAGCGGAAGCCCTTCAAGATTTCCTCGTCCGAAAAGACCCTGCGCGGCAGCATTGGAAACAACAATGCATCCGGATTCGTCGACGACAAGCATCGCATCCGGGGAACATTCGAAAATTGTTCTGTAGCTGTCGAGTTGTACTGCCATCGTCTCGAATCCACAAGCTGCAATCGATCCTATCTTACACATTTTGGATCATGGCTCGTACATTTTCAGCGGCAATACGTATCCGTACTTAGGTAGCCGTACATATTTGATTGATTGATAACATGAAATATAGTTTAAACATGAGGATCTCCGCTGGAGAGACAAAGGCATCCGGTGGTCTACAGATGAGGAAAAAATGGAAACGAGCAGATATCAGGAATCCGAATGGCAGCACACAGGACCATTGTCTGGCGAAACAGAATCCGAGCCGGATGAAGAAACGGGATTGCTGGATGCCACGAAAATCTATTTTCGTGAGATCCGCCGTCTGGAGGTGCTTTCCCAGGAGCAGGAAAGACACTTCTCGATGCTTGCCAGGGCAGGCGATCAGGCTGCAAGGCAGAAAATGATAGTGCACAACCTCAGGCTGGTGGTCAATATCGCCAAACATTATGTCAACCGCGGAATGGACCTCCTCGACCTGATCGAAGAAGGCAATCTGGGATTGATGCATGCGCTGGACAAATTCGATCCGGAAAGGGGATTCAGGTTTTCGACCTATGCGACATGGTGGGTTCGTCAGAACATCGAGCATGCGATCATGCGTCAATCCCGCACCATCAGACTCCCGGTGCATGTCATCAAGGAGATCAACGCCATACAAAGGACCATGCGCGAAATGGGCGACGGCGCCCATCCGGATGAGGCAGCTGCCGCGGCAAGGCTCGGCATCCCGGTAGAAAGCCTGCGAAGGGCGCTGCAGCAAAAGGATACAACGATATCGCTGGATGCGCCGCTCGATATCGATCCGACGCTTTCCATCGGGGAAACAATCGAAGATGACATCTCCGGGCAGCCTGATCAGATTCTTCAGGATGCGGAGATGAAAAAGATCGTTGCCCAATGGCTCGCCGCGCTGGAAGGAAGACAAAGAGAGGTAGTGGAGGCGCGTTACGGCTTCGGCGGCGGCGAATCGATGACCCTCGACATGGTGGCGCAAAGAATGGGGCTGACAAAGGAAAGGATCAGACAGATCCAGGTCGAGTCGCTCAGGAAGCTCAGGGCTGAATGCGACGAGCTTGGAACAATACGTGAAACGTTGCGATAACTCTTTATTGTGCTATCGATGTTGGAAAAGGAGATTGATGATGAACAAGTCGCTTTTGCTAACCATATTGACCGCAGTTGCTGTCCTGTCGGGTTCGCCGGCCTATGCGAGGGGAGGTGGAGGTGGAGGGGGAGGCGGTGGCATGGGCATGGGAGGAGCCATGGGTGGCGGGCAGGTTCAGCAGGACCAGACCAGGGACCAGGACCAGATCAGGGAGCAGGATCGGATCAGGGAGCAGGATCGGATCAGGGAGCAGGATCGGATCAGGGAGCATGCCGGTGAAACTAAAGCCAAGCAGAAAGTCCGCAAGCATGTGCGATCCAAAGCCAAGACTCGGACCCAGACGCAGCAGCGTTCGACCGAGCAATCGGGGGGCGGCGGCCAGGGACAATGAGGGTTCAGGGGGAAACATGAAGCCGTTAGCCGCAAGTGTCGCATTGGCATGCCTGCTTTCGTGCGCTGCCAATGCGCAGGGAATAGAGGGCACTGCCGATACTTCCCAGCCGGCGGGTGAGCCCGGACCGCCTCCGGGAAGAAAAATCGTTCCGCAGAAGGAGCCCTCGTCTACCGCGAAAGCCTATCAGGTCGGCTCATTCATGGTTTATCCCGAGGCGGTCGTTTCGGAAATGTTCGACAACAATGTCTACGCAACGCAGACAAACAAAATATCGGATTTTGCCACCATCTTTTCTCCGGCAGTCTATGTGCAGTCGGACTGGTCCAGGCATGTGCTGAAATTCGAAGCGGGCTCCGATTCGGCAAGGTACCACTCGCAGACATCCCAGAATTCCAACGATTATCGGTACAGCATGGAAGGGCGGTACGACATCAGTTCGCAGTCCAATGTCTATGGCGGTTTGCGCAAGGCGCAGGAGCATGAGGACAGGGAATCGCCCGATTTCAGGAATGGCTTTTATCCCACGATCTATCATTCCCTCAAGGGGTATGGAGGATGGTTCAACGAATTCACGGATTTCTCGGTTCGCCTTGGCGGAACGATTCAGAAACTCGAGTTCGACAACGTGCCTTTCACAAACGGGATCATCGACAATACCGACAGAAACCGCATCCTCTACACGGGCGGGGCCCGCTTTTCCTATGAGATCTCGCCTCTTGCCGAGGCGTATCTGCAGACCGCGATCGACGACAGACGCTACCAGAACAAGCCGGACAACGCGGGGTATATCCGCGATTCGAACGGTGAACGATTCTTCGTCGGCACCAGAATCAATCTGCCGCGCAGACTGAGGGCCGATGCCTTCATCGGTCACATGACCCAGCGCTATCAGGATCCGAGGCTCGGGAATGTCAGCACGCCGATGGTCGGCGCAAACGTCAACTGGTATCAATCTGCCGCCACCACGCTGAATGCCTATGTCGACAGGACGATAGAGGAAACGACGGTCTTTCAGACCATCCCCGTGGTTCTTCCCGCATCGAGCTACGTGAACACCTATGCGGCATTCACGGCGGATCACAAGTATTCCGAGCGCTTTTCGGTGAGTGCCAATTTCTCATATTCAAGGGACGAGTTTCAGGGTTTTCCCAGAACGGACAACTACACGGGGATAGGCGCTGGAATGGTCTACCAGCTCCGTCACGGCATTTTTCTCGATACGAGTTTCCAGCACCGTTTCCTGAGATCGGACAATACGCTGGAAAACTTTGACCGCGACATCCTGTTCGTCAGGCTCGCTTTTGCGCTATCGCCCAGCTAGAGGCAATGCGCCAACGGGGAAGGACACCTTGCACATTCAACACGTTGACAGGAGAAAATCATGAGCATTTCCTTTAAGAAAACCGTCGTATTCGGCAGCGCATTTCTGGCGCTCAGTGCGGTGGCGCTGGCGCCGATTCCGGATGCCCGCGTGATTTCCCGGGCCTATGCAGGGGACGGCAGCGGGCCGAAGGGCCCGGCGGGATCGACCGGTCAGCAAGGCCAGGCGGGATCCGGGGATAATCGCGGAACGATCGGGGGAAGAGGATCCGGGCAGGGCGGCCCGTCTTCCGAGAGCACCTCGAAGGGCCCCCGCTATGGCGGCGGCGAAAATGCGAACAAGCCGAGCGAGGGGCGCGGTTCGCCGTCCTGGTCGCACGACACGCTTCCCGAGGATGTCACGCTGGGTCGTCTGAGCGTGGCGCGTGCGCCGGCCCATGTGCTCGACAAGGCGCTCATCGAAGCGATCTCGACGATGGATTTCGCGCTTTACAAGCTGACATCGCTGTCCGATGTGCTCGCCGCAATCAATTCCGGAACGATATCGGGAGAGGTGTTCACTCGGGTCGATTCTCCTCTGCAGAATCTCGCGCTGTACAAGGACCTTCTGATACAGGGATGGATCGGTGACGGCACGACCAAATTGCCTGTCAGCACATCCAGTACCGAGCTGCTGCTTGCGGTATTTCTGGGCAGCGCGGCCGACAAAACCATCCCGATCACCGCGGATACGGTCACGGCCATCGACACGATACTTCAGGTGAAGCTGCCGGACGGCGTCAGCGTGACCCAGCTCGCTGCCGATGCCGATGCGGTGAGGCAGGCCATTCTTGCGGCCCACGAAGGCGAGTAGCGGGTTCGCCCGTCGAGGGCGAACCCCCATTGAGAGGGAAGCATCATGAAATTTTCGACGATCGGGCCGATCGCACTTTCGGCTGGCCTGTTCCTGGCTGCCGCAAGCTGTCTTGAGTTCGGCCTGCTGGCATCGAGCTCGGCATTTGCAGCCGACAGCGGAGGAGGGGAAGGCGGCGGGCATGGCGCAGGGGATGGGGGCGATGGGCACGGCGGCGGAGGCGAAGGACACGGCGGG
>JAJZTQ010000052.1 GCA_021848825.1 Pseudomonadota bacterium
GACAGAACTTGAAAAGAAGAATCCCAATGCTGTCCTCGCCGGGACGTACCTGGGCATGGTCGCGCAGGTGCCGGTGACGCCCGAACTGATCTCGAAGGCAAGTTCCATGATGTGCGTCATTCCGCCGAGCGATCAACGGGACAGAATAGCAAATGTGGCTGAAGAGCAGCGCATCACGCTTGTCGGCAGGCATTCGTCAAGATGAGGGGCATGTCATGAAATTCCCGGCAATCTCTTTGAAACACCTGCTTTTCCCTGCGGCGATCGCATTTTCGGCCAGCCTCGCCCATGCGGCAGGGGCAATTGGAAACGGGGCGTCGGCCCAGGGTGTTGCGGCCCAGGGCGCAGGCAGATCCGGCGGGGCATCTTCCCCCGCGGGAGGTCCCCGCGTCTCTCCCGGCCTTGTCGGCGGAAGCGGTGCTAGCTTCGGGCCGGGTTCGACCAGCAATGAGCGCGCAGGATATCTCGGAGGTAGAACGACGAACACCGACCCTGTGGATGGTTCATCGGGCGGGGCAGATGCTTCGGCCGAAAGCATGTCGATCGCCTTGCAGCGTTCCTCCTGCAACGGGGTTGTTTCATCACGCATGACGGACTCCAGCCGCATGGAGGCGCCGAATCTGGCGCGCTTTCGTCAGGCGGAATCCCTGTTGGGAAATCCCTCCCGAGCCGATGAAGGTGCGGATTATCTGCTGGCCAATTACCAGGAAGAGCTGGCCAAGCCGAATCCGGACATATCGCTTGTCGGGACTTATGTCGGCCTGGTAGCCGAAAAGCCTGTCACGGTGTCCGCCATAGAGGAAATCAGCAGGGCGCTTTGCGTGCCTGTCGACCGTGATTTGGCCACCAGCATCGCGAGAGCGGCGGAAAACCAGAGAATCCACGTGAGGCATGGTCGGCGCTAGCGCCGGCATCCGTCTAGAAGATGGAATCGGGCGAAACCCATTCGTAGCCGAGGTCGGAAGCCACATTCTTCTGCGTGACGCTCCCCATGTGGACATGCAGTCCGTTCTTCAATCCTGCATTTTCCTCGATCGCCTTCACATAACCATATGACGCGATTTGAAGCGCGAAGGGAAGCGCGGCGTTCGTCAGTGCAAGCGTCGAAGTCCTGACATAGGCGGCAGGCATGTTTGCCGCGCAATAATGCACAACGCCCGATTCGACATAGGTCGGTTCGGAATGCGTGGTGGGCTTCGAAGTCTCCGAACATCCTCCCTGGCCTATCGCCACATCGACGAAAACAGCGCCAACATGAAATGGAAGAAGTTCCCGTACAAGGCGCTGTGCGAAAAGATGGAGGTGCGCACCTGCAGATCGCCTGGCTGCGGCGTCTGCAGCGATCAAGCAAACTGCTTCGGACCGGAGGTGATCGGCGCGAGACCGATGTGAAATTTTTTGAACTGCGCTACCTACATCGCTATATGATGACATCATGAGAAAATCACTGCTTCTTTTTCTCCTCCTTCTGGTCGGAACAGCCCATTCGGCGGATCTCGTCGTCTCGGCTGCTGCGAGCCTGACCGATGCCATGAACGAGCTGAAAACCGATTTCGAGAAGCATCATCCGGGGGACAGGGTGCTTTGCAATTACGGCGCTTCGGGTTCGCTTGCGAGGCAGATAGAAGGCGGTGCGCCTGTCGATGTATTCGTCAGTGCATCGGACGGTCAGATGGACAGGCTGCAATCCGCGAATCTCGTCGTGGCCGACACCCGGTTCGATCTCTTGAAGAACGACATCGCGCTCGTCGCGCCTGTGGATTCGAGGCTCGGATTGAAAGGTTTTTCCGATCTCGTGAGGGCGAGGCGCATCTCGATCGGCGACCCCTCCTTCGTTCCGGCAGGGCAGTATGCAAGCGAGATTCTGAAGAAGGCTGGACTTTGGGAGGAGCTTGCGCCCAGGATGGTTTACGGAGAAGATGTCAGGCAGGTCCTCGAATATGTGGCGAGAGGGGAGGTCGATGCCGGCATCGTTTTCGTCACCGATGCGGCGATGCTGCCGGCCAAGGTGAAGATTGTCGCGAAAGCACCGGAAGATTCGCACAAACCCATCGTTTATCCTGCTGCAGTACTGACGCGCGGGGATCATCATGAGCTTGGCAAGCAGTTCCTGGAATTCATTTCGGGACCCGAGGGCAGGAAGGTTTTCACGAAATACGGTTTTCGAATGGAAGGAAAATGAAATGAAGATAAGCGGTCAGAACAAGCTGCCGGGTGAAATCATCGCGATCAAGATGGGCGATGTGGAATGCCAGGTGACGGTGAAATCGGGCGAAAACAGGATCGTCTCCGTCATCACCCGGGACAGCGCGGAAGACATGGGGCTCGAGATCGGGGACCAGGTCGTCGCGCTCATCAAGTCGTCAGAAGTGATGATCATGAAGTGAGATGACGGAAACCCTTTTTTCAGCGCTGAAGATATCGCTCCTCGTCGCATCGACCGCGACACTCATGATCGCGGTCTTCGGGCTCTTTCTCGCCTATGTATTGGCGAGACGCGACTTCAGGGGAAAGCATCTTCTCGACGCATTGATCACCATTCCCATGGTCTTGCCGCCCACCGTGGTGGGCTATTTCCTGGTCGTTCTGCTCGGCAGGGAAGGGGTGATAGGGGGACCCCTCTATCGGCTGACCGGATGGTCTTTCGTTTTCACCTGGCAGGGCGCTGCGATCGCCGCCTTCGTCGTGGCATTGCCGCTGATGGTCAGGGTCTCAAGGGCCGCCATGGAGTCGGTGGACGAGGATCTGATCAGGATCAGCTACAGCCTGGGCAAATCCGAAAGGGAGACATTCTTCAGGATAATCCTGCCGCTATCGAAGGGCGGGATCATGGCCGGAACCATACTGGCGTTCGCAAGAGCCCTCGGAGAATTCGGCGCAACCCTCATGATAGCGGGAAACATCCCGGGAAAGACGAGCACGCTCGCCCTTTCCATCTATTCCGCCTTCCAGACCGGCAATGACGATCTGGCGAAAACGCTGGCGATCATCCTGACATCGATTTCAGGGACGGTCATCTATCTTGCAGGGAAATGGACGAAAAGCAGATGGATGTGAGCATCAGATTCAAGAAGAATCTCGAAGGCTTTCCCATGGACATCTGCTGGGAAGCTTCAAACGAGATCGTCGTGCTTTTCGGCCGATCCGGCGCGGGAAAGTCGATGACTTTCCAGGCCATGGCGGGCCTCGCCCCGCTTCAGGAGGGCCACATCGGGGTCGGAGAAAAGATCTTCTACGACTCCGAGACGAAGGTGAATCTTCCGCCGCAAAAACGGGAAGTGGGCTATCTCTTCCAGCATTACGCGCTCTTTCCCCACATGAATGCGAGGGAGAACATCCTTTACGGGCATGCCGATCCTGAAAGCGCTGCCGAAGACTTCTCGCAAATGATCGCGCTTTTCCATCTCCAGGGGCTGGAGA
>JAJZTQ010000038.1 GCA_021848825.1 Pseudomonadota bacterium
TTTTTGTGGAATCGAAAGGACGGAAAAGACGCTCGCGAACGAATTCCTCGTCCATGCCCTTGCCGTTGTCTTCCACTTCGACCACTGCAAGATTATCACGACTACTCAGACGAATTTCCACTTTCCCTTCGTGATGCGTGGCTTCGCAGGCATTCTGGACGATATGACCCAGCACCCTCTTCAGCCTCTCGCTGTCCGCGGAAACGACGACATCCCCACCTGGAAGGCTCAACACGGGGCTGGGCTTGAACGAGGACTTTTCCTTCAGCACATCTTCCAGCAAACGGGAGAGCCCGACCCGCTGTATCATGGACTCGCTCTTGTTGCTGCGCAACTGGGAGAGCAGGCGCTTCATCCTTTCCACGGAATTCTCGACGGTTTCCAGCATGTCTTCCTGGAATTCGGGATTATGCTTGTGCTTTTCGGCATTGGACAACATCAGGGAGAGCTGCGCAACCAGATTTTTCAGGTCATGCACGACGAAGGCCGACATCCTGTTGAAGGAATCGAACTGCCTCGCCACGACCAGGGCGTCATTCGCCTGTTTCTGCGCCAGGCTGTTGGCAAGCTGATGGCCGGCAGCCTTCAGGAGATCGCTCACCTCCCAGTTGAAATGGAATTCGCCTCTCGGGTGGATCAGCAGGATGAAGCCGATCAGGTTTTCATTCAGGCTCAACGGCACGACGAGCCAGGCTCGTTCTATTTCAAGCAGCCAGGGCGGCACTTCGAGATTGCCGTAGAGTTCCCGATTGACGACATATTCCTCGAGATTGATCACCCACTGGGATTTTTTCAGGAAGCGGATCATCGAATCGTCTTCGCCGAGCGATGCATCCGCCACAGCGAGATTCCACCTTGCCGAACAAACGTAACCCCTTCGCTCCTCCTTCATCCACAAGGCGCCTGCCGGGCTTTCCGCGAAGGCGGCTATCGCCTTGATCGCCATGACGTATATCTCAGCGGGATCGGATCCGATCAGGGTACGGGTGAAGCGCAGCCATTCCTCCCTGTAGTCGTACTTGTAGCTGAAGAAATGCTTGCTCAGGAGCACCCTGAGCTTCGATCTCATGCTTCCCGAAAAGAATATCGTCAGCAAGATGATGGATGCGCCGAAAAGAAAGGCGATCTGAAGCACAGAACCCCATGTGCCGCCGAAAATCCTGATGTAGTAACCGGCTGCAGCCATCACGAGCAGATAGATCCCCGCCCCGAAGAGCGTGGCGGTGTGGAAAACCACATGGCGCGAAACATGGACCCTGAGCGACCATTGCGGGTTGCGCGCTGCCGAAACGAGAATCAGCGGTGCGACAATCGCATTGACGAATCCTCGCGCCATCCAGACATTCACATTGATATGCCTGAAAAGCAGCGCCTCGGAATAGAGGAAGAAATCGTAGGCGAACATGGAGCCCACGGCCATGCACATGAATTTTATTCCCCACTTCGAATCGGCCTGGGTATTCCTGTAGAGCTGTTCGATCAGGACGATGCCGGTCACTGCCAGAACAAGATGACCCATGATGTTGACCAGCGAATAGACCGCACCCGGATGAATACCCGACTCGATGAAGATGGAGAAAACGAGGAGACTTGCAGTCAGCGCGATCAGGCCGTACTTGAAGGGCCGCAGCCCCCCTTCGGCGCCTTGCGCAGCGCCTGCCAGCACTTCCCACAGGAATGCAAGCCAGGCTGCAGTTCGAAGCACATCCATCGCTTCGACCGACAGGACAAGTTTCGGACTGTTTCCCGCGAAAGCGTTGGCAAATCCCCAGATCGAGGTGACAAGGCAGGCCAGCACCAGAAGGACCCCGCGAAACCGCCCCCGCCAGCCTACCAGGAGAAAAAGCGCAAGCAGGGCGAACACGACCGCCGCCGCCAGATAGCTGACAGTGATCACGGATGCGTTCATGGATGAGCGCTTATCTTGCGCCCTTTCCCCAGAGAACGACCTGTACGGTCTGGAAAAGGATCATGAAATCAAGGAACATGCTGTGGTTCTTGAGGTAATAGAGATCATACTGAAGTTTTTCCAGGGAATCCTCTATCGTGGCGCCATAAGCGTAACGGACCTGGGCCCAGCCTGTGATCCCCGGCTTCACGCTATGCCTGCACTTGTAATAGGGAATCTCCTCGGCAAGCTTGTCGACGAAATAGGGGCGCTCGGGACGCGGCCCGACGAAGCTCATGTCCCCCTTCAATACGTTGAATATCTGGGGAAGCTCGTCTATCCTTAGCTTTCTGAGTATCCTTCCCACCCGGGTGATCCTGTCGTCATTCTGCGCCGCCCATTTCGGCGTTCCGCCTTTTTCGGCATCGTTCCTCATGCTCCTGAACTTGTATATGGTGAACACCCGGTCGTTCTGCCCCACCCTTTCCTGCCGGTAGATCACGGGAAAACCATCTTCCAGAACCACGAACAGGGCTGCAACGGCCATCACCGGCATGGTGACGAGAAGCAGCACGGCGCTCGCGCAGATATCGAAAATGCGCTTGTTGATGTCCCTTGCAGGGCCGTTCTGGAACCCCTCGGAATGGATCATCCAGCCCGCATTGAGCGTTTCGAGCTGCAATTGGCCCGCCTCCCTTTCGAAGAAAGCCGAAAGCTCCGTGACCCGGATGCCCCCGAGCTTGCATTCGAGCAATTCCTCGAGAGGAAGCCCCCCGCGCCTGTCCCTGATCGCGATGACGATCTCGGTGACGCCATGGCGATTCGCAATGTCGAGCAGCCTTCCTTCTTCGTGCAGGATCTTGCCGGTATCGACGAAATGATGCGTCCCACCCATCGCCAGATAGCCTATGATCCTGAGTCTTTTGGCAATCCCGCGCTTCTCGAGAAGGGTCTCGACCCTGGCAGCCCTGCTCCCTGTTCCGAGTACGAGGATCTGGCTTTTCAGGCTGGCGAAATCCAGCCACCTGAACATGATCAGCCGGAAAAGGGTCGAAGCCGCAATTGCAAGGATGAAGGAAAGCAGAAAAACACCGCGACCGAGGAAGAAATCAGGGACAAGATAGAAGATCAGGGTCATCAGAACGAAACCAAGCGTCGCTGCGGCTCCATAGCGCAGCAGCATTCCCCTGAAACCGCCTTCCCATTCCATGTTGTCGTAGAGCCCGAATACGGTCAAGAGAACGACCATCACGGAAGAGAACACGACCGCCTTCGGCCAGAGTTCGCCCATGGCGCCATCGCCCATCCCCAACCTGATTTGCGCACCGACATAGATGGAGCCGGCGAAAATCGCCGCTTCGAGCACCAGCACAAGCAGGATGCTGCTCGGAACATAATGGCGAAAAAAACGTATCATCATGGTGCCGGACCTCAATTTTGGGTGATTCTACCTTATAAAGCCTGGCGATTGATAGCCTGTATTTTTTGCCTGAATGGGATTAGACTCGCGGAAACCGCGGTTCCGGCATAAAAATTTGAACTATTGGCAAATAGGAAGTTAGAATTAGGCGTTCGCTCGGTACGACGAACCGGATCAATACATTAAAGGGGAATGCGTCGTGAACAAATTTATGGTCAAAGCGGCCGGGATCATCCTGGCGATCATGCTCGGCGGCTGCGCAGGAAGCTACCCGCCCGCGCCGGGGATGTCGTCTGACACCCGTTCGAACAACTACGTGATCGGACCGGGCGACATGCTCAATGTCGTTGTCTGGCACAATACCGATCTGACGCAATCCCTTCCTGTCAGGCCTGACGGAAAGATCTCCATGCCGCTCGTCACGGACATGATGGCAGCAGGAAAAACCCCTACCCAGCTTGCGAGGGATATCGAAAAGACCCTTTCCAAGTTTATCCAGGACCCCAATGTCACCGTGGTCGTCACGGGATTCACCGGCCTCTATGACAACCAGATCCGCGTCATAGGTCAGGCCACCAAGCCGCAGACGCTGCAGTACAATGCGCACATGACAGTGCTCGACGTCATGATATCGGTCGGCGGCATGACAGATTTTGCAGCAGGAAACAGGGCGACCATCGTCCGAAGGGTCAAGGGCAAGGAAGAGCAATTCTCGGTTAGACTCGACGACCTGATGAACGGAGGCGATATTTCCGCAAATGTGCCCATGCAGCCCGGCGACATCCTGATCATACCAGAAAGCTACTTCTGATAGACCTGACAACAGGGATTCTGGCATGAACGAAGTCTTTTCCCAGCTGCAGGGGCACGGCCTGTCGATCTGGAAACACAGGTGGTACATCGTTGTGACCGCATGGATCGTTTCCATTTCAGGCTGGGTAGCGGTGCACTACGTACCCGACAGGTATCAGGCCACTGCAAGGGTCTATGTCGACACACAATCGCTGCTGAGGCCGCTTCTTGCGGGGCTTGCAGTTCAGCCCAACACCAACCAGCAGGTTGCGATGATGGCCAGCACGCTGATCAACCGTCCGAACCTGGAAAAAGTCGCGAGGATGACGGACCTCAATCTCCAGGCCAGGAATCCGGCACAGATGGAGGAAATACTCAACAACCTTTCGACCGGAATCAAGCTCAAGGGTACCGGTTACGACGACAATCTCTACACCATCTCATACGAAAACAAGAATCCCAAACTCGCGAAAAAGGTCGTGCAATCCCTACTCAACATCTTCGTCGAGAACGGGATAGGCAACAACAGGAAAAACATCGCTTCTTCACAGAAATTCATAGACAGCCAGCTTCAGGCCTATGAGCAGAAGCTGCTGGACGCCGAAAACGCGTTGAAGGATTTCAAGCGCAAGAATATAGGCGTCATGCCGGGCGAAATGGGATCCGATTATTACACCCAGCTCGCAACGGTGCAGCAGCAGATCAATCAGGCTCAGATGACCTACAACCAGGCGACGAACAGGCGGGACGCCTTGAAGCAGCAGCTTTCGGGGAACGACCCCACGCTTCTGGTCGACTCATCTTCATCAGGCGGCTCATCCCCCGAAATAGATGCAAGAATCCAGACGCTGAAGGCGAACCTCGACAATCTCAGGCTCAAGTATACGGACGATTATCCGGACATCGTCGCCACGCAGAGACTGATAAACCAGCTCGAAGCGAGCAAGAAAAAGGAACTCAATTCCAAAAAACCGTCCGGCGGCATAGGCCTTGGCCAAAGCACCTATTACCAGCAGCTCAATCTCTCCCTGGCTGAAGCCGAAGCGGATGTCGCTTCTCAAAAGGCACAGCTCCAGGGCTACCAGTCGCAATATGCCCAGCTGAAATCCCAGGCAGACAGGATACCCGAGGTCGAAGCCGAATATACCCAGCTCACCCGGAATTACGACATCTACAAGAAAAATTACGAATCGCTTTTGTCCAGGCGCGAATCCGCGAAGCTTTCAGGGGAGATGGAATCGCAGACAAATGTCGTGGATTTCAGGATCATCGACCCGCCCAGAGTCCCGCTCAAGCCCTCCTTCCCGAATCGACCCTTGCTGATGTCGATCGTCCTTCTGGGCAGCATCGCAGCAGGGATCGCGGTCGCCTTCCTCAGGAGCCAGCTGAGGCGCACGGTCAACAGCCGAAGCGACGTGTTCAGCCTCACAGACATGCCGCTTCTCGGCACTGTGACTTTGATCGAATCGGATGAAGACAAGCAGAAGAAGCGCAAAGGCATGATCAGATATTCCGCAGCATCGATAAGCCTTTTCGTCGCCTATGGGGGGCTCATCGCGCTGCAATTCTTCGTAGGCCAGTCCGTCTAGGGGGCAACATGAGCATCATCGAGAAAGCCATAGACAAGCTCAATTCCGGACCCAAGGAAGGGCACCCCGCTGAAACCGAAGCTTCTGCGGCTGAGAACCACCCGGCCGAAAGCCCTGTAGCCGAAAAAAGGGAATCCCAGCACAGGGAAATCAACCTGGAGCGGCTCAAGAAGAAGAATTTCGTCACCCCCCAGGGCGAATACACGACTTATGCCGAAGAATTCAGGATGATCAAGCGCCCGCTTCTCGACAACGCCTTCGATCCGCAGGTCAAGAAAGGCAACCTGATCATGGTGACGAGCGCGCTCCCCGGGGAAGGAAAGACCTACTGCACGATCAATCTTGCGATGAGCATCGCGATGGAAATGGACAAAACCGTGCTGCTCGTCGATGCCGATGTCTCGAAACCTTCCGTGCTGCAGCAGCTCGGCATCACGGCAGACAGGGGACTGCTCGATCTCCTGATAGAAAAGGACCTGAAGCCCTCGGATGTGCTCATCAAGACAAACATAGAGAATCTGTCGATACTGCCTTCCGGCCGCTCTCACAGGAAGGCCACAGAGCTGCTTGCAAGCGAGGCGATGGCCGAGCTGATAGACGATATGGCGAAACGCTATCCTGACAGAATCATCATTTTCGATTCCCCTCCGCTTCTTGTCACGACCGAATCGAGCGTGCTTGCGTCGCACATGGGACAGATCGTCATGATCATCTCGTCTGAAAATACGCCGCAGGCCGCTTTCAAGGATGCGCTTTCCCTCATCGATTCCTGCGATATCGTCGGCGTCGTACTCAACAAGACCACCGCTTCGCTCGGCAAAGGCTATGGCTACGGGTATGGGTACGGATATGGTTACAGGGCCCAGCATGACCAATAAGAGATTGTGGGCCGCATTACTGGCCCTCGGTTGCAGCCATGCCAGGGCTGATGTTCTTGGCCCAAACCAGAATTACGCCGCTTCAGCCCAAGGCACCCCTTCAGGCGCGGCGACTTCTCCCGGCCCGACATCGGCCTCTGCAGCCCCCGCTTCCGGAACACAGCCATCAGGCCGTTCCCTTGTGATCACGCCCAAGGTGAGCTTGTCAGAAACCTATACCGACAACCTGACGCTCTCCTCGATCAATCCCATAAGCGACTTCATCACCCAGGTTACACCGGGCATCAACATACGGGAGAACAGCAGAAGAACAAAGCTCAAGCTCAATTATGATCTTCTGGCACTCTATTACAACAAGGAAAGCGCGCTCGATCATTATTATTCGCAGCTCGATGCATCGGGAAATGTCGAACTTATCGACAACCTCTTTTATTTGAATGCAGCCGCCTCGAACATCCAGCAACCGTTTGCGCTTAACGGGGCTTATGGATTGAATTTGAGCAACCCCAGCGGCAACATCGTAAATCTCAGGAATACAAACGTAAGTCCTTACCTTACCCACAGGTTCGGCTCTTTCGCTACCGGGCTGGCGGAATTCAGCCATGTGACGCAAAGCTACAGCATGGGCGGTCCTTCGACCAGCGGATATGGCTACCTCGGCCCTTTATCCAGTTCCACAAGCGACACTTCCACACTGACCCTGAATAGCGGCACTTCATTCTATACAATCCCTTGGGGAATAAACCTGAGCGACAGCAATATTCATTACACCGGTGTTCCAGACACGAGGATAGCCAACTATTCCGCAAATATCGGCTATCTTTTCACGCGGAAATTCAAGATCACGCTGACGGGCGGTTACGACGACAACAATTACGTCTATTTCGGCCAGAAGCCCCAGCAGGCTTTCTGGAGCATAGGCGCAGGATATGCGCCCACTACCCGCACCCAGCTTTCCGTATCGACAGGCCGACGCTATTTCGGCAGCACAAAGTCTTTCATGCTGAAAAGCACGAACAAATTCGCCACGCTCCAGGCAAGTTACGACCAGAATATCACTTCCAGCATCATGCAGGACTACATTTCTCCTGCAACCACCCTGGATCAGCTGCTTCAAACCCAGATTCCGAACGATACTGCAAGACAGCAGGCCGTGCAGGCCATCCTTTCCTCCATGGGTAGCCAGCTGGCATCCCTTTATGGACAAAATGTCATAGCGAACCAGATCTATCTCGACAAGACATTCAAAACAACCTTGGGCGTCACTCTGCTAAAGAACACGTTCATCTTCACCATGTTCGACAGCAAGATGAGTTCGCTGCAACCGGGCAATTCCTTCCTGCCCGGCGTGCTGGGGTACGGCGCAGCAAACCAGATTGGAGGAACTGCGACATGGAACTGGAAGCTCACTCCCAAACTCAGCTGGAATGCAAACGCCAATCTGGTGAGCTCAACTTTTCCGGGGCAAACGTTCTCGCAGCGTTTCGGCGAGGTTTACATGGGTTTTTCGAGGCAGCTCGGGCTTTACGTGAATGGCAGCATCATGTACAGATATCAGACAATGACGTATGGCACTCTCTTCAATTACAACGAAAATGCATTGATCGCAGGTCTCAATTTCACCTATTGAAATGTATACTTCGTTCTACAATCTCACAGACAAACCCTTTCAGCTGAGCCCGGATCCGGGTTTTTTTTTCGAAAGCAAGGGGCACAAGCGGGCGATGTCGTATCTCAGGTACGGGCTCACCCAGGCTGAAGGCTTCATCGTCATCACCGGGGAAGTCGGCGCAGGCAAGACAACGGTTGTCAGGAACCTTTTCAGGACGCTGGAGCACGAAAAGGAAAAAATCGTTTCATCGCATCTCGTCAGCACCCAGCTCGATGCCGACGACATGCTCAGAACGGTTGCAGCAGGTTTCGGCATAGAAGAAGAAGGGGGAAGCAAGGCTTCCGTACTGAAAAAACTTGAAAACTTCCTGAGATACAGCAGGAGGGAAGGAAAGAGAGTGCTTCTCGTCGTGGACGAGGCGCAGAACCTCACGCCGAAGGCGGTGGAAGAGCTTCGAATGCTTTCCAATTTCCAGGCGGACGACCAGCCTCTTCTGCAGAGCTTTCTTCTCGGCCAGCCGGAATTCCGCAATACGCTCCAGGGCGAAGACATGCTTCAGCTCCGCCAGCGCGTCATTGCATCCTACCATCTCGGCCCCCTCGACGAAACGGAGACAAGAGCCTATATCGAACATCGCCTCAATCTTGCCGGCTGGAAAAACGATCCCTCCTTCACGGACGAATCATTCCAGGCGATTTTTGAATACACGAAGGGAATCCCGCGCAGAGTCAACACGCTATGCGACAGGCTGATGCTTTTCGGCTTCCTCGAGGAGCTTCATGCCTTCGACCAGGATCTCGTCAAGACGGTGATACAGGACATCAGCCACGAGTTCAGCCAGCCTCCGGCCGGCGAAACCAAGACGAAATCGGGAAAGCATGCCCAGAAGGGTGGCGGAGATACTCTGGAGAGGCTGGAGCGGAAAATGGACAACATCGAGAAAACGATCAACCGCCTGCTGACCGTCGTCATCAGGAAAGTCCTCGTTCAGCCCCTTGAAAGAAAGAGCAAGGAAGACAATTGAAAATTGCAAAGAGCGCCTGGCAATGCTGAGAAACGCGATGACCATCGACGTCGAGGACTATTTCCAGGTATCCGCTTTCGAAAGGCATATTCCACGGGAAAACTGGGACCGCCTTTCATGCAGGGTCGAGCGCAACATCGATGTCATCCTCGCTATGCTGGAAGAGAGCGGAACAAGCGCGACATTCTTCACGCTCGGCTGGATAGCGGAACGCTATCCGGCCATGGTGAAGCGCATAGTGGAAAACGGACACGAACTTGCAAGCCACGGCACAAGCCACAAAAGGGCAAGCGACCAGGATGCCGACTCTTTCAGGATGGATGTCAGGAACAGCAAGAAGCTGCTGGAAGACATCAGTGGAAAGGAAATAAAGGGCTACCGCGCGCCCAGCTTTTCGATAGGCGCAGGGAATCTGTGGGCGCTGGACATCCTTCAGGAAGAAGGCTACATATACAGCTCCAGCATCTACCCCATCAGGCACGATCATTACGGCATGCCGGATGCGCCCCGCTTCAGGTTCCGGCCAAGGGGGGAAAAAGGCCTGCTCGAGATCCCGCCCACCACCGTTTCCCTCATGAAAAAGAATCTTCCCGCATCAGGCGGAGGATACTTCAGGCTGATTCCCTATCCCCTTTCCAGATGGATGATAGAACATGTCAACAGGCAGGAAAAGGAGCCCTGCATTTTCTATTTCCATCCCTGGGAAATCGACCCTGACCAGCCCCGCCAGAAAGGGATAAGCATCAAGACACGCTTTCGCCATTACTGCAACCTTTCCCACATGGAGGGAAAGCTAAGGCAGCTCCTTTCCGATTTCGAATGGGGAAGGATGGACAACATCTTTCTGGGCAAGGAATGACCACTGTACGCCTGATGCTGCCCGAAGACAGGGAAAAGTGGGATGCATTCGTGGAAGGCTGCAGTGAGGCGACCTTCTTCCATCGCTCGGGATGGCAGGAAGTCATCGCGCGCGCATTCGGACACAATACCTATTTCCTTCTTGCAGAGAAGGCCGGGGAAATCACGGGAATCCTGCCTCTTGCGGAAATAAAGCATTTCCTTTTCGGCCATTCGCTTTCTTCCCTGCCATTCTGCGTATACGGGGGCATTGCGGCAAATTCCGAAGAATCCAGGGAAATGCTGGATTCGGCCGCGCAGGAAATCGCTTCAGATCTCAACGTCGACTATCTGGAATACAGGAATGTCCGGGCCCACCACCCGGACTGGCCTGCGAAGGATCTCTACGTCACATTCAGAAAGCCTATCGATCCGGATCCCGAACAGAACATGAAGAACATCCCGAGAAAGCAGCGGGCAATGGTGAGAAGCGGGATCAAGAACGGCTTGAATAGCGAAATAGACGAAGATGTGACGCGATTCTTCGACGTCTTTTCGGACAACATGCTGAGGCATGGCACGCCGGCCCTTTCGAAGCGATATTTCGAAATACTCAAGGAAATATTCGGAAAAGACTGCGAAGTGATGAGCGTCATGAGTGAAGGGCAAGTCGTGAGCAGCGTACTGACCTTCTATCACAAGGACGAAGTCCTTCCCTATTATGCAGGCGATACGGTCGAGGCGAGAAAGCTCGCGGCAAACGATTTCAAGTACTGGGAACTGATGAGAAGGGCCTGCGAAAAAGGCTGCAAGGTTTTCGACTATGGCCGGAGCAAGCGCGGCACGGGATCATTCGATTTCAAGAAAAACTGGGGATTCGAGCCCGCCCCGCTCCATTACGAATATCAGCTTCACAAGGCCAAATCGGTCCCCGACCAGAACCCGCTCAATCCCAAATATCAGCTGTTCATCAAGGCCTGGAGGAAGCTTCCGATCGGCGTGGCCAACTTCATCGGACCCCATATCGTGAAGAACCTCGGATGATGCGGGAGAAGCTGCTTTTCCTCTCCCACAGAATCCCCTACCCTCCCAACAAGGGAGACAAGATCCGCTCCTATCACCTGCTCGAGCATCTAACCCGGAAATACGACGTTTATCTCGGCGCATTCGTGGACGACCCATCGGACTGGCAATACCAGGAGAAACTGAAGAATCTCTGCAGGGAATGCTGCCTGATTCCCATGAACCCTTCCGCATCCAGGCTCCTGAGCCTTTCAGGATTTCTTGAAGGATCCGCTCTCACCCTTCCCTATTACCGGAACGCCAGGCTCGGGAAATGGGTTGAAGACATCGTTTCCGGGCATTCGGTGAAGAAGATGGTCGTCTTTTCCTCGGCCATGGCGCAATATGTGGAAAAATACGAGGATTGCAGGCGAATCATGGATTTCGTCGATGTCGATTCGGACAAATGGATGCAGTATGCAAAATCGAAATCCTGGCCGTTCGACGCGATATACAGGCGCGAAGGCAGGCTGCTCGAAAAATACGAAAGAAAAATCGCATCGGAATTCGATGCCTCCTTCTTCGTCTCTCCCGAAGAAGCAGCACTCTTCAGCAAAATCGCACCCGAATCTTCTCAAAAAACATATCATTACTGCAACGGGGTGAATGCTGAATATTTTTCTCCGGAACAGGTTCATTCCAGTCCTTACGGAAATCAGGAAAAGATCATCGTATTCACGGGTGCAATGGATTACTGGCCCAACATCGATGCAGTGGAATGGTTTTCCGAAGAAGTCTTGCCGAAAATCCTGGAAAGGATACCGGATGCGCGCTTCTACATCGTCGGATCGAATCCTTCATCAGCCGTGAGGAAGCTGGCGGCGCAGGAAGGGGTCGTTGTCACGGGGCGGGTGGAAGACGTCAGGCCTTATCTTTACCATTCGAAGGTCGCCGTTGCCCCCCTGAGGATAGCCAGGGGAATACAGAACAAGGTGCTCGAAGCGATGGCAATGGGAAAGCCGGTCGTGGCCTCCCCCCAGGCATTGGAGGGAATCATGGAAAATGAGGGCTGCATGCTCGCGGAAAATGCCGAAAATTTTGCAGTCCATGTCGCGGGCATACTGGAAGGGAAGGAAGCCGCGCATGGGCGCGAGTGCATCCTGAAAAACTATGACTGGGAAGCGAATCTGTCCGGATTTTCCCTGCATCTGGAAGGGGAATGCATTTCATGAAGAGATGGCAGGCTTCATCGATCGCCCTTTCACTTTCGATCCTCTCGATCCTGATTCTCAACCTGGATGTGATCCGTTTCACTGTCCATATCTGGGCAACCAATGAAACCTATACCCACGGCTTTCTGATCGTTCCCATTTCGGCATGGCTGATCTGGAGGAAGCGGCATGTTCTTTCCATGCTGAATCCTTCTCCCGAGCTCCTGGGGATCATCCCGTTCATGCTTTGCGTCGTCATCTGGCAATTCGGCCATCAGGCGAGCACGATGGTCGTTCAGCAATACGCCATGATAGGCATGATCGTCTCTGCAGTCTGGACAATGTGTGGCACACGGATCTTCAAGGTGCTCGCCTTTCCCCTTTTCTTCCTTGCGCTATCCATCCCGATAGGCGAATCCCTCATCCCTCCGCTGATGAATTTCACGGCAGACTTCGCAGTCGGCGCCCTTCACCTGACCGGCATTCCGGTATTCAGGGAAGGGACTTTCTTCAGCCTTCCTGACGGAAACTGGTCCGTCGTCGATGCATGCAGCGGAATCCGGTACCTCATCTCTTCTCTGACGCTGGGGATACTCTACGCCTATCTCTCCTATCGGAGCCTTTTCAGGAAGCTGACATTCATCGCGCTATCCGCCATCGTCCCGATACTCGCCAACGGCATGCGCGCCTACATTATCGTGATGATCGGGCATCTCGCAGGCATGCGCTATGCATCGGGAATAGACCACATCATCTACGGCTGGATCTTCTTCGGCTTCGTGATGCTCCTGCTTTTCTGGGCAGGCTCCTTCTTCAGGGAAGAAGAAAAGAATCATCCCGATCAGGAAATTTCAGCGCCTCGTGGATCCGGTTCTTCCGGCATTCCTTCCTGGGCCGCATCAGCGATCCTGATCCTCGTCGTTTTTGGCAACGGAAGCTATGGTTCGTATCTCGACAAGAAACTGCATGAATCCGGGCCTGTCTTTCTGAACCCGCCTGAAATTGCAGGATGGCGACAAATTCCAGGCACGATTTACGACTGGATCCCCCACTATCTCGGAAGCCGTTCTTCATTTTCCAGGACATATCTCAAGGATGGGAATCGGGTTTCACTCTATGTCGCCTATTACCGAAACCAGAAGCGAGGAAACGAGCTCATCACTTCCGGAAACATGATGGTTGTCATCAAGGATCCGACATGGGGAAACATAGGCGAAAAGGAAGTCGATTTCTCCAAAGCGCTTCGAGTCAATCAGGCCCTGCTGAGGTCCGGGAAGGGCAGGCTTGTCGCATGGGAATGGTACTGGGTGAACGGCCGGTGGACCACGAGCCCCTATCTCGCCAAGCTCTACGAGGCCGAGTCGAGGATAACCAAGGGACATGACGACGCCGCGGTCGTGATCCTGTCTTCGGACTATGCCATCTATCCTGATGAAGCGAAGAGGAATCTGAAGGCATTCGCGATGGCTTCCCTTCCCGAAATAAGAGCACTGCTGGATCGGGCCGCAAAGAGATGAATCGTCCCCCTCTCATCGCTCATGTGATCTTCCGCCTCGACATAGGGGGTCTGGAGAACGGGTTGGTCAACCTGATCAATCATATCCCTGAAGACCGTTACCGGCATGCCATCGTCTGCCTCAACGGCTATTCGGAGAGCTTCAGGTCGAGGATCAACAAGCCCGTCGAAATCCACGACATGAGAAAAAGGGAAGGGCAGGACATCGGCATGCATTTCAGGCTCTGGAAGCTTTTCAGGAAGCTCTCGCCCGAAATCGTCCATACCCGGAATCTTGCAACGCTCGAAGCCGCCGTTCCTGCAATGCTTGCAGGAGCAAGGATCAGAATCCACGGCGAACACGGCTTCGACATGGGGGATCTCGACGGCACAAGCAGGAAACACCAGTTTATCCGGCGCCTCTATTCGCCTTTCGTTTCCCGCTACATTCCCCTTTCCCGCCATCTGGAACATTATCTGGAATCGAAAATCGGCATATCAGGAAAAAGGATTACCCAGATCTACAACGGCGTGGATGCAGCGAAATTTCATCCAGAAAAAAAGGAGGACGGAAAGGTCGTGATCGGCACGGTGGGAAGGATGCAGTCGGTCAAGGATCAGATCACGCTGGTCAAGGCCTTCATCAGGCTTCTCGAGATTGCCCCTCAATTGAGGGAAAGGGTGCGCCTCCTGATCGTCGGAGATGGGCCATTGAGAAAGGAAGCCATTTCAATGCTCGAAGCCTCGAACTGCAGCGATCTCGCCGATCTTCCGGGGGCAAGGAATGACGTGCCTGAACTGATGAGGAAAATGGATCTTTTCGTGCTTCCTTCCCTTGCCGAAGGGATATCGAACACCATTCTGGAAGCGATGGCGACAGGATTGCCTGTCATCGCCACGAAGGTGGGGGGGAATCCGGAACTGGTGGAGGAAGGCGTGACCGGCACACTCGTCCCGCCATCGGACCCGGAGGCAACAGCGCAATCCATGCTAACATATCTCGCCGAACCCGATCTCCTGGCAAGACAGAGCGCTGCAGCGAGACGCAGGATAGAGGAAAAATTCAGCCTGGAATCCATGGTTCGCGCCTACATGAAGGTCTATGACGAACAACTGGCAGCAGGACAATAAAAATGTGCGGAATCGCAGGAATATTCGACACCACTGGCAGATCGGAAATCTCGCGAGGGATTCTGGAAGCGATGAACCAGTCGCAGTTCCACAGGGGGCCTGACGAAGGCGGGCTTCATTTCGAGCCCGGCCTCGGATTCGCCCACAGGCGGCTTTCCATCATCGATCTCTCTTCAGGCCAGCAGCCTCTCTTCAACGAAGACGGAAGCGTCGTGGTCGTATTCAACGGGGAGATCTACAATTTCGTCGATCTCATGCCCGAATTGAAAGCGCTCGGCCACACTTTCAGAACCCATTGCGATACGGAAGTCATCGTGCATGCCTGGGAAGAATGGGGAGAAGCCTGCGTCGAGCGATTCAGGGGAATGTTCGCCTTCGCCCTTTGGGACAGGAAGAAGAACACCCTCTTTCTCGCGAGGGACAGGCTCGGCATCAAGCCGCTCTACTACACCCTCCTTCCTGACGGCAAATTCCTCTTCGGCTCGGAACTCAAAGCCCTTGTAGCCCATCCCGGGCTGCAGAAGCAGATGGACCCTTTCGCCATAGAGGAATATTTCGCCTATGGCTATGTTCCGGAGCCCAGGACGATCTTCTTCGGAACGCACAAGCTTCCTCCCGGTCACACCCTCACTCTTGCACGGGGCAAACCGCTCGGCAATCCCGTCGGATACTGGGATGTGCCCTTCGCATCGCACGGTCCCATTTCGGAAAAGGATGCGCAGGAAGAGCTGATCGCGCGCCTGAAGGAGGCCGTGAAAATACGCCTTGTTGCGGAAGTGCCGCTCGGCGCATTCCTCTCCGGCGGGGTCGATTCCGGAGCCGTTGTCGCGATGATGGCCGAGCTCTCGAATGATCCCGTCAACACCTGCTCCATCGCATTCTCGGATCCGAAATACAACGAAGCCGACTATGCGAAAATAGTCGCTGAAAGATATCATACCCGTCACAGCGTCGAAACCGTGGACACGGACGACTTTTCTCTGCTGGACAAGCTTGCATCGTTGTACGACGAGCCCTATGCGGACAGTTCCGCATTGCCGACATACAGGGTATGCGAACTCGCAAAGAAAAGCGTGACCGTTGCGCTCTCGGGAGACGGCGGGGACGAGAATCTGGCCGGATACAGGCGCTACAAGTTCCACATGATGGAAGAGAAAATGAGGTCCATCCTTCCGCTCGGGATCCGTCGCCCGCTATTCGGACTCCTGGGGTCTGTCTACCCGAAGCTCGATCGGGCGCCCAGGGTATTCCGGGCCAAATCGACTTTCGAAGCGCTCGCGAGGGATTCCGTTGAAGGCTATTTCCACAGCGTATCGATACTGGGCGACAAACTGAGATCGCGCCTCTTCAGCCGGAAATTCGGCAGCGAACTCCAGAACTACAATGCGGTTGAAGTATTGAGAAGGCATGCTGCGAATTCCCCGACGGACGACTCGCTTTCGCTCGTCCAGTATCTGGACATGAAGACCTATCTTCCCGGGGACATCCTGACAAAGGTCGACAGGGCGAGCATGGCCCATGCCCTCGAAGTCAGGGTGCCGCTTCTCGACCACAAGCTCGTCGAATGGATTTCGGGCCTTCCTTCGAACTACAAGCTGAAGGGCGGCGAAGGGAAATACATATTCAAGTCTTCCCTGTCATCACGCCTTCCATCCGACATCCTCTATCGCCAGAAGATGGGTTTCGCCGTGCCGCTTTCCTCCTGGTTCAGGGGGCCGCTGAAGGAAAGGGTGAGAACTTCCCTTCTCGGGGAAAGGCTGAATGACACGGGGATATTCGACCCTTCATTCCTTTCCCATCTCGTCGAGGAACATTTGGCGGGAAGGCGGGACTACAGCGCGCCGATCTGGTCTCTGCTGATGTTCGAATCCTTCCTGAAAAACGCGTGAAGATCCTGTACCATCACAGAGTCGCATCGAAGGACGGGCAGAACGTCCATATCGACGAGATCGTCAACGCATTGAGAGGCCTCGGTCACGAAGTGCTGGTGGTAGCGCCCGCTTCGAGTTCAGAACAGGAATTCGGATCGAGCACGGGCTGGGTCGACAGACTGAAGGCCAATCTCCCCAAGGCGATATACGAAATGCTGGAGATGGGCTATTCGGTACTGGCCTATGCCAGGCTGAAAAAAGCCATCATGGCATTCCGGCCTGATGCCATTTACGAACGCTACAACCTTTTCCTCTTCTCCGGGATGTGGGCCAAGAAGCGCTTCGACCTTCCCTTTCTTCTCGAAATCAACGCGCCCATTGCGGAAGAAAGGGGCAAATACGACGGTATCGCCATGCCGGGAGTTGCGCGCTGGGCGCAGCATCATGTCTGGAGAAATGCCGATTATGCCCTTCCCGTGACCCATGTGCTTGCAAGGACGGTGAAAGAGGCAGGGGTGCGGAACGAAAAAATCGTCGTGATTCCGAACGGCATCAACGAAGACCATTTCAGGCATGCCCCTGACACTGAAAAGGCGAAATCCAGGCTGAACCTGGAAGGAAGGCTCGTTCTCGGATTCACCGGATTCGTCAGATCCTGGCATGGACTGGACCGGGTGATCAACTGGATGTCTCGTCAGGAAAGACGCGACCTTCATCTTCTCGTCGTGGGAGACGGCCCTGCAAGGGAAGAACTCGAGAACCTTTCGAAGAATCTCGGCATCAACGATCAGGTCACTTTCACCGGAATCGTGCAGAGGGAAGACATCCCTGATCTGGTCGCCGCATTCGACGTGGCATTGCAGCCCGCAGTCGTGGACTATGCCTCGCCCTTGAAGCTCTTCGAATATCTCGCCATGGGAAGATCCATCATCGCCCCCCGCATGGAAAACCTGCTCGAAGTGCTCGAGGACGGCAAAAACGCGATGATGTTCGATCCTTCCGACAGCGAGGGCATGGAAAATGCCCTGACCCTTGTATGCAGCGACCCGGAATTGCGCAGCAGGCTTGGACAGGCCGCGAAACAGACCATCACGGAAAAAGGGTTCACCTGGAGAGCGAATGCAGCGCGCATCGTGGAGCTCTTCGAGAAGCTGAAGCAATGAAATCTTCCAGAACCAGAATCCTCGTCTTTTCCACCCTTTATCCAAACTCGGTCAAGCCTGGCCATGGCATTTTCGTCGAAACTCGCCTGAAGCATCTCCTTGCAAGCGGAGAAGTCGAAGCGAAGGTCGTCGCGCCCGTTCCCTGGTTCCCTTTTGCAGGTGAAAACTTCGGGAAATATGCCGTCTATGCAAAGGTACCGAAGCAGGAAAACAGGGAAAACATCAACAT
>JAJZTQ010000053.1 GCA_021848825.1 Pseudomonadota bacterium
CACACCCCTCGTAATTAGCCAAACCTCTTTATTCGTCACCCCGGGAACCCCTTTCACCCGCCCAACCTTAACGCTCCCTTAACGCTCGCATCATAATCACTCTATCCAAGACCCGTCAAGTGTAAATTGCGTCGCACAGGTAAATAACCATATCGTTGATGAAGCTATTCCGAGCCACTTCCATGAAGTCTTTTTTCGCCATAGAATGCAGGGCATGAAGGAAACTTTCACAGCTGTTTTCGTCGCGCTCATCGCCCTCTTCATGGCGGGCTATTCTGTCCACATGGTCGTGGGCGGCATGGTTTCAAAAACGGCGGAAAACGAAATCATAGCTGCCGTATTGCTCGTTCTGGTCGTCGTTCTCGGCTTCATGGCGCGCGACCTGATGAAGAAACGGAAGGGTCAGTAAGGCATTTCAGCCAGAGCTTCGGCTGCAGTTTCCCGGACTTCAGAATTCGAATCGAGAAGGCACTGCCTGAGATGGGGAACAACAGCTTTTCCTCCTATGAGGGAGAGGAAATGGCAGGCATCGGCCCTGACGAGATCGTCCCCATGGACCGCCAGATCCCCAAGCCCCGGAATCATGGCATCGAGCAGCCCGGATTTGCCGTATTGCTCGAGCGTCGCGCCTATCCCCAGGCGGATGGCCATGCTCGCCTCGGGATCGGCAAGGAGCTCGACGAGAATGACCGCGCGGTCGCGCTTTTTTTCTATCATCTTCTCGACCTTCGACCTTCGCCCGCTCTTCAGCATCTCGAAGAAATAGGCTTTCTCCCCCTCGCCGCTCGATCGAGCCCATTTTCGGATCTCGGAAATGGGCGCGGACCCCTCGAACTCGAATTCCCCGATCTTCCACCAGGGAACGGACCTCACGCCGTATTCGGCAGCGATTTCAGGGTGGATTTCCGCGTTCACCACCTCCAGTTTTCCGATCGAGCCTTCCTTCACAAGAACGCAGAAGGCGTCGAGCACGGCCTTGCAATGGGGGCAGCCCTCAGCCAAAAAAAGCAATGCGTCCGGGATCATGATTCGCGCAGCGAATCGATTTTTTTTTGGAGCGCCTCGTATCCGGCAATATCGCCGAACTGGGCCTTGTGGAAGACGAATTGCTGGCGCGCTCCCTTCCCGTCCAGTCCGGAGAGACCGAAGCTTTTTCCCGCATAGTCGCCGTATCGCTTGACCTCCTTGAGAAGAACGATCTCTTCTCCGGACTTGAGACGGATCCTGACGCTATCCTTTTCGGCATCGATGGAAACCGGGGCGCTCCCCACTGCCATCAGTCTCGTCTTCAGGATGCGGTTTGCGCCTGCAAGGAAGAAAAAGCTCGCAAGGAAAGCGAGCAGATAGGAAAAATTCGTGTTTCCCTCATACCAGAACTTGGTCGCAATCAGGGAAAGGAAGAAAACCGTTGGGATATAGAGCAGGAGGTCCCACATCACCCCCTTCGTGTCTTGAACGAGCTTACAATGCATTGTCGGTTTTTCCGGCAATGGCGTCCTTGATCGCTGTATCGAGCTCGCTGTAGAGCACGCGTCCCGGCGCAACGCATCTCACCACGCCCTTCCTGCCTATCACGATCGTCCAGGGGTCGCCGACCACCCTGAATGCCTTGTAGGCCTGCGGATTGTCGTATTCGTCCATGTGCAGGAAGATCACCTGGTTTCCGTACTTGTCCTGCAGCCCCTTGAGCATGGCAAGCTGGTTATCGCATACCGTGCAATGGGCAGGGGTGGCGAAAGCCAGCACGATCGGCTTGTCGAGCTTCAGGGCCTGATCGAGGGAATACTGGTACATGCGGGGATCGGGATACCGGTAGGTGGTGATCTTCGAAAGATCTCCGCCGACATCGGCGAGCGTCTTGGTCGCAAGGACAGGCGCCTTCTGCCCGACCTTGAGATCCCCGCTGTCTCCCTGAAGCGAGGCGAGATTGCATCCGCCTAGAAGCAACCCCAGTGCGAGTATCGAAAGCATCTTCATGTCGTATTCCTCCATCCGGAAGCGGTGCGGAATATGTTGTAGCCCCAGATCACGTTCGCCAGCAAAACGATGGAGCCGAATATTCCCACCAGGGCAAGCCAGGGTCTCACGAGCAGATCGAGATCCTGGGGACTCATGACAAGGCTGGCATTTCCGCCGACCACCCCTGCAGTCGAAAAGAAAACCACCATGCCGATCAGGCCGAAATTGTGGAGCCAGAAATGCGCCTTCACCAGCTTCATGCTGTGAATCGGCTTCTTCACCAGGCGAGGGAGAAGATAGTAGATCGCCCCGAATATGGCGCACTCGACCCATCCCAGCAGGTTGATATGGGCATGCGCCCTGACCAGCAGATTGCCGTACATGCGGTGGTCGACGAAATGGCGGAATTGTTCGACGCCGCCCATCACCGCCCCCCACGTGAAGCCGATGAAGCTGTAGATCACGCAGGCATAGACGAACATCAGCGTGTATTGGGTATAGCTTTTGTCGGCTTCCCAGGGCATCTTCTCTTCCAATGGCAACTCCCTCATTGTTTTTCTTCCTTGCGAACGTCCTTGAATTTTTCTTTCCAGCTGTCTGGCGCCCACATCTTGACCATCTTGTCGACGAAGGCGTCATGGGCATCGGGCGGCAATGCCGAGGAAGTCGATCCGACATCTGCCGTCAATTCGGAAAGGAATGCGGTGAGCGCCTTGATCTTCTCTTCAGGCATTGCGGCGACATAGGCGGCCGGGGCCGGAGCGGCGACATAGGCGCCGGCAGTCGGAGGCGCTGCGGATGTGCCGCTCACGGAAGGATCCCTGTGGTCTATGGTCTTGGCTCCGTAGGTTTCCTCTGGATGCTTCAAAAAGGCATAGATCCATTGCGCGCTTCGCTTCGAGCCTTCGCCGTCCAGGCTCAAGCCGCTGTTCGTCCCGTCCTGGATGGCCCTGTGGCAATCGGTGCAGCCTTCCTTGAGGAAAATCGACGAACCCTTTTCCCCTTCTGCGCTCAGGTTGTAATGCGTGGTCACCTTGAACATCCCGGGATGACGCTGAACCGCCGCATCCATGAAATAGAATCCTATGCCCGCAAGCAGCATGAACGCACCAAACATCCCGAAGAGCACCTTCTCCCCGACCTTCCAAACCCGCCTGCCTTCACCCATTCTCGCTCCCGGTTTTCATGCTTGACAGCACTGGCAAAAAATCGTTCCCTCAAAACAAAACGGGATCCCTAGGGACCCCGTTTATTCAATCATCCTGCCGATCAGGGCGTGACCTTGATCCCTTCTTCAGGCGAATTGCTGTACTGATAGGTATCGCCTTCGGTGGTCTCCGGCGCAAGCGCAAGATAGGCCGCGACATTGTTGATGTCGTCGTCGGAAAGGTTCTTC
>JAJZTQ010000054.1 GCA_021848825.1 Pseudomonadota bacterium
CTGGGAGGAGGCGGAGGATCCTATTACGCGGCGAATGCGCCTGTGGGCACGAACGGCGACTTCAACAAGTATTCGGTGGTGATGGACCGGGCCTATATCCAGAGCGACCCCTATGCCTGGCTGACATTGAGCGCCGGGAAGATCCCGAACCCCTGGCTCAGCACCGACCTCGTATGGGATTACGACGTCAATTTCGACGGCCTGGCGGGATCATTGAAGCCCCAGTTCAACGACGACTGGATGGGCTTCATGACTGCGGGGATTTTCCCGGTACAGGATCTGGAGCGATCCGTCACCCAGCTTGCCAATTCGAAGTGGCTTTTTGGCGGTCAGCTGGGCGGGCAATGGACTTCTGCTAACCAGTCGACCATCAAGTTCGGCATGGCGCTCTACGATTTCACGAACATACAGGGCGAGCAGAATACGCCTGCCAATCCGGATGTATTCGACAAGACAGCCGCTTCCACCATGCAGAAGGGCAATACCCTGATGTATGTCACGCCGCCCAACAACAACTGGGGAACAGCTGGCGCGGCGCTTCCGCCGCTTTACGGCATAGCCTCGAAATTCAGGGAGCTCGATTTCACCGGGAAGATGGATCTCGCGACCTTCGATCCGACCCATATCATGTTCCAGGCCGATTATGTCAAGAACCTGGGATTCGATCCGACCCAGATTCTGGCGAGGGCCGTTCCGCTGCAATCCCTGAGTGACGCGAGGACCACCGCCTATCACCTGAACCTGATGGTTGGCATGCCTGAAATGAAGGAAATAGGCGACTGGCAGGCGAAGATCGCCTACAAGTACATCGGGAGCGATGCGGTGCTAGACGCATTGAACGACCAGGATTTCCATCTCGGCGGCACCAATGCGAAGGGATTCATCATAGGCGGGCAATACGGCATAGACAAGAACACATGGGTGAAGGTGCGCTGGCTGAGCTCGGACCAGGTCACGGGACCGCCTCTTGCCATAGACGTTCTGCAATGCGATCTCAACACGCGATTCTAGGAAGAACATGAAGAAATTGCTGCTGATTCTGCCGATCTTCGCGTCAATCGATGCGTTGGCCGACCAGGCGCCTCGCGAGAAGCGCGAGCTTCGCATGGTTCAGCTGAAATTGCAGTCGGTCGAGCATGAAAGGGATGCCCTTTCGAGCCAGGTCGAAGACCTGAAGAAGAAAATGGAATCGCTGAAATCGGATTCTTCTTCCGAAAAAACCAGGGCGGAGGGAAGGATTTCGTCGCTCGAGCGGGAAAATGCCAGGCAGAAGAAAGAGATGGCCGATCTCTCGCAGAAGAACCTGGAAATTCAGCAGAGGCTTCAGGAGGAGATCGGCAAGAGCGCCGACATCAAGGGGAGTCTCGATGAGGTCCTCGATCAGGACGAAGCGGAAAGGAAGAAGCTGAAATCGGATCTCTCCGGGAAAACCGGGGACCTTGCTTCCTGCGAGAAGAAGAACATGGATCTCTACCAGCTCGATGTGACGCTGATGAAGAAATACGACGGCAAGGGGGTATGGAGCGCGCTGATGCAGAAGGAGCCCTTCACGCAGATAGAGGAAGTGAAGATGGAGAGCCTGCTTCAGGAATACAGGGAAAAGGCCGATGCGGACAGGATTTCGAAGGCTAGGTAGCTTCCTCCTTTTGCTCTTCTCCGTCAATGCCTGGGGGGACATCTATTATTATGTCGACTCGAACGGCGTGCCGAATTTCACCGATTCCCCCACTGATTCGCGGTACAGGCTTTTCCTGGAAACGGGAAGGAAGGGCAGATATGCCCACGAAATAAGGCATGCAGCATCCGCGAATGACGTCGATCCTGCGCTCATCAAGGCGGTCATCAGGACTGAATCGAATTTCGATCCGCATGCCGTATCGAAAAAGGGTGCGCGAGGGCTGATGCAGCTCATGCCCGATACGGCGAGAGATTACGGCGTGGATGACGCTTTCGACCCGGGCCAGAACATCGAGGCGGGCGCCAGGCATCTCCACAGGCTACTCCTGAAGTTCGAAGACAACCTTCCGCTTGCGCTCGCCGCCTACAACGCCGGAGAGAAGGCTGTATTGAAATACGGGCAGATCCCGCCCTATCAGGAGACCACCGATTACGTTTCGAAAGTGCTGAGCCTTTACCGAAGGTACAGGAAGAATTTCCAGTAAATCAAGGAGAAGACAATGAAGAAAATGACAATCGCAGCATCGCTGATTCTCGCCATGACGGCGTCCGTTGCAACAGAAGCGGCAAATGCCGACGAACTCGCGTCCAGGGAGGCGGATCTCGTCAAATCCTACCTCAAGGAGAGCCAGAATTCGCTGCTTTCTCTGTCCGAGCTTGCAAGGTCCGTCGGATTGACCGATCTCGCCATGTCCGACAGGACTGCCTACAACTATTCCTTTTCACGCGGAACGGGCGCGGATGCCCTGAAAAAGGCGGACAAGGCCATTTTCGAGAGCTCGTCGGCGATCGTCGACAAACTGAAAAAGAATCCTGAAATGGGCGCCATGTCGAAGAAGCACTTCACGATCGGTCTCGACGTGTTGGCGGACGAAATCGTCTCGTCCTATGAAATGAGGGCATCGATCTCGGACTTCAGCAAGGCATTGCCTGCGGAATCGGGAAAACTCGATTCGGGAAGATATGTGGCGGAGGCGATGCCTGAAAAACTGAAAGAGCTCTCGAGCGCCTTCGACAATGCCGTTTCCTATGCCAACCGTCACGAAATCAAGCTTTCCCAGAAGGTCGAAAAGGCGCTGACTCTTCTGAAGTGACAGTGCGCCGCCCTGAGCGTAGTCGAAGGGTTCATCATTCTGTCATTCTCCGCGGCTACAATCCTTAATTCTTGCAATGTAGCCATTGCCTTTTTGTCAAGTCAGCGAGGGAAGATCAGTGAAGGTGAACAGGAATCAGCAGGGATTTACCCTTCTCGAACTGCTGGTGGTGATGGTGATTATCGGTCTTCTGGCCGCCTATGTTGCGCCCAAGTATTTCGCGCAGATAGGGAAGTCGGAAACGAAAACGGCTGCAGCACAAATCGATGCACTGGGCAAGGCGCTGGACCAGTACCGGCTCGATGTCGGGCATTATCCGACCACCGAAGAAGGGCTCGCCGCGCTCAATGCCAAGCCTGCAAGCGAGGTGAAGTGGGATG
Source organism: Pseudomonadota bacterium (assembly GCA_021848825.1). GTDB lineage: Bacteria > Pseudomonadota > Gammaproteobacteria > Burkholderiales > JABEVD01 > JABEVD01. The sequence goes on from JAJZTQ010000054.1 coordinate 3,152, forward strand.
GCCCTTATCTCAAGAAGAAAGTACCGCTCGATCCCTGGGGGAAACCTTACGTCTACCGTCAGCCGGGAGAACATGGCGACTATGACCTGCTCTCCTTTGGCAGGGACGGACAGCCGGGCGGCACAGGGGAAGATGCCGATATTACTAACTGGTAGTGCAG
>JAJZTQ010000010.1 GCA_021848825.1 Pseudomonadota bacterium
CTTGATCCTCATGCCTGGCTGAAGGAAACCTTGGAAAAACTTCCGGCTTGGCCTAACAGCCGCATCGACGAACTGCTGCCATTCCCGAAAAACATCTGAACGCAACGTGGGCGCGCCGGACGCTTACCATCATGTTCCTTTCAATTCCTGTTGATCGTTATGGTCATATTGGCATTTCCGGCAATAAACTCGGATAAATCCAGATTTCAGCATTGCATGCTGGATACGATTTACAGGCGATTGGTACATGCATCTGGCACACCCACAATCCGTCCGAGCGTGTTGCCTCACGTAAAAATGTAAGTGAACGGTGATTCGTTGCCTCATCTAAAAATCTGAGTCAAACCATCCGGATTTCCTGGTTGTTCTGTCGACAAATTGTACTGGATTTTGCATTTCGTCGGCGGCGTGCGGCCATGGCAGTCAGGCGGTTCTGCAATTGCACGATCTCCCGTTTCAGTTGTGCCGGGTTGAGGGCCTCATATTCTGCCTTGAGCCGATTCTTGATCGCCTGGTCGATGTCCGGCATGGCCAGGAGCCGATGATAAGGCGTTTTCGGTTGGTAATCCCCCCTGAAAAAAGTAGGGATTAGAAGTAGAATTTTCTCGATAAGAGGAGGTTCTATATGAAGCAGTCGAAATTTTCGGACAGTCAGATCATCGAAGCGATCAAACGTATTGAAGGGGGGTACCCTGTTCCCGAGTTGTGCCGTGAGCTGGGCATCAGCACGGCCACATTTTACAAGTGGCGCTCGAAGTACGGCGGGATGGATGCATCGATGATGTCGCGAATGAAGGAACTCGAGGCCGAGAATGCGCGGTTGAAGCGGATGTACGCTGAGGAGCGCCTGAAGGGTGACATCCTGAAGGAGATTCTGGGAAAAAAGTAGTGCGGCCATCTCGACGGCGCGAGATGGCCAAAGACTTGGTTGCTGGCAGAGGACTCAGCATCCGGTTGGCTTGCGAGATCATGGGAATCAGCGAGAGTTGTTACCGGTACCAGGCGAAACTGGATTCGGAGAATGAGGAAATCGCCAACTGGCTGTTGCGCCTGACGGACAATCACCGGAATTGGGGATTCGGGTTGTGCTTCCTATATTTGCGAAACGTCAGGGGTTTTGGCTGGAACCACAAGCGGGTATACCGGATTTACCGTGAACTGGAGCTGAATCTGCGCATCAAGCCGAGGAAGCGACTGGTGCGTGAGAAGCCGGACGCGCTGACTGTTCCTGAAGACATCAACCAGGTTTGGTCGATGGATTTCATGCATGACCAGCTGGAGGACAGCAGAAGTTTCCGGTTGCTCAACGTGATCGATGATTTCAACCGTGAAGCATTGGGGATCGAGTTGGACTTTTCGTTGCCGTCCGAGCGAGTAATCCGGACATTGAGCCAGATCATCGAATGGCGAGGCAAGCCTCTGGCTATTCGCTGCGATAACGGTCCGGAATACATCAGCGGTCTGTTGCAGGAATGGGCTTTCCGGCAGGATATTCGAATCGAATACATCCAGCCGGGCAATCCGCAGCAGAATGCTTATGTCGAACGGTTCAACCGGACGGTCCGGTACGAATGGTTATCCATGTACCTGTGGAAAGATCTCGACGAGGTCAGTTTTTTTGCGACGAACTGGATGTATGAGTACAATCATGAACGCCCTAACATGGCCTTGGGCGGGATCACCCCGAAACAGCGGTTGGCCATGGCCGCGTAACTCTACTTCTGAGCCCCATCTAAATTGGGGGGATTACCGGTTCATCGTGGAATTTTCTGACTCTGGCGCCGTTGCGCTCCTTGGCCTTGAGCTTCATGACCGGCTGGAAGTAGTTGGTATAGAGCCTCAGGTAGCCGTAGAGCGTGTTCAACAACCGCAGCTGGGCAGATGAATCATAGCGCGCATAGCCCACCGCCCGGCGCACCACCGAGTAATTCTTCTGCTCGACGAAGCAGCCGTCGTTTTTCTTCCCTGCCCGCCCCCGGGTGAAGCTGATCCGCTCTCCCTGGCAATAGCGCAATAGCTGATTGTTGATGAACTCCGAGCCGTTGTCGGAATCGATGCCCAAAAGCGGGAAGGGTAGACGATTGCGAATCGATTTCAATGCGCCGAATACCCAGACCTGCGCCTTGTTGATCACCGCTTCGGTCTCCGTCCAGCCACTCGCCACGTCCGTGACGTCCAGTGTCTGACAAAAGTCCCCGCTCGCGTCGCCTCCGTCATGCCCGACCAGATCGATTTCCACAAACCCGGCCTGATGCTCGTTCCACTCGGTAAAGGTGCGGATCGGAATCTGATGCTTGAGCAGCGTTCCGGGCTTGGTGCCACTGCGGCCTCGCAGTGCCCATTTCTTCCGCTCCGGAGCCAGCAGCCGATCGATGGTTGCCGCGCTGATCGACAGCAGCTTACGGCGAATCTCGTCGTTCAGTTCGATCTCATGATGCCGCTCCAGCGCCGGAACGACCTCCGGTAGAATCGCAGCCAGCCGCTTGCCGCAGATGAAGTCCAGGATCTCCCAGATCGCCTTCAGGTGCTCACGCACGCCTTCATCGTAAAGACGCGGCCTGGTCCGCTTGACCTTCTTGCCAAGGTCGCCAACCAGCCGAACCCGCCTCCCCATCCGGAGCGTCTTGCCCTGTCCACGCAACAGCCTCACCGCATACCATCGGTGATAGCCGGTCAAGGCAATCAGTTCATCCAGAATCGCTCCCTTCCCTTTCTTCCCTGCTTTACGGTATCGCTCCGACCATGCCTTGATCACCGCTTGTCTCTCGCTCATCATCAACCTCACTTTGCCTCCTGTCCCATCTCCCCGGACAGCTCATTTCACTTACATTTCTTACGTGAGGCAACGTATCTATTTCGCTTACATTTTTGATGAGGCAATTCGCCGAGTTGACAAACGCGCCTCGCATGGTATGCTTTTTTTCATGAAGCAACCTCAGGGAAGCGTCCGCATCAGTTGCGGCGTCGATTACCTATGAGAGGTTGCCATGCACAAGATTGTACTCACCCACATTCCCGGTTTTCACGGGTATTGTTCCAGACACGTCATCGACTTTTCGGCCAGAACTGGTATCTCGGAAGCGGAAATCATTATTGCCGCCATCGATGACTATGCCGACAGCCCCGATATTATCGGCTTTCCCTTCGACGACATCCTGAAATACTGCTATCGCGATATCGGGCTGGAGATCGATCAGCCACGATTCGAGAAACTGCAATCCGTTCATCATGACATCGAAGAGGCCATGCGGATAGCGATTGCCAAGTTCTTCGCCGATGTGTTCAGAAACCGTTGTATCTCCTTCCCCCACCTGAATTCGACACGGAAATCACCGTTCCTGGAGATGCTGGCCCGGGCCCTGTATGGGGATTGCTCGTTCACAGGTTCGTCTAGTGAGGTACAGAACCGTCTCCGACGGCAAGGGGCTAAGCCCCTTGACCCGTAGCAAGAAGAGCCAAACCGCCTCCGGCTGGGCGAGATGGGAAGGGACCCTCATTCGCGGTTCCCTTCCCCCTCCCTTCTCCCCATCCTTTCCCTGTAGGCTGGCATGGGAATCCCTCTCGATGGAAACGTTCGCCGGCCGTTGGCGGCAACAGAACCTTTATGCGTCGTTCACTCCGGAATCCGCAAATCTTCCGGCGCTTGCAGGGTTGCGGCCCGCCCGGGCCGTTGCGCCCAGGCTAGCCGAAGGGAAAGGCCGTCCGCCCCTTGAAAGATTTCGGTTCTCCGGTTCACGGCCTATCTGTTTTGATCGGTCAGCTCTTTGTACATCGAAGAAGGTGGGACGCGGCGGAGAACTTCGCCGCCCTCATCCGTTCCCCGTGCGCTAAAATCGGATGGAAGCCCAGGGAACGCATCCGTGCTCGCGTTTCGCAGCATCCCTTAGTTGAGCGGCGGAATTCATTATAGTTTTCGTGGACCACCAAGCCGTCTTCGCAGCTCATGGACATGAACACGTCGTCGACGAATTCACCGCCCGAAGATCCGTTTGATCTTGTCCACTTTCCCTCGCATAGTCGGATCCAGCTTCACGATGATTTCCAGCACTTCGATCAGGTCGTCAATGAAGTAAGGCATGCTGACCTCATGCGCCCAGTTCATTTGTTCCCGGGTGCGGATCTCCTCGATGTTGATTCCCGCGCGCGCGAACTGGCTGCCGTAGATTTTCCTGCCCTCCGGCGTGACGCGCACCCGCCCTGTCGTTATATCCTCGATGAAGTACGGGTTGCCTTCAATCGGTTTGCCAGGTCCTTCGGCCGTCATGGAATGCCCCTGTTCATGCCGTGACCGCGACGTAAATCATGACGATCGCCATGATTCCCAGGATGACCATGATGCCATAGGAAATGTACCGGGCATGGCGCTGCTTGGGGGTATCCGGCAGTTTCCTGTCGGTGTTCGCGGTAGCGAGGACTGCGTCTGCGGACAGCGTGACGAAACGATCGTCGTCCAGCAGGATGGTGTGTTCTCGGCCAAACAGGCTCGAGTCGTGCCTCGCCACCACGGTGCAATTCCCCGATTGCCGTTCCGGATTCATCCCGAGGCTCTTCAGATAGCCGCACCCCTGCTCCGTCAGGATCAGACGGGTGCTGTGCATTTCCAGATACCGCTGCTCCCAGAAAGACACCAGCAAGCAGGGGAAGACAATGAATAACGCACTCAGGAACAGGCAGCCTCTGTATCGCCGCGCCTTGTTGACGGGCAGCGTTTCACTTTCCATTTCGGTTGTCATGGCTTGAACCTCATCAGTTGGATTATTTCCCGAAGATCCTGGCGAACCGTGTCCAATGCGACCCGGCAGAATTCATTGAAATATTTCCTGTCGCAAAACAGGTAAATGCCGCCGAACACGGCCAGCATCAGTATCCCCATTCCTGCCGCAATCCAGACGACCACCTGAAGCACAGTCCAGTGCCGGAACAGCACTAGCCATATGGTCAGGAGCGCCCAACCCAGCATGGCGAGCGGCACAGCCCACGGCAATCCCTTCCCGTGCGCTTCCATTCAGAGACCCGCCCGCCGGAAGAACACGGTATTCAAGGCATGCAGGCGCATGTGAAAGTCCATGGTCGTGATGTGCCCAAGCTGGAGCAGGGAGAATAGAATGCCGAAAGCGGTGTTGCGGTAACCGGCGAGGACGGTCGACTCATGCTTTTTGTCGTCCAGCTCGAAATGCTCATCGTAATCCCGGATGAATCGCACCCAGTCGTCGAACAGGGCCAGCAGATGGCTGACCCGCTTGTCCTCGTACTCGAATTCACGCATATATTTCTTAAGTTCGGATTCCTTCATCTCGCCTCCTCTCAAATAAATGAATTGCAGCATGTCCCGCGGCACCTACAGCACGTCCTGATAGGACTGCCGGATGATGCCGAACACGTATTCCAGGTCTTTCGTATCCTTCAGGATGATCCGGCGGTTCATGGTGACGACATATCCCTGCGCAATGGGCTGAACCATGTTCCTGGGATCCTGGTAATCGATGGGCCGCAGGTCGATCACCAGTTTCTCCTTCCTGATCTGGATCTCGGCAAAGTGCTTGGTGACCGCATAGGCGGCGCCGCGTCGATTGGGCTTCTCCAGGATGTGTTCGTCGATGGCGAGAATCCACTCCCTGAGCTCATCGAAGAGGTTCTGCACCAGGAGGCTGGCATGCGTCTGTTGCTTCACCACCTCGATGACCGTCAGGTTCGTGTTCTCCGTTACCGGAGGAAGTGAATTCGCACTGGTCTGTGCTTCCGACCCGGAAACCAGATCCAGGGTGAATATGTCATCCTCGTACTGGCGATGCCGGTACAGCTCGATCCTCAGCGGGACCATCTCAACGGTATCGTAGTCGTAGCGGTTGAAGGATTCCGCGACGCAGATGATTCTCGGGTGAAGCCAGTCGAGCTTGATGCTGTCGGCCAGGTCCTTGCCCAACTTGTTGATCATCAGCATCCGGAAGAACTCCGGGCGCTGGGCTTTCAGCCATTTCAGGTAGGAGAGCGCCTGATTGATGACACTGTTATTCCGGTCCCGCTTGTACTCGATGATCACCGGCGCACCGTTGAGATCAACGGCCAGGGTATCGATCCTTCGGCCACTCGACGTGGGATACTCGGAATGCAGGTAATGCAGTTCGAGCACTTCCATGAGGTTCGCTTCGATCAGACGCTGCAGTTCTTTCTCCCTGTTGCAGGGCAGGGCCGAGAGGGCCTGGAGTTTTCCGTCGCGGTTGGCAAATACGGGCATGATGTCCTCAGAACTTCAGCCGAAGCTGCGTGGAACGACCGGAAGGCCAAGACCTTCCGGAAAGTCTTCGCGGCGCAGGATGCCGCAGAACAGGAACAGCTCGACCAGCGAGATGCCGAGAAAGTCTGCCAGGATGCGCTGCTTCGCCCGCTTCAGGCCGCTGATCTTCCGAGCCCCGTTCGTGAGCGAGGCCATATGTATATGACTGATGCCGAGATGGCGCGCGCTGTCCTGGAGATTCCAGCCGCGGCGCCTGTTCTCGTTGTGGATGGCGTTGACCAACTCGATGCTTTCCATTCCCTTTTTACAACGTTTCATGTAATGTCCTCCATAAAATAAGGTTACGTAGAACTTCAAAAGTCACTCTTGAATAACGTTTTGTCATCCTGAATGACACTTTAAATCAAATATTGACGTTCTGCAAGAGCAATTGCCATTCTGAATGCAATATTTATACGGTGAATGAAATGATCAGGTGCCATCTGTCCCGGATGATGGGCGAACGCAAAATGAAAATAGCTGATGTGGCCAGAGAAACTGGCTTACACAGAAATACCGTAACCTTGCTTTACAATGAGACTGCAAGCCGGGTAGACATGGAGGCGATAGAGAAGCTCTGTCACCTTTTCAATTGCAGTGTCGGTGATCTCTTTGAGTACATTCGGGAGAAAACTACCAATATATAGAGTCTAGGGCTGCGGTACGCTCTTTCCGGTGATTCCTGACGCGACGCTATGCGGACATGCTGCTGCGGACATGCGACGAACTGAAGTGAAGATTATGAATATCAATGTTCGACCCATTGAACTACCCCCAAGAAGGATACTAAAGGCTGTCCAGTCACCGATTCAGCGAAAAATAATTAATATCAACCTACACCTAAATTAGAGAATAATGAGCGAATTTCAAAAAACACTTATCGAGTTTGCCTGGTACATGAATGCTTTCGGTTTTGCACTCATCATAGTTACCCGTTTATTTTCCAATACTAAAGCCAGATGGGCCAGTACCGGCGGACTATTGCTTATAATCGCCATCGGCAATGTCTCCAACTTTTTGGTGGCTGGCATTAACCCGTCCCAAACACTAGCTTCTATTGTCGGCATGGGTATTTACGGGTCTTTGGGGCTACGCTTTATCGGTAATTGGCTGACCGATAGTGCAACCTGAAGCTGGGCTTTACCCGTCTCATTAGTCACCATGCTACTGAAAATATGGGGGACGTCGAGACGGCCAAAACGATCTTCTTTGCGGCAATGTTCAGACGGTCAAAAAATTAAACAGTGTATCCGTAAGCACGACGCGGACCGACGCCCCTTCAGGGGGCTAGGATCGGGGTGGTCTGTGAGCCGGCAGGCGCCGGAGAATGCCTTGGGGGGAGCCGCAAGGAAATCGTCCGGGCTTGCCCCGGCGATAGGGCGCACCCTTGCGCCCGGTTCTGCAGCGGGGGGCGAAGCCCAGCCGCCCCGAAAGCGAAGCGCTCGGGAACACCTTTCCGGGATGGCCCGTCCAGGGCCAGGAGTGCGGCAGCGCGACCGAGCATTGAACCGAAGGGAAAATGCGAAGTCCTGAAAAGGTGTTCCCGAGCGGTACGCGAAGGGGGCGGCCTGGTGTTGGCCTTGACTTGCCCGGATGAGCGCTCTGGCGCGAGAGCCCCGATTTTCCGTGCTTCCCAGCGGAAAATGGGGCGGTCGGGATCGGCTTTTGACCCTTCCCAACCCATACCTGCAAGCATCCGGCACAGTATGAGGCAAGTATGCTCCAGGTATGGATTGGGAAGGGACATGCCAGGGCAATCAGAAGCGTGACAAAGGCCAAAATTCAGATGGAGTGCCAGAGGATCAAGGAATCCAGGTTATGACTTTCACTCCGTGTCTGGAAATAAACGTGCCGGAAATTCAGTTCGCAAAACTGCATGACGCCGTCCGGAATGAATATGCCATCGGCTCTCCGGTACCATTTCGGCAACTCATTCTTGATGACGTACTCTTCCATTTTTCTTAGATACCTGTGCATCAACTGAGGACTTTCGAAATGCACCACGCACCTCAAGCTGTCCAGCTTTGCAAAGAATCGGTCCAATTCCCCGCCAGATTTTCCAGAAAGCTCGACCTCGATATATACCCCAAAAAAGGCGTCCTCATCCGCCAAGTGTTGGCAAAGCAGCATTACATCGGGGCGAAAGTGGATTCCCGGCCCTTGGGGTTCGACCGTGTAATCTAACGCTATTCCCGAGAAGGGGATGCCGTTCCCCCGGAATGACTCTATCACGATTCTCTGGGCGATCAGGGTATGCGCCATCCTAGCAGCCGAGACTTTCCAGATGTCGACAGGCTCCACCCCTGCCAGATCAGCCCCCTTTCTGGACAGTCCGAATATTTTCGTGACCGCCTTCCCTTCGACAACAAGACCGGACACCTCTCTCTTCGTCAGTAGCCCTATTTCATGCAGTCGCTCGCCGTAGCCGCGCATTTTTGCGCCGCTCGCAAGGGTGATGTTTCCAGGAGAGGCGAAGCCGAACTTCCCTACAATATCCAGAACGTCGTAGGTTTTCTGCTGTGCACGGGTTCTGGGATTAGCCGTCATTTCTCTCGCCCCCCTGCAAGTGAAGAAAAATCAGCTTGGAACATATCGATTCGGCTGATCATTGGACACCTCCCTGGGAGGTGATCCATAGGTTCAGTTCCGATGCTCTCCAGGCGGACCGACGGGTGCCGGTGATCTTGACGGGCTGAGGGAACTTGCCCTCGGCTATTAAGGAGTAGATCGTCGTTTTTGAGAGACTCGTTACTTGCTTGACAGTCTCAAGATCGAGAAAAGAATCCTCGATGACAGGTGAAAAAGCCATGACCAAACCTCGCCAATTCGTTGGAAAATTTGCGAAATCTGTCGATGCACTTCGTTCAGTTTTGGGTCGGGAAACCCGTGGGTTAACTGAATACTGTCAGGTTACCTATTTTTAACCATCGAATCAAAATTAATTTTTTAACGATTAATCTTTTTACGAAAGCTTGTACCAATCGCCTGTAAATCTTTTCCAGCGGCGAGATCAGTCGATGATTCGTGAAGCACCTGGGGCAGGCGGGAACCTGCCCCTTCACCTTTCGTGAACTTTGAACTCGTAAATCTGTGCACCATTTTTCAACTGATCGAGACGATCCGCCCATGCCTGTATCATTTTCTTTCTCTGTTCCATCTGAAGCCGAGATATGTCGCGTTTGTAAGCTGCCCTGATTTCATTGGGGTCGGCATGGGCCAGCTGCAATTCAATGATTCGAACGTCGTACCCTAATTGCTCAAGGTTCGTACTCGCCATCGCCCGGAAGCCGTGCGCGGTCATTTCTTCCTTACCATACCCCATGCGTCGAATCGCAGTCAGCAAGGCCATGTCGGAAATTGGCCTGCTCCTCGAAGTTGAGGATGGAAAAAGATATTTTCCTGCTCCGGTTATCGTCCTGAGGCTCTCAACGATTTCCAAAGCCTGGGTGGACAGCGGCACCACATGCTCACGCTTCATCTTCATTTTTTGGGCAGGAATGACCCACTCAGCCTTATCTACATCTATCTCTTCCCATTCGGCATGCCGAAGTTCGCCGGGACGGACAAAGAACAGGGGTGCAAGCTTTAAGGCATGTCTGACTATTTCACCACCCTTATATTCATCGATGCTCCGCAGCAATGCGCCAACCTCTTCCGGTTTGACGAGCGCACCAAGATGCTTGCCACGGGAAGGCGGCAAAGCCCCCCTAAGGTCTCCCGTGATATCCCGTTCAACCCTGCCGGTTGCCACGGCATAGCGCCATACCTGACCACAGTTTTGCAAGAGGCGATGCGCTGTTTCCAATGCTCCTCGGGATTCAACTTTTCGCAATGCGGTGAGCAACGCGGCAGGCGTGATGGATTTCATCTCCTTTTTTCCGAGATACGGAAACAGGTCTCGCTCCAGGCGACGGATTATCTTATCAGCGTGGCTGCCTACCCATTGAGAAGAAAATTTCTGGAACCACTCACGCGCAATATTCTCTACAGTCTCTTCTGAGGCAACAGCAGCTTCGATCTGGGCAGCGCGACCTTCCTTCTTTATCTCCATCGGGTCAGCACCATTAGCCAGAAGCTTACGCGCTTCATAAGCTCGCTCACGGGCATCTTTAAGCCCAATCAATGGATATTGCCCAATTGAAAATGTTTTTTCCTTGCCGCCGAACCTGTATCTCAGCCACCATAGCTTTTTGCCGTTCGGCTGAACGATCAGCACAAGTCCATCCCCATCGCTGATCTTGTACAGCTTCTCCTTTGGCTGCGCAGCCTGTATCGCCTTGTCGTTGAGTTTACCCATAATCACTCCCCGTGGTCGTCATTGTGGATAACGATCATTACCCACCGTTACCCACAGATTACCTTGTTACCCACAGATTAGCAATCCATTACCCACAAAAAAGGCGGCAGAAGACGATCTTTCGCGAACAATGACGAACCTTAACGGAATCGCGAAAATTTCATAACGTCATGATAATTTTGAATTATAAATGAAAAAAGCCTGTCTTTTCAGGGACAGGCTTTTAGGCTAATGGTGGAGGCGGCGGGAATCGAACCCGCGTCCGCAAGCCCTCTACAGGCAGTTCTACATACTTAGTCCGGTTGATTGAATTTGACCCTGGCACGCCAGCCGAACAGGCTTGCTTCGGGCGAGTCGCCTATTGTTTAACCCCCTGCAAAGCGACCCTGCAAGGCGCGATTCCATGTAAATGACTCCGCTGCCCTTGCGGGCCCGGCCCATGGACTGCCGGTGCGGAGGCTAGGCCTTAAGCGGCCAGTGCGAAAGTTTCGTCGTTTGCGACTATTGGTTTCCAGCTTTTAACGAGGTGACTGGTCCTCGGTATGCCCCACTCTGCTTTGCAACCCACGTCGAAACCAGGTCGCCCCCGGTTCGATATGCACCGCTACTATATCATGCGGTCATCGATATAGACAGAAGCGTAACGGGATAGTTCAGTCGATGAAGGAAAGGAGATCGAGCGGATGGTCTATGTAGCCGTGCGCCCCCCAACTTTCCTGGTTTCCTCCGGAAAGATAGCCGTAGTTCGCAACGATGGGGGTCATCCCTGCGGCGAGGCTCGCCTCGACATCGCGCCTGTCGTCGCCGAGATAGAGGCAGCGGGAAGGCTGGACGGAAAGCTTGCCTGCCGCGAAGAGAAGCGGTTCGGGATGGGGCTTGGCGTGCATGCAGCTGTCCCCTCCCACCACCACGCCTGCCGTGAGCCCGAGCAGCCTGACGAGCGGTTCGGTGTATTTCATCGGCTTGTTCGTGACGATTCCCCAGGCAATGCCCCTCTTTTCCATTTCCTCCAAAAGCGCCCGGGTGCCGTCGAAAAGCTTCGTTTCCCTGCACAGGTTTTCCATGTAGATTTCAAGGAATCCCTGCCTCAGCTCCTCGTACCCCTGATCCCGGGGGCCGACGGAAAAGCCCAGGCCGAGCAGCCCCCTGACCCCGTTTGAGGCCTGCGGCCTGATCGATTCGAGCGAAAGCGCGGGAAGCCCCCTCTCCGCAAGCAGGGAATTGAGCGCAAAACCCAGATCCGGAGCCGTGTCGGCGAGGGTTCCGTCGAGATCGAAAAGAACCGCCGTCAAGCCCTGCACCAGAGAATGTAATTGACGTCGACGTCCCCGCGTCCGAGCGAATAGTTCTTGACGAAAGGATCGTATTTCAGGCCGATCAGGTCCTCCATTTCAAGCCCGGCATCCCTGCAGAAATGGGCGAGCTCGGAGGGCTTGATGAATTTCGAGTAATCGTGCGTTCCGCGGGGAAGCATGTTGAGGATGTATTCCGCCCCCAATACGGCATAGAGATAGGATTTCGAATTCCTGTTGAGGGTGGAGAAGAAAACATGACCGCCAGGCTTCACGAGCCTCGCGCAGGCCTCCACGACGCTCTCCGGATCGGGGACATGCTCGAGCATTTCCATGCAGGTGACGACATCGTAATGATTCGGGCGCTCGAGCGCGAAATCCTCGGCCGAACGGGACACGTATTCCACCTCATGCCCGCTCTCGAAGAGATGCAGCCTCGCGACATTGAGGGCCTTGTCGCTCATGTCTATCCCTGTCACCTTCGCGCCCTTTGCCGCCATCGATTCGGCGAGGATCCCTCCTCCGCACCCGACGTCCAGAACGGTCTTTCCCGAAAGCGCCGCATTCCTGTCTATGTAGTCGAGCCTCAAGGGGTTGACGTCGTGCAGCGTCTTGAACTGCCCGTTCCTGTCCCACCAGTGATGCGCATTGTGGCTGAATTTCTCTATCTCTACCTGATCAACGTTCATTTCAATTTCCCCTCTTCTATCCTGTCCTTCCACCAGGCCGCCTTGGCAACCAGCGCCTGTTCATCCAGCGATGTGAATTGTCCTTCGCTTACCCTGATCTTGCCGTCTATCCAGACATGGCTCACATGCTCGCGCCCTGTCGCGTAGACGAGATGGGAAAGCGGATCGTATATCGGCGATATCTCGCTCCCCGTCATTTCGACGGCAACCATGTCGGCCCGCTTTCCCGGAACGAGCGAACCTATCTCGCCATCGAGCCCCAGCGCCCTTGCGCCGTTCAATGTCGCCATCTCCAGCGCGGCTCTTGCGGGAAGCGCATCCGCCCTTCCGCTCATGCCCTTCGCAAGCAGCGCCGCGAGCCTCATCTCGGCAAACATGTCGGAGCGGTTGTTGCTCGCAGCGCCGTCCGTCCCGAGCCCCACGTTGATTCCGGCATCCATCATCTCGACGACAGGCGCAAATCCGCTTGCAAGCTTCAGGTTGGAAGTCGGGCAATGCGCGACATGGCAGCCGTGATTCGAAAGAAGATCGATCTCTTCGCTCCCGGAATGAACCATGTGCACGGCGATCAGATTGGGGCCGAGCAGGCCGAGCTTCGAGAGCCGCGATACCGGATTCAGGCCGTATTGTTCGATGCTTCCCTTCAATTCATCTCTCGTCTCGTTGAGATGGATGTGGATTGGAAGATCCAGTTCTTCCGCATAGGTGAGGATTTTCGAAAATGACTTGTCGCTCACCGTATAAGGCGCATGCGGCGCGAAGAAGAAGGAAAGCATCGGATTCGAGCCGAATTCGTCCCTGACTTCGAGACCCTTGCTGATGTAATCGTCACAATCCGCCGCATAGGGCGTGGAAAAGTCGAGCACCACCATGCCGATTGCGGCGCGCATGCCTGAATCGAGAACGGCCTTGGCGGCCGAACCCGGAAAGAAATACATGTCGTTGAATACGGTCGTTCCGCCCTTCATCATCTCGGCGCAGGCGAGCCTCGTTCCGTCATACACGAATTCCTGCCCGAGATGCCGCTTCTCGGCAGGCCAGATGTGGTCGGACAACCATTCCATCAGCGGGATGTCGTCCGCCATGCCGCGCATCAGCGCCATCGCCGCATGGGTATGGAGATTGACGAGCCCCGGGATCAACACATGGTTCTTCAGGGAATAGCGATCCTTCGCATCATAGATGCGGCTCGCCTCGATGCTCGGCAGAATCGCCAGTATCCTGCCTTCGTCGATTGCAACAGCATGATTTTCTAGCACGACCGAAGGCTCGACGGGAATCACCCATCGCGCATCGACCAGCAAATCGACATTCTGGGCCATGAATGCAAAAAAGCCCCTGAGGGGGCCCCGGTTGGAACATGCAATGGGAGCATCATAACATAAAAAAACTTGCATGCAATTTGGACCGGCAAATGTTAAAATCGGGGATCAAACCGCTTGCTGAAACTTATAAATCAAGATCTTCTAAGCCTAACGGCAACAGTCAATGGAACAATTCGCTAAAGAAACCCTCCCCGTCAGCCTAGAAGAGGAAATGCGCCATTCCTATCTCGATTACGCCATGAGCGTGATCGTGGGGCGAGCGCTTCCCGATGTCAGGGACGGCCTGAAACCCGTTCATCGCCGCGTGCTCTATGCCATGCACGAGCTTTCGAACGACTGGAACAGGCCGTACAAGAAGTCCGCACGTATCGTCGGCGATGTCATCGGTAAATACCATCCCCATGGCGACACGGCGGTCTACGACACCATCGTCAGGATGGCGCAGGATTTTTCGCTGCGCTACACGCTGGTGGACGGTCAGGGCAATTTCGGTTCTGTGGATGGCGACAATGCGGCTGCGATGCGCTACACCGAAATCAGGATGGCGAGGATAGGCCACGAACTCCTCGCCGATCTCGACAAGGAAACGGTCGATTTCGGCCCCAACTACGACGGATCCGAACAGGAACCGCTCGTCCTTCCGGCGAAAATCCCCAATCTTCTGATCAACGGCTCGTCCGGAATCGCAGTCGGGATGGCGACCAACATTCCTCCCCACAACCTTTCCGAAGTGGTGGACGCCTGCCTTGCCCTCCTTGGCAACCCCGAGATTTCGATAGACGAACTGATAGACATCGTTCCGGGGCCGGATTTCCCGACTGCCGGCATCATCTACGGCGCGGCAGGCGTACGGGAAGGCTACAGGACAGGTAGAGGCCGGGTCGTGATGCGGGCCAGGACCCATTTCGAGGAACTCGACAACCGCCAGGCGATCATCGTCGACGAGCTCCCCTACCAGGTCAACAAGAAAACCCTCCAGGAAAAGATAGCCGAACTCGTCAGGGAAAAGAAGATAGAAGGCATATCCGACCTCAGGGACGAATCGGACAGGTCGGGCATGCGCGTCGTGATCGAACTGAAGCGCGGGGAAGTGCCGGAAGTGGTGCTCAACAACCTCTTCAAGCAGACCCAGCTCCAGGACACTTTCGGCATGAATTTCGTGGCGCTCGTCGACAACCAGCCCAGGCTCCTGAACCTGAAGCAGATCCTGGAAGCCTTCCTGAGGCACAGGTTCGAGGTCGTGACGAGAAGGAACGTCTACGAACTCAGAAAGGCGAGGGAGAGAGGCCATATCCTGGAAGGATTGGCTGTCGCGCTTTCGAATGTCGACGAGATCATAGCGCTCATCAAGGCTTCCCCTTCCCCTTCGATCGCGAAGGAAGCGCTGATGGGGAAAGCATGGCGCTCGAAGCTCGTCGAGGAGATGCTTGCTCGCGCGATCGACTCGAGGCCTGAAGGGCTTGCCCAGGAATATGGATTGAAGGATCAGGGCTATCATCTTTCGGAAGCCCAGGCTCAGGCGATACTCGAACTCAGGCTTCAGCGCCTCACCGGGCTCGAGCAGGAAAAGATCGTTTCGGAATACGGCGAAATCATGGAGAAGATCGCCGACCTCATCGACATCCTCTCCAAGGCTTCCCGCGTCAACGAGATCATCGCAAACGAGCTTTCCGAAATCAAGCGCCAGTTCGGCGACAAGCGCAAGAGCGAAATCGTCATGCATGCGGAAGACCTCTGCCTGGAAGATCTCATCGCGCCAGAGGACCTCGTCGTGACGCTCTCCCACGGCGGCTACATCAAGAGCCAGCCTCTTGACGACTACAGGGCGCAGAAGCGCGGAGGACGCGGAAAGCAGGCAGCGTCGACCAAGGAAGACGACTTCATAGACAGGCTTTTCATCGCCAACAGCCACGACTACATCCTCTGCTTCTCCAGCCTGGGACGGGTCTACTGGATCAAGGTCTACGAGGTTCCCCAGGGAAGCAGGACGAGCCGCGGCAAGCCCATCATCAATCTGCTGCCGCTTGCTGAAAACGAGAAGATCAACGCGATATTGCCGGTGAAGTCATTCGACGAAAATCATTATGTCTTCATGGCGACTTCGAACGGCACGGTCAAGAAGACGCCTCTTTCGGAATTCTCGAGGCCGAGAAGCTCGGGAATCATCGCGATCGATCTGGACGAGAACGATTTCCTGATCGGCGTCGTCATCACCTTCGGCCATCACGACATCATGCTATTCTCGGATTCAGGGAAGGCGGTCAGATTCGACGAGAACGACGTCAGGGCGATGGGTAGAACGGCGCGAGGCGTCAGGGGAATGAAGCTTGCTGAGAACAGCCGCGTGATATCGCTCCTTGCAGCCGAAGACGAAAAGCATTCCGTTCTGACGGCGACGGAAAACGGCTATGGAAAGAGAACCCCCATCGTCGAATACACCCGGCACGGGCGCGGAACGCAGGGGATGATCGCGATCCAGACTTCCGAGCGTAACGGCAAGGTTGTCGCTGCGACGCTCGTCGAGGAATCGGACGAAATCATGCTGATCACGACAGGCGGCGTACTGATCAGGACGAGGGTCATGGAGATAAGGGAAATGAGCCGGGCAACCCAGGGCGTCACGCTGATCAACCTTGGGGAAGACGAGAAGCTCGCGGGACTCGAGAAGGTTGTCGAAACTGAGGAGGAAGAATGAGGGTATACAATTTCAGCGCGGGGCCTGCCGTATTGCCCGAGGAAGTGCTTCAGACCGCAAGGGACGAAATGCTGGACTGGCACGGTTCAGGCATGTCCGTCATGGAGATGTCTCACCGCGGCAAGGAATTCATGGGGATCGCGGCTGAGGCGGAATCGGATCTCAGGGAACTCCTTTCCATTCCTTCGAACTACAAGGTGCTCTTCCTCCAGGGTGGCGCATCCGCCCAGTTCTCGATGGTCCCGATGAACCTCGTCAGGGGCAAGAAGTCGGCCGACTACATCAACACCGGCGAATGGTCGAAGAAGGCCATCAAGGAAGCGAAGAAATACTGCGAAGTGAAGATCGCGGCAAGCTCCGAAGACAGGAATTTCACCTATGCGCCAAAGGAGCTGAAGCTCGATAGTGACGCAGCCTATGTCCATTACACACCCAACGAGACGATAGGCGGGGTGGAATTCAACTGGGTTCCTGAAACCGGGAATGTTCCGCTCGTCGCAGACATGTCGTCCAATATCCTTTCGCGCAAGATCGACGTTTCGAAATACGGCCTCATCTATGCCGGCGCGCAGAAGAACATCGGCCCTGCGGGGCTGACCATCGTGATCGTCCGCGAAGACCTGATGGGGGAAACGGTTCCCGGCACGCCGACGATGTTCGACTACAAGATCCATGCCGAAAACGATTCGATGTACAACACCCCACCCACCTACGGCCTCTACATCGCAGGGCTCGTCTTCAAGTGGCTGAAGAACATGGGCGGAATCGAGAAGATGGAAGCGAAAAACATCGAAAAGGCGAAGATCCTCTACGACTATCTCGACGCCAGCGAATTCTTCCAGAGCCCAGTCGCCAGGGACGACAGATCCAGGATGAACGTGCCTTTCACGCTCAAGGATGCTTCCCGCGACGAGGCATTCCTGAAGGGCGCAAAGGCCGCGAACATGGTCCAGTTGAAGGGGCACAGGTCTGTAGGCGGCATGCGCGCATCGATCTACAACGCGATGCCGATGGAAGGCGTGAAGACGCTTGTCGAATACATGAAGGCATTCGAAAATGCCTGATAAATTCGGCATCCTCACGCTCAATTCGATCTCGTCGCTAGGACTGGAGCGATTCCCCTCCTCCCGCTACGATGTGGGCTCGAAGGTTTCCTCGCCCGATGCGATCCTGCTCCGCTCGTTCAAGATGCACGACATGGCGATCCCCGAATCGGTGATTGCGATCGGACGCGCCGGGGCAGGCACGAACAACATCCCTGTCAAGAACATGACCGAAAAAGGGATCCCCGTATTCAACACGCCGGGGGCGAACGCCAATGCCGTGAAGGAGCTCGTTCTCGCCGCGATGCTGATGGGCGCGAGGAATTTGATTCCTGCTATTCAATTTGCCGGGAACCTGAAGGGCGAAGACATCTCGAAACAGGTCGAGGAAGGAAAGAAAGCCTACGCAGGATTCGAGCTTCCGGGACATACCCTAGGCATCATCGGGCTGGGCGCGATAGGCAGGCTGGTCGCGGATTCCGCGATCAGGCTGGGCATGAAAGTCACGGGATATGACCCCGAGATCACGGTCGATGCGGCATGGAGCCTTCCCTCCCAGGTCGTCAGGGCGCACAGCGTTGAAGCCCTGCTGAAGGCGAGCGACTTCGTCAGCCTGCATGTTCCGCTCGTCG
Source organism: Pseudomonadota bacterium (assembly GCA_021848825.1). Taxonomy (GTDB): domain Bacteria; phylum Pseudomonadota; class Gammaproteobacteria; order Burkholderiales; family JABEVD01; genus JABEVD01. Next base: position 18,248 of record JAJZTQ010000010.1, read on the forward strand.
ATTCGACCCGGAACCTGATAGACGAGAAGCGCATCGCATCGATGAAGAAAGGATCCATCCTGCTCAATTTCGCGAGGGAAGGAATAGTCGACGAAGATGCGGTGATCGATGCACTGGAATCGAAAAAGATCAAATGCTACATCTGCGACTTCCCGAGCTCTAAGCTGATGGGGAAAGAAGGCGTCGTCGCGCTTCCCCACCTCGGCGCATCCACCAGGGAAGCGGAAGACAACTGCGCCGTGATGGTTTCGGACCAGGTGATGGATTATCTTGAAAACGGCAACATCCTGAATTCAGTGAATTTCCCGAACATGGAAATGCCGAGGGAGTCAAGATACCGGGTCGCCATCGTCAATGCGAATGTGCCCAACATGCTCGGCCAGATATCGACGGCATTCGCGGAAGGCGGCATCAATATCCACAACATGGCCAACAAGTCGAGAGGCGAAATCGCCTATACCCTGGCCGACATCGATTCACCCGCCCCTTCTTCGGTGATAGAAAAAATCGCATCCATTCCGGGCGTGGTGAGAGTCAGGGACCTGACAGCGAAATGAATGAACTCAAGAAACTCAGGGAATCGATAGACGCAATCGACCTCGAGATTCTCTCCCTGATCAGCAGGCGCGCAGCCTGTGCGAGCCAGATCGGCCATCTCAAGAACGGCCCGATATACAGGCCGGAGCGCGAGGCGCAGGTCCTGACGCGGCTCATGGAAAAAAACCCGGGACCGCTTTCCAGCGAGTCCATATCCCGCCTTTTCGTCGAGATCATTTCCGCATGCAGGGCGCTGGAAGACGGCATGAAAATTGCGTATCTCGGCCCCGAAGGGACATTTTCCCAGCAGGCCGTGATCAAGCATTTCGGCCATGCCGCAAAAGCCATCGCCTATCCTTCGATAGACGACATATTCAGGGCTGCGGAATCGGGCAATGTCGACCATGCCGTCGTGCCTGTCGAGAACACGACCGGCGGAACGATTCCAAGGACGCTCGATCTCCTTCTGAAATCGCCCTTGAAGATATGCGGGGAGATCAACCTCAGGATCCATCAGAACCTGCTCGGGCGGGACATTTCGAAAATCGAGAAGGTCTATTCCCATTCGCAGTCTCTCCTTCAATGCCATGAATGGCTCAACCAGAACCTCCCGGGCGTTCCCCGAATGGAAGTATCGAGCAATGCCGAAGCGGCGAGGCTCGCCTCGGAAGACGAGAAGGCAGGCGCGATAGCCGGGGAAGTCGCTGCCGAACGCTACGGACTCCCGGTACTTGCTGCAAACATCGAGGACGAGCCGAACAATACCACGAGATTCCTCGTGATAGGGAAGGAAGAGTCCCCCCCCTCCGGATGTGACAAGACCTCCCTCGTCTTTTCGGCGAAGAACAGGCCCGGCGCCCTTCACGACCTGCTCTCGCCTTTCGCGAAATGCAACGTCAGCATGACGAAATTCGAGTCCCGCCCTGCCGGAACAGGCATATGGGAATACAATTTCTTCGCCGACATTGAAGGCCACAGAGATGAAAAGAACATCGCCAAGGCGCTCCACGAGCTCGAGGAAAAAGCAGCCTTTGTCAAGATATTCGGTTCCTATCCATCCGTAGTCCGCTGAAAAAAATGAGCATCGACATCTGCGAAATCACGCCAGCCCATATCCGCGCGATTTTTCCCTATGCGCCCGGGAAACCGATCTCCGAGCTCGAACGGGAGCTGGGGCTGACGAACATCGTGAAGCTCGCCTCGAACGAGAATCCTTTGGGGCCCAGCCCGAAAGCGCTGGAAGCGGCTGAAAAGGCGCTTCTCGATATTTCACGCTACCCTGACGGGAACGGCTTCGAGCTCAAGGCCGCGATAGCGGAGCGCTACGGGGTATCGATGGACAGCATCGTGCTCGGCAATGGCTCGAACGATCTCCTGGAGCTCGCGGCAAGGGCATTCCTCGCGCCGGGACTTTCAGCCGTTTTCTCTCAGCATGCCTTCGCAGTCTATTCGCTCGCGGTCCAGTCAGCTGGGGCAAAGGGAATCGAGGCGCCTGCGAAAGACTGGGGGCACGACCTGGAGATGATGTTCTCGATGCTGGAGGCAGACACCAGGATGGTGTTCATCGCCAACCCGAACAACCCCACGGGCACGCTTCTCGGCAAGGAAGAATTGCTGAGTTTCCTGAAATCGATCCCGCCTTCGATACTCATCGTGCTGGATGAGGCCTATAATGAGTATTTGCCTTCCGGATTCGATTCGGGAAGCGTTTCATGGCTTGCCGATTTTCCGAACCTGATCGTCACGCGGACCTTCTCGAAGGCATACGGGCTCGCGGGATTGCGGACCGGTTTCGCCCTGGCGAACCCTGCCGTTGCCGACATGATGAACAGGGTGAGGCAGCCCTTCAATGTCAACAGCGTGGCGCAGGCTGCTGCGGTGGCTGCCCTTTCCGACATTTCATTCCTGGAAAGAAGCAGAGCGCTCAATTTTGCAGGGATGGAGCAGGTCAGGAAGGGGCTAGAAAACCTGGAACTCGAATACATTCCCTCCTACGGGAATTTTTTGAGCTTCCATGTTGGACATGCCCAGGGAATCTACCAGAAGCTTCTGAAGCTCGGCGTCATCGTCAGGCCCATTGCAGGATATGCCATGCCGGAGCACCTCAGGGTCAGCATAGGCCTGGAATCTGAAAACGAAAAATTTTTGAAAGCCCTCGAACAGGCTGTCGGAGAAAAAACATGATCATCATTATGGACCGTGGCGTCACGGAGGAGCAAATCGGAAACGTCGTTTCCCGAATCAGGGATTCCGGACTCGACGCCAATGTATCGAGGGGCACTGAGCGCACCGTGATCGGCGCCATCGGGGACGAACGGAAGCTGGACCCGGAGATGTTCAATTCCCTGTCCGGCGTCGAATATGCGATGCATATCGTCAAGCAGTACAAGATCGTGTCCCGGGAATCCCATGCCGCCGATACCGTCATAGACATCAGCGGGGTCCCGCTTGGCGGAAAGCAGATCCAGGTCATCGCAGGCCCCTGCTCGGTCGAAACCCAGGAACAGATGGATGTCGCAGCGAAACATGTTCTTGACGCAGGATGCAGGCTGATGAGGGGCGGCGCATTCAAGCCCAGGACCAGCCCCTATGCCTTCCAGGGAAAGGGAGTGGAAGGCCTGGACATGTTCGAGAAGGCGGCTGGGCGGCACGGCCTGCCCATCGTCACGGAACTGATGGATGTCCGGATGCTCGATACCTTCCTCGAGCGCGGCGTCGACGTCATCCAGATCGGCACGAGGAACATGCAGAACTTCGATCTGCTGAAGGAAGTCGGGAAGGTCAGCACCCCTGTCATCCTGAAGCGCGGCATGTCGGCGACAGTATCGGAATGGCTGATGTCGGCCGAATACATCGCGGCAGGCGGAAACCACAACATCATCTTCTGCGAGCGGGGCGTCAGAACGTTCGAAAACGCGTACAGGAACATGCTCGACGTGACGGCCATCCCGGTATTGAAGAAGGAGACCCATCTTCCCGTGATCATCGACCCATCTCATGCCGGCGGAAAGGCCTGGATGGTCCCCGCGCTTTCCAGGGCTGCGATTGCAGCCGGTGCAGACGGCCTCCTCGTCGAGATGCATCCCAATCCCTGCGAAGCATGGTGCGATGCGGACCAGGCATTGAATCCGCAGGAATTGAAGGATCTGATGGGGGTTCTCGGGCAGATCGCGCAAGCGCTGGGCCGGGAAATCTGAAATGGAAGAGGGTTTCTCGATCGAACTTGAAGAGGTCAGGAACTACCTTTTCGATGTCGATTTCGGAAACTCGAAACTCGTTGTCGACGAACCCCCTCCCCTGGGCGAAGGAAAGGGGCCTAACGCTTCAAAACTCCTTGCCGCTGCAGTTGCAAACTGCCTCTCCGCAAGCCTCCTTTTCTGTCTGAGAAAATTCAGGAACGAAGTCGAAGGCATGAAGACCACTGCAAGAACGACTTCGACAAGAAACGAGAAGGGGCGCCTCAGGATAGGCAGCATCGAGGTCACGATCAGGCTCGCGGCGAATTACGACCATCTCGATCGATGCCTCCTGCAGTTCGAGGATTTCTGCGTGGTGACGGCAAGCGTCCGCCAGGGCATCCCGGTGAAAGTTCAGGTGCTCGGCCCGCAAGGCAATCTCCTCCATGAAAGCTGATTCGTGAAGGTCGCCATCTTCGGCGTAGGCCTGATAGGCGGCTCTTTTTCGCTCGCGCTGAAGAAGGCAGGCCTGGCAGACGAAGTGATCGGATTCGGTCGCAGCAGTCAGACGCTGGACGAGGCTAAAAAACTTTCCATCATCGACAGGACCGGCGCGATGGAAGACCTGAATGATGCGGACCTCGTGCTGATCGCCACCCCTGTCGGCCAGATGCGGGCTGTCATGAAGGGCATTTCTCCTTTCATCGGAAAGCACACCCTGGTCACGGACGGGGGGAGCACGAAATGCGACGTGGTCGAGTTCGCGAGAGCGGAATTCGGAGAAAAACTTACCCAGTTTATTCCCGCCCATCCCATAGCAGGAGCGGAGAACAGCGGTCCGGCTGCCGCAAAAGCGGACCTCTATGTCGGAAAGAAAGTGGTGCTGACCCCGCTTCACGAGAATTCTCCCGAGCTCGTCGAGAAAGCGAAGAAAGTCTGGGAAGCCTGCGGGGCGAATGTCACCACCATGAAGCCCGAAGAGCATGACGGCGTTTTCGCGACAGTCAGCCATCTCCCCCATCTCCTTTCTTTCGCGCTCGTGCATGATATTTCGGTCAGGGAAAACAGGGAACTCCTGCTTTCATTCGCAGCTTCCGGATTCAGGGATTTCACCAGGATTGCGGGAAGCTCCCCCGAGATGTGGCGGGACATCTGCCTCTCGAACAGGGATGCATTGCTGGTTGAACTCGACCGCTACATGAAGGAGCTCGATGTCATCAGAGCTGCGCTTCAAGAGAAGGATGCCGAAAAGCTCAAGGAAATCTTCTCGGAAGCGCGCAATATCAGGAACGGCTGGGAACCGAAATAGCTCGATTGCCGGGCCTGAATCGCCCGAAAAACGCCTACATGCTGCCACGCAAGTTCCTATCACCGTGTATAATTTCGCGGATGAAAAAAGAATATATCGACCTTCCCCCCATGCTCGCTGCGCGCGGCGAAATCATCCTCCCCGGATCCAAAAGCATCTCGAACAGGGTCCTGCTTCTCGCAGCCCTTTCCGAAGGAAAAACGGAAATACGCGATCTCCTGCATTCCGACGACACGGAAAGGATGCTGGATGCATTGAAAATTCTTGGCGTCGAAATAGAATCCGTTGGGGACAACGCCTATCTCGTGAAAGGCTGCGGCGGCGATTTTCCCGTAAAGGAAGCGAAGCTTTTTCTGGGCAACGCAGGAACGGCATTCAGGCCCTTGACCGCGGCGCTCGCCTTCATGAATGGCCATTACGAATTGTCCGGGGTTCCCAGGATGCACGAGCGCCCGATAGGGGATCTCGTGGATGCGTTGAGGCAGGGAGGCGCCAGGATTTCCTATCTCGGGGAAGAAGGCTACCCGCCGCTGGAAATCAGTCCGGCTGAAATTTCAGGAAGGAATGAAATCTCGGTCAGGGGAAACGTCTCCAGCCAGTTCCTGACAGGCCTGCTGATGGCCCTCCCCCTCCTCAAGAAAAAGATCGAGCTGAAAGTGGAAGGCGAACTGATATCCAAGCCCTACATCGAAATCACGCTCGAAATCATGAAGCGATTCGGCGTCGATATCGAAAGACGGGGCTGGGAAAGCTTTTTCATCGGGGACGACTGCAGATACGAGAGTCCCGGGCTCATGCATGTCGAAGGGGATGCCTCATCGGCTTCCTACTTCCTCGCTGCAGGCGCGATAGGAAAAGGGCCTGTCCGGGTGTACGGGGTCGGAAAGGATAGCATCCAGGGAGACGTGAAGTTTTCCGAAGCGCTTCGTATGATGGGCGCGAAAATTTCGATGGGCGAGAACTGGATGGAGGCGAGCTCGACGGGTTTTCTGGAAGCCATAGACATCGACTGCAATGCCATCCCTGACGCGGCAATGACCTTGGCGGTTGCCGCCCTTTTCGCGAAGGGAAAGACGATTCTCAGGAACATCGCGAGCTGGAAGGTCAAGGAAACGGACAGGATAGCCGCAATGGCGAAGGAGCTGCGGAAATTCGGCGCAATCGTCGAGGAAGGGGATGACTTCATCGCCATCACGCCCCCCTCCTCCCACTTTGCCCTTCACGATTCGATCGACACCTACGACGACCACAGGATGGCGATGTGCTTTTCCCTCTCGGCATTCGGCACCCATGTCAGGATCAACGATCCTGAATGCGTGGCGAAAACCTTCCCTGACTATTTCGAAAGATTCTCGAAAATAGCGTTCCCCGTCCCCGTCATTTCGATAGACGGCCCTTCCGCTTCGGGAAAGGGAACGGTTGCGAGCCTGGTCGCGAAGCATCTCGGCTTCCATTACCTCGACAGCGGCGCGCTCTACAGGATCACGGCGCTCGCTGCGATTCAGGCGGGCCTTTCCCTGGAAGACGAAAAGGCGGCCTCCATGCTCGCGCAAGGGCTTGATATCAGATTCGAAAACGGCGAAATCAGGCTGAATGGCGAAATCGTCACCGAAGCGATCAGGAGTGAAGTCTGCTCGAACGGCGCGTCGAAAGTGGCGGCATTGCCTGCCGTGAGGGCTGCGCTTCTGGAACTGCAGAGACAGTTCAGGAAGACGCCGGGGCTGGTTGCCGACGGCAGGGACATGGGTTCCACCGTCTTCCCCGATTCGATATTGAAGGTATTCCTGACCGCAAGCGCCGAAGAACGCGCAAAAAGAAGGTATAAACAGTTGATTGAAAAAGGGGTGAGTGTTAATATGGATACCCTCTTGCAGGATATCATCTCTCGCGACCAGCGCGACAGCGGTCGAAGCGTGGCCCCCCTGCAGAAAAACCCGGATGCGGAACTGCTCGACACCACCGGAATGGGCATCATGGATGCCGTATCACAGGTGGAGGAATGGTATTCCGCGAAGATTGATCAACCAACCCCCGTCTGACGGGATATTTTAGGTATTTTAAGATGGCTTCTGTCTCCCCTGTTTCCGAAACCCAAGAAAGTTTTGCCTCCCTTTTCGAAGAAAGCCTAGGCCGCATGGAAATGCGCGCAGGCGAAGTGATCACGGCTGAAGTGGTGCGCGTCGATTACAACGTCGTCGTCGTCAACGCCGGACTGAAGTCCGAGAGCTTCATCCCCGTCGAAGAATTCAAGAACGAGAAGGGCGAAATCGAAGTCAAGCCCGGCGACTTCGTCACCGTCGCGATCGAATCGCTGGAAGACGGATACGGCGAAACCCGCCTTTCCCGCGACAAGGCCAAGCGCCTTGCAGCCTGGCAGGAACTCGAGGATGCGCTGGAGAAAGGAACCGTCGTATCAGGTCTCGTCACGGGCAAGGTCAAGGGCGGACTCACCGTCATGATCAACGGCATACGCGCATTCCTTCCGGGTTCCCTGGTCGACACCCGCCCCATCAAGGACACCTCTCCTTATGAAAACAAGGAGCTTGAATTCAAGGTCATCAAGCTCGACAGGAAGCGCAACAACATCGTCGTCTCCCGCCGCGCAGTGATGGAAGCCTCTCTCGGCGCAGACCGTCAGGCCCTGCTCGAATCGCTCCAGGAAGGCGCGATGGTCAAGGGCATCGTCAAGAACATCACCGATTACGGCGCATTCGTCGATCTCGGCGGCATCGACGGCCTGCTTCACATCACCGATCTCGCATGGCGCAGGGTCAAGCATCCTTCGGAAGTGCTGGCAGTGGGCGACGAAGTCGAAGCCAAGATCCTCAAGTTCGACAAGGAAAAGAACAGGGTCTCCCTGGGACTCAAGCAGCTCGGAGACGATCCGTGGGTCGGCCTCTCCCGCCGCTACCCCACCGGGACAAGGCTTTTCGGCAAGGTCAGCAACCTCACCGACTACGGTGCATTCGTCGAGATCGAGCCAGGCATAGAAGGTCTCGTCCATGTCTCTGAAATGGACTGGACGAACAAGAACGTCCATCCCTCCAAGGTGGTCCAGCTCGGCGACGAAGTCGAAGTGATGATCCTGGAAATCGACGAGGATCGCCGCAGGATTTCGCTGGGCATGAAGCAGTGCATGCCCAATCCCTGGGAAGAGTTCGAAATGAATCACCAGAAGGGCGACAGGGTTCGCGGCCAGATCAAGTCGATCACCGACTTCGGCGTCTTCATCGGCCTTGCCGGCGGAATAGACGGCCTCGTCCATCTTTCCGACCTCTCCTGGACCTTGGCCGGCGAAGAAGCGGTACGAAATTACAAGAAGGGTGACGAGCTCGAAGCCATCGTGCTCTCCATCGACACCGAAAGGGAAAGGATCTCGCTGGGCGTGAAGCAGGCGGAAGGAGATCCCTTCAATGCCTTCGTCGCTGCCAACGACAAGAACAGCGTCGTCAGCGGCACCGTCAAGGCAATCGATGCCAAGGGTGCAGTGATCGATCTGGGCAACGACATCACGGGCTATCTGCGCGCATCTGAAGTGGCGCGGGACAGGGTCGACGACATCAGGAACCATCTGAAGGAAGGCGACAATGTCGAAGCCGTGATCCTCAACATCGACAGGAAGAACCGCACCATCAACCTGTCCATCAAGGCAAAGGAACAGATCGAGGAATCCGCAGCGATGCAGAAGATCTCGACCGAAAATGCAGGAAATGCGGGGACGACCAGCCTTGGCGCACTGCTCAAAGCCAAGCTGGAAGTGAAGAAGAACGAACAACAATAAGGGATTTGCCATGACGAAATCCGATCTCATCAACAGACTCGCCGAAAAGCACCCGCAGCTCGTGCTGAAGGACGCAGAAATGGCCGTCAAGATGGTGCTCGACGTGATGGCCTCGGGGCTCGCCTCGGGGCAGCGAATAGAGATAAGGGGCTTCGGCAGCTTCAGCCTGAATCACAGGCCTGCCAGGATGGGAAGAAACCCGAAATCGGGCGACAAAGTCATGGTTCCCGAAAAATACGTTCCCCATTTCAAGGCGGGAAAAGAACTGAGAGAGCGAGTCGACGGCAAGAAATAGCCAATCAATTCTCGCAATGGGTTAAAATGGGCGGCATGTCGAAAGATGATGCCGCTTCTTTTTTCGGACCTGCCATGCGCTATGTTCTCTGGATATTAAGATTGACGCTTTTCCTGCTCCTTTTCGGCTTCGCGCTGAAGAACAACGAGCAGACCGCGCTGCGCTACTATCTCGGATACCAGTGGCAGGCGCCGCTTTCCCTGATCCTGCTGATATTCTTCACGCTCGGCGTGGGAACAGGCCTGATGGCCAGCCTCGCCACGATTTTCAGGCAGCGCAGGGAAATCTCCCAGCTCAGGAAGAAGGGAATGGACAAGGGCTAGCATGGAAATCCAGTCATGGTGGCTCCTCGCCCTCCCCTTTTTTTTCGGACTGGGATGGATCGCTGCGAGAATAGACATCAAGCATCTCCTCTCGGAATCGAGAGCGCTTCCCAGATCCTATTTCAAGGGGCTCAATTTCCTGATGAACGAGCAGCCCGACAAGGCCATCGAGGCCTTCGTCGACGTCATCAAGGTCGAGCCGCAGACCATAGAATTGCACTTCGCGCTGGGCAGCCTTTTCAGGAGAAGAGGGGAAATCACGCGTGCGATCAGAATGCATCAGTCTCTTCTCGAGCGGGACGACCTGGATGAATCGCAGAAGCGCTACACGCTCTTCGAAATCGCCCAGGATTACCTGAAGGCGGGCCTCCTGGACCGGGCGGAGGAATCCTTCGTCAAGCTCGAAGGAACGGAGTATGCGGAAGCTTCATTGCGATTCCTGCTTGAAATCTACGAACAGGAAAAGGACTGGCTGAAGGCGGTCGAGACGGCAAGGCAGCTTGCGAAGGTGACAGGACAGTCCTATCAGAAGGAAATCGCCCATTTCTATTGCGAACTCGCCTCGCACGAAATGATGAATTCGAAGACGAGCGATGCAAAAGTCCATCTCGAGGATGCGCTGAGCGTGCACAGGCGATGCGTCAGGTCTAACGTATTGCTGGGAGACCTTGAGGCGAATCTGGGCAATCACGATGAGGCAATAGCGGCCTGGAAACGAATAGAATCCCAAAGCCCCGATCATCTCTCGCTTGTGTCAAGCAAGATGCTCGATGCCTACGAAAAACTGGGCAGGTTCGAGGAAGGACTCACCTTGATCAAGGGCTATCTTTCGACCTATCCCTCGGTCGAGCTGCTAAATGTCGTTTTCGATGCGGAACTGAAAGCGAACGGCGTCGAGTCCGCCTACCACATGGTGAGGGATGAACTGAGAAAGCACCCTTCCCTGCTCGGGCTCGACAGGCTGCTGGAAGCCCAGCTGATGGAAGCGCCACTGGAGAGAAGGAAGGATCTCGAACTCATCAAGAATCTCGTCCATCAGCATGCCCAGAATCTTTCCCAGTATCGCTGCGAAAATTGCGGGTTCAATGCGAGACAATTCTACTGGCACTGCCCTGCCTGCGGGGGATGGGAAACCTTCCCGCCAAGACAATCCGAAGAAAGAAAATGAAAAAAAACGTTATCGTCGCACTGGACTTTCCGGAAGGAAAAAAGGCGCTCGAGTTCTCCGAAAGACTGGATCCATCCCTCTGCAGGCTGAAGGTGGGAAAGGAGCTTTTCACGAGCTCGGGCCCGGATCTCGTTGAAAGCCTGATGAAGAGGGGATTCGAGCTGTTTCTGGACCTCAAGTTCCACGACATACCCAATACGGTTGCCTCGGCCTGCAAGGCGGCGTCATCCCTCGGCGTATGGATGATGAACGTTCATGCCCTGGGGGGTTCCGCCATGATGAAGGCGGCAAGGGAAGCGCTCGAAGATTCCTCTTCCATGCTGATCGCGGTCACCCTTCTGACCAGCATGGGGATTGACGACATCAGGGAAATCGGGCTCAACGGCGAACCCGACGAGATCGTGAACCGCCTCGCGAGTCTTGCCAAATCCTGCCATCTCGACGGCGTGGTCTGCTCGGCTCGGGAAGCGTCCATGCTGAGAAGGAAATTCGGCCCCGATTTCCGCCTCGTCACCCCAGGAATCAGACCTTCCGGTTCGGAACCAGGAGACCAGAAGCGCATCATGACGCCCAGGGAAGCGATTCTTGCCGGTTCGGACTATCTCGTGATAGGCAGGCCGATCAGGGAAGCGAATGACCCCAACAGGCTGATCGAAAACATCATGGAAGAGATAAAGTGAAAGTTCCGGTCTTTTCTTCAGCGCATGTCCTCGTCGTCGGCGATGTCATGCTCGACCGATACTGGTTCGGTGAAGTGGAACGCATCTCCCCCGAAGCGCCTGTCCCTGTCATCAAGGTCGGAAAAGTGGAGGACCGCGCAGGGGGCGCAGCGAATGTCGCGAGAAACATCGCAGCCCTGGGCGCAAGATCCACCCTCCTCTCCGTCGTGGGAAAGGACGAAGCCGGGCAAAGCCTCGAGAGACTCGTCAGGAAGGAAGGAGTCAACGCCATTCTGCACGAGGACAGCAGCATATCGACCACGATCAAGCTGAGGGCGATAGCGAGGCATCAGCAGCTCCTGAGGATAGATTTCGAAACCCTGCCCAGCTTCGAGATACTCGAATCCGTGCTCGCCGACTTCTGCAAGGCTGTCGAAGCTGCGGATGTCGTCATCCTTTCGGATTACGGAAAGGGCGGGCTGGGCCACATCGAAAGCATGATAGGCATCGCCAGAGATGCAGGAAAGCCGGTGCTGGTCGACCCCAAGGGGGAGGATTATTCGAAATATCGCGGCGCCACGCTGATCACGCCGAACCGAAGCGAATTCCGGCAGGTTGCAGGAAGCTGGAAGAACGAAGCGGAGCTTGAGGAAAAGGCGCAGAAGCTCAGGAAGAAGCTCGAACTCGAAGCCCTTCTCGTGACGAGGAGCGAGGAAGGAATGAGCCTTTTCAGGGAGGAAATGTGTCTTCACGAAGGGGTGACGGCAAAGGAAGTGTTTGACGTCAGCGGCGCGGGCGACACCGTGATCGCGACATTCGGAACCATGCTCGCCACGGGCGCGTCATTCGAGGAATCGATGAGAATGGCGAACAGGGCTGCGGGCATCGTCGTCGGCAAGCTCGGCACGGCGGTCGTGAACCGGGAAGAACTCGAAAATCAGGAGAAAGCATGATCATCGTAACAGGCGCGGCGGGTTTTAGCTGCGGCATAACGCAGGCATTAGCCTTCACTGAAACCCGCGGAGGAAAATCATGACCATGATCGTGACCGGGGCCGCGGGTTTTATAGGATCCAACATCGTCAAGGGGCTCAACGATCGCGGCATCAGCGACATCATCGCCGTCGACAACATGAAAGAGTCCAGGAAATTCAGGAACCTCGTGGATTGCGAAATCTCCGATTATTTCGGCAAGGAGAACTTCCTCGAAAAATTGCCGGAAATGGGAAAAGTCGACGCGATATTCCATCAGGGCGCCTGTTCCGACACCATGGAGTCAGACGGAAGATACATGATGGAGAACAATTACCGTTATTCCATGGCGCTGCTGGAATATTGCCAGAAGCATGCCGTTCCATTCATCTATGCCTCGTCCGCTTCCGTTTACGGTTCCGGAAGCGTCTTCAGCGAATCGCGCGAACATGAAGCGCCCCTGAACGTATACGGCTATTCGAAATTCCTTTTCGACCAGGTGGTGAGAAGAATGCTGCCGAAGAAGACCGCCCAGATAGCGGGATTCCGCTATTTCAACGTCTACGGTCCGCGCGAATCGCACAAGGGAAGGATGGCCTCTGTCGCCTTCCATTTCTGCAACCAGTTCAGGGAAAACGGCTGCGTCAGGCTATTCGAAGGCTCCGCTGGATATGGCAACGGCGAACAGAGAAGGGATTTCGTATCTGTCGAAGACGTCGTGAAGGTCAATCTGCATTTCCTCGATCATCCTGAAACATCAGGCATATACAACGTCGGAACGGGTTCTTCCGAGCCTTTCAACGCTGTCGCTGTGGCTGCAGTCAACGCATGCCTGAGACATGAAGGACGGGACGCGATGACGCTTGAAACAATGAAGGAAAAAGGGATGATCCAGTATATTCCTTTCCCGGAAGGCCTCAGGAAGCAGTACCAGAGCTATACGGAAGCCGACATCGGCGCATTGCGGCAGGCGGGCTATGTCGAGCCCTTTCTGACTGTCGAACAGGGCGTATCGCGCTACATAAGCCAGCTGCTGAAGCCCTGAAAAAAATGCCCACACGGAGCGGGCATAATATACGGAGGGTGATTACTGCAATGGCCATTATACACAAATATATTAGAACTTGCTAATTTTCTATAAACCTGCATGGATTGACGACTTGCCGGACGGCGCGGCATGATCGATGACTTCCTTTTTGCGGCGCACCGACGAGGCGATCCGGGCGGCTCATTGCGCACCCGACGCTTTTCGGAAAATTGAACCTTTGATGAGGGGACAAGCATGATTGAAAAAGCGCTGCTGAAGGATGCTGAGCGAGTCGTGCGGATCGTCATGATCACCATTCTTTTCACGGCCGGCGCAAGCAAGTTCTTCAGCCATGGCGGTTTCTTCGATTACTACTCCAGGCTGTTTCAGGGCGACCTGAGGATACGAGTTCCCGCCTTTATCGTGAACGCCTACCTGCAAATCATACCGTACATTGAAATCGGACTGGGCTGCGCGCTGTTCAGCAATCGATACAAGCGGCTTGCCGTATACGGCTGGTTTGCCTTCATGCTGAGCCTTCTCGTCGGCCATTACATTCTTCAGGAATGGTCCTCCGTCAATCAGATGCTCGACTACTTCTTCCTTGGCCTGCTGTGCATGGTCCTTCCCAACCACCTCTCCTGGTTTCGCCGCGATGCCTAATCGAGGAGCAGCACCGGGGCAAATCCGCCCCCTTCTGTCCTGAAATTGGTCGTCTGCCCCTGGTAGAGCCGGGCTGCGAGAAGCTGGATTTCCCCTCCGTAGGTGAAATTCCTGTAGTCGTATTTCAGACTTCTTCCTTCGATTTCCAATGCCATGGGCGGCACGAATTCCTGCCACACATAGTCTCCCTGCAGTATTTCATCCCATACCCGCTTCGTCAGCTTTTCTCCCCTGTAGACCGCCTTCGCGCCATATCCCGAACCGGGCTTGAAGAAAAGATGCCTTCTATTTTCCCAAAGTTTTCCGGAATCTTCCCGTCTGACGATGCCAGTCCTCGCGATGCCTCTTTCCAGAATTCTGACCGTCTTTTCCGCCACCCCGAATCTCCTCAGGCATTCGGGATCGGAAAGGATGGAGAGATTCCGCTTGTCGGCAAAAAGCGCATGCGCCCTTGGATGGGGAGTGAGCACGACGGCATCTTCGAGATAGGCCGCCTTCAACGAAGGATGGAATTCCAGGGAAAAATCGGTCAGCCTGTTGTAGACGAGATCAATCTTCTTGTCTTCGAAATAAAGCCCGTCCTTCCTCGATTCCAGACTCTTCGCATCGGCTATTACTGCAGAAATCCCTTTCCTTTCGAAAAGCTTCTTGAATAGGCAGAATTCGGGATAGAGGAACTGCGATCTGCAATCGTCGTCCACGATTGCGATCCTTTCCAGGACTGCGCTCCCCCTCCTTTGACGCCATTCCTCCATGAACATGTCGAAAAAGACGTCTTCGAGATGGGTCTCCATTCCCCACGCCCTGAGAAGAAGCAGATTGAGATAAGCTCCGCCCGCATTGGTGTTGATTTCGATGAGCCTGGGGCCTGTCTCTCCGAGATGGAAATCGTATCCGAAGAAAACGCTTTTCGTTCCGGGATCGAAATTCGATATTTGCGGCGCCCATTTCAGCACTTCCTGGCGGTAGGGAGCGAGCCCTGCGACATGCTCGATCGCCCGGACGATCTCAGCCATCTTTTCCGCATGCACCCTGGAAACCTGCACCCTGTGCGGGGAAAACATCGATGCCGGGAAGGCGACGCCTTCAGATTCGCATTCCTGCCTCAATCTGGAGAAATCGGGAATCAAGCAGCCAGCCATTCCTCTGCTGCATGCAGGTCGTGGAAAACCTTGATCTCGGCGTCACTGAACATGCTGGAGAGCCATGCCAGAGAACCTATCCACTGGCTGTCGGTGACGACGGCCACCTTCTCGAATGCATAGGGATGCTTCCTGCCGAACTTGATCTCTTCCACCACCGTGTCGATGGTGTACTTGATCATTTCCGTGAGGTCGAGAAGAAGGTTGATCTTCCCCTTGAATTCGAGCCTGTAGGCAACCTGGTCTTCGAGTTCCTTCAGATCGGCGAGCGAGAATTCGCCGAAAACGGATGCGCATAACCTTCTTTCGTTGTGCTCAGTAGTGATCATTTTTTTCCTTTTTCATTCGCCGCTGCCGGCATGTCTCGAACATCACGATGCCGCTTGTCACGGAAAGATTGAGGCTCTCAACCATTCCCTCCATCGGGATCCTGACAAGCCTGTCGCAATTCTCCCTGGTGAGCCTTCTCATGCCAGATCCTTCCGAACCCAGCACCCAGGCGACGGGGCCTTCGATGAACGTGTCGCAAAGATCCGATTCTCCATCTTCAGCGGTGCCCATGACCGTCACGCCGGCTTCCTTCAATTGCCTCAATGCCCTCGCAAGATTGGTCACCGTGACATAGGGAACCGTTTCCGCCGCGCCGCTTGCAACCTTCGCAGCAGTCGCATTCAGCCCGACCGCCCTGTCCTTTGGCGCGATGATGGCGTCCACCCCGAAAGCGTCCGCGACCCTCAGGCAGGCCCCGAGATTGTGCGGATCCTGTATCCCGTCAAGAACGAGAAAAAGCGCATCCTTTTCGAGGGTATCGAGCAGGTCTTCGAGCGCGACATAGCTTCTCGAGTCATCCACCTTTGCAATCACGCCCTGGTGCCTGCCGCTTCCTATCATGCCGTCAAGCCTCGCCGCATCGACGACATTCACTTTGATTTTATGAATTTCGAGCAGGGATGCAAGCTGCTTTGTGCGCGCATCCCGCCGCCCCTCGGCCAGATAGACTTCAAGGATGCTCTTCGGGTTCTGTCTGATGCGGCCTGAAACGGCATGAAAACCGAATATCAGCATTACTTCTTCTTGCCTGCGTCAAGCGGCTCGGCATCCAGCACGAAATCGATCTTGCTGGTCTCGAGATCGACACGGGCCACCTTCACTCTCAGCCTGTCTCCCAGCCTGAATCTGGTCTTTGTCCGCTCGCCGACGATCTGGTGAAGGCCCTGATCGAAATGGAAGTAGTCCGCGCCCAGTTCCGATATGTGGACCAGCCCCTCCACATAGATGTCGTCCAGGGCGACGAAAAGCCCGAAGCCCGTCACACCGCTGATGGAGCCGCCGAAACTCATCCCGACCTTGTCCATCATCCAGTAGCATTTGAGCCAGGCATCGACGTCCCTTGTGGCCTCGTCCGCCCTTCTCTCCGTTGCCGAACAATGGGCCCCGAGTTCCACCCAGCTTCCCGGACTGTATTTCTTGTCATCGAGGGCCGCCTTGATGGCGCGATGGATCAGAAGGTCTGGATAGCGCCTGATCGGCGAGGTGAAATGGGTATAGGATTCGTAGGCGAGCCCGAAATGCCCGACATTTTCCGGACTGTAGACCGCCTGCTGAAGCGATCTCAGCATCACGGTCTGAAGGAGCTGCGCGTCCGGCCTGTCCCTGATCTTATCGAGCAGCGCGGCGTAATCCTTGGCGTGCGGCTCATCGCCGCCCTTCAGATCCAGTCCGAATTCCTTCAGGAAATTCCTGAGATTGGCAAGCTTTTCCGGCGTGGGACCTTCGTGGATGCGGTACAACGCAGCCTGTCCATGCTTTTTCAGGAATTCCGAGGCGCAGACGTTTGCTGCGAGCATGCATTCCTCGATGAGCCGGTGCGCATCGTTCCTGACGACAGGGACGATCTTTTCTATTTTCCCCTGATCGTTGAACAGCATCTGGGTTTCTATGGTTTCGAAATCGATCGCTCCCCGCTTCTTCCGCGCTTTCGCCAGTACGCCATAAAGGGTATAAAGCAGCCTGATGTCAGGGAGAAGTGCGGCATGTTCACCTGCAGCCTCTGGATTCTCCAGCATTGCGGCCACCTTCGTATAGGTGAGCCTGGCATGGGAATGCATGACGGCTGCATAGAATTTGTAGGACTTGAATTCGCCATGTCCATCGAGCACCATTTCGCAGACCATGCATAGCCTGTCAACCTTTGGATTGAGCGAACAGAGCTCGTTGGAGAGCGCTTCCGGCAGCATCGGGATCACGCGTCTCGGGAAATAGACCGAATTTCCCCGCTTCAATGCCTCGGAGTCCAGCGCGCCCTTCTGCTTCACATAGTGGCTGACGTCGGCTATCGCGACATAGAGCCTGTATCCCTTTCCGGCTTTTTCGCAATAGACCGCGTCGTCGAAATCCCTGGCCGTTTCGCCGTCTATCGTTACAAGGGGAAGATGGCGGATATCCACCCTTCCCTCCATTTCGGACTTCCTGACCTTCTTGGGAAACTTGGCAGCCGCCTTTTCGACATCATCCGGAAACACATGGGGAAGATCATGCTTTCTCAATGCGATCTCGATCTCCATCCCCGGATCCGCATAATTCCCAAGTATTTCCACGACACGCCCGATGGGCTGCATCCGCTTCGAAGGCTGCTCTATGATTTCTATCGTCACAACCTGTCCGGGCTTCGCCCCCCCATGCTCGCCGGGCGGAACGAGGATATCCTGGTTTATTCTCTTGTCTTCGGCCACGACGAAGAGAACGGAATGCTCGACATAGAGCCGCCCGACGAGCCTCGAATTGGCGCGATCCAGCACTTCCACGATGGCACCCTCGCGCCTTCCCTTCCGGTCCATCCCGATCTCCCTGACCATCACCCGATCGCCATGGAAGACTTTGTGCATTTCCTTGGCGGAGAGAAAAAGATCAGGACTGCCGTCATCCGGAATCAGGAAACCAAAACCGTCCGGGTGCCCCTGCACCTTCCCCTTGATGAGATCCAGCTTTTCCACGACGCAGATCGCGCCCTTTCTGTTCCTCATGATCTGGCCATCGCGCTCCATCGCCTTGAGCCTGTGCCCGAAGGAATCCGTTTCATGCGGTTCGATTTCGAGGGATTCGGAAAGTCTTTCGATTGAAACCGGCACACCGAAACTTGCAAGGGTGTCGAGTATGAATTCCCTGCTGGGCAGGGGATTGGGGTACTTCTGCATTTCGCGCTCGAGGTGGGGATCGAGCGACCTGGCTTTCTTATTCATTGACAAAAGCTTAAATTCCTATAAAATTCCCGTTCCAGGCAATGCCCAGATGGCGGAATTGGTAGACGCGCACGGTTCAGGTCCGTGTGCCGCAAGGTGTGGAGGTTCGAGTCCTCTTCTGGGCACCAGATTCATATCCCCAAGCATCACCACTCAAAGATGTCGGCCAGCCCGAGAAGGCTAGCCGAAAGCAGGATTCTATCAGGATTGAGCGGAAAAGTACCGGAATGAATGCACAGCATTCATCAATGGAAAGGAGCGGATGCCCGCCCCTATTGATCACGGAAGCTTGGGCTCGTGGATTTTGTCTACGCTCTCGTCTGTCAGGCTGTTCAGGAAGGCGATCAGATCCAGCTTTTCCTTTCCCGTGAGATCGAGCTTGGTGATGAGCGGATCCTGGTTCTTGTCAGCCGGATTTCCGCCCTTGCTGTAATGATCCACCACCTCCAGAAGCGAAGAAAATGCCCCATCGTGCATATAGAAGGCGAAGGTTCCCGAATTGTAAAGCGAAGGGGTCTTGAATTTCCCCTTGTCCGCCGGATTCTTCGTGACGTCATACCTGCCGAGATCCTCCTTGAGCGGACCGACCTGCGGCACACCGATATTGTGGAAGCCGTTGTCTGTCAGAAGCGGCGGCATATGGCAGGACATGCATTGGCCCTTCCCCTGGAAGATGGCGAAGCCGCGTTTCGCCGAGGCGGAAATAGCACTCCTGTCGCCGTTCACATAGCGCTGGAAAGGAGAATTGACCGCGTTCAGCGTCCTTTCGTAGGCAGCGATGGCTTTTGCGATGTTGGGCCCGCTGGCGTCTTCCCCGAAAGCCTTCTGGAATTGCCTGCGGTATCCGGGAATCGAATTGAGGCGATCGACGATTTCCTTGACGTCTCCGGCCATCTCGCCAGGCGCGCTGATCGGCCCCATGTGCCCGGGCATGGCGCCTGTCTGCTGCTCCAGAGAATCAGCTCTTCCGTCCCAGAAAAGCGAAGTATAGTAGCCCGAATTCACCCAGGAAGGCGCCCAGCGCCCAAGCTCCCCGCCATGCCCGAACGCCCGCGGCGTGGGCCCCGCCCCCCCTGTTGCAGGCAGATGGCAGCTCGCGCAGTTCATGGAATCGTTCTTCGAAAGACGAAAATCGAAAAGCAGTTCGTGACCAAGCTCCACCTTGGCCGCATTCATCGGATTGTCCTTCGGAACGGGAACAGGCGGAAGCTTCCAGATTGAAAGATCGTCGGCATGGCCAATGCCGAAGCTTCCGGCGAGCGCCAGAAAAAGCAGCGTTTTCTTCATTGCAGATTCTCCCTTTTTTGTCATTCGTTGGAAAAATATAGCCAAGAATTCAAAGTTTATCAAAATGAATCTTTCAATCGGAAGGATAGTCTTGTTGCATGATTGCAACAAATGAACAAAAAATTAACTTTTTTTCATAAAAATGTCATGTTTCTCCTGTTTAATGCCCGAGGTGCACTTGTTGCAGTTTTTTTTTCTTGTTACAGTGCATCAGCTAAAGAAGATGCGGCTTATTTAGTTATATTAGCAGGCTTTTTTCTTTGGCATTCTGAACATCTTTAAACAGGGGTCATAATATGCGAAAGCAAAACATTTTCACCCGGACAACGATCAGCATGCTGGTCGCGTCCAGCCTGGCAGCGATGAGCGTACCCGCGTTTGCGGCGACCGATGCTGAAATCCAGCAGATGCAGAATGAAATCAAAATGCTCGAGCAGAAGCTCGACGCCATGAAGGCCGATGTGGCGAACACCAAGGCCGACGTCAAGAAGAACGAGGCTGCGCAGAAAGAAACCGAAGCCAAGGTGACAAAGGCTGAACATTACTTCAACACCGACGAAGCCGTCAGAGGCCTCCCCACAGGCGGCGGCGTCCGTGTCGGCGGCGCAACGCTGACATTCGGAGGCTTCCTCGCTTCTGAAACGGCGTACCGCTCCAGGAGCCTGCAGGCAGACATCAGTTCCCCCTATGGCGCCATCCCGTTTGCGTCTACAATTGCAAACAACCGCTACAATCAGTCCGAATTCCGCGGCACGGAAAGGCAGTCCAGGCTTTCGTTCGAAGCCAAAGCCAACGTGAGCCCCAGCATCGTCGCAACCGGCTACTATGAAATGGACTTCTTGGGCGCAGCGGTGACTGCAAACCCCAACCAGAGCAACTCCTACCAGCCTCGTACCCGCCATGTCTATGCAAACATCGACTGGCTCGATTCGGGATTCCATCTGTTGGCGGGTCAGACATGGTCGCTCGCAACCCTCCAGACCGAAGGGCTGGACGCGAAACATCACTGGACGCCGCTCACGGTGGATGCACAGTACTCGGTCGGCTTCGACTGGCTGCGTCAGTGGCAGCTCCGCATGACCAAGGACTGGGGAAAGAAATACTGGGCTTCGCTTTCTCTCGAGAACTCCCAGACTCACGGTATCGCAGGCACGCTGCCAGCTGGTGTTACCCCCTATTCCGGAGTCCTGGCCAGTCCCGGAGGCGCACTATTCTCTGCGAACCCCTACGGGCTGCCGGTTGGCGCAATGTCCTACAACAAGTATCCTGATGTCATCCTGAAACTTGCTGCGGACACCAGCATGGGTCACTACGAAATCTACGACCTGTCCAGGAACTTCCAGAGCTCCTCGACTGCTGTTGCAGGCGGTCCCTCGGTCAACACCTGGACCAACGCCCTCGGCCTCGGCGCCTACATTCCCGTCATTCCGAAGGTTCTCGACATCCAGGCAACCTACCTGAACGGCAAGGGCATCGGACGCTACGGCACGACCCAGCTGAACGATGGAACCTACGACGCGACCGGCGCATTCATGCCGCTCAAGGGTACGCATTACCTTCTGGGCGCCACCTGGAATGCCAATACGGATTGGGTTTTCTACGCCAACTACGGTCTGGAGAAGGTCGACAGCAACACCTATGCATGCGGCGCTGCGACCTGCGGCTTCGGCGACGGAACCAATCTTGCTCAGGACAGCGCTCTGAAAGATGCGAAGAACGAAATCGTCGGCTTCTGGTGGAGCTTCTACCATGGCAAGTTCGGCGCCCTGAAGTTCGGCGCACAGTACACGCATGCCACGCTCGATGCATTCAACACGACCGGCGCAGTTGCAGGCGCTATACCGGGTGTGAACAGCACGACCGACAACATGCTCTTCACCTCGATCCGCTACTATCCGTTCTGATTCACAGGAACAGGTACTACGTAATCAACCCGACCACTCTAGAGTGGTCGGGTTTTTTATTTTGCGTCCGCGGTCAGCGCAGTACAACGCCCCTCACATCGACTTTGCTTGGGGCAGGCTCACTCGGGTGACGCCCGAAGCAGGGATTGTGCCAGGTCTTGAAATATCAGTTTTTCTTCCCACTTTGCAATTCGCGGAACGGAATATGCCATATACTGATGCCATATACTATTCATGGAGCAAGCTTTGGCGAAAACAACCGCTCACAGGCTGTCAGGTTGCCGGCTGAATTGCGCTTGCCGGAAGGCGTGAAACAAGTCAGTATCCGCGCACGAGGGCATGAACGGATTATCGCCCCGCTCTCTGAAACATGGGACAGCTTTTTCATCAACCCAGCCATGGTTACGGAAGACTTCATGGAAGAACGCGCCCCCCAGGAGCAACTGGAACGCGAAGCCTTTTGATGCTGAAATATCTTCTTGATACCAACATCGTCATATACGTCATCAAGCGCAGACCGATCGAAGTCCTTGGAACATTCAATGCGAATGCGGAAAGGATGGCGATTTCCTCCATTACCTTGGCCGAATTGCTTCACGACGTGGAGAAAAGCAGTAGGCCGGACACAAACCTGGCCGTGGTGGAAGATTTTTGCAGCCGCCTGGATATCCTCTCCTACACGGCAAAGGCGGCTCAACACTATGGTTCGATCAGGGCAGCGCTCGAACGATCCGGCCAGCCGATCGGCATAAATGACCTTCATATAGCCGCCCACGCAAGAAGCGAAGGGTTGATACTGGTAACGAATAACCTGAAGGAATTTTCCAGGGTTCCATCGCTCCAGACCGAGAGCTGGATTACCTGAATTTCACGTTCTCGTCTTCAGCCGGTCGATCTCTTCGAGAAGATCGGCGACAAGCGCAGCGAGCTCCGGAGCAGCATCGAAGTTTCTTTCGACATCGCTCATCCTTTTCGCCCTTTTCAGGTCATGTGACGAGAATCCTTCTTCCCTTTCGATGAAATAACCTTCCTTCACCCTGCAGCTGAGCCACGCCTCTTCAACCCTGCAAAGGAATGCCGCCTCCTCGATCGACATGAATTCGACGAGACTTGCCGTGAGAACTTCGTCTTTTTCCATCTCATCCCCTCCTGCGCGGATCGAAAGCGAGTTCTCTCGCCATGGTCTCGTATATTTCCCTCGCCTTCGGCGTATCGGCTGAAGGCAGGACGACCTGGATATCTATCAGCAGATCCCCGGGAGGATTGCCGGGTATCCCCTTTCCGTGAACTCTCAACTGCTTCCCGCCCTGGGCGCCTGAAGGAATCCGGACCTTGAGCGCCCCTCCGGGCAAATCGACCGGAATCACCGCCCCGAGCGCCGCTTCCCATGGCGAGATGGGCAGCGTCAGACGGATGTCCCGGCCTTCCACATGGTATCTTTCATGCGACCTGAAATGGACTTCGAGGAGCAGGTCGCCCTGCCCTCCCTGGCCCGCAAGGCGTATCATCTGCCCGGCCGCCACGCCTTTGGGAATCCTGACCTTCAGCGTGCGATTCTCGACAAAAACCCTGCCATTTCCATCCATTTTCGGCACACGAAGGTTGATCTGTCTGACCGCGCCGTTGAGGGCATCTTCTATATCGAGCAGGATCTTAGCGTGATGATCCTCTCCGCGTCCTGTGAAGCCGCCGAAAAGCTCCGAAAAGAAATCGCTGAATTCGCCAGAAGAAAATCCCTTTCCGGAGAATTCGAAACCCGCGTCCCAGTCCGGAGGCGGACTGAAGTCCTGCCCCTGCCTGTATCCGCTTCCCAATTGATCGTAGGCTGCCCGCTTTTCGGGGTCTGAAAGAACGGCATAGGCTTCGTTGACTTCCTTCATTTTCTGCTCGGCATCCTTTTCCTTCGAAACATCAGGATGGTATTTTCGAGCGAGTTTCCTGAAGGCCTTCTTGATCTCGTCGGAAGAAGCGCTTCGCTCTACCCCGAGGATTTCGTAATAGTTCAGAAATTGCATGTCTGCTCCCTTCAATGCAATAAATGAAGCCTATTCCGACCAGTCCAAGGGAGAAAGGGCGGCGCAATGCCGCCCTCCTCAGCGCTGTGGCACCAGAAAGCCGTAAGAAGGAAGATTCTCAGTCTCTCTGGAGATCACAGGCTTCCTCGAAGGAATCGGAGCGCCCGAGACGACAACGGCCTTGGCAAAGCCTCTGACCACGGTCATCCCGCACAACGCGATGTTGGGAAAATCGAGCGCATCCGTTCCTTCGCAAACGCCGGCATATTTCCTGACAGGCGTGGATCCGGAACTGGAAACGTGAAAATCATCGCAGGAAAGAAGCCGCACATCCATCGGCACGACATCCCCCTCGGAAAGCACGACGAGGTCTCCAGGAACGAGTTCGCTAACAGGAATTTCGCGCATTTGAGGTCCGCCAGACACGAGGTTCACATTGAAAATCGCTGCGATTTCTCCGGGAACGATCGCGCGCCTGTCCCGTCTCAACACTCGAACTGTTTCCCCGCCCCTCTTTTCATGGGAGAAAAAGCTCATCCTGTCCTCCGCCTCCCGGTCGAACAGCCCTTCCTCGGAAGTATCGAGCCACTGGAGGAGCGCATCGCGCTCGAGCCTTGCCGCCTTGGCAAGAGATTGGTTGCGGACGCGCCCGAAAAGGCGCACCAATGCATTTTGAAACGAACGCAGATCAAAGGTCATTTCTGCCTCCTAAAAGACGAATTCGGCCATGCTGTACATGTCCGGTTGGGTCAAATGGAAGGCTAAAGATCGGCCTTCCCGCATTGCCTAGCGGGAAGCACCGGATTGAAGGCGGCTTACGCTAGGCGGTCAGATTACAGCAACTGTCCAAGGCGAAAGCCTCCCTATTAATGAAGATATTGTAATTTTACAACTTAAGATCGATCTTTTCAATATCAGAGAAAAGCATCCGATCGAATTTCCGGAAGGATTTCGAAACCCGGCCTTGCAAAGTGATAACCCTGGAAGAGGAAGATCCCGGCGTCCTTCAGCCAGTGATACTCCTCCGAAGTTTCGACACCCTCCGCGATGATGCCGATCGATAATTCGCTGCAGACCTGCACGATGCCCTTGACTATCGCCTGCCTCGGCCGGTTGGAATCAATCCCCCTTATCAGCTTCATGTCCAGCTTGATGAAATCGGGCTGGAATTCGCTCAGCAGATTGAGACCGGCATAACCTGCGCCGAAATCGTCGATGGCAGTCCGAAATCCATGCTTCCGATATTCCTGAATGATCGCGAGCAGGTGGGCGTGGTCGGTGATTTCCTCGCCTTCCGTCACCTCGAAAATGATCCTTCCAGTCGGAAAGCCGTATTGATCTGCAGCAGCCAGCGTCGTGCGTATGCAGAGCTCAGGCTTGTAGACTGCATTTGGATAGAAATTGATGTTCACATTGACAGGGCATTGCAGCTGCGCAGCCATCCTGACGACCCTCACCCTGCAGGACTGGTCGAAGCGATAGCGGGTCTGGTCGTTCAGCCTGTCAAGAACCGTATTCGCAGGTTCGTTGGCAGGTCCTCTGACAAGCGCCTCATGGGAGAATATTTCCCGCTTGAGACAATCGACGATCGGCTGGAAGGCAAAGGAAAAATCGATATCGAGCCCGGCCCCATCGATACAGTTCCTGCAGGAGAGCTCGGTAAAATCCCTTGAATCCATGGTGGCTGATTGCCGGAAAAACCGGATTATCTCAACTGAAACCCTGCCTCATCGCGGTGCATTCTTTTACACTGCTGCTTCATGCAGGTTCAGATTTCTTGAAAAGGCCAACACGATCATCCTATCTTATTGATTTTAAATGAACGATATGGCTGGCATCGAAATTGCTTGATGAAGGGTGAAAGCAGTCCCTGCTTTCACCCCTCCTCCAACTTGCGGGCGCTTTATGCGCCCGATTTTTTTACTTGTTCTTCCGCTTGAAGTTTCCGTCGTCAGACAGAAGAATCACAGCGGGAAGAATGACATTGGTGCAGAAGAAAAGTATGTACCAGGCATGAACGTCCATTTTGATTGCTCCTTGTTTAATTTATTCAGCAGACTTGAACGACAACCTCACCCCCGTCCAAGACGTAAAAAGTATGCGCTCAGGAGCAAATTAAATCAAGGGGAAAGAGGGATTTGTTGTGCAAAACCAACCCTCTCCAGCTTGATGCTGCGATGGACTTTCTACCAAGGGTGGAAGCTGGCCTCCCACCCCTGCCGCGCGTTCAGACCTTAGCGGCCTTTCCTCTGGTAGTTGCCGTCATCCAGAAGGAGAATCAGGCCGGGAATCACGAAAGTGGTGCAGAAAAAGATGATGTACCAGGTATGGACGTCCATTTCATTCTCCTTTTGATTGGGTTATGCAGCCTTTCAACATCATAACCATGATGTCAGTATGGTTTATAGGGCATAAAAATCGGCGCCGCGCGCCTTCATTCACCATACTCCCATAATGGTTATTTAAGTATGCGCCTTGAACGGATTTAAATCAAGCGAAGATTGAGTCTAGAGATGATCCTTGAGAAACTGCCTGACCCAGTGTTCCGGCTTGGCGCTGGAGAAGCGACCCAATTCTGCGCCGCCCCTGAACAGGATCACGGTAGGGAAGCCGCGAAGCTTGTATCGACCGGCCAGTTTCATGTTCTCGCCTTCGTCCACTTCGATTTTGGCGAGCTGCACTTCCCCAGAAAGGTCCCTGACGACACGCTCGAGCACAGGCGTCAGCGCCTTGCAAGGCGGACACCAGTCGGCCCAGAAATCGACGAGAATGGCGCTTGATGACTCCAGCACTTCCTTTTCGAAGCGCTGCAGGTCGGTATCGAAAACGAAGCTCATGCGCTTACCCTGACCGACTCTTTTCTGCCCATGTTTCGCCTGGTTCTCTCTATGAAAGCGACGAAGCGCGCCGCCCAATAGCATCCGCCTATGCTGCGCTGATGAGTGAACTGCGCAAGCATGTTGTTGATGACGATTCCGTCATGTGAGCCGTTTATGCCATGCCCCCTCTTCATCTCATAGGCATACTTGACGTTTTCCGGCAAATTTTCGAGACTGGAATAATGGAACTCATGTGCTTTCTGAACGTTAGCCTTCGCCATCGGACAGGGCCAGGGATGATTCTCGTCCTCGACCAGATGGACGAATCCCCGCCCGATCGGCTTCTTGTGCATGACGATGTCGCCAGGTATCGCGCCGACCATCCCATAGGTACGCCCTTCATGGGTGATCGATCTTGACAGATACATCAGCCCGCCGCATTCCGCATAGATAGGCATGCCGCCTTGCGCTTTCACCCTGATTTCTTCGCGAAGGGAACGATTCGCTTCGAGTTCGTCGCCGAAAAGTTCGGGAAATCCGCCCCCTATGAAAAGCGCGTCGACCTCGGGAAGATGCTGATCCTTCATCGTATCGAATTCGACCAGTTCGGCGCCTGCAGATTCGAGCGCCTCGATGTCGTCGATATAATAGAAGCCGAAGGCCTTGTCCCTGGCAATCCCTATCCTCACCTTTTCCCTTGCGGGGAAGGGCGATATTTCCGGGATCCCAGTGAAGGGAAGGTCGGGTTTTTCGGCGAGACCCAGGAGTCGATCGAGGTCTACCTGGTCGGCTATCGCCTCCCCTATCTTCCTGATGCGCGCAATCGATTCGCCTGATTCATTGCTGGGCATGAGCCCGAGATGACGCTCCACGATTTCGAGGCGCTCGTCGTGATGCACCGCCCCTATGACAGGCACATCCGTATAATGCTCTATGACTGCCCTCAGCTTCGATTCATGACGTGCGCCCCCGAGATTGTTGAGGATCACGCCTGCGATCGATATGTCCTTGTCGAAAGCCTGATATCCGAGAATCAGGGGCGCGATCCCCCTCGTCATGCCTCTCGAATCGATCACGAGCACGACGGGAAGATCGAGAAGCTTGGCCAGCGCCGCGTTGCTGTTGCTGCCATCCAGAGCGAGCCCGTCGTACAAGCCCTTGTTTCCCTCTACCAGGCCGATTTCGGCGCCAGATGCATGGCGATAGAATGTGGAAATCACATCTTCGTCGTTCATCAGGTACAGATCGAGATTGCGGCAGGAACGACCCGACGCCTCCGAAAGCCACATCGGATCGATGTAGTCGGGCCCCTTCTTGAATGGCTGAACGACCAGCCCTTTCGACTTGAGGGCGGCGCAAAGCCCGATGCTGATCGTGGTCTTCCCTGAAGACTTGTGGGCAGCCGAAACGAGCAGCCTTTTCATTCGTCTTTGGGCAGGAAATTGAGCGCTCTCACGCCCACTGTCGTGATCAGGAAGGCAATCCCCAGCCCCCCTGTCCCGAGCAGTATCTCGGGTAGACTCGGCGAATACTGCGCAATCTGTCCGTCACCGAAAGTGCTGCTGATGACCTCGTATCCGGGGAAAATCATGAGCGGGAATGCCTGACCGCCGATGATGAACACATAGAGAAAAGAAAAACTGCCGAGCACGACGAGGATGGATGCCAAGAGAACATGGCGCTGAGTCCCCATTTTCGGCGAATAGATCAGGAAAAGAGGGAGCACGCTGCCTATCAGGAAATAACCCGCCCAGAAAAGAATCGGATAGATTCCCCCATCGACGAGAATGAATTTCTCGAATGCAGTCTGTTTGGCGAAATAGATATTCGTCAGGTGATAGATCGCCACCAGATAGATCACGCCCAGAATGAAAATGCCGAGCAGATTCTTCAGGCGCGTGAGGATCGCAGGATTAAGCGCCATCTCGTTCCAGCCGTACATGGCAGACTGAACGATCATGAATACCGCAAGCCCCCAGGCGAAGGACATGACGATGAACATCGGCGGAAGGATCGCGTTGCCGTATGCCTGCCTTGCCACCAGGAAGGCGAAGATCAAGCCCGTTCCCGTGGTCAGGATGAATCGCCAGGCGAAGACGGCAAGCCCCGCGGCCTTGGACAATGGATTCATGCGCTTTTCCATCATCGTCCAGAGATAGATCGCAACGAAGGCGACGAGCCCTGAATAGAGAAAGACGTTCCAGGCGAAAACCGAGGTCGGGTTGATGTGCGTCGCCGCGACGATCACCCTTTCAGGCCTGCCCAGATCGAGCATCAGCACAGTGAGCCCGCCTGCAAGCATGGCGATCGAGAGAAGCCCTGAAAGCGGCGCCCTCGCCTTGTAGGGCGTCTTGCCGAAAACGGAGCCTACGGATGCGACATTGAGCACGCCCGATGCGGAAACGATCAGGAATATCGCGAAAACATGAGGCATGCCCCAGACGACCTGGTTGCTCATGCCGGTCACGATATGTCCGTGCTCTTCCATGTAATGGGCCGCAAAAAGACCCGCCATGACAACCAGCAGGCCTAGCCCAACCAGGAAATAGAAATTGCGGATATCCCGCCTTCCCTTCTGCAAAGCATCCATCACAACCCCTCGTAATGAAGGCCGGGATCGACCCCGAGATCAGCCCTGAGCTGGGTCGATGCAACCTCCTTCAGTCTTTTCGAAATCTCGCTGTTCGGGTCATTGAGATTCCCGAAAAGGATAGCCTTGTGTCCAGCTTTCGAGCAGGCCTCCGCGCAGGCCGTAATGTCTTTTCCACGGTCTATCCTCTGAACGCAGAACGTGCAGCTTTCGACCGTTCCCTTTCCTCTCGGCACCTCGGGCTTCTGGTCATGGAGCGGCTCGTGAACGAAGGAGCGCGCCTTGTAGGGACAGGCCATCATGCAGTAGCGGCAGCCGATGCACAGATGCCGGTCGACGAGCACGATGCCGTCAGCACGCTTGAACGAAGCCCCTGTCGGGCACACGTCCACGCATGGCGGCTCGGCGCAATGCTGGCACATCATAGGAAGGGAAGTGACCCTTCCCGTCTTGACGTTCTTGAGTTCGACCTTCCTGATCCACTGCTCGTCGGTCGGACCTGTCTTCCCGGGAAGCCCGTTTTCCTTGTTGCATGCCTTGACGCAATCATCGCAGCCTTCTTCGCACTGGCTGGTATCGATCAGCATGCCCCATCTCACTGCGCTCGATGCCGGCTGATTCGCGCGTGCGAGATCATAAAGCATCATGCCCGGAGCAACGGCAAGCCCAGCCATCATCGCCGAGCCGCGCAGAAAATCGCGCCTGTTGATTTCGCTCATTTGGCGACCTCCTTGAGCGTTTGGCTTACGGTTTCAGGACGGCTGGAATGGCATTCGAAACAATCTATCTTGACCGCAGCATAGACATGGCATCCCTGGCAGAAATTGCTGTTCGTGCCGAGCACGCTGTTGTTGACCTTGCTTGCATGGCAATTCACGCAGTTTATCAGGCTGTACCTGCCGATCACGCCCTGGTGCACCGTGATGTAGCGCTGTTTTTTCAGCAGGTCGCCATGATTGAGCTTCATGAATTTCGGATCGTTTACGCAATGCCCACCCTTGCCGATGTCGAGGTGCGGCACCCCGACATCCGCAGCGGCGACCCCGGAAACCATGAGCGCCAGGGCCAGAAGGACCGATTGAAGCGCTTTCATTCCTATTCGCCCAACCCCATCTGGATGTAGCCTGTCGGGCAGACATCGTGGCAGATATGGCAGCCGATGCACTTGTTGTAGTCGGTGTCGACGTAGCGCCCGGTGGTAGACTGGCTCTTCTTGACCTTGAACACTGCTGTCTGCGGGCAATAGACCACGCAGTTGTCGCATTCGAAGCAGAGTCCGCAGCTCATGCAGCGCTTGGCCTCATTGACGGCGAGCGCTTCGGGAAGCGATTCTATCCTTTCTTCGAAGTTGCCGAGTGCAGATTCGCGGTCGAGCGTGATGACGTTGCGCTTGTTTCTCGGGGTAAAGGTGAAATGCCCGAGGAACATGTCATCGTGAGGAATGACATAGCGGCCGGAGCGGTTGTCGAAGTTGTGAACTGCGACATCGGCATGGTCTGTTCCCCTGATCGGCTCGTGAACCTCTTCGACATGCAGCCCCTTTTCGACCATCTTCCTCATCAGGTCGAAAGTGTGAACGTCGATCTTCGGACGCTTCTCGAGCTCTTCCCCTCTCAGGAACCGGTCTATCCCTTCTGCAGCAATGGAGCCGTGTCCGATTGCAGTGGTCAGAAGATGCGGCCTGATGACGTCGCCCCCTGCGAATACGCCAGGCTTGCCAGGGACCTGGTAATTCTTGTCCGCAGTGATCGCGCCTTTGCCGTTGTCGAATTCCTCGAGGCCGGTGAAGTCGACTGCCTGTCCGATAGCCGAGACGATGAGATCAGCCTCTATGTCGCGCTCGGAACCTTCCTTCTTGACGATCTCCAGGCGTCCACCCGAAATCTTGGCTTCGCATTCCGCGACGCGAAGCGCAGTAGCGCGGCCGTTTCCGTCCTTCACGACGCCGACAGGGACGAGTCCGCCCAGAATGGCGATGCCTTCCGCAAGCGCCTGTTCGATCTCGTGCTTGTTCGCCTGCATCTTGTCTATGTTGAAAATCGAGGTCAATGTGACTTCCGCCCCCTGCTTCGCGGAAATGCCCGCGACATCGTGAGCCATCTGACCGGCAATGGCGCGCTCGAGATCGGTCGGCTTCGCGTTTTCGATATGGCCGAGACGCCTGGCAACGGTTGCCACGTCGATCGAGGTATCGCCGCCGCCCACCACCACCACGCGCTTTCCGACATACTTCAGCCTGCCGTCGTTGAATGCGGAGAGGAAAGCAGTCGCCGTCACGACATTGGGCGCGTCGGAATCCGCAACGGGAAGCGCACGCCCTGCCTGCGCGCCCATGCCGAGGAAGACGGCGTCATATTCCGCCCTGATCTCTTCCATCGTGACATCCTGTCCGATCTTGCAGTTCAGCCTTGTCTTGACGCCGAGATCGAGAATCCTCTGGATTTCCGCATCGAGCACATCGCGAGGCGTACGAAAGCCCGGAATGCCATAGCGCATCATCCCGCCCAAGAACTCGTGGTCGTCGAATACCGTGACCTCATGCCCTTTCATCGCAAGCTGATAGGCGCAGGAAAGACCGCCCGGCCCGCCGCCTATGATCGCCACCTTCTTTCCTGTGGAAATCTCGGGCTTCCTGTACTGCAGGTTGTTCGCTATCGCATATTCGCCGAGGAAATGCTCGACCGAATTGATGCCCACATGATCCTCGACTTCGTTCCTGTTGCAACCGGTCTCGCATGGCGCGGGACAGACGCGCCCCATCACGGATGGGAAAGGATTGGCTTCCGTCAGCCTCCTCCAGGCATATTCCTGCCACTGCATGCCTGCAGGCGGCTTCTCGATGCCGCGTGCGATCTGCAGGTAGCTCCTGATGTCTTCACCTGCAGGGCAGCTGCCCTGGCAAGGCGGGGTCGACTGGATATAGGTCGGGCACTTGTGCGTATAGCTTGCCTGGAATATCTGATCGCGCCAGGAGTGAACCTTGTGGTCGCCGTCCTTGTAGCGCCTGAACGTGAGCTTCGTTTCTTCCATGGTTTCTGACATTTCCTGCCTCCGAAAGATATTTAAGTAAGATTATTTGTCGCCGAGTTTGATTGCATTGCTGACGAGCTGATGTACACCACCCACCATGCGCATGTTGAACCCATAGTAAGGCAGAACCTTTGTGAACTGCGTCTTGCAGATCGCGCAGATCGTCGCCATGAAATTCACCTTGTCGCGATCCGCCACTTCCTTCAGCGCTTCCATTCTGGGCAGCGCCCCCTTCACTCTGAGGTCCATCAAATCGTCAGTCAGGAGACCGCCGCCGCCACCGCAGCAGAATGTCTTTTCCCTCGTGGTGCCTTCGTTCATTTCCACGAAATGGTTGGCCGCCGCCCTGATGATGCTCCTTGGAATCTCGAACTGGCCGCCCATCATGTCGCCCATCCTGGAACCCCTTGCAACATTGCAGGAATCGTGGAAGGTGATGACCAGATGGTCGTTCGCCTCTGGCTCGAGCGTGATAGCCTGACGCTGGATCAGATCCCATGTCACTTCGCATATGTGCGAAGGCTGCTTGTAGCGATGGTCAAGCTGCTTTTGCAGCATCAGCGCGAAGCGGTCTGCGGGATCGGCGCCGTCGCCTATTCCGGTCAGCGTGTTCCAGAAACTGTAGGCAACGCGCCATGCATGGCCGCACTCCCCAACGACGATTCGCTTCACGCCGAGCTCGAGGGCCGCTTCCCTGATGCGCAGCGCGATCTTTCTGAGCTGATCGTAGCTTCCTATGAAAAGGCCGAAATTCCCGCCTTCCGAAGCTTTCGACGAAAGCGTCCAGGAAATTCCAGCAGCATGGAATACCTTCGCGTAACCAACCAGGCTGTCGATATGGGGTTCGGCGAAGAAATCAGCCGAGGGCGTGATCAGCAGCACTTCAGCGCCCTGCACGTCGAGCGGGAAGCGGACGTCGATTCCTGTGTCTTCCTTGACGTCTTCCTCCAGCCCTTCCAGCGTATCCGTGAGCGCAGGCCCGGGAAGACCCAGATTGTTTCCTATCTTGTGAACCTTGCCGATGATTTCGTTGGCGTATTTCTGCCCGTATCCGACTGAATCGAGAATCTCGCGCGCCGCCATCGTGACTTCGGCGGTATCGATTCCGTAAGGACAGAAAACCGAACAGCGCCTGCATTCAGAGCACTGATGATAGTAGCTGTACCATTCATCCAGCACTTCCTTCGTCAGATCCCGCGCGCCGACCAGCTTAGGGAAAAGTTTGCCGGGAATCGTGAAGTATCTGCGATAGACGGAACGAAGCAGATCCTGGCGAGCAACAGGCATGTTCTTCGGATCCTGCGTGCCGATGAAATAATGGCACTTGTCCGAACATGCGCCGCAATGAACGCAGGCATCGAGATAGACCTTGAGCGACCGGTATTTGGTCAGCAGTTCGCCCATCTTGGCAATCGCCCGCTCTTTCCAGTCTTCGACCAGTTCTCCCGGATAGCCGAGCGCTTCCTGGATCTTGTCGCTTGCCACGAAAGGCTTCAGGCCTTCCATTGCGCCCGGCTTGATGGCCGGAATGATGGGAATGACCCGGTATGGCGGGGCTGTAATCTCTGAAGCCATTTATTTCTCCGCTTCCATTTTTGCGGCCCAGGGCGAAACATGACGCTTTTCCCTGGGATTGTCAGGCATGACGCGCGACGGCGAGAAGAAAAGGCCCGGCGCATGCAGCAGTTTGCTGAAAGGAAATATGATCATCAGGGCTGCAACCAGGGACAGATGGATATAGAGTATCCCGTTAGTCGTTGGCAACGGCTGCCAGTCGAAAACCATGAGTCCCATAAAGAATGCCTTGACCCCGATGACGTCGACATGGTCGAGGAATTTCATCGAAAGGCCGGAAATCGCGATGAGGATCAGGAGCCCGAGCATCAGATGGTCAGAAGGCGTGGAGATATACCTCACCCTGTCGACGAAAATCCTTCGCCCCCAGAGACCTGCAAGGCCCAATATCATCGAAAGCCCGGCATAGATCCCGAACGGCTGCACCATGTCCACCCATGACCAGACAGGCTGGGTGAAATACCTGAGATGTCTCATCAGGACGAGCGCCAGGCTCAGGTGGAAAATCCAGCCGAACGCCCATGTCCAGAGGCTGCCCTTGAAAAGGCTCTCGAAGAAGACAACCTCTCTGAACATGCGAAAAGCGACACCCCCTCCTGTCGTGGGAGCAGGGGTCGTCGGAATCACCAGAGGCGCAGGGGTACGCGCATAATCATATATGCGATATCCGACGCCTCCAACAAGGCACAGGGCCGCCACGTAGAAGATCACTGCAAACAAGACACTCATGACGAATCCCTTATGCCTTACCGCTTTGGATCAGATGCAGCCGGTCGGCTTGGGAAGGCCGGCGATTTTGCAAGCCTGCTTGCCCGGGCCGTAGGGGAAAAGTTCGTAGAGATACTGGCTGTTTCCCTTCTCGGGCCCAAGCTTCTTGCCGATCGCCTTGGTCAGGACGCGGACAGCGGGAGCGATCTGGAATTCGTCGTAATATTTCCTCAGGAAATCGATCACTTCCCAGTGCTGCTCGGTCATGTCCAGGTTTTCGGTCTTTGCGATATAGTTGGCGACATCCATGTTCCAGTCTGCGAGATTGACGAGATAGCCTTCTTCGTCTGTTTCATAGGATTTGCCGTTGACTTCGATCTGGGGCATTTCATTCTCCTCTGTAGTGGTGGTTCAAAGCCAGGATTGGCAGGTTCTGTTTGCGGCGACGAGCTCGACGAATCCGTCGTATCCCACGGTCGTCACGCCTTCGATTACGCGATCGGCAAGACCGCGCGCTTCCAAGTCGGGCAAGAGCGCATAGATTTTGAAGCGGCCCATCGCGTCACGGATCTTCGCCTCATGCGCACTCCCCGAAGTTGCTGCATAGATCGCATCTTCGATCAGCAGGATGTCGCCCTCCTTTCCCACGCCGAGGCAGGAATCGAGCGAACTGTTGGCGAGCGGAGATTTGTTGATGATGTGGAGCATAGTTATCTTCCTAGAAACTCAGCAGGACGTCCTGCTCTTCCATGAGCTCGCCCATTTCCTTGCGGGAAAGGACGGTCACGTCAACCAGCAGATCATCTTCGCTGAGGCCTCGCGCTTCCATGGACTCCTTCTCGACATAAAGCTTCTCGATGTCATAGCCTTCGAGTGCGCGATAGGTCGGAGAAAAGTTCTTGGTATCTATCCCCTTCGTCTGCTGTCCCTTTTTTAGCTGGTAAACGCCGTCATCTAGAAAGGCCAGGGAGACATCCTGATCGAATGCCGCCGTGATCAGCACGACTTCCAGCGCTTCGAGCGCATAGATCGTGCCATATGGCGCCTTCCGGTTGACGAACATGAATTTTTTGATTCCTTCGCTCATCTTTTCCTCAATCGCCGAAAGTGACCAATCTGTCCGCCTGAATTCCGGCTTCGACAAGCTGGCCCAGACCGGAAATCCTGAAGCCGGGCGCCAGATTCTCGTCCCGGATTCCGCGCCTCAATGCCGCCGCCACGCAGACCACGAGGTCAACCCCGTGGTCTTCGGCAAGCTTGCTCCACCGGCTGACGACATTCCTGTCATCCTGTGGAGGCTCGGTCAGCTTGGTCGCGTTGTTCACGCCATCGTGATAAAAGAATACGCGAGAGACCTCATGCCCCTTCTCGATGGCAGCCTTGCAGAAAAGGTAAGCCGAATCGCTCGCCTGATGCTGGTAAGGCCCCTCGTTCACTACAATGCCGAATTTCATCTTATCCCTTTAGAACCGGATATGCGTGGAAGCATTGAGGTTTGCACGGGAACCGCGCCAATCGTCAACCAGATACTTGGTGAAGGGCAATTCGGTCTTCTCGAAGAAACGCGGCCAGCCGATGCGCTCGACCCAGTCGGAGAGCCTCTCCCAGGGTCTTGCATCACTCTTGTAGACATGGAGGATCCGCTTCACCACCTCGCCCACTTCGGTCCAGCGGGGAGGATTGTTGGGAAGACCGGATGCCACCATCTTCATGAAAGTCGGCTTGGCGCGCGCATTCGAATTCTTTCCGCCGACCCAGATCGCGATCTTCGAGTATTCGGGATCGTTGATCTGCATCGGTGGGCAGGGGGGATAGCAGGCGCCGCAGCAAACGCACTTCGTCTCATCCACTTCCAGAGAAGGTTTGCCGTTGACGAGCGCAGGCCTGATTGCAGCAACAGGGCAGCGCGCCACGACAGCAGGACGCTCGCAGACGTTGGCGACGAGATCATGGTTGATCTTGGGCGGCTTGGTATGCTGGACGATGATCGCGATGTCAGCCTGCCCGCCGCAATTGATTTCGCAGCAGGAAGTGGAAAGATGAACGCGGTTGGGCATCTCTTCCTTCTTGAATTCGTCGATCAGATCATCCATCAGCGACTTGACCACGCCCGATGCGTCCGTTCCAGGAATGTCGCAATGCAGCCATCCCTGGGTATGAGCGATCATCGAAACGGAGTTTCCGGTGCCACCCACGGGGAAGCCGTTTGCTTCGAGCTCGGCGATGAGCGGCGCAACCTTGGTCTCGTCCGACACCATGAATTCGATGTTCGAACGGATGGTGAAGCGCACATGGCCTTCGGCGAACCTGTCAGCGATGTCGCAAAGCTTCCTGATGGTATAGACATCCATCTGCCGCTGCGTGCCCGCCCTGACAGACCAGACCTGGTCCCCGCTATGGGAGACATGGTGAAGGACGCCAGGACGCGGACGGTCATGGTATTTCCAGTTGCCATAGTTCTTGATCAGCGTGGGATGCAAGAACTGCTTGTTGTCCGGCACGCCGCTCTCTACGGGCCGGCGCAATTGGGTCTGAGACATTGTCTATTCTCCTAGGCTTGCTTGGCTTTGATTTTTGCGACTTCCTCGTCCCAGCCGTCAGTCCTGACATAAGGATTCATCCTGGGGCTGGAAACCATGTTGGGATCGACATCGATTCCCATCGCGTCGAGGAAATTCACCAGGCCGATACGCTCGATCATCTCGCCAGTGCGCTCGTGCTCCAGCGCATTTTCAGCGAAGAAGTCGATGATGCGCTGACCGAGATCGACCAGCTCTTCCCTGTCCTCATCCGTCTCGAGCTTCATGAACGGCACAACGACGGTTCCCATCAGGTCGCCGATCTTGAGCGTACGCTTGCCGCCCACCAGTATCGTGGCGCCCTTGTCTTTTCCGGGCGAAAGCGCGCCGGTCATGACATTGATGCAGTGCATGCAGCGCACGCAGTCGTGGTTGTCGATTTCGACGGCATGCGTGTCGTTCACCGCCACGCTGGAGATGTGCTCGCCCTTGTTGACATCCTTTATTTCCTTCAACCGCACGGCCTTGGTCGGGCAACGCGCAACCACGTCATTGACGAGTTCATTCATGCCGTGTTTTTCGAACCATTTGCGAGCCAAGGCCTCATCCGTCCGGATGTTGTCGCGCCATGTTCCGATCACCGCCATGTCGGCACGCTGGATCGAGTTCATGCAGTCGTTGGGGCAACCCGAAAACTTGAACTTGAACTTGTATGGAAGGGATGGACGATGGATGTCATCGACAAAAGTATTGAGCACGACCCGATGAGCAGCAGCCTCGTCGTAGCAGGACTGCTCGCAGCGAGCAGCACCGACGCATGACATGGAGGTGCGGACTGCAGGGCCTGCGCCGCCCAGATCGAACCCGAGCTCGTTGATTTCGTCGAATGCGCCCTGAACATTATCGGTCGTGGCGCCCTGGAACATGATGTCGCCTGATTGACCGTGGAATGCGATCAGGCCCGAGCCGTGACGCTCCCAGATGTCGCACATCTTCCTGAGGACATCGGTGTTGTAATGCATGCCTGCAGGAGGCTGCACCCTGAGGGTGTGAAATTCTGCAGCGTCCTTGTAGATGGGCTCGCCGTTGTCGTCCTTGAGCTCGGTGAAGCGGGGAATGATGCCGCCGCCGTATCCGAAAACGCCAACCGTGCCGCCTTTCCAGTAACCCTTCTTGGTTTGGTAAGACGTCTCAAGCTGACCCAGGAGGTCAACAGCCATGTCCTTATCCTGAGCCAAACGTTTCAAGCCCGTCACAAAGCTGGGCCACGGGCCTTTCTCGAGTTCGTCGAGATTCGGCGTGTCATGCAGTTTCTTAGCCATGATTCCTCCTACAAGTAAAATTGTTTGGAAAAGTCCTTTCGAACCGTCGGCGATCTTGGTCGCCTGTATTCTAGACGCTCCGCCTGGCGTATATTAGACAAGCCTGATAGTTCTATGTAAACTACCCTTCCGGGTTATGAATCATCCCCCCTATAGGCTATAGACGGTTTAGGCTTGCGTCGCGCTCAATATTGCATAATATTGATATAGCAGATTTCAGCAAATTATTATCAGTTAACCATCCTAATAATGACGCAAATCAACGAAATTGAGAAGTTCAGGATACCACTTGGCGGGCAGGAAATCGAATTGCAGCAGATCGATTTTGCAGAAGGCGGCATGAGCATGCTGCGCATTCGCATCAGGGAAGGCAAGCGCTTCACCATTTTCGATATCGACCCTGTTACAGCCGGGCAATGGGCAGATGCGATGAAGAACTGGGCGGAGTCCGTCAATGGCAAGTGAAATCACCGACATCGTTTTCGATCTCGAAGGGAATTTCCTGCCGGAGGGATATGGGGCTCTGCTCTGGAAGGAATTGGTCCTCGCCCTTCCCTGGCTTGAAAACCAGAATCCTGCCGGCATCCTTCCGATAAAAGGGGCATCGAGCGGAAAAGGACTTCTTCTGCCGAGACGCGCCAAGCTGGCATTGCGCATCCCCGCAGAATTTTTCAGAAATGCGCTCGACCTCGAGGGAAAGACCATCGAGGTAGGCGAAAGCACGCTCAAAATCGGCCGGGGAAAAGAAAGACGGATCGAGGCCTACCCGACCCTGAATTCCCATTTCGTCGTCAGCGAAATGGACGAGACCGATTTTCTGCACGATGCTGAAGAAAAGATGGGGGAGCTGGGGATTGCCTGCAAATTGATCTGCGGAAAGCACCAGGCTCTGAAATATGGCACCGAAACCCTTTCCGGATACAGCCTCGTCGCCTATGACCTGAAGCCGCCAGGATCGATCAGGCTGCAGCATTCCGGGCTTGGGTCCCATCGCCACATCGGATGCGGCTTCTTCGTCCCGCACAAGACGATAGCAGGACTTGAATGATTTTTGACTGTTTGGAGGATAAGAAAATGACATATCATATAAATGGAGTTGACGTTGAGACCGATGACGATGGCTATCTGCTCGAAGCCGATTTCAGCAAGGAAGCCGTCGAAGTCATCGCAGCGGCCGAAGGCATCGCGCTTACCGAAAACCACTGGAAAATCGTCGACTACATGCGGGAAGAATATCGCGAAAATGGCCATACCCCGAATTTCAGGAACATGCTGAAGGGTGTTCAGGAATTCTGGAGTGACGCAGACAGCAAGGCGCTTTACGACCTCTTCCCGATGGGTCCCGCAAAGCAGGGGGCGAAGATCGCCGGACTGCCCCAGCCCTATGGAAAAGGAGGCTACTGAGAAAACATCATGACCAAGTTGAATGCGAATGTCGTGCTCGACATGAAAGGGGTCACCTGCCCTGGCCCCATACTCGGCGCGAAGAAGATGGTGGACGAACTGGAGAGCGGACAGATCCTGCTTCTCATCTCGGATTGCCCGGGTACACCGGACGATCTCTTCGCCTGGGCGAGGCAGACCGACAACCAGATTCTCGAAAGCGCGAAATTGCCAGGCGGCGGAACAGGATATTACATCCTCAAGGGAAAGGGGCATGAATTCAAGGCCAACGTATTGCTCGACATACGCGGCGTGCTCTGCCCCGGCCCCATCGTTGAAGCCAAGAAGCTCCTCAACGGGATGCAGACAGGCGAAATCCTGAAGCTGACCAGCAACTGCCCCGGCATAAGCTCGGACATAGAAGGATGGGCCAAGGTCACCGGTGAAACGATACTGGAGTCGATCGAGATCGCGCCGGGCGAATACGATTTCTACATCCGGAAGGGATGATGAGGGTAAAGAGCCGCTGGTTCAAGGCAGAACGCGAGAAAACGCCTGAAGAAATCGCAGGCGCCATGGCTTTCATCGTCTGGAAGATCGCACAGAACGGCCTCAAGAACCTGAGAAGCGCCGACTACGAGATCGAGGCAGGTCCCCGGTATTTCGACTACACCGAGGAATTCCTGATCTTCCTCGTCCAGGTCGCCGACAGGATCGCGTTTGACAAGCTGGATCAGGATGCGAGGACCGCTTTCACGACGGAACTCGCCCTGAGGGTCGCGGGAAATTTCGCCGAAAACAAGGGAGACATCCTCGGGCTTTCCCATGCTTCATGCAAAAGCGAATTCATAGACCGCTACAACGAGAGGACCAACGTCTACGCCGAGTGCGGATTCAACGACGAAGGCCCGGATTTCGCCTTCTATCGCTATCTCGGACATTGTCTGCTCGAATTCTGCGATGAGCGGGACAGAAGCTGGATCGTCGACAGGATCATGCAGATCGAGGCGCCTGAAGGCGTCTCTACCGTGAGCCGCGCCATGAAGGGGCTGCTGGATACGGAACCTTCCCACAGGCTGGGGTCGGGAATAGGACCGGACTGATGTTCCAGGATCATGGCGCTTACCTGAAATGGCGCGAAAAGAAGTTCGACACCCATCCCGGATCAATCGACGAACTGATCGTCGAAGTCGACGATCTCGAAAATCTCAGCATGGCTGAACATGAAGCTATCATGGACCGCATCGCCAGAGCCAACATGGCGATCTATGTGAGCCGCAATCCGCTGCCTGACTTGAAGCGTTTCGCAAGGCAATTCGGCCTGGAAAACCTGGATGCCAACTGGCTTTCCGGCGAAGACGGTATTTCCAGGATAGAGGTCACGGAAGGCGGGAAGGGTTACATTCCGTATACCAACAAGCCGATAAAATGGCATACCGACGGTTATTACAACCCACCCGAGAGAAAAATCCGCGCGATGCTGCTGCATTGCGCTCAAAGCGCTGCTGACGGGGGGGAAAACAGGCTGATGGATCACGAAATGCTCTATTGCCTCTTGCGCGATCAGAACCCTGGCTACATCGAAGCTTTGTCAAGGCCGGACGCCATGAAGATCCCGGAAAGGACGGACGAGAACGAAGTAGCGAGGAAGGAAGAAACCGGTCCCGTGTTTTCCTTCGACGAACAGGATCATCTTCACATGCGCTACACGGCGAGAACGCGGTCCATAGAATGGAAGCAAGACCCGCTCACGCTCGCTGCAGTATCCGCACTCGAATCCATCCTCGCCTTCCCTTCCCCCTACATCTTCAGAACGAGGCTGGAGTCCGGCATGGGCCTCATCTGCAACAACGTGCTTCACGACAGGTCGGGCTTCGAGGGAAGCGACCGGCTTCTCTTCCGCGCAAGGTATTACGACAGAATCAGATAAAAACCCGCCATACCGGTGCCTGGTCTTGAATTATCAGGTGATAATTCAAGACCAGGCACCGCTTTTTTCAAGGCCAGGCACCGCTTTTTTTGACAGAATCAAATAAAAAACCCGTCACCTTTTCAGGCGACGGGCAGTCGGTGCAGGTACTTCCCAGACTTACCAGCCGTAGGAAATGCCCAGCGAATCTTCCGACAGGGTGTTGTTTGCAATTCCACCGCCATAAGGCAAGGGGATGGAGTTCGGCGTGCCGTCAACAGTATTCCTGAATGCATGCATGTAGAACACGGAGATCTCGGACTTGTCCGCAAGCTTCCATGTCGCGCCCAGGGTCGCATTGTCCCTCACGACGCCAGGAGCCAGGATATTGAAGAAAGTCTCCGTCGAGGGATAAGGCACATTGTTGTGCGTCCATCCCGCCCTCAAGGTCAGGTTGGAATCGTAGTCATGCGAAATGCCGAGCTTGTAGACGGTCAGATTGCCCCAACCGAATCCAGCGCCTGCATTCGAACCAAGCGGATTGCCGAGCACGGTCATGTTGGCGATAGGGTTCGATATGGAAGGAACGTCGCCATACATGATCCTCTGGATGTCGAATGCGACGGTGGTAGTGGGCATCGCCTTGACGGAAATGCCGACGCCGTAGGTTGCAGGAATATCGAACGAGCCCTGCTCTGCGAAGAGGCCGCTGTACTTGCTGAGCTTGCCCATCCTGGTTTTGGTCTGGTAAGTCGCGCCCAGCGTTACATCCTGGGAAACCTGGCCAATCCAGCCGATATGCAGACCATAACCTGTCGAGGAATCCGTTCCATTATTGCTGACAGCCGAAGGAGTTTGTGAAGCTCCGGCAAATCCCTGGATACCCTGTGCGGAGAAGCGCTGGTAGGCAAGGTTCAATGCAACACCGATAGAATTGTTCGCATTGAGCTTCTTCGACCAGGTGGGGGCGATGAAGAGCTGTTCGAGATTGACGCCGCCGTTTCCGACGCCGCCATAAGCGGCAAAGGGATTGTTGGCATAATCAGTGTTCATCCCGCCGTTGCCGTAGATGGAAACGCCGAGCGAGCTGTCTGAGCTGATCATCCTGTTGTAGCCGAAATCCGGGATCAGGAAGTATTTCTTGTCGTTGCCATCGTAACTCCCGTTCGCGCCAGGCGCACCTGCGCCGATGATCTGGGCGCTCCTGTCAGGAATAAAGAGTTCAGCACCGAAATCGATTCTGTTTCCAACCATCACCATGCCGGCAGGATTGGTGGCTGCAGCGAGAGAATCCTGCGGAAGCGCGATGCCGACGCCCCCCATGCCTTCCGACTTTACGCCGTATCCGTGCGAAAAATAGCCATTGGTTGCGAAGGCCGCGGGACTGACCAGGCCGCCTGCAATCATCATAGAAACCAGCAACTTCCTCTTTTTCATGGTGCCCCTCTCTACTAGTAATAAAAGTACGACTCAAACGAACAGGCAGATATCCGTGTCACCGGCGAATTCCATGAAGGTTGCCGCACCGCCGAATTCTATTCCGTCGATGAAATCTTTCTTGTCGAATTCGAAAAGATCGACGGTCATCTGGCAGGCGACGAATTTCACGTCCGCTTCCTGGCAGAGGTTGCGAAGCTCTTCGAGCGAAGCAACCCCCTTCTTTTTCAGTTTGTCCTTCATCATCATCGTCGCCATGGATTCCATGCCCGGCAATACCTGGACGAGAACCGGCATGGGAACAGGCATCGGCATGGCAGGATTGGCAAGCGGGCTGATCTTCACGTCGGAAAGATCCTTCTTCAGGAGTTGCAGTCCGTAGAAAGTGAAAAAGATCTGCACGTCGTAGCCAAGGGCTGCAGCCGTGGAGCCGAGGATGAAAGGCGGATAGGCCATGTCCAGCGTGCCCTTGGTTGCGATGATCGCCATTTTCTTGGTCATGAGAATATCCCCTGTTACTTCTTCTTCATGAAAAATGTGTATTCGCCGTTTGCCTCGGATTGTTCAAGCAACTCGTTGCCGGTCTGCTTGGCGAAAGCCTGCATGTCCTTGACGGATCCGCAGTCAGTCGACACGACCTTGAGCACTTCTCCCGAAGCCATGTCGGCAAGCGACTTCTTCGTCTTCAAAATGGGCAGAGGGCAGTTGAGGCCGCGAGCGTCGAGTTCTTTCTGAAAATTCATGTGTGTCTCCGTTACGTTGATAAACCCATGTTTCATTGGAATGAAACATGCTAACAATATAATGCTATTAGGCGGAATTTGCCATTCACGCGTCTATAGCCGAATCGGGTAATGCAGCCATAACCCTCAAGGGGGATAAGGTTATAGGCGAGTTGTCGAAATCCCCTTTTCCTGTTTGCCGCCGCCCTA
Source organism: Pseudomonadota bacterium (assembly GCA_021848825.1). Classification (GTDB taxonomy): domain Bacteria; phylum Pseudomonadota; class Gammaproteobacteria; order Burkholderiales; family JABEVD01; genus JABEVD01. Next base: position 61,968 of record JAJZTQ010000010.1, read on the forward strand.
TTCATCAATGCTTCCCTGATATCAATCCGGAAGCAGCGAGAACCAGGATGCCGATCTCGAGTGCGCAGATGGCAATATAGACCCAGTCCTTCCTTTTCGCATAGATAGGCATGACAGCCATGATGCAGAATATAGAGCATCCTGAAAGAATCGCAATGCCGATGAAACTGGCGAGATCGCCGTTTCCGAGCATTTCTATCCATCCCCAGCCCTTCGGCATCCCTGTCACCTTCAGGAATTCCTCTGCAGGCTTGTTCCAGACCTGGGGCAACTCGGAAAGCGGAATCCTGGCAGGCAGAATGCCGAATATATAGGCAATGAATGTGCCGATCAGGCACAGGAAGCCGGCGAGGGTGCTCCAGTGGAGCCAGTCCGCATAGCGCAGCTGCTCCGATTGCTGCATTTCCTTCATGTCCATACCCCGAGCCCTTTCAGCAACGCCCCGACGCCTGATACGAAAAGCATGGTGATGACGAGACGCCTGATCACGGATGCATTGAGCACGGACAAAAGATGAGCGCCTATCCTGGCGCCTATCATCATGCCCACAACGGAAGGCACTGCGATGATCGGCAAGATCGCGCCATTGTCCAGGTAATACCACGTCGCCGAAGAGCTCGCCGTGGTCAGGATCAGGCTGGATGTCCCTGCAGCGACCTTGAGCGGTGCGCCCATCAGAAGATTGAGAACGGGGACGTTGGCCCAGCCTGCGCCCACGCCGAAAAGCCCGCCCAGGAAGCCGATCACGAGAAACATCGCCATGCCCAGAGGCGTGCGATGAACATGCCAGTTCACATCGTCGCCGGAAACCGCGTCCCTGAAAACCCCTTGTATTCGCAGCGCGCTGGAAAGGGAATCAGCCGCAGGCACATGCGGAAACTCCGACTTCTTGGCCGCAGCCATCAGCGCGACGATGCCGAGTATGGTGAGCCCGAGGGCGATCTGGACGACATTGGAAGGCAATGCGAGCCCCACCATCGCGCCGCCTATTGCGCTGATGGATGCCCCGAATGCGAGCGGCATGGCAAGTCTGAGATTGGCAAGCCCCCCCTTCAACAGCGACGGACCCGCAGCAAGTGAACTCGCGAGCGCGACAAGCAGCCCTGCCCCTCGAACGAAATCGAGGTGGAAGGGAAAGAAGCTTCCCACGATGGGCACGAACAGCACCCCTCCTCCGACGCCCGCAGGAACGGCGACAATGCCCAGAAAGAAACAGACCACGAAAAGCGCGAGCGGCCATATCCACCAGGTATCAGGCGAGGCTGAAGCCGCTGCAAATGCCGGATGAGCGATGAAAAGCAGTGTGAAAAAAAGCAGGCGCTTCATGCCTTCGCCCGTCCGTCGGACAACCAGACCTTGTCTTCCGCGGGATGGACAGGCAGGGAACAGGTAATATCGCCGATTTCTTTTGCTGGCTCCGAAACGATCAGATCATGGAGCGGGATGGATGATGACATGATTTAAAAACGATCCTTCCATTTCAGCCGACCTTGGCCCATGGAAACCTTGCTATTAGGCGCAATACCGGGTCACCATGTCTATAACCGCATCGGGGGGGTGGATATAACCCATATGGGGGATGAGTTTTTCCGCAAAGTATTGCAACAAGTAACAAATGATTTATAATCAAGCAATGAGCGCAGCAGTGAAGGAATCGGTTCCAGAATCTTACAGCGACGAATGCACGACGCTGATGGAAAGTTTTCTGGGCACGATCGTGAAGATGACCGGTGCCATTGCAGGCGCTGTGCGCGTCCCATCCATTGATGGGCAGGAGATGCATCTTGTCGGATCCTTCGGTCTTCCCGAGGAAGTCAGCTGCCAGGAACGCATCGTCGACTGGGGATGCGGCACCTGCGGAGTCTCTTTGCGCGAAGTGGAAATCCGTTCAGCAGGCGTCGGCGCATGTGCAAAGCGCTCGGGAATAGGCTTTTTCGGCAAGGAATGCCGAAGCGTGGTCGCGGTTCCCCTCACCAGCCGCGGCAAGATGATCGGCATCTTCAACCTCTTTTTCACCTCCCCCCAGGAAATCGCCGAAGAAACGGAGAACAGCCTTCGCTCCTTCGGCGAACTGATAGGCATCGCGCTTGAAAATTCGAAGCAGGCCAAGGAAAGCAAGCGTATCAGCCTGATGACCGAGCGCCGCTGGATGGCAAACGAGATCCATGACTCGCTTGCCCAGACGATGGTTTATGCCAGGATGAGAATGAGCCTCCTGCTCGAAGCGATCAAATCTCGCGACGAGCAGCTCGCAATCAGGTATGTCCGCGATGTCAACGATGCTTTGGCGTCCGGCCAGCGCACAGTCCGGGAGCTCATCACCCATTTCCGAAGCAAAATGGATCCGCTGGGCCTCCAGCATGCATTGAAGGGGCTGGTGAAGGAATTCAATGAACGCACCGACATCCGCCTCGATTATTCGAACCGCCTATCCGATTTTGCCCTTCCCCCCGAGCATGAACTCCAGGCTTTTCATATCGTCAGGGAAATCCTGACGAATGTCGCAATGCATTCCAGAGCGACCCACGCAAGCCTTTCAGTGAGCCGAGACGAAGATCGCTATCTCTTCACCATCAAGGACAATGGCTCGGGCATTCCGGAAATCGCCCCAGAGGAAGGCCACTACGGTCTGACCATCATAAGGGAAAGAGCCATGCGTCTCGGCGGGAAAATCGAATTGGAGAGCAGCAAAACCGGGGGCACCAAGGTCATATTGAGTTTCCCGGCCATTCAGGAGGCAACACCATGAACGAATCCATTCGAATTGCACTGGTCGACGACCATTGTCTCTGCAGGCGCGGATTGACGGAACTGTTCGACCACTGTTACGGCTTCTCGGTTGTCGGCGATACCGGCAATGCAGCCGAAGTGATGAGAATCCTGAATGAAAGGCAACCGGACCTGCTGATCATGGATCTTCGAATGGAACCGGTGGACGGCCTCAGCATCCTTGGCGAAATCAGAAAATCAGGCTGCAATACGCCTGTCGCCATCCTGACCATGAGCGATTCCGAAGCCGACCTTGCAAGCGCCATGCGCCTGGGCGCAAAGGGCTATCTGTTGAAGGACATGGATCCTGAAGAAGTGGTCAGCGCAGTGAGAAGAATTGCCAGCGGCGAACTCGTTGTGGCGCCGGCCATGACCATGAAATTCATGAACTTCCTGCAAAACGGGGAACAGGAACAGACCAGAAAGACTTCGATCGAGCTTCTCACCGAGCGTGAAAAGGAAATACTCCAGCATCTCGCCAGAGGGGAAAGCAACAAGGTCATCGCAAGGATGCTCGACATCAGCTACGACACGGTGAAGCAGCATGTAAGGCATATCCTTTTCAAACTCAAGCTTGCTTCCCGCGTGGAAGCCGCCGTTTTCGCCGTAGAACACAGGGCGAGCGAAGGACGAACGAGCCATTAGCGCGCCTCTGGGAATCTCCTTCGAAATCCCTCCACTTTTGGCCCCACTACAAACTGGCAATAAGGTCTGGAAGGGTTGTTCCGAAAATAATCCTGGTGATAATCCTCGGCGGGATAGAATTTCTCGAAAGGCATCACTTCTGTCACGCAACCCGAGATTTTATGCTTCATTTCTTCCGCCGTTCTTTTCTGATTCTCGGCATGGGTGAATATGACGGAGCGGTATTGCGTTCCGATGTCGTTCCCCTGTCTGTTCAATGTGGTCGGATCGTGGATGGAAAAGAAAACTTCCAGGATCTTTTCATACGAAACGACGGAAGGATCGAAAGTCAACTGGACCACTTCGGCATGCCCTGTTCTTCCGCCGCAGACTTCCTCGTATGTCGGATCGATCGTCTTTCCGCCGCTGTATCCGGACACCACTTCTGAAACGCCTGGAAGCTCCCTGTACACCGCGTCCAGGCACCAGAAGCATCCCCCGCCCAAAGTCGCAATTTCCATTTTCCCTCCTAGATATCGAACTCGAACCTGGCATTCGCCGTTCATCGGCCCTTCCCTGCCATTCGTCGGGGCAGCATTGACGAAGAGGCCGGCATGGTTTTTCATTGTATCGTGAGTCTTCAAAAACTCACCACACCCAGCGTTTCCTCCTTCGGGCCGGAATTTTCCGGCCCTCTTTTATTTCACCTGGAATCTGAATCGGACATCCTGAACCGAGTCGACAGGCTTTCCGTCCTTCAGCGCAGGAAAGAATTTCCAGGTACCCAGGGTATCGAGTATGGCCTGATTGAATCCGGGAATGGATGAGGGGGTGACAAGCTCGACCTTGACGGTGCCGTCAGCCGCAACATGAAATCTCGCCACGACCAGCACATCCATTTCATCCTGCCTGTATTCCTCGGGAATTTCGGGCTTCGGGCTGTAGATGGCGCGCGCAGCCATTTCGTCCCCGCCAGGCATTCCCTTCTGCGAAGCATCAGGCGCGGGCGGCGTCTTTGCTTCCGCCCTGGCAGGCGATGCAGGCTTCTGATCTTCCGCCTTGGAAGGAGCCGGTTTCGCGGCGTCGCTCTTCTGGGGAGGTGAAACTTTTTGCCGCGGCACAGATTTCGGCAATGGCTTTACAGGCTTCACCACCCCTTTCGGCTCCGACGGCTTGGGAGGCGAAGGGATCTCTACCAGCCTGGCATCGATCGGCTTCTGTTTCGCGGGGATCTTTTCCGGTATGGAAAGATACCGCCCGAATACCCAGAAAAGCGTGAGCCAGAGGAGAAACGCAAAACCCAGGGTCCATGGCAGGCGACGCCATGGATTTTCGATGTCACTCCTCATGCTTCACTGCAATCAGGAAATGCTCCGCCCCCGCCTGCCTCGCCCTCAGCATGACTTCGACGACCAGGCCATTCTGAGCGCCGGTATCCGCCGATATGACGATGCTGGGATCGGATTTGTCGAGCTTCGATTCGATCGCCGATTTCATGGAATCGAGCGTGACAGCCGTCTTGTCCACGAAGATCTTTCCTTCCTTGGTCACGGTCAGCGTCACTGGCGCCTTTTCCCGCATCGGTTGAGCCTTGCCCTTGGGCAGATTGACGGGAAGCGAATTGAGATTCTGCATCGAAAGCGAAGCCAGCATGAAGGTTGCCAGGAGGAAGAACATCACGTCTATCATGGGGATGATCTCGATTCTCCCCCGCTTCGACTCCCTGCTCTTACGAAGCTTCAATCTTCCCTCCTTCCTGGTCCATCCTGATATGGTCGATGAGCCTGGTCCCGAGGCGCTCCATTTCGTCCAATGCCTGGGACTGCAGGCGCGAGAAGAAATTGAATGCGAAGAGGCAGACAAGCGCGATGAAAAGGCCGAGCGCCGTCGCGATCAGCGCCTCCGCCACCCCTCCCGTCACGCCGCTCGGATCGACCAGCCCTTTCGCCCCGATCAGCTTGAAAGCGTTCATCATGCCCGTGATCGTGCCCAGGAGCCCCAGCAGCGGCGCAGCCGTCACCACGGTCTCGAGCACCCAGAGCCCGCGGCTCATGGATTTCTCGATCTGCTGAGCCTCGTCTGCCGCGCGCGACTCCACCCACCAAGCGGGCTTTTCCCTGTTTGCCAGGATGGGCCTGAAGAATCTGCCGAAGTAATGCCTTGAATCAAGAGATTCGACACAACTCTCGAGTTCCTTCCATGAAAATCCGTAGGTTTCGACAAGCGTCAATAGCGCATCCGGCATCCTGACATATTTCATGTGCACGTAAGCCTTGTCTGTCATGATGGCGAGCGCAATCACCCCCAAGGCCAACAAAGGATAAACCATCACCCCGCCGAAACGGATCGCCTCCCAGGCTTCGTTCAGTCCCTGCATTTTCGCTCCCTGTTAAAAATTTCTTCCCATGCCGACATAAAAGCCGCGTCTCGGCCCGAATTGCGGCGCGCCGACCCCTATTCCGGATCCGTCCCTGATCTCGTAGCTGTGATCGAATAGATTGATCACCGTGAACCTTCCCTCGTATTTCCCCATCTTCCTCGTCATGCCGAGGTTGACCTGCATGTAGCCCGGCATCTTTCCAGTGTTGGCAAATCCCCTTCTGAGGCCGCTTCCCAAGAGCGCATCCATGCTGTAAGCGGTTCCATGCCAGAGATAGGAAAATCCCGTCGAGCCCGTGTAGGTCTGATCGTGATCGAGATGAACCCAGTTGTCGGAAATATAGGCGAGCTCGGCCGGGCTGAAATTGTACTGCCCGGAAACGATGTTCTTGCCCAGCGCGCGAGATGCGGCGAGATTCAGGTAGGCGGAGAATGCGTCCTTCTTGTAGTTCCCGGTGAATTCTATGCCGTAGATTTTCCCCTGCTCGTAATTGAAAGGCGAAAACACGAGCGCCTGGCCGAACTGTCCCTCGTCCAGCAGATCCTGGACAAGCCTGTAGTAGCCGTCCAGCCCCAGACTGAGCGCAGGGGTGAATCGGTGCAAGACGCCTGCATCGAAATAATGGCTCCTCTCCGGCAAGACATTGGTGTTCACGTTTGTCGGAACGGCATTCGTCGTTCCCTGGAATTTTGCGATGCTGGCCGGCGCGATCAATTCGGTAGCAGGGGGGGTGAAATAGCGCGCATAGCCGGCATGGAAAGAGGTTTGTTCGGTGGCGTCATAAACCAGCCCGACCCTCGGGCTCAGCTGGCTCGCGTTCACGTACGCATTCATCACGTCGAATCTCGCGCCGTAATTGACCGAGAGCTTTTTCGCTGGATGCCATTCATCTTCCAGATAGAGGCCATAGAGCCAGGCCGTCTTCGAGGAATTGTCGACTATCGAAAAAGGCGTGGTGCTCGTCTGGTTCCCGCTTGCATCGGCAGGGAAAACGGCCGAAGTGTTGTCGGATACGGCGTACTCGGTGCTCGTGAAGAAACCGCCATGAAGGTTGTGCCGGGGATCGAGTCTGTAGGATCCGTCTCCCTGCAGCCCGTTCGAGAAGCTGCTCCTCAGGACGGTCGAAGCCACTCCCGTGTAGATCAGGTCGCCATAGGGATCGGGGGTATAGGCCACCGTTGAATAGCGGCTGAAAATCGAAAGCTGATAATCCGATTTCGAACCTGCCCCCTTTAGCGCAATGATCCCGTACCGGTTTGTTTCAGTCTGATTCTCGTCGAGAATGGCCGAAGGATAATTCGGAACGCCCGAAAGCGCATAATTCTGGGCGAGATCGGGGGTATTCGGAATCTGGAACTTGCTCTGTGAATTGCCGACGATCACGTTGACGCTGGTGAGCGGATTGACGAGATAGGAAAGATAGCCGAATCCCTTTAGCTGACTCGTCCTGTCGTGAATCTGGTTCGCATCCGACGTATGGCCTTCTATGCCGAGATTGCTCTGCAGGAAAGAGGCATTGAAATAGTAGTTGAGATTCCCCTGTGACCCGCCGTACTGGACTGACGGCTCGTAAGTCCCCCTGCTCCCCCCGTAGAAATCGACAATACCGCCTTTCTGGAATGCGCCGCTCTTGGTATGGATGTCGACCACCCCTGCCGTCCTGTAGCCGTACTGCGAAGGCAGCGCGCCTGTCAGAAGATCGATGCTCTGGGCGAATCGCGTGTCCAGCGTCTGCCCGAATCCGCTGATGCCTTCAGGAAGCATGATGCCGTTTATCCGGTACTGCAGGTCTCCATGGTCACCCCTGACGTGGATCTGGCCGAAAGAATCCTGCGCGACGCCGGGCGCACGGAGCAGCACCTGGTCAAGCTGGGTGTTTTCACCCTGAGGCAATGCCTCTATCGCCGCATGATCGATTCTGTAGAGGCTGCTCCCCCCTTCCAGTTCCTTCCTCGGCTTTCTTGCTGCGACGACGCTCAATTCGGGCGCCTTTTTCTCGGCAAGCGTGATCAGCGCTTTGGCTGCCTTCTTCCCCGCCACGGCGATGGCCGTGCCCAGGGTATAACCCTGCTTCTCGGCGAGAATCGCATAGATCCCGGGGTCGACAGAGAACTCGAAAACCCCTTCCTTCGAGCTCCTCGCCGTTGCAATCACCTTGCCCTTCGAATCCTGCAGGCTGAGCCTTGCAAAAGGAACGGGGCTGCCTAGGGTATCCTTCACTTCCCCCGATATCTTGGCTGCCTGCACAAGCGCAGGAAGCATCAGTCCAGCCAGAAAAAAAAGCCTCTTCATGTCTTCTCCAAAAAACCTTGCCAAAGCTGGCGTTAAAACGATGATCAGGAGAAGGCAGGCGGAGAACGGGAACGGGGCTTGAAGGAAATGCAGTAAAAGCCGGATGAAATCTCGGTCAGGGGAAGAATGAAAAAAAGAAGCAGCGCAAATGCAGGCGCCGTCACCGGAGAAGGCATGTCTGCTGCAGAATGCGCTGCGACATGACATACCGCGCAAGCCATCTCGTCAGCTTCCTTGACGTGGTGATGGGCTGCTTCCAGGCTGTACAGGCCCAGGAAACAGAAGATAGCGAAAAAAAGCAGGTACCGCCTTGTCATTTGCGAATTCTGATGCGGATTCGGATGGAGGTCAAGGTCTGGATGGATGATGGCTCAGCCGCTAGAATATCCGAAACACAATCGATGGAGTACTTCATGGCCCAACATGCATTCGACGCGGATGAAAACAATTTCGAGGAAACGGTGCTCAAATGCGAAAAACCTGTCGTCGTCGATTTCTGGGCGCCCTGGTGCGGACCATGCAAGATCCTGAAACCCATGCTGGAAAAGCTCGCTGGGGAAGGAAGCGGGCGATTTCTTCTGGCAAAGGTGAATTCCGACGAAAATCCGGAACTTGCGAGAAAATACAACGTGAGAGGGATTCCCGACGTCAGGGTATTCGTCAAAGGCGAAATCGTCGACGGCTTCACGGGCGCCCTGCCCGAATCCGCCCTGCGCGCCTTTCTGGAAAAAGCAATCCCCTCTCCTTCCGAAGAGCTGCGCCTGAGGGCAAAAGCGCTTGAGCCTGAATCTGCAAGAAACATGCTGATGGAAGCGCTCAGGATAGACCCTTCGAATGAACGGGCCAGGCTCGACCTCGCCGAGATCCTGGTCGACGGAGGCGCGATCGAACCTGCAAAGGCACTCCTTCAGGCCATCAATCCGGGGATGTCGCCGCATTACGAAAGGATTCTGAAGAAAATCGAATATTCCGGCGCAAAACCCGAGGACGAATCTGCGCTCACGAAAGCGATCGAAGCCGACCCCGAAAACCTGGAAGCCAGGATCGGTCTCGCCATGTTCCACGCATCGAGGCACAAATTCGAACCCGCGTTCGGGCAGCTCCTGGAAGTCGTCAAAAAGGACAAGAAGAACGAAAAGGCGAGAAAGATGATGATCGATCTTTTCGATCTCTGCGATCAGAAGGAGCTCGTGTCAAGGTACAGAAAGCAGCTGGCGAGTGCCCTCCACTGAAAAACTTGACATTCCTTTTTTCCTGCTGCTAGGATTGAACCGTATCTGCAAGGGCAAACCCATCGAAAGGTGGGGACGCAAAGTTACCGGTCTAAAGGGTTATACCCTATGGCGGCGGGATTACCAGATCGAGAGAAATTCTTCCCCCGACCTCCCTGCAGATCATTCGAACACGAAGGGAGCGCATCATGATCATCTCTGTCGCAGCCGGAATCCTTGTCGCAACCGCAATGCTGCATGCCGCACGCAAGAAGCTCGTGGCGGCAAAATCGCCCAGCAGGCGCTGAATTTCTCCTCCCCCAAGGGAAATTGCCCGGGCACGCCCGGGCTTTTTTTTCCGACCAATGCCGTACCGCCCTTTGATTCCTATCAAGCAATTACCTGCCGATAAGACGAAACCTGTCTTTGACTTCTTCGCCTGTTTGCCATGTGTGCAACGAGCCCGCCCGCAATGATCAAGGCATCTGTTGAAGGTTCCGGAACAGGGGCAATCGGGATGGTGCCGCAACCCAATCCGCTGTTGGCGAGATTCGTGCTCGTTTTTCCCGGCACGACATCCTTGAATTCAGTCTTGGAACCAGAACGGTGCCACGGCCGCGCATCCTGACAGATCTGACAGTTGGCGTTATCGCTCTGCGAGAGTAACCTGAGTCTAAAGTCATTTCGCCTACCCGAACGATGGGTTGGCATTTGCCGAAAAACACCAATACTTCAAAGGGGAAAGCATGTTTTTGCGTATTGTCACAATTGGAATGGTTGCCGCCTTGATCACCGGATGCGCTGGCGAAGTCAAGCGACAAGGGAATCTCGTTGCGCCGGAAAAACTCTCGGTGCAGAAATACAAACAGGTGACCGTATCGCTGGATGACAAGGCGCAAAGCCAACTCAGCGATAATGTGCAGTTCGATCCGGACAGGCTCCGCGATACGATACAGCGTGTCATGAAAGCGAAGGGAATGATTGCTCCTAACGCGCAGGACAAGCTCGACATCAAGATCACCGACATCCGGTTCCGCTCGAATTTCAGCGCGATCATGTTCGGATTCATGGCCGGATCGGATCACGTCACCGGCACCCTCAAGCCTCTCGATCCCGCAGACAAGCCGCTCGACACTTTCGAAGTCTCGGCGTCCTACGCGCTCGGAGGACTGGGCGGAGGACAAGACGATGCAAGGATGGGCTGGCTTTACGACAAGTTCGCCGAACTGACCGTCAAGGAACTCACAGGGCAATCTCAGCAGTAATTCCACCCCTTGAAAACCACGGTCGCCTTGGCGCTTGCGCCAAGGCGACATCCACTGCACGGCGAATCCGCGCTCGGGAATCTGACGAAGGCAATCCGGATCGTCTTGCCGGAACCCGGGGATGGCCTTCCCGAGCGCCGCGTCGTTCGGCGAGGGCCGCAGGCAGACCTGTATCCGCGGCGCGCCCCATTCCTGTTGCCGCTCGAACCCCATGCGGCAATTCATCCGATGCCTCATGCGCGCAACGAACATGCAGGGCCGGTAAAGCAGGCTGATCCCGAATCGAAAAGGGTCCAGCGTCGCGCCACGAAATTCCTGGAACTTGCCTTGATTTGGCACCCCTATCCGACTTGAATTCAAGTGACTCAAATTGAACAGCATGACCGGAATATTTTCCGGTTGAGGGGATCACAATGGCGGCCTTTCCCGAATTTTCCTTATGGTTGCTCCTGCGAAAGCATCGACGCGGCATGGGATCCTGTCTTGTCGTCATGGTGGCGACCCTGGCCAATCAAGCAGCCTTGGCTTACGGATCGGACCGGCCAGATGCAGCCGACTCCTGGTCGGTCGATGTGAGGCTCAAAAACTATTTCGCCAGCAATACTGAATCGCCCCGGGTTTTGAGGAGGCTCCAAATCTTGAGACAATGGAGTCTGCACAAATAAAGGCCAACCTTTTGGGTGGGCCTTTTGCATTTGTAAGAGCCTGGCGGTGACCTACTTTGTTTCCGACATCACGTTAGGCTCGCAAGCTCGCCGAACATGAGTCTACAACGCAACCCCTCACCTATTTTGGCGGGACGCTTGCCTCAAGAATCGAAGTTCCTCCGTAGAAACCTGGGATCACCAGAAACCTGACCTCTTTGAAATCGGTGAGGGGTTGTCACAAGCTCAGTAGGTCACACATCAAGAGCTGCAAAAGCAAAAAGCCCATCCGGTTGGATGGGCTTGTCGCTTTTGTAAGAGCCTGGCGGTGACCTACTTTCACACGGGAATCCGCACTATCATCGGCGCTGTCTCGTTTCACTGTCCTGTTCGGAATGGGAAGGAGTGGGTCCAAGACGCTATGGCCGCCAAGCATAACTGT